>NZ_JAXOVU010000014.1:0-97096 GCF_036663435.1 Halomonas sp. 5021
GTGAGGTCTTCACCCACGGTGCCTTCGTAACTTTGGTCACCAATGGTCAGCGTAACGGTGTCACCTTCGGCGGCATCGCCGGTGACGCTACCGGTGATCGCAATGGTCTGACCCGCTTCGGTTTCGTTGACGGTGTTGTCGTCAGTCACCGGGTCAATGCTGATCGTGGCACTGGCTTCGGTATCGACGCTGTAGTCGCGGGTGTTATCAGCACTAAATTCGTTACCGGCTTCATCGGTGCCAGTGACGTTGGCTGCAATCGTATCGTTGGCGGCCAGCACCTCACCGTCCACGTCGATGCTGTAGGTGAGGTCTTCACCCACGGTGCCTTCGTAACTTTGGTCACCGATGGTCAGGGTAACGGTGTCGCCTTCGGCGGCATCGCCGGTCACGCTACCGGTAATCGCAATGGTCTGACCCGCTTCGGTTTCGTTGACGGTGTTGTCGTCAGTCACCGGGTCAATGGTGATACTGGCCTCAGCGGCGGTATCGACCATATACTCGCGGGCGTTATCGGCGCTGAATTCGTTGCCTGCCTCGTCAGTACCAGACACATTAGCTCGAACGTTGTCATTCAATGCCAGAACATCACCATCTACCGCAATGGCGTAGTTGCCGTCGGCGTCCACCTGGCCGGTATACTCACTCTGACCGATGTTCAGCGTAACGGTGTCACCTTCGGCGGCATCACCTGAGACGCTACCGGTGATGGTGACTTGGTTGCCTTCTTCCGCTTCTTCACCGTTGACCACATCGTCACCGGTGATGGCGTCGATAGTAATGCCGGCTTCAGCGGTGGTATCTACCGCGTATTCGCGGGTGTTATCAGCACTAAATTCGTTACCGGCTTCATCGGTGCCAGTGACGTTGGCTGCAATCGTATCGTTGGCGGCCAGCACCTCACCGTCCACGTCGATGCTGTAGGTGAGGTCTTCACCCACGGTGCCTTCGTAGCTTTGGTCACCGATGGTCAGGGTAACGGTGTCGCCTTCGGCGGCATCGCCGGTGACGCTACCGGTGATCGCAATGGTCTGACCCGCTTCGGTTTCGTTGACGGTGTTGTCGTCAGTCACCGGGTCAATGCTGATCGTGGCACTGGCTTCGGTATCGACGCTGTAGTCGCGGTTAGTATCCGCACTGAAGGCGTTGCCCGCTTCGTCGGTGCCAGTGACGTTGGCGCCGATGGTGTCATTGGCGGCCAGCACCTCACCGTCCACGTCGATGCTGTAGGTGAGGTCTTCACCCACGGTGCCTTCGTAACTTTGGTCACCGATGGTCAGGGTAACGGTGTCACCTTCGGCGGCATCACCTGAGACGCTACCGGTGATGGTGACTTGGTTGCCTTCTTCCGCTTCTTCACCGTTGACCACGTCGTCACCAGTGATGGCATCAATAGTAATGCCCGCTTCGGCGGTGGTATCCACCGCGTACTCGCGGCTGGCATCAGCACTAAATTCGTTACCGGCTTCATCGGTGCCAGTGACGTTGGCGCCGATGGTGTTATTGGCTGCCAGCACGTCGCCATCGACGTTGATCGAGTAGTTGCCATCCGCATCGACCTGGCCGGTGTATTCGCTCTCACCGATGGTCAGCGTAACGGTGTCGCCTTCGGCGGCATCGCCAGTCACGCTACCGGTGATCGCAATGGTCTGACCGGCTTCGGTCTCGTTGACGGTATTGTCATCGGTCACCGGATCAATGGTGATACCCGCTTCGGCGGTGGTGTCCACCGCGTACTCGCGGATGGTATCCGCACTAAATTCGTTACCCGCTTCGTCGGAACCACTGACATTGGCTTCAATGGTGTCGTTGTCGGCAAGGACATCGCCATCTACATCAATGCTGTAGTTCCCATCAGCATCGACCTGGCCGGTGTATTCATTCTCGCCGATGGTAAGCGTAACCGTGTCACCTTCTGCGGCATCGCCGGTCACACTACCGGTGATCGCAATGGCCTGCCCCGATTCAGTTTCGTTGACAGTGTTGTCATCAGTGACCGGATCAATGGTAATGCCCGCTTCAGCGGTGGTATCAACCGCATACTCGCGGTCAGTATCAGCGCTAAATTCGTTGCCTGCATCATCAGTGCCGGTAACGTTGCCACTTACCGTATCGTTGGCGGCAAGCACGTCGCCGTCGACATCGATAGCAAAATTGCCATCGGCATCGACCAGGCCACTATAGGTTTGATCACCGATGGTGAGTGTGACCGTGTCGCCTTCACCCGCATCGCCGGTGACGCTACCGGTCAGCGTAACGATTTGACCCGCTTCAGTTTCATTAACAGTATCGTCGCCCGCAATGGGGTTTAAAATAATACCTGCAATGGCGTCGGTATCTTCGACCGCTGCATCGTCTTCGACAGGAGCTTCGGCAAACTCAACCGCAGGCGGGCCACCATCCACACCACCTGCATACTCAAACTGCAAACCTTGAACAGACTCTTCGATGCGCGCGAGCTGGACGAAGTCGGCGCCACCGCCGCCGCCACCACCGGCAGCACCACCGCCTGCGGCGGTTGCTTCAAGGAGTTCAAGGATGTCGCCGTCTTCTTCTTCCAGTGCGGAGAGGAGCGCTTCTACCTCTCCGTCCTGGGCGACGGTTTCTTCTTCGGTAGGTGCATTCTCGGCATCCACGTCATTGGTGATCGCGACTTCTTCGTTGCCGCCGATCAGCGTCGGAGGCAGACCGTCGTCAAAATCAAGTTGCACACTGCCATTGGTAGAGGTGACGAGCGTTTCACCTTCCTGAAGAACATCACCAACAGCCAGTTCGCGCAGGTTACCGTCAGGATCGCGTGCCCAGGCCTGACCAGTAATGGTAACAACGGTTGCAATGCTCATAGGAGTCATCCTCTAACAACAGAAATAAGGTTTTATATTGATAGTCACACTAGGCCAGACTGGGAAAGCTTAGTATTGGACCGTGGTACAGGATGGGGGACTATTTCGGTAGGTACTTCATACGTACTGGGGGGCTTTAAATCGCCCCAGCGGCATAGAAAAGGGCTAGATAGCTGGGCGTCAAGGCTGACAGATTGCTATCCACCAAAGAGGTTATAGCCGCTTGCTACTGGCTGACTACTTTGAGGTGGAGTAACTGAGGACCTCGTTTGCCTTTGCTGATGCGCCTTTCCCGGTCAGCTTGATGATCAGTTGTAACCGGTCATGGATATCGAGCTTGGCAAAGATAGCGGTCAAGTGAGCTTTGACGGTTCTTTCCGTTATATCGAGTTCTCGGGCCACGACTTTATTGCTGGCTCCCTTGGCCACTGCCAACGCTACTTCGCGCTCACGTTGAGTCAGTACTTCCAACACCGATGATTGAACCTGTTCGTCTCCCTTGAGTAGCCGCCAGGTGCTGCCCATGACTTGCGCCATCAGTTCGGCCGGTACCCAGATCCCCTGGTTCATTACCACCGTGGCGATTTGCTTTAGCGAATCGGCGGGACTCAGCGCGTGGGCGTAGCCTCTTGCGCCTTGTTGAAGCGCCTCCATCGCCGCGCCGTTTTCCGGCATCATCGACAGCACTACAACGGTGGCACGCTGAGACAGGCGGCGCACGAGAGAAGACTCTTCATTGCCATGCTCTTCTTTTAATAACCACACCAGGGTGTCAGCATCCGCCCGCGCCTCGGCCTGCTCAACAGTAACGCACTCAGCCTCGGCAAAGGCGGCTTGCCAGCGGGGCATCAACGCCTGGTCTTGTGTGACAAAAAGGTGGTTCATCAGCGTTCCCCTAATGAATTATTCCACGCACGCAGGACAGGTTTCAGGAGAAACTCCATCACCGTACGCTTGCCGGTCATGATATCCACCTGGGCCGTCATGCCGGGAATGATGTCCATGTCTTCGTTATTGATCTCACCCTGTTCGGTACGTACCTTTACGCGATAAAAGGTGTTGTCATCGTCATCGGTAATCGTGTCAGCACTGATGTTTTCGAGCTCGGCCTTTAAACCGCCATACTGGGAATAGTCGTAGGCCGTCAGTTTGACGGTTGCCTCCTGCCCAGGGGTGAGGAAAGCGATGTCCTGGGGTGCAATGCGCGCTTCGACCAATAGCCGGTCATCGGTAGGAATAATATCGACGACTTCCTGCCCGGCTTGAGCAACGCCACCGATGGTCGTGATGTGCAGGGTTTGCACGACCCCTTTCACTGGCGAGCGAATATCGGCAAGCTGCACGCGATTCTCCAGGCCCGAACTGCCTTCATCCAACGCGGCAATTTCACTCAGCGTATCGGACAGGTCGTTGCGCCACTGGCTACGCCGTTCAGCGCCCAGTTCACGCAACTGCGACTCACTTTCCTCAACGGCGGCTTCGAGCCGCTCAATGGCGGCATTGGCCTGATCGCGCTCGCCGCGGTTACGGGAAACTTCGCGCTCCAGACGCAGCACTTCGACTTCCGATACGGCGCCGGAGGATAGCAGAGGCCGCGTGAGCTGAAGCTCCTCACTGGCCATTTGCAACTCCCGGCTGGCGGTATCGCGCCGTAGTTTTGCCTCGCGCAGCTCGGCTTCACGTTGGCGGATGCGGTCGCGAATAACGGCTTCCTGCTGGCGTAATTCGTATAGGCTACTTTGATAGGCTTCACGCTCTTGCGAAACGGCGAGTGGCGCTTTTTCCAGCAGCTCCTCGCCTGGCGAGAAGTCAGTGTCCGTCACCAGGGCACGCAGCCGCTCGGCTCGGGCTTTTAGCGCCTGGGCCTGCACCCGGTTCTCACGAAAATCGGAGACAAAGCGAGTGGGGTCGATGCGCATGATGACCTCGCCCGCTTCGACCATCTCGCCTTCCTGGACAAGGATTTCCTCGACCACGCCGCCGTCAAATGACTGGACGCGCTGCAGCTGTTGGGCGGGAATGACGCGGCCCTGGCCACGGGTGACTTCGTCAATTTCCGCAAAAGAAGCCCAGACAAGCAGCGCGATGATGGCCAGCACGATGCCGTAGAGAAATCCGCGTGCGCGGAGGGGGTCCTGTTGCATGCGCGCCCAGTCGGCATCACTGGCCCAGTCCCGATTTATATGGGCTGACGTGACACGCTTGGAAAACAACCGGTCCATGAACGGGCGAAAGGGTTTGCCGCCCTTCTCACTGAACCGGCCCAGCGCTTCAAAGCCCTGCTGTTCGGCGGATTTACGTTTTTTCGCCATTAGCTCGCCCTCCCGACCTGGCCTTTACGCAAGGCTTCGACGACTTGCTCGCGCGGGCCATCGGCAACCACTTTGCCCGCGTCCATCACGATAATGCGGTCGACAAGCGAGAGCAGCGAGGTGCGGTGGGTAACGATCACCATGGTTTTTTCTTGACTGAAACGCGTCAGGTTTTTCTTCAGCACCTCTTCGCTGGCGTGGTCCATCGCGCTGGTGGGTTCGTCGAGCAGCAGCACGCTCGGACTGTTCACCAGCGCACGCGCAATGGCGACCGATTGACGCTGACCACCGGAGAGCATATTGCCGCCCTCGCCGACCGGCAGATCAAGCCCGTGAGGATGTGACTTGACCAGTGACTCAAGGCCGCTCAATCGGACAGCCTCGAGCAGTGCCTCGTCATCAACGCCCTCGCTGCCTGCTCCGGCGACGATGTTCTCGCGCAGGGTACCGAAAAACAGCGCGATATCCTGGGGCACGTAGCCGATGTGCCGCCGCAGCTGCATGGGGTCGAACTGGCGTATGTCGACATCATCCAGGAAGATGGCACCGCCAGTGGGCTGGTAAAGCGCCAGCAACAGCTTGCTGAGGGTTGATTTGCCCGAACCGATACGACCGATCAGGGCGACCTTCTCACCCGGCTTGAGCCGGAAACTCACGTCGTTGAGCGCGCTACGCTCTGCCTCCGGGTAGCTCAGGCTGACGCCGTCGAATTTGATATCGCCCTGCACCACGGGACGGTTGATATAGGCCTTTCCCTCAACGCGCTCGGTAGGCTTGTCCATCACCTCGTTGAGTGACTCGAGCGCCGTGGATGATTGGTGGTATTGGGCCATCAACCCCGCCGCCTGACTGATTGGCGCCATTGCCCGGGAAGATAGCAGGTAAGCGGCGATCAGCCCGCCCTGGGTCAAATCACCTTCGATGATCATGTAGACACCGATAATGATGATCGCCACCGCCACCGTATGCTGTGTCCATAGCGCCACACTGGTGACGGACGAGCTGACCAGGCGCAACTGGGCCGCCGTACGGGAAAGAAACGCCGACGCCCTTTCCCACATGCCCTGTAAACGGCTTTCGCTGCGCAGCGCCTTGACGGTTTCCAGGTTGCCGACGGACTCCACCAGGGTGGCATTGCGCTGGGCGCCGATGCGCCAGGTGGTTTCAGAGAGCTCGTGCAGCTTACTCTGCGCGGCCAGTGCATAAAGGAAAACGAACACCGCGCCGACCACAATGGGAATCACCAGCGGCACCCCAATCAGCGCGATAATCGAGGCAAACAGAATGACAAAAGGCAGATCCACGAGCGCCACGATGGTGGCAGAGCCGATAAACGCCCGCACGGATTCAAAGGATTGCAGCGTGGCGGTAAAGGAGCCTGTTGACGCTGGCTTGGATTCCATGCGCATGCCGAGCACCCGTGACATGATGCTTGAGGTCAGTTTCACATCGGCACGGCTGGCGGCCAGGTCGACAAAGGCATTGCGCATCAGGCGTAGCGCCAGGTCGAAACACAGCACGATAAAGATGCCGACGGCCAGCACCCAGAGCGTCTCGGTGGCCGCGTTGGGGACTACCCGGTCGTAAACGTTCATCACGAACAGGGGCATGGCCACAGCAAACAGGTTGATCACCGCCGAGCCGATCAATACATCGCGGTAAAGCTTGCGGTTTTCGCGGATAACGCCCCAGAACCAGTGCCGCGAGCGCTGCTTCTTGACCTCGGGGCCACGCGCATCAAAGCGGAACTTGGGCCTGACATAGGCCGACTGGCCGCTGTAGGCGTCCTGAAGGCCGACCAGGCTGACAATGGAGCTTGCCTCGCCCAGCTCGGGGAAAATGACTTCCGCCTGGCCATTTTTAATGTCCAGGTTGAGCAGCACACAGGCGCGCCCCGATTCCAGGAGCAGAATCGCTGGAAACAGGGCGGGGTTCAGCTGCGACAGGCGTGATTTGACCAGCCGAGCCGTCAGGTCAGCGCGCGCCGCTGCACGCCCCAACACGCCGGGCGTCAGCCTGCCTTCCTCTAGTGGGAGACCGGCAGTCAGCGCTTCTCGTGTGGCATCGTGGTGATGAATGGATGCCACAGCGATCAAGCATTCAAGAAGCTCATCTGTATCGGTTCGAGTAGATGGTTCGTCTGATGCTACGTCTTTTTCGTTAGACACACATACCCCAAATCATAAATGCGACCTGCTTAGATTAGTGCGCCCAGCGATGCTGTCTCGCGTTCTTGTGTAACGAAAACTGAAAGAACGCGAAACAACCTACAGCGCCATCCTCTTACTTAACTGCTGACAGGAAACGCTTCATCATACCCCATATCGCTCAACTGGCGGCGAAAGCCTGATACTGCATCAGGGGTGGTGCCTACCTGAACACGGTAAAGACCACCACCGTCAACCACGCGAGTTGGCATGTTCAACTGACCTTCAAGTTCTCTTTGCAGCTCAGCGGCCGATGACTGGCTGCTGAGGGCCGCTACCTGAAGAAATGAGTTTGCATTCGCAGGGGTGGTGTCAACGATCTCGTCCGAGAACGCTGAAGGACGCTCCGAGGGATTGCCCGAAACGTCAGCGACCGAAAGCGAATCAATGGCGCGATCCCCATCAAACATCAAACGAGCGCACTGTACTGACACCCGAAGACGGATCATTACCGGTACTACCTACCAGATCCTCCAGCGTATAGTTGGCAGGCGCTTGAGTCGGGCAGATAGCCTCGGCGTCAATCTGGACGCCATCGCTATCCAGGTCTGAAAGGCTCGGCATGTCGGCGCGTGATACATCCAGGGTGCGCATCAGGTGCCCCATTGAAGCCAGCGTCTCGGCGTCGGCAATGGCAACATCATACTGAGCGTTCACGTAGGCTCGGCTGGCTTCGAAGAACTCGTTTTCGCTGTCCAACACGTCGAGCAGGGTGCGCTCGCCGATATCGAACTGCTGCTGATAAGCGCCGCGAACCCGGTCAATGGACTGGCGATGCTGATTCAGGTACTGCATCTGCTCGCGCAACCGCTGGGTGTCCCCGTAGGCGATCTGGGTCGTTTGACGAACGTTGCGGCAAGCCAGCTCGCGATTTTCAACGGCTTCCTCGATGCGTTCACTCGCTGCCCGGAATGAGGCCAGATCCGAGCCACCCCGATAAAGGTTCATGCTGGCTACCAGCTCGATGCTGCTCTGGTCACGACGACCGATTGCCGCAGAATCATCGTTGTTGCTGCCGGTGCGTCCTACGATATCCAACCGCGGATGAAAGCCGGCTTCTGCAATGTCCTGCTCCGCCCGCGACGCCGCAATGTCTTCAATGGCGGCATGGAAGTCGGGGTTGCCTTCAAAGGCAAGGTTGACCGCCTCTTGCACCGAGCTGGGTAGCTCGTCTTCTAATGCCGGCGTGGGGGCCAGGTTTTCTACCGGCAGGTCGCCGACGATGCGGTTATAGCGCGCCGAGACATCATGCAGATTTGAGGCTTCAGTCAGCAGGTTGGATTCGGCCAGCGCGACACGACCGGTAATCTGCTCAAGATCAACACCGCGGCCTGCGCCGGACAGCGCACGCTCTTCGATCTGATCGTAGACCCGCATGTGCTGGCGGTAATTATCCTGAGCCAGGCGCACCAGCTCACGATAGCGCAGCACATCAGCGTAAGCCCTGGTCGCTTCCAGAGCGACGTTTTCACTGGCGCCCAATAGCTCGTAGTAACGTACCAGTTCTGCCCGGTCCAGTTGCTCTACCCGTCCGGCCGTCGCAAAACCGTCGTAGACCATTTGGGTCAACTCGAGCTGCACGTAATCAGTGTCATAACTACCGCGGCCATCACCTTCGACGGACTCGCGGCCTACGCCAGCAGTGGCATCCACGCTTGGCAGGTAACCGCCCCAGGCCTCATCCCGGTCGTAACCCGCCGCATTGAAGGCGCGGAACGCCGCGTTGACTTCGGGATTCTGGGTGATCGCCTGCTGGACAGTCTCTTGCAGATTGGATGAACCCGGAATGGCCATATCGGATGGAAGCGATTGTGCCATCGCCTGACCGAGCGGAAGGAGTGTCAGGCTGGTGCCGAAAGCGGCCGCCTGAATGATACGTGCCAAGCCAAACCGTTGGTAAAGCCCGTTGGTGTAGCTGAGTTTTTTCATCTGTGGTCCCCTCATGGAATATGAGACAGCGACTGCAGCAAAACCACCGCAATCACCGATAGCAATCGATACGTTATTTTTTTATCGCGGGACTCTCCTAACACTCGTTATGTTCAGGTGGCGCATCCATTCCCGGTTTCCATACCCTGGTGGTGCTAAGCTCTAGAGCCTTGCGTGTCCACGTTACTCGTCATAAGAGCTTAAGCACCCTGATGATGTATTTGCTCTTTATAGCTTATAACACATAGGTTACGTCAGAAATATTAATGTAAATTATCGTAAAACAAAATTACATTACTTACAAAACCTAATGCAATAAATTTCTTATTAAGTAGACAGGAATATGTAAACCAAAAGCCAAAGCATTGGTTTACAAGACTGATAAAAAAGGCTTAACCCTATGATCTACGCGTTTGTTGCCAGCCTAACCCTGCCAGAATAAGCACCAGGCCCACCAAGGTTGAAGGATAAATCGACTCACCAACGACTACAAACAGTAACAAAAGCGAGACAGGCGGGGAAAGAAATATCAGGTTTGAGACCTTGGCGGTGCGTGACACCTTGTGAACCGCAAGCTGCCACAAAATAAATGCGATACCCATCTCAAACAGACCGACATAAATACCGGCCACCAACGCCGAACCGCCATGCCACTGAAACCCTGGCCCCCATACCAGCAATAGCGTCAATACCGGCAACCCGACGGTGAAGTTTTGCCACTGCCCCACCAACGGCTGGCGTTTATCGCGGGCATTGAGCAGCCAGTAAAGCGCCCACAGCAGCGTGGATGCTAGCGCAAAGGCGACGCCAAGCGGGTCGGCAAAGTGGACATCGAACACATTGCCACGGGTGGCGATCACCCAGACGCCTGCGTAGGCGACCAGTCCGGCGGTGACATCCTTGACGGTCAGGCGGTGCCCCAACAGCGGTACCGCCAGAAACGCCATGGCCAACGCCCAGGTGTAATTGAGCGCCATGGCTTCCTGGCCGGGCAGTCGATCATAAGCGGCAAACAGCACCAGGTAATAAGCGACCGGGTTCATCAACCCGGCCCAGGCAGCGGTTTTCCAACCGGTGTTGAGCGCTATTCTGGCGTTACCCTGGTACACCACCAGTACGCCCATCAGCAGCCAGGAAACCAACGCCGCCAGCCACATCAGTTCCAGGGGCGACATCCAGGCCAAGGCAACCTTGAAGGCGGTGGCGACGGTGGACCAGAGGGCAACTGCCCCCAACCCATAGAGAATTGCTTGGCGGTCCTGATTCATCGGTCGGTATGGCCCAGGTCACGGGCGGGTTCGACGTGGTCTCGCACCCGCTGCTTGAGGGTTTTGATATCCGGGAAACCGTCATCACGTTTGCGCTCCCACAGCAGTACGCCGTCGCACCATATTTCGAAGGTGCCGCCGTGACTGGGGCAAAGCGCTACTTCTTGCAACGTTTCGCCAAAGGTGGAAAGCAGCTCCTGCGCATACCACCCGCTGCGTAGCAGCCATTGGCATTGCGTGCAATAGCGGATTTGAATACGCGACATCCTTGAGCTCCTTGGCGACACTCGCCATTATCCATGAGTACTATTAATAAACTGCGTAATAATCTGCGGGCATTAACTAATCTGCAGGCGTTAACCACCGCGTATAGTGAGCACCTGTACTAGACAGGGGTATTGCCCAGCAAGAGTGTACTGAATAACACGGCTCGTCAAAACGAGCCGCCCGGGACGACGACTGCCAAGGAGCCTAGATGGCTAGACATGACCTCTCAGAATCGCGCATTTACGAGTGGCTGACCGGCGACGAGGACAGCCGGATGTGCGATGACATTCCCGATAGCGCCTGCCATGAGCAACCGCGTAACTTCATGCTGCATTTATGGGCATCACTCGGCAATAAGCTGGCGGATGAGCTATCCAGTGCACGACTGGTATTGCCCTGGCTAATGGGCATCATCGGTGCGCCGGTATGGATGGTCGGGCTATTGGTGCCTATTCGTGAGTCCGGGGCACTGTTGCCGCAGATTTTTGTGGCCGGTTTCATTCGCCTCAAGCCGCAACGCAAATGGGTGTGGGTGGCCGGTGCTGCCTTGCAGGCGCTGGCGGCAGTCGTGCTGGCAGCGTTGGCGTTGTGGAGCAGTGGCAGCCTGGGAGGCAGCCTGGTCTTGATGGCACTGGTCATGCTGTCGCTGGCCCGGGGCCTTTCGTCCATCGCCACCAAGGATGTCATGGGCAAGACCATTGCCAAACGCCGCCGTGGCACCCTGATGGGCTGGAGTGGCAGTGTTGCCGGGGCAGCCACTCTGGCAGCCGGGGGCGTATTGATGCTTCTGGATGACTCCCTGGGCAAGGTGACACTTGCGGCGCTGCTAGGCATTGCGGCTTTTGGCTGGGCCGTCAACGGGATCTGCGCCGCCCGTATCGAGGAAACGCCGGGCGCTGTTGAAGGTGGCGAAAATGCCTGGGATAGCATCATACAGGGACTTACGTTACTCAAGCAAGACCGCACGTTTTTACACTTCAACCTGTGCCGGGCGTTGCTGCTTTCCAGCGCCCTGGCCCTTCCCTATCTGGCGCTGCTGGGTCAACAACAAAGCGGCAGCGAGCTAAGCAGCCTGGGGCTTCTGGTTGTGGTATCCGGCCTGGCCGCCATGGTGGCAAGCCCCGTGTGGGGCAAGCGGGCCGACCACTCCAGTCGAGGCGTCATGCGAGATGCCGCGATCGGGACAACCTTATGCTGTTTGCTGGGCGCAGGCATTGCGTGGCTGCCGACCGTCGTTTCCGAGCGTATATGGCCCTACGCACTGGTCTATGCGGCGCTGGTGATTGTTCATCATGGGGTGCGTCTGGGTCGCAAAACCTACCTGGTCGACATGGCAAGCCAGGATAACCGCGCCCTTTATGTGGCACTCTCGAACACCCTGACGGGGGTACTGATGCTGCTGGTGGGCGGGGTGGTCGGCCTGTTGGCCCAGTGGCTGGGCAGTAGCGCCTTGCTGCTCGTTTTGTCCGCCACCGCCCTGGCGGCGATGTTCAGTGCCCTGCGATTACCGCAGGTTGAGTGACGTTCAGGATTGCAAAGCAGGGCAACGCTCGCCATGATGGTAAGTCGGTGGCAGCCGTTATGCGGCCTTTTGCTATCATAAAAATTACGTGACAATACGCCACGATAGGTTTGGAGCTGCAACAGGACCCCTTGATGAAACGATCTCCCATGATCAGCCCCGCGTTGCTCGAACGCATGGTTGACGCCTCCGAAGACGGCATTGTGGTTGCTGAACAGGAAGGTGACGAAAACATCCTGATTTATGTCAACAAAGGCTTTGAGCGCCTCACTGGTTACAGCGCCGATGAAATTTTATATCGGGACTGCCGTTTTTTGCAGAATGAGGATCGCGATCAAGATCCTCTCAACGCGATTCGTGAGGCGCTGAATGCAGGCAAGCCTTCGCGGGAGGTGCTGCGCAACTATCGTAAAGACGGCACCATGTTCTGGAATGAGCTGTCGATCACGCCGGTTTTCGACGAAGCCGATAACCTGATGTACTACATCGGCGTACAGAAAGATGTGACCGAACGTGTGGAAGCGCAACAGGCACTCGCCGCACTCCATGCCAAGCAGGCAGATACAAAAACAGAAAAATAAAACGACAAGGCTTGATCTTCAACGTAACCGGCGTTATATAGCGGCAAGGCGCTTGCTGAAGCGCTTGGCGCTTTCTGTTGCTCTGCCAACCAGAAAGCCATAATGACGCCGGCACGCCGGCTTGGGTTGGAGGGCCAGTCATGAGCCGTAATCCCTTGAGTCGTGAAACTTTCTCTCCTGAAGACGGTGAAGCGGATGAGTTCGATTCCTCTGACGCCGTCAATGACGAACACTACAGCCGTTCTCGGCCGAGCAACAAAGCCGATAGCCTGCGCGCCAGACGCCAGGTTGAGGCCTGGCTTGAAGAACGCCGCCTCAAACGCGCGATCGATGACGGCTGGGACGAAGAAGAGTAATGATGCAGAGTCATCAGGAACATTCCTGATGCCTTCCCCGCTGCGACATCAGGTACCAACCTGACCGCACCTGGACGGTCAGCCTTCCTTGGCTGGCCTTTCGTCACGTGGGGCTCTATCATCTGCCTATCGCTCAGCGGTGACGCTGGCATTTTTTTCATCAACTATACGGATTTCCATGGCGCAATACGTTTTCACCATGAACCGGGTTGGCAAGATCGTGCCGCCCAAAAAGCAAATTCTTAAAGATATTTCGCTGTCGTTTTTCCCGGGCGCCAAGATTGGCGTACTGGGCTTGAATGGCGCGGGTAAATCCACACTGCTGCGCATCATGGCCGGTGTCGATAATGAGTTTGAAGGTGAAGCCCGTCCGATGCCGGGAATCAACGTCGGTTATCTGCCTCAGGAGCCGGAACTCGACGACAGCAAGAATGTCCGCGAGACCGTCGAAGAAGCCCTGGGCGCTATCAAGGAAGCCCAGGAAAAACTCGATGGCGTTTACGCTGCCTACGCTGAGCCTGACGCCGACTTTGATGCCCTGGCGAGCGAGCAGGCACGCCTGGAAAACATTATCGAAGCGGCCGACGCCCATAACATCGAGCGCAAGCTAGACGTCGCCGCTGAAGCACTGCGCCTCCCCCCCTGGGAAGCTCAGGTCGGCAACCTGTCCGGCGGTGAGCGCCGCCGTGTGGCACTGTGTCGTCTGCTGCTCTCAAGCCCCGACATGCTGCTGCTCGACGAACCGACCAACCACCTGGATGCCGAATCAGTCGCCTGGCTGGAACGTTTTCTGCACGACTACAACGGCACCGTGGTTGCCATTACCCACGACCGCTACTTCCTGGACAACGTGGCGGGCTGGATTCTTGAGCTGGACCGCGGCCAGGGTATTCCGTTCGAGGGCAACTACTCGCAGTGGCTTGAGCAGAAAGAACAGCGCCTGGGTCAGGAAGCCAAGCAGGAGGCTTCTCGCCAGAAAGCCATCAAGCAGGAGCTTGAGTGGGTACGCTCAAACTCGAAGGGCCGCCAGGCGAAAAGCAAGGCACGCCTTAACCGCTTCGAGGAAATGCAGTCCGGTGATTTCCAGAAGCGTAATGAAACCAATGAGATCTATATTCCACCCGGCCCGCGCCTGGGGGATAAGGTCATCGAGTTTCATGATGTGGCAAAACGCTTCGACGACAAGCTGCTTTATCAGGATCTTTCGTTCTCGGTTCCCCCCGGTGCCATCGTCGGCATTGTGGGCGGTAACGGCGCCGGTAAGTCGACCCTATTCAAGCTGATTACCGGCCAGGAACAGCCCGATGCCGGCGAGGTGGTGCTTGGCGAGACCGTGGATATCGCTTATGTCGAGCAGCTCCGCGATGCTCTGGACGACAAGCAGACCGTCTGGCAGGCCGTCTCCGATGGCCAGGATATCCTCAACATCAATGGTTACGAGGTCGCTTCACGGGCGTACGTGGGTCGCTTCAACTTCAAGGGCAACGACCAGCAGAAACGTCTGGATGAGTTATCCGGTGGTGAGCGGGGTCGTTTGCAGCTCGCGCAAACGCTCAAGCAGGGTGCCAACGTGCTGCTGCTCGACGAACCCTCCAACGATCTGGATATCGAGACGCTGCGTGCGCTGGAAGAGGCCCTGCTGGCCTTCCCGGGCTGTGCCATGGTGATCTCCCACGACCGTTGGTTCCTCGACCGGATTGCGACGCATATTCTGGCGTTTGAGGGCGATTCGGAAGTGGTCTTCTTTGACGGTAACTACACCGACTACGAAGAAGATCACAAGAAGCGTGTGGGCAACGACACGCCCAAGCGGATGAAGTACAAGCGCATCGATGCTTAATAGCCTGGTCCGAACAACCCTTGGCGGGGGCGCTGTAAACCCCTCCATGGGCGCTACATTCGCCATCCATGGCGAATAACCCCCGCTACGGGTTGATTCGGACCTTGCGCAAGATAAGTTGAGTCTTTTTTAGTAAATTGAGCCCCGCCTTGGCGGGGCTTTTTTATGCGTGGCTGTTTATGGATATCTGCCAGCGGTTAGCCGTGATACGTCGTTTTACTGACCGCCTTGAAGGCGCCGCGCATCAGCCACTGCACCGGCGCAGGCAGGTTGACACCGCCCGCTTCTAGCGCCAGTTGGGCATGGTGGTTTTTCTCCACGGCCACTTTGCGAAGCAGGGTACGTGACGTCTGATCAGCCTCCGGCAGGCGTGACGGCTGATCACTGAACCGCCTAGCGGCTTGCGTTTCGCTGGCGGCCAGCAGCCCCAGGCCAAGGCGCTCACTCAGTACACCCGTGGTCGCACCAATACTGAGCGAGGCTATATAGAAACACGGGGCAAGCAGGCTTGTACGGCTATCCAGTTGCCGCAGCCGCTGGCTAAACAGGGCCAGATGGCCAAGATCATTGGTCGCTGATTGCTGCATTTGCGCACTGGCATCCGGCCGTTGCGTAAACAACCGCTGTCCCTGGTAAAGCCCTTGCAGGCATACCTCCCCACTGTGATTGACGCGCATCATGCCTGCCACGTGGTGTGCCTCGAAGGCTGTCAGGGTTTTATCGCCAGATGATACCGGCACAAGTGATTTTGTGCGCGCCGTGGGCGGCGCCAGCGTGCGCAGCGCACGATCAAACTGATAGATCCATTGGTCAGAAAGGGGGCATCGACGCCTCATGGCTCGCTCCTTGGCCGTGGGTCGTAAAAGTACAGCAACTTACCCGGCGGGCCAGGTAAACTGACGCCCGCCGAGCAGGTGCATGTGGATATGATAGACCGTTTGGCCACCCATTTCGTTACAGTTCATGACGACGCGGTAGCCATCGTCGGCAAAGCCCTGCTCCTGGGCGAGCTTCGCCGCGGTATATTGCAACCGACCGACAGTCGCCAGGTCATCGGCATGAATATCATTGAGCGTGGCAATGTGCTTCTTGGGAATAATCAACTGGTGCGTGGGTGCCTGGGGATTGATGTCGTTGAACGCCAGCACGTGCTCGTCTTCATAGACAATATCCGCAGGGATTTCACGGTTGATGATCTTGCAAAACAGACAGTCCATAAAAGCTCCTCAATGAGCGTAAGCTGGCGACGCAGGCAGAATGACTACCTGCGAGCCTAACGAAAACGCCGCTGTGACAACAAGTGGCGCACCAACGGTGCCAGGATAAGCTCCATGGCTAGCGACATTCTGGCGCCGGGCACCACCAGGGTGTGGGGCCGGGTCATGAAGGAATCCTTGATCATCGCCAGCAGCCAGGGAAAGTCCACCGTGGAAGGGTCGCGGAAACGGATGACCACAAAGGATTCCGCATCCGTCGGTATATCCTGCACCTCAAAGGGGTTTGAGGTATCCACCGTGGGCACGCGCTGGAAATTGATATGGGTGCGCGAAAGCTGGGGCTGGATATAGCGCACGTAGTCATCCATACGGCCCAGAATGGTGTCGATAACCGCTTCCTGGGAATAGCCACGCATCTTGGTGTCACGATCGATTTTCTGGATCCATTCCAGGTTCATCGTGGGGGCCACGCCCACCAGCAGGTCAACGTGGCGTGCGATATCGTATTCTTCCGTGACCAGGCCGCCGTGCAGACCTTCGTAAAACAGCAGATCGGTTCCGCAGGGTAGCGACTGCCACTCTGTGAAGGTGCCTACCTTGTGGCCCGCCTCGATCTTTTGTTTATCCTCGGCGTGGATATAGTGCCTGAAGGTCCCAGTGCCATGCTCGCCGTATTCGATAAACATGCCTTCGAGGCGATCCAGCAGGTTGGCTTCGACGGCAAAATGCGAAAGCTCATTCTTGCGCTCGGGCTCTTCGCGGAACATGCGATGCAGTTCATCGCGGGTGTAGCGATGGAAGGCGTCACCGTCCACCATGGCAGCGTGCACGTCTTCACGCAGGAACATGCGCTCAAAGCTACGCCGCACGGTGGTGGTGCCAGCACCGGACGAGCCGGTGATGGCAATAATGGGGTATTCACGGGACATCGATCAGGTGCCTCTTGCTTGCGCTAATGCTTGCACAACCGCGTCAGGGATCGTCACCGGGCGACCCGACGCCATGTCAATCAGCAGTTGATTGATACGCGCAGTCGCCACTGTCTTGCCACTCTCGGCGTGGGCGATACGCTGATAGACCGTTAATGCCTTGCCCTCGGGGGATGGTACAGCGGTTTCAACCACCAGGGCGTCCGGCCAGCGCGCTTCGCTTTGGTATTGCACCGCCAGATCGGCAACCACACTGGGGTAGCCTTGCATGTCCCATTCTGGCAGATCGAGGGTGGCAAACGCCTGGATGCGCGCCTCATGGAGCAGCGATACAAGCGCATCGTGACCAAGGTGACGACCGTAGTTCATATCCGTGACACGGACGCTGAGTGAATGGCGATGAATGATCGCTGCGTCGGGAAAATCGAGCTGAACCCGTTCCATCCAGTTATCCTTGTTGTGATCGGCAAGCGAGGCAGAATGCCCCTGCGACTATAAAAGCGTCAACCTTCGGGCGAAGCGTCAACTTTCCCGGGCTATCGCACGATGCGCGATATCACGGCGGCAGATGACACCTTCCCAATGAATCTCGTCCACGCCTTGATACGCCTTCTGTTGCGCCTGGGAGACGCTATCCCCAAGGGCGGTAACGCACAGTACGCGGCCACCTGCCGTCAGAACATCCCCCTGGTCGTTGTGTTGAGTCCCCGCATGAAACACCTTGCAGCCATGGCGCTCGGCATTGGCAATACCGTGAATCACATCGCCCTTGCGATAGCTGCCCGGGTAACCGCCGGCGGCCAGTACGACCCCCACCGCCGCACGTGCGTCCCACTCGCAGCGCTGACCGGCCAGCTTGCCTTGTGCACCGGCAAGGCACAGTGCGGCAAAGTCCGAGGTCAAGCGCAGCATGATGGGCTGGGTTTCCGGGTCGCCAAAGCGGCAATTGTATTCGATCACCTTGGGGTTACCCTGGGCGTCGATCATCAGGCCGGCGTAGAGAAAGCCGTTGTAGGCATGACCTTCGGCGGCCATTCCCTTGACGGTCGGCAGAATCACCTGCTGCATGATGCGTTCATCGACATCCGGGGTGACCACGGGCGCCGGTGAGTAGGCACCCATGCCGCCGGTATTGGGTCCGCTATCACCGTCGCAGGCGCGTTTGTGGTCCTGGCTGGTCGCCATGGGCACCACGTTTTCTCCATCGACCATGACGATGAAGCTGGCTTCTTCACCGTCCAGAAACTCTTCGATCACTACCCGCGCACCCGCATCGCCAAAGGCATTGGCTTCCAGCATGTCACGAATCGCGGCTTCGGCTTCCGCATGGGTCATGGCGACGATAACGCCTTTACCAGCTGCCAGGCCGTCGGCCTTGATGACGATGGGCGCGCCCACTTCGGTCAGGTATTCAAGCGCTGGCTCAACGGCCGTGAAGGTTTGATAGTCGGCCGTGGGAATCGCATGACGCGCCAGGAAGTCTTTGGTGAACGACTTCGAGCCTTCCAACTGGGCGGCTGCCTGGGTGGGGCCAAAGATGGTCAGATCCGCCGCCTGAAAGCGATCCACCACGCCTTCGACTAGCGGTGCTTCCGGCCCCACCACCGTCAACGCCACGTCTTCCTGGCGTGCAAACGCCACCAGTGCGGAAATATCGCTTGCTTCGATGGCGACGTTGGTCAGTTTTTCCTCACCGGCGGTGCCTGCATTACCCGGCGCAACAAACACCTGCGAGACGCGCGGCGACTGGGCCAGTTTCCATGCCAACGCGTGTTCGCGACCACCGCCGCCTATCATCAAAACCTTCATGGATATCCTTCTTTGCGGAAGAGCAGATTAATAGCGGTATTATGCCACAGCTTGCCCGCGCGTCGCTGGCGCTTACGATGACTTGTCGTCGTTGCTCTTTTTATCATGAGCTTTATCGTCATGCGCGTTGTCGTTCCGGCCCATATCGTCGCTGTCATTTTTGCCGGTGGGCGGCGCCTGGTTCATGGTCTTCTGCCAGAAGCGCATGTTTTCCTCGGCCAGCTCACGCATGAATTCCATGGGCGTATGGCGAATGGCCTGCTGCCACTGGCTTTGCATGCGTTTTTGCTGCTCCATCATGATCTGGGTGCCCTGCTCCAGGTAACGCGCCAGCGGTAGCGGTGAGGACATGTCATAGACACGGATCAACTGCGCCAGCAGGTCGTTGGAGAACACCTCGGCATCACTGTCGGCACTTTCCTGTTCGATGATAATCGACAGCAGGATCGTCCGCGTAAGGTCTTCACCGCTTTTGGCATCCTCGACCCGAAACGGCTCTTCCTCGAGAATCAGACGGCGCAGATCCTCCAGCGTCACGTAACGGCTTTGTTGGGTATCATACAATCTGCGATTGGCATATTTACGAATGACGCGCACGGCGATTCTCCTTAAACGCGATAGGGCTTTGCTTCCCGTTGCTGTTATTGTGCCTGCACTTGGCGGCCATGCAAGCCATGTAGCGATATTCAATAGGCGTAGCGTCGGCCAGGATGTCACAGATGGGCCTTTCTCTACCTTTCCAAGCACTCAACAATCGACCACTGCCATGAACCTGATTTTACTCGAACCTCACGATGTGGCCCAGAACGGCGAAGCCCTGCTGCGCGACCAACGCCGTTTGACACACCTGCGCGAGGTACACCGCGCCCAGCCAGGGGATACGCTCACCGTTGGCTGCTCGAACGGGCTGATCGGCAAGGCCGAGTTGACCGCGATGGGGCCCGATCAGGCGACATTGCGCTGGGAGCACCTTGACGAGGCGCCACCGCCCGCCCTGCCCGTGCACCTGGTGCTGGCGTTACCGCGTCCGCGCATGCTGGCACGCACCCTGGAGCACGTGACAGCGCTTGGCGTAAAGCGCTTGACGCTGCTGCACACCAAACGGGTCGAAAAAAGCTATTGGCAATCCCCCGAACTGCGCCCCGAGAAGATACACCAGCATCTGGTACTCGGCCTTGAGCAGGCGCGCGATACCGTGATGCCCAGCGTGACGCTGGTCAAAGGCTTTCGGGCTTTTCTCAGTGACCACTTGCCCACGCTGCTCAGCGAAGGACATGGCCTGGTCGCCCACCCCGGCATGGCGCTCCCCTGCCCAAGGGGCATCAACAGGGAAACGGTGCTGTTTATCGGCCCCGAAGGCGGCTTTATCGACTGGGAAGTGGAGCAACTGGTGAACGCGGGCTGCGAAGGCATGCATCTTGGCCCGCGTATTCTGCGAGTGGAGACCGCCGTGACGGCTTTGTTGTCACGGCTTTTTTAGGGGTCAGGTTTCGTCGCTGGCGTCATCTTCGTCGGGATCATGGGCCACTACCTCTGCATCATCGCCGCAGTCGGGCTCTTGCATGAAGGTTTCACGCACATCGAGCAAACCGAGGTGGCTGATGGTGCGCCGCCCCAGTAATAGCGGGTAATTCATGTCTTCCCGGTTACGCAGGCTGAACTGCTCTTCGTAGACGGTGTCGCCCATGCACACGTTGAGCAGTACCACGGGGCGCTCGTCTACGCCACCAGCACCGCGGACTCTCAACTCGCGATAGAGTGGGCGCTCTAACTCGTCGCTAAATACCTCACCACTTTCCTGGTCTTCAAGCTTGAGACGAAAACGCACCCAGTCTTCATCGTCCTTTTCAAACATCTCGATATCACGAGCGTCCAGCGACGAGGTCAATGCACCACTGTCGAGTTTAGCTTTGACTTCGGTTCCCCAGGGCTGCAGCGTTGCCTTTTCCACCCAGCCAAATACCTTGTCGTCATCGGCCACTGCCTGACTGCTAGCCAGTGCCGTGACAATGGCGAAACTACTCAACAATGTCGTTACTGCCTTGGGCATCATCATTTCCTGTCCTGATATCCTTTGGAAGAAGAGCTACTCAACCCGCTGGCGCAGCCGCTCGAGCAATGATTGTGTCGCAAAGCCATCGGGGGTCAATCCCTCAGCCCGCTGAAAGGCACGCAGGCCCTGGCGGGTGTTGGGTCCCATAATGCCATCGGCGCCGCCAACGTCGTAACCGGCCTGGTTGAGATAGCGCTGAAGCGCTTGGACATCATCCCTTGTCAAAGGTGCCTCTTCACGCGGCCAGCCTTGCTGAATGCCATCACGCCCGGCAATGGCATCACTCAGCGTTGCCACCGCCAGCGCGTAGCTGGTGGCATTGTTGTAACGCAGAATGGCGCGGAAATTGGGCCCTACTAAAAATGCCGGCCCGTCGGCCCCGGCAGGCACAATGACGTCGGCACTATCAAAACGCGGGAGTTCGCCGCTCACGGCTTCCACACCCTGCTCTGCCCAGGCCTGACTGTCACGACGGCCGGTCTGGGCGTAGTCGTAGTCAGCCGGCAGATTGACCTCAACGCCCCAGGGCTGGCCAGGCTGCCAGCCCGCGCGGTCCAGGTAGTTGGCCGTTGACGCCATGACGTCAGGAATACTCTTCCAGATGTCGCGGCGGTTATCGCCGTCACCGTCGACGGCATAGGCTTCAAAACTGGTGGGGATGAACTGAGTATGTCCCATAGCACCCGCCCAGGAGCCACGCATTTGCTCAGCGGCGATATCGCCTTGCTGGATTATCCGTAAGGCAGCCAGTAATTCCTCGCGGGCGAATTGCTGGCGACGGCCATCAAAGGCCAGCGTCGCCAATGCTTCGAGGGTGGAGAAATCACCGAAGTTGCTACCGTAATTACTTTCGATACCCCAGATGGCGACAATAATTTCGGCGGGAACACCGTAGCGTTGTTCCATTTGCTCTGCCGTACGCCGATGTTCTGCAAGCCGATCCTGCCCGTTGTTGATGCGGGTGCTGGAAACCGCCGTATCAAGGTATTCCCAGATGGGGCGCACGAATTCGGGTTGGTAGCGATCCAGCTCTATGATCCGTTCGCGGTAGCGGACCTGATCGAAAGCCTCACGTAGCGTCGCTTCGCTGATGCCCTGATCCTTGGCGTAGCGACGGAAGGCGTCGCGCCATTGGCTAAAGCTCTCGTGCTGTATGTCTTCCGCAACCTGGGCATCCACCTCGGTCATCAGTTGCTGGTTCGCAAGTACCGGAGGGCTCAAAAGCAATACGGCCGTCATCCCGAACGTGGCGCTGACCGAGGCAATTGTCAGCTTTTTATACAACGTCATTTTATACAACATCATGGCTTCCTTAAGGCAGTCCTTGGCAGCCTCCGATGATGGCGCAGAACGCTTTAGGTTACTAGAGCCTGATCACCACAGGCGAGTCAACAAGACGACGTGGGCAAGTACGACGATCACGGTTAATAGCGTGCGCAGCTGCCAGTACCAGCTTGGCCAACCAAAGCGCCCATTGCGGCTGAGATCATACCCCCAAACAAACATAAAGCCGACACCCAGCACGACCAGCCCCCACAGTGGACTGAACAGTAACGCAGGCCAGGCAATCAGGCTCGGCGCCATGGCGATCAGCAGCCGATGGTTATGACCCGGTTGCGGGTTTTGCAGCGCCGCTCCCCAGTGCGTGCCACCCAGAAACGACAGGATCACCGCGCTGTAATACAAGAACGCTCGAACTGCGGTTTCTTGCCAGGCGACTGGCCCCCACCCTGCCAACCAGAGCGTCAAAAGGAACGGCAACAAGCCTGCCAGCCCCAACAACCAGGCGGTACGGCGATCTTCCATGGATACTCTCATCAGTTACTCGTCCAACCATTACTCGTCCGTTGCTTCCAGTTGACCTTCATCGATCAACCAGCGTTGCCAGGCCTCGGGGGCCACGCGAGGGGCCGGGAAACGCTCAGCGGCGGCTCGCCATGGCTGATGCCGAGCCAGACCATTGGGCAAATTTTCCAGTTCAGGCAACCAGTGCGCCACATAAAACCCTTTAGGGTCATAGTGGCCTGCCTGCTTCAATACGTTGAAGTAGCGGTCCTGACGCGGATCACGACCCACCCCGGCAATATAGCGCCAGTTCCCCCAATTGCTTGCCACATCGTAGTCCAGCAGGCAGTGCTCAAACCAGGCGGCACCCAGTCGCCAATCCACGCCCAGATCCTTGACCAGGAAGCTGGCCACGTTCTGGCGAACACGATTGGAAATCCACCCCGTGCTCCTCAGTTCCAGCATCGCGGCATCGATAAACGGCACCCCTGTCGTGGCATTGCGCCAGGCATCGAAGTCTGCGTTGGTGGCAGGCAACTGCGCCTGACCGAATAGCGACTCGCCTTCCAGTTGCGCCGCGCGTAAAAAATATTCTCGCCACAGCAGCTCGAAACCAATCCAGTAGCTGGATTCATTACTCCCGTGCAGTGACTCCCAGGCTTTGACCTCATCCTGCACCTGGCGCGGCGATATGCAACCATGGGCCAGCCAGGGTGAAAAACGCGTAGAAAAATTAGCCCCCAAAAGTCCGTTGCGGGTTTTCTTATAGGTCGCCGGACCATGTTGCTGCCAGATATACTGGTGCAGGCGTGCGCGGCCAGCCGCCTCTCCTCCCACAAAATCGAGCCCTTGGCGTTCATCCGGTTGCCAACCCGCACTGACGGCACAGACTTTGTTCAGCGGCGGAAAGCCACGTGGCGCGTCGGGCCAGGCAGGCAAGGTAACCGGTGCCGCCAGGCTGGGGGGAATGACACAGTGCTTCTCGACCTGGCGCCGAAAGGCGGAGAAACTCTCAGGCAGTTGAGATAGATCGAACGGCAGGGCCTGTTCGTCGATCAACCGACCCGACTCATGACGCTCAACCACGATTGTCGGCGAAAGCCGATCGCTGACCGCCTGGATGTGCTGCTGCTCTTCTACGCCAACGTGCTCGGCAACTCTGACTTTACGCGCCTGGAGCTGTTCAGCCAGCGTTACAACCTCCTCGACAGGATCGCCGATTCGCACCAGAAGATCGCTGCCCCGCTGCAAGAGCTCGCCGCGTAGCTCCATCAGGCACTGCCATAGAAAGCGTAGCCTCGCCGGACCAATTCGCAACACATCGGCGTCATCAAACAAGGGCGTCAGCCACGCTTCATCAAGCACATAAAGGCAGACGAGATGATCCGGCAGATCGTCCAGGCGCATCAGTGGGTTATCTGTCACTCTGAGGTCGTCGTGCAGCCAGACGATATCGATCGTGCTGTTCATGCTCAGTTCTCCTCAGCGCGTTTTGCTATCCGGGCTTCGCGCTGACAGCGTTTGCTGCAATAGCGGACCTCATCCCAGCATCGCGCCCATTTCTTTCTCCAAGTAAATGGGCGCTGGCAGTGAACGCAGACTTTTTCCGGTAAATGGTGTTGATGTGTCATCTCGATTTTCGCCTGGTAGAAGGCGTACTCTAAACGTAAACATCATATCTTATACAGTACAACTATTGTACATATATTTTCCACCTCTATACGGCATCCGTTGGTGACTACAGACATAAAAAAGCCACCCGAAGGTGGCCTATGACAAAAAGAAACAAATAGCAGAGATCACGTGTTCGCTTACAACCACCCCGACAATTCATTGTTGACCACTGCCACTAGCGCATCGATGTGGTCATCCCGGTCGTTCAGGCAGGGAATATAACTGAAGGTCTCTCCCCCCGCTTCCATGAAGCTGTCGTGAATCTCTTCCTTGATCTCCTCAAGCGTCTCGACGCAATCCGACGAAAACGCAGGCGACAGAATGGCGATGTGCTTGTGTCCCTGTTTGGCACGTTTCTCTCCCAGCTTTTAAGCCCACTGACATCAAATCATTGCCATCTTGGCTTCACAAACGTGTTTTAAAATTGTATAAAATATAAAAAAGACAATCGACGAATATCCTGTCACTGAAAACCTGGCTATCGCAAAACGACAAACAAGGTGCTCCATGAAGAAAATCCGTGTCATCGACTCCCATACGGCAGGTGAACCTACCCGACTCGTCATGGAAGGCTTTCCACTTCTGGCAGGCAAAACCATCGCGGAAAAATGCGATGACCTTAGGCAGCATCACGATCAATGGCGGCGCGTCAGCATGCTGGAACCCCGAGGGCATGATGTGTTGGTAGGCGCTCTATATTGTGAACCGGTATCACCTGGCGCCACCTGCGGGGTAATCTTTTTCAACAATACCGGCTACTTAGGCATGTGCGGTCACGGCACCATTGGCCTGGTGGCGTCGTTGTACCACTTGGGGGTTATCACCCCAGGTGAGCATTACATTGACACCACAGTGGGGCCTGTGAGCGCAACGCTTCATGAAGATGGCGCCGTAACCGTACGCAACGTGCCTGCCTACCGGTACCGTCGTGAAGTCTCCGTCGATGTACCGGGCTATGGAGTCGTCCACGGAGATATCGCATGGGGAGGCAACTGGTTTTTCCTTATCAGTGACCATGGGCAGTCGTTACGGCTCGACAATGTAGAAGCATTAACCGCTTTCACCTGGGCAGTACGTCAAGGCCTTGAAGCAGCATGCATTACCGGCGCGAATCAAGGCTTGATCGACCATATCGAACTATTTGCGGATGACCCAGAGGCGGATAGCCGCAATTTTGTTCTCTGCCCGGGCAAAGCTTATGACCGCTCGCCTTGCGGCACCGGTACAAGCGCAAAGCTCGCCTGTCTAGCCGCAGACAGCAAGCTGCCACCCCATACCACCTGGCGGCAAGCAAGCATTTGCGGAAGCCAGTTCGAAGCTTATTACGAGTGGGAAGGAGAGCAAATTCGCCCTTATATCAAAGGGCACGCTTACCTCAGTGCAGACGCCACCTTGCTTATTGATGAACAGGATCCCTTCGCATGGGGGATTACCTCATGAGACGCCCTTAACCTGACCAAACGACTCGGGGCGTCGTCACCACCGCTTTAAACACCCAGCGCCAACACGCCAAGCTCAAACAAGGCGCTGACTCAGTAGCATGCAACAACTATCAATCACCTATCCGAAAAGGAAAACACGACAATGAACGACCAAATTTTCACCGGATGCATACCCGCGCTGATGACTCCCTGCAACGCCGACCGGCAACCTGATTTTGACGCCCTGGTCGCCAAAGGGCGCGCGTTAATCGAAACCGGCATGAGTGGTGTTGTGTATTGCGGTTCGATGGGCGACTGGCCTCTGTTAAGTGAAGCACAACGCCAAGAAGGCGTCGAACGCCTTGTTAAAGCTGGTATTCCCACTATCGTCGGGACAGGTGCAGTCAATAGCAAAGAAGCCATCTCCCATGCTGACCATGCCGCCAAAGTAGGCGCCCAAGGACTAATGGTAATTCCACGGGTACTGTCACGCGGTACGTCGGTCGCCGCACAAAAAGCCCACTTCTCGGCAATACTGCAAGCTGCACCGGACCTGCCTGCGGTTATTTACAACAGCCCCTATTACGGTTTTGCCACCCGCGCTGACCTATTCTTCGAGCTACGTGACCAGCACCCCAACTTAATCGGCTTTAAAGAGTTCGGCGGTGCCGATGACCTACGCTACGCGGCTGAAAACATCACCTCTCAGGACGATAAAGTAACGCTTATGGTGGGTGTCGATACCACTGTTTTTCATGGCTTCGTAAATTGCGGCGCAACAGGTGCTATCACAGGCATTGGCAACGCCCTTCCGCGCGAAGTCCTGCATCTTGTATCACTGAGTAAAAAAGCCGCCCAAGGTGACGTTGAGGCTCGCCGTCAAGCCAAAGAGCTTGAGGATGCGCTAAGCGTACTTTCCTCTTTTGATGAAGGGGCAGACCTCGTCCTGTACTACAAACACCTGATGGTACTTAACGGTGATACTGAATACGCATTGCACTTTAATGAAACCGACCAGCTAAGCGATGCCCAGCGTCACTATGTAGAAGCTCAGTATGATTTATTCCGTCGCTGGTACTCACAGTGGTGCGAATCCCTGAACAATAAATAAAACGATGCTGAATACGCTCTCGACACCCACTAAGGAGACGACCATGACCCTTGAAGGCAAGATGTTAATCGGCCAACAAGCCATTCGTGGCCAGCGTGATGCAATTTTCGCCACCAACCCAGCCACGAACCACCGTCTTGAACCGGGCTACCCCGGCGGGACGCAAGAAGACGTTGATAGCGCGTGCCAACTCGCCTGGGATGCCTTCGATATCTACCGTAAAACTCGCTTGACCGATCGGGCCAATTTTCTTGAAACCATCGCCGATAATATCGAATCACTTGGCGAAGAGCTGATTGATCGTGCCGTAGAAGAAACAGGGTTACCCCACGCCCGAATTCAAGGCGAGCGCGGGCGCACCTGCCAGCAACTGCGTCTGTTTGCCAAAACCGTCCGCGCCGGTGAGTGGCTTGATGTACGTATTGATAACGCGATTCCCGAACGACGCCCTTTACCTCGCGCCGACCTTCGTCAACACCATATTGCCCTTGGCCCCGTGGTCGTTTTTGGAGCTAGCAACTTTCCACTGGCTTTCTCTGTAGCGGGGGGAGACACCGCCTCGGCGCTTGCGGCCGGGTGCCCAGTGATTGTGAAAGCCCATTCTGCTCACCCTGGCACCAGTGAACTGGTTGGGCGGGCGATACAATCAGCCATTGCTCAAAACGGCCTACCTGAGGGGGTCTTTTCACTTATCTTTGGCTCCGGTCGCGAAGTTGGCCATGCCCTGGTCACCCATCCGAATATTAAAGCCGCTGGTTTCACAGGATCGCAGAGCGGAGGACTAGCGTTATGGCGAGCGGCCAAGTCGCGCGCCGAACCCATTCCGTTCTATGCAGAAATGAGCTCAATCAACCCGGTTTTTCTACTGCCGGAGGCACTTAAATCGAGGGGAGCTACACTAGGTGAAGCATTTATCGGCTCCATGAACATGGGTGCGGGTCAATTTTGCACCAACCCAGGATTAGTGATCACGGTCCAGGGTCCAGAACTAGATACGTTCATCAGCGCCGCGAAGCGCGCGCTGGAAGGCAGCGAAGCACAGACAATGCTCACGCCAGGTATTCATGAAGCCTATGATGCTAGCTTAAAATCGCTTTCCACTAGTAAAGCCAAGGAAGTGGCGCGTGGGCAGAACGAGCAAGGCCCCAACCAGTGTCGGCCAGGCCTGTTTATGACCTCCGCAACTGACTTTTTAGCCGATGAAACACTACAAGCCGAAGTGTTTGGCGCAACATCACTTATTGTGGTCTGCCAAAACGAAACCGAACGTCGCCATGTGGCCGAACACCTCGAGGGCCAATTAACAGCAACTCTGCACATGGAAGACGATGATACTGAAGCCGCGCGTGCCCTGTTACCGGTACTCGAACGAAAAGCCGGACGAATACTGGTCAACGGATGGCCGACCGGCGTAGAGGTATGTGATGCAATGGTTCATGGGGGCCCCTTCCCAGCCACATCAGATGCACGTACCACCTCAGTGGGTACCGCAGCCATTTTCAGATTCCTTCGCCCCATCTGTTATCAAGACTTACCTGCCGAATTGTTGCCCGAGGAGCTCGCCGACGATAATCCCCTTGCGCTCGACCGTCTGGTCGATGGGCAGCGCCCCATAAAATAAACAATGATTAAGCCGCTCTTCTCAGCTACCCGGAGAGCGGCTGCTATCGACGTCGCTTCCACCACTAGCGACTCACCATATCCAGCTATGCCTTAAGTACGTCATATCTAATTAGTGATATTTCAAGCAAGCCACTCTGCAGACATAGACACTCGGCGCATTTTGTATAAAATGTGCAAACATTGTTTTGGTAAATGTTGGGGCTATGGCTACGTATAAAACACGCGCACAATTTGTCGCCGACGATTTGCGCAGTCGCATTTTGGGCGGCGAATTCAAGGGCGGCACGCAGTTACGTCAGGACGCACTGGCCAGAGACTACGACGTTAGTCGTATCCCCGTGCGCGAAGCCTTGTTAACCCTTGAATCGGAAGGTTTGGTCGAATTTTATGCCCATCGTGGGGCCTTCACTACTGAGCTCTCCGTTGCCAAAATACAAGAGCTGTTTGAGCTTCGTATCCTGCTTGAGACCTATGTTTTTAGGCATTCTATACCCAAGCTGACAGAAGACGACCTCCAAAAAGCCGACAATATACTGCGCAAATACGATGAAGCATTAAATACAGGCGGGGAAATCAATAATTGGAGCGAGTACAACTACGCTTTTCACCTCACCTTATATGCGCCATCCGAGCTTCCCGAAACACTGGCGTTAATTAACCAACTAAACACCAAATCTGATCGCTATATCCGTATGCAACTCCTCTATACCCAAGAAATAGAGAAAGCTGAAGAGGAGCACCATGCCTTATTAGCGTTGGCACGCAAGGGCAGTATCGATGAAGCCTGCGAACTATTAAAGAATCATATTCGGGAAGCCTGCGAGGCGATTGTCAGCCTGCTAAAAGAACGCACGCTCAATACAGAAGGTACCTAGCTAAAGCCTCATGCATTTCGCTCCTACCACGAAATCACTGCAACTCACCTCATAGAAATCGCCGCTTGCTGCTTACCTCTGAGCCATGCGGGTGGCGTTATCAGCTTCGTTAATTTGCCCTAACAGCGTTTCCCCCACTGGCAGGATGATACCTTTCCATCCTCAGCTAGCCATCGTACCCGACAAGCGTTAGCAAGCCTGGTGACAGAGGACTCCGGAATTCATTGTTCCGTATTACCTTAGCCGACCGCCTTGAAGCCTTCCGAAGCCCCCCCCTGATATCTATCCCCTCACCTACTTTTCGCCCTATACATATTGCACTCAAAAAATACATACATTATATTTTATACAATCGACAAAATTAAAAAGGGACGCAGCTTTATGGCACATACCTCTTCGCCTCCGCACAATGTTGACGCCGAGATCGTTGTGGTCGGCGCTGGCATTATCGGGATAGCCTGCGCCTTGGCACTCAGTCAGCAAGGCTGGCAGGTGCTTGTTATCGATAAACAGCTTCCAGGTCTGGGAACCTCTTTCGGTAATGCAGGACACATGGCAACCGAACAGGTATTCCCTATTGCCGACACATCAATTTTGAGGCGAATTCCCTCCATGCTGCTAGACCCAATGGGGCCGCTACGTCTTGACTGGCAATATCTACCCAAAGCCCTTCCGTGGTTTACCAAGCTACTTTTAAACCTTCGCCAAACTCCTTACCAAGCCAGTACTGCTGGGATTCGGGCGCTCAATCAATCCAGCTTATCCGCATGGCACCGACTACTCGATTCGATCGATGGTAGGGCATTATTGAAAGAGGACGGCTCTTTTCTGATCTACGAGAACGAAGCATCCGTTCCGGAGATAAAAGCGCTGCAGTCACGAATGAACGCCCAAAACGTTGCGGCGGATCACTGGCAGGGTGACGCTATTAGGAAGTTCGCCCCGCAACTTTCCACCTCAATACAAGGTGGGCTCTTCTTCCCCGACACCGCCCATGTAGTAGACCCGTGGCAAGTGTCCAATGCGCTAGTAATGAATGCTCAGCGGAATGGCGTGCGGTTCATACAAGAAGAAGTCCTTTCAGGATCAACAAATAGCCAAGGTGTAACGTTACGAACGGCCCAAACCGAGGCAATACATGCCGACAAAGTACTGATCGCTTGTGGTGCCCATTCGCGCAAACTCACGGCTTCGCTAACCGGTAGCAAGGTGCCGCTCGATACAGAAAGGGGCTACCACCTGATGCTTCCCAATGAAAAAGCACGCCTCCCCGTCGCCATTACCTCTCTGGAACGCCGTTTTATCATGACACCGATGGAGGAAGGATTGCGTTTAGCAGGCACCGTCGAGTTTGCCGGGCTAGAGCGACCTCCCAACATGGAACGCGCATGGAAACTCCATCAGTTGAGCCGAGGACTCTTCTGCTCGGACCTTGATATCTCCGAGGCGAGCCCCTGGATGGGGTTTCGACCTTCCCTGCCTGACTCTTTACCCATCATAGACTGCGTGAACGACGGCAAAGTAATGCTGGCCTTCGGGCATCACCATCTTGGCCTCACGCAAGCCGCTGTGACCGCGGAAATTATTGCCAACCTAGCAAGACAAGGAGAAACAACAGCCAACACACCCAACCCATTGCCTGATGTATTCCCTTACCGACTGAGTCGGTTCACTTCTTAACCCTCGATACACAAGCCCAAAACAATCGTAGAGGAAACACTATGTCTTCATCTGTAACGCAAACAAGGCTCCCTAGCATGGTGGAAGTGCTGGCCGTCATGGTCGGCTTTATTGCCATCATGTTTGTCAGTATCAACGTGTTGCAATTACCCATTCAGTTGGCTCTTTTTGCCTCTTGGTTTTTAGTTATGGCTCTGGGTTTAAAACTCAAGCTTTCTTACGAGAACATGCAGAAGGGGCTAATTGATGGCATACATAACGGTATGGAAGCTGTTTTGGTTCTGACCACGGTTGGGGCACTGATTGGCACCTGGATTGCCGGGGGGATCGTCCCTAGCATTATCTACTATGGCTTATCAGTCATGAATCCGCAGATTTTCCTGTTTGCCGCCTTTATTATTTGTGCTTTAACTTCACTTGCCACTGGTACGTCATTCGGGACCGTGGGAACAGCAGGTGTCGCGATGATGGGCATAGGTCATAGCTTTGGCATCCCGCTTCCCCTTGTGGCCGGTGCGGTTATTTCTGGTGCCTATGTGGGTGACAAGATGTCACCGCTTTCCGATACAACCGTCATGACGGCCTCATTATGCAAGGTGGGTCTGATCGACCATATCCGGTCCATGATGTGGGTAAGCGTCCCCGCCATTCTAATTGCTTCCGTGTTATTCTTAGTGGTCGGCTTTTTCTACGTAGACGATAGTGCCGACACATCTCGGGCCACGATGGCCATGCAGGCACTTGAATCCCACTTTACCATCAGCCCCTGGCTTCTATTGCCCGCTGCCATTGTCATTTTGTTGCTGACGCGTCGTTTCCCCTCCATTCCTGTCATCACCTTCGGTGCGGTTTTAGGAAGCATTTGCGCTTGGTGGGCTCAGGGAGTCGCGCCCATTGATGCAATTAGAATTGCTTATGTGGGTAACGCCATTGAATCCGACGTGGAATTTCTGAACACACTGCTGAATCGAGGCGGCATTGAGTCGATGCTCGGCGTTATTGCCCTCATCTTGTTTGCGCTTGGGCTTGGTGGCCTAATGGAGCGAGTTGGTATTCTTCAGTCAATCAGCAACGGATTCCTGCGTTGGGCCAACAACCCCGGCCGACTCACTATCTCGACAATGCTCGGCGGCTTCTTTGGGAACTTCTTCGGGGGCGCAGCTTACGTTTCATTAATCACCGCGAGCACGATCACCGAAAAGAACTACGATAAGCAGGGAATTGATCGGCGCGTTCTTTCACGTAATACCGAAGCCGGTGGCACTATCACCACCCCCATGGTCCCTTGGACAGACGGCGGGGTTTTCATGGCCGCAACGCTGGGTGTTTCGACGCTAACTTACCTGCCATTTCTGTGGTTCCACATGCTGGTAATTGCCATCGCCATTTTCTATGGTTTCGCTAATATCGCCATTTGGCGAACCCAACCTATAACCGACGACGCGCCATCGGCAGGCACAACACCTTCAATGCAAACCTCATAGGCGATCGATAAATTCGCTCCTCCCAAAACAAGGCCTGCGTTATCCAATCGATAACGCAGGCCTTTTTATGACGACATTCTAGAATTTCATTTACCTATGTTTAAGATAACCACATAGCTAAATGGTTATAGTCAATTAAGTACGCGGCAACCACCCCGACAATTCATTGTTGACCACTGCCACTAGCGCATCGATGTGGTCATCCCGGTCGTTCAGGCAGGGAATATAACTGAAGGTCTCTCCCCCCGCTTCCATGAAGCTGTCGTGAATCTCTTCCTTGATTTCCTCCAGGGTCTCGACGCAGTCCGACGAAAACGCAGGCGACAGGATGGCGATGTGCTTGTGTCCCTGTTTGGCCAGTTCTGCTACGTGATCAACGGTCTGGGGGCCCACCCACTTTTCGGGGCCGAACTGCGACTGGAAGGCGGTGTCGACTTCTTCCTTGCTGAACCCCAGCTTTTCTCGCAGCAGGCGCGTGGTTTTCTGGCATTGGCAATGGTAGGGATCGCCTTCGAGTAGATAACGCTCGGGCACACCATGATAACTGGCGACCAGCTTGGTCGGCCGGGACGTCAACCCTTCGTAGGCTTCCCGCACCGAGTTAGCCAGCGCATCCGTATAGGCCGGATGATCGAAATAAGCGGGTACGGTGCGGATGGACGGCTGCCATTTCATTTTCATCAGGGTGCGAAACGCCTGATCGTTGGCCGTCGCCGTGGTGGGCGAGCCGTACTGGGGGTAAAGCGGGAAGAAGACGATTTTTTCGCAGCCTTTTTCCTTCAGTCGATTCAGCACGCTTTCGGTCGAAGGGTTGCCGTAGCGCATGCAGAAATCGACTTCCACATCGTCGCCGTAGAGCGCCTTCAAACGTTCGGTCATTTTCTGCGTTTGCGCCCGGGTGGTGGTCAATAGCGGGCTTTCGTTCAGCTCGTTGTTCCAGATGCTTTTATAGGCGTTGCCGGATGAAAACGGCCGCTTGGTCAGGATGATCAGCTGTAGCAACGGCTGCCACTTCCAGTTGGCGTAATCGACCACCCGCTTATCAGACAGGAACTCGCTCAGGTAACGACGCATCGACCAGTAGTCGGTGGCATCCGGCGTACCCAGGTTTGCCAATACCACGCCCACCTTCGCGCGGGGCACAGGGGGATGGTCGCTGGGGGCATGCATTAGGCGACCTTCGCCCGGCTGATCCTTTGCGACTTGCTCGGTCATGATATTCACTCCTGCTGACAGCACCTTGAAAAATAAATCCTACCACTTTTCTGCAAACCGGCGGCATAAAGTTATACTATTAACATTATTTGTACATAGTTGGGTCAATTTATGTCTAAGCCTTTACTCCTCGTGCTTGGCGACCAGCTGTCGTCTTCTCTGGTGACGCTGCGTCAGGCACCTGACAATGCCGTCGTCGTCCTTTGCGAAGTGGCCGACGAAGCGAGCTACGTTCCCCATCACAGCCATAAGCTTGGTCTGTTCTTCGCCGCCATGCGCCACTTTGCCTACCAGCTGCGCCAACAGGGCTTCGAGGTCCACTACAGCAATCTGGATGATGCTGACAACTGCCACTCGTTGATCAGGGAAGCGGAGCGCCTGGCCCAGCTTTACGGCTGCGATGAGATACGCGTGACGCGCCCCGGCGAATGGCGGCTTTATGAAGCCATGCTGAACCGTCAAACCGCCGAATTGCCTTGGCGGCTTCACGAGGATGATCGTTTTTTCACGACACCCGATGACTTCAGCCAGTGGGCTGAGGGGCGCAAGCTGCTTCGTCTGGAGTACTTCTATCGTGAGCAGCGCAAACGCACGGGGCTGTTGATGGAAGACAATGAGCCGATGGGCGGTCAGTGGAATTTTGATCATGATAACCGCGAGCCAATCAAGGGCGACTTGGCGTTTCCGACGCCACCCAGGCATCACTACGAAAAGATGACCCAGGCCGCCTTCGATGCGGTCAAGCGCCATTTCCTTGACCACTGCCTGAGTGATTTTGGCCGCTATCAGGATGCGATCAGTGAAAGCTCCAACTTCCTGTTTCACTCGCGCCTGTCGGCCGCGCTCAATATCGGCCTGCTCTCCCCCCAGGAGGTCTGCCAGGCGGCTGAGCAGCGTTATCTCGATGAGCAAGCACCTATCAACGCCGTTGAGGGCTTTATTCGCCAGATACTTGGCTGGCGCGAGTATGTACGGGGGCTTTACTGGACGCAGATGCCCGACTACAAGCGCCGCAATTCGTTAGGTTTCGAGCGTGATCTGCCTGCCTTCTATTGGGACGCCAAGACCGATATGCACTGCTTGAAGCGAGCAGTGGAAATGACCATGGATAACGGCTATGCGCACCATATCCAGCGTCTGATGGTGACCGGCAATTTCGCTCTGCTATGCGGGGTCAAGCCGGAGGCATTGTGCGACTGGTATCTGGCGGTATACATCGATGCCTGCGAATGGGTGGAGCTGCCCAATACGCTGGGCATGGTGCTGCACGCCGACGGCGGCCAGATGGGGTCGAAGCCCTACTGCGCGTCAGGCAAATACATCAACAAGATGTCAGACCATTGCCAACACTGCCGTTACTCACCCAACCAGGTCACGGGTGAGAAGGCCTGCCCCTTCAATAGTCTGTACTGGCATTTCCTCGAGCAACACCGCGGCTCGTTACAGCAGAATCCGCGCATGAAATTGATTTATGGCTCGCTTGATCGCATGGCACCTGACAAGCGATCAGCCATTCATCAACAGGCACAGCAATTTCTCGATCAGCTTGAAACCTCGACGGGTTACGGGCAGCCCCACCATACCGCTGGCTATACAAAGGAGACCACCTCATGAGTCGATTCAGCCCGCTTGACGCCAGTGCGCCTGCGACGCTTTACCACGATGGTCACTGCCCTTTTTGCCGCGTGGAGGTCAACTGGCTTTCCCGTCACCAACACCAGGACCGCATTCGGCTGGTGGACATTCAGAGCGATGCATTCAACGCCACCCACGATCGGGGTGAGTTCGACGCCATGATGGGGTTGCTTCACGTAAAAGACAGCCAGGGCAACTGGTACATCGGCATGGAAGCAAGCCGCGCCCTGTATGCCGTTCTGGGATACCGGCGGCTGGTTTGGCTATCGTGCATGCCGGGATTGAAAGGCGCCCTCAACTGGGGCTATCGGTGGTTTGCCCGCCGCCGGGTGCGACTGGGCCAATGGTGGGAAAAACGGTCTAACGGATCCTCATAATGCTCATGCACAAGGTTTAAAAAACCAGCGGCACACGCGAACTTAACGGGGCGCTATAGTGGGCATCACGGCCAATCATTTCGTCGTGGGCGACGTGCTGAACCAGATAGGCGCGGTGAATATCGGCGCGTTTCAGCTCCAGGTAGATATCATCCAGCGCCCGAAACATCATCGGCTTGCCCCGTTGGGTCAGCATGTGGCGCTCACCTTCAACGTCTTCCAGCTCCACTTGATAAAAGCGGCTGCCCGCGTGGCTGATGACGCGTATTTCAAAATTGTCATGTTGGGCAACGAACGCCTTGAGTGACGTCATTTCCATGGTTCCCTCCTGGGTTATTAGCGTTTCAGTGGCACAGCATGCCGAAACATAATGGCATTTTTGTTGCAGTGTCACGTTCTAGCTAAGACGATGAAGCCCCAGGAGAGTTCCTGACCATCCGCCTTTGCTATTGGTATTCGGAAGGGTCGATGGCCTTGCCCAGCGAATTGCGATCGATCCAGTTGCCCGCCTTGGTCTGCTTGTAACGAAACACCACTTTATCGCCCACTGTTACCGGCAACTCCGAGTCTTCCGTCTGGTAGCTGTATTTTTCGCCGTCGACCTCGATGTAGTAGCGGTAAAGGTCAGGCATGCCCAGCCACTCCTTGAACGGCCCTTCGCGTTCAAGCGACTGCAACTCCCCGCGCGCTTCTAACTTGGGTAGACGCTGACGATTACCGCGCCGAAAACCACCTGCCATGCTGTGCTCCCGTTCTGTTTGCTGATTGGCCGGGCATTATACGAACCTGACTCCCGGTCTCAAGTTAATCACCGAAAGCTTCCCCGTAGCTATCCGGCGCCAAATCTTCAAAGCGTGTATAGCGGCCGATAAAGGCCATGTGCACGGTGCCGATGGGACCGTTACGCTGCTTACCGATAATCAGCTCGGCGATACCCTGATTATCCGGATTGTCTGGATTATAGACCTCATCGCGGTAAACAAAGGCGATAACGTCGGCATCCTGTTCGATAGCGCCCGAGTTATGGCTAACAATATCATTGGCTAACCAACAAGCATTACCCGGTACCGTCAGATCAAAGACCTCTTCTTCTCCACAAGCACGAACCTCGACGACCTTGTCCCAAAATAAATCACTGGTCGCGATTTGTTTCAGCGCCTGGTTCTCTAAAAGGTCAGCATAGTGACTAAGCGTCTTACGAGAGGGAGAATAGCTGAAGTGAGCGCTTCCTCCATGTGCGGTATTTCGCATCGATGCCATTTTGCGCTGACTGATACCTTTAGCGCCCATTGCTTTTTTAACGTACTCAAATACTTCCTGAGGAAGTGTATCGATGTTGGTATTGCTATTAGCCACGGCAGAGGCAAGCCAATTGTCCATGGCGTCTTTCTGATGGCCAAACGCCCCGATATATTCAGCATAGCGACGTTGCTGCTCAACGCTTGAGATGTCGGCGGTGTACCATCCACCGCCTTCACCAGACACGACGCGCCTAATGCGGGCCACAATGCCAAAACGCAGCAGCAAGGCGGCAACATCGTCAATCAGTCGGCGGCTAACAGTGGAAAAGTATATGCGTGTTCGCTGATTGGCATCGGTCGTAATACTGCCGTCTGTTGCCCAAAGGTGCCGCAGAAAAAGGGCAATCTGGTCGTTGGAAAGCTTAAAAAGCTCCCGGGGAATATGTTTATCAGCAGAGCGCTGACCAAATACCCCCAGTGACTTCAACCACCCCCCAACGCCACTCGCATGCCAGCGGTTTCCATTGCCGGCGATCACTAATTGATGCCAATTCCCCCTGCCAGTGTGGCGCGTTACCGTTGAGCCAAATTGTGTTGCGGCCTGGGTTACTGCTTCGCTGTTCGCTTCACTGGCCGTTGTATAACGCAGTGGCTGGCCTTTCACATAACTACCATCACCGAGCAGGTGTGCCATTAAGATGATGGCATGCTCATCCCAGACACTGGGACTATCTGGTTCAGCTAGTTGACGTGAAATAGCAAGCCGATCCCCGGTTTCCAGGCTGGCAACCGTTTTCCAGCCCCACAGCGCCTTAAGGCGATGCTCGCCGGTGCAACGGACTCTCCGACCGCTCGCAAGCGTTACTTCAAAGACAGGCTTGACACCAACTGACCATATCAAGTCCGTTTTCGCTGGCTGGAGTTTTCCACTTTCCGCCATCGAGATAACGTTTGGCGTTTGGCCTACAAGCTCGCGAATGGGTGCCCGTTCACCCGTCTCCAGGGTCACTAAGGTGTCACCTGTCACACATTCCCTCAGATCCGACATGACCGGACGCTTGTTGGGGCGCTGCTCGAGGGAACGGTTCAACTGCGAAAGGGCAACGACTGGACAGTTGAACTCTTTTGCCAACCCCTTCAGTGAACGCGAAATTTCCGAAATCTCGCCGGTGCGGTTTTCGGAGAAACCACTGATCTGCATCAACTGCAGATAGTCGATCATGATCATCGCCATGTTGCCGTGCTCGCGCACGACACGGCGAATTCGCGAACGCATTTCATTGGGCGATAGCGCCGCCGTATCATCGATAAACAGCTGCTTGTCCTTCAGCAGGTTTACCGCTGAGGTCAGTCGCGGCCAATCTTCGTCTTCCAGTTGCCCGGTACGCACGCGGGTCTGATCGATGCGCCCCAGTGAAGACAACATCCGCAGCATCAGCGATTCCGCTGGCATCTCCATGGAAAACACCATCACCGGTTTATCGCTGGAAATGACGGCGTGCTCGACCAAATTCATAGCGAAGGTCGTTTTGCCCATCGAGGGCCTTCCGGCGATGATCACCAGGTCGGACGGCTGGAGCCCGGATGTCATGTCATCGAGATCGCGAAAGCCGGACGATAAGCCGGTCATCTGGCCTTTGAGATTGAACAGCTCGTCGATGCGGTCAACCGCTTTGGTCAACAGGTCGCTCATGCCAATCGGGCCGCCGGTTTTGGGGCGCTCTTCGGCAATCTGGAAGACCAGCCGCTCGGCTTCGTTAAGCAACTCATCGGCCGGACGCCCCTGGGGGGCAAAGGCACCTTCAGCGATCTGGTTGGCCGCTCGGATCAGCTTGCGCAGCGTGGCCCGCTCGCGGACGATATCTGAATAGGCGCGGATGTTGCTTGCCGAGGGGGTGTTTCTGGCCAGCTCCGCCAGAAAGGCCAGCCCGCCCACGGTATCCAGTTGATCGCGGTCTTCAAGTGCTTCGGAGAGCGTCACGACGTCCATCGGCTGACCGGACTCAGCCAGATGGATCATCACGTTGAACACCAGGCGATGCTCGTAGCGATAGAAATCGTCGGCCACCAGGCGGTCGGAAATACCATCCCAGGCCTGATTATCCAGCATCAGCCCGCCCAGTACTGACTGCTCTGCCTCTAGCGAGTGGGGTGGTAGCTTGAGGGCTGCCGTTTCCTTGTCAGCGGGTGGCTGGTCCTGCATAACGAGCTCCTTTAAACACGACGGCGTCGTCAATAAACGCTATATCTTAGCCGCCGATGATCGCAATCACTACCGTTAGCGTCACGCTCGACTGTCTACAAATACTGACTGTCTACCAATAATAAAGGGCGCGGGGAAATCCCCGCGCCCTTTAAGACGTTGCCCGTCTTGCAGTACTTACTCTGCGACGACGACGACGCGTACTGCGGCATCCACTTCAGCGTGCAAGTGAAGCGCGATGTCGTATTCGCCGGTCTGGCGAATCGGACCCAGCGGCATACGTACTTCGCTTTTGGAAACTTCGATGCCTGCAGACGAAATGGCGTCTGCCAGGTCACGAGGACCAATTGAGCCGAACAGCTTGCCTTCTTCACCCGCTTTAGAGACCAACGACAGTTCAATGTCGTTGAGCTGTTCAGCGCGTGCTTCAGCTTCTGCCTTGCGCTCGGCCGCTTGGGCTTCGAGCTCAGCACGCTGGGCTTCGAACGCCTCAACGTTATCTTTTGTTGCCGGTACTGCCAGGCCGTAAGGCACCAGGTAGTTACGACCATAACCAGGCTTTACGGTGACTTTGTCACCTAGGCCGCCCAGCTTACCAATTTTGTCGAGCAGAATGACTTCCATCTCGTAAACCTCTAGTCAATTGCTGCGGGCAAGGCGTGCGCGAATGTTCGCGAATGTATCTATCAGCCCCAACAGCAGCACAATGAGAATCGTGGGCCAGGTCGTGATCAGCAGCACATAGAACGCTACCAGCCACAGCCCGTTCATCCCCTTTAATCCAACAATACCATGCACTAATGCAATGCCAGCCACTAGCAGCGGTATCCAGGCCAGCATCGCCAACGCGGAGATGCCCAGCACCATGCTGATAACGCTCAAGGCAATCAGCACGATCAGTTCCTTGGGTGCTAAACGCAGCCCATGAAACTCTTCACGGAAACCACCCGGGTTATAAAGCCCTGCTTGCCAGCTACGCGCCAGTGCCAGACAGGCAATCGCGGCAAGCAACACCACAAACCCGGTGACACCACCGACGACGAGCCCGGCTAGCTGCTGGGTATCATAGCCCTGATCGGCAAACTCGTTGAGCATCCGATCAACTTCCTGCGAGCTTTGGCGTAACTGCTCGAGCATTTGCTCGGTACCCGCCGGCGGGCTGAAGATCCCCAATTGAACCATCACGGCGGCGGCAATCGCGCCGAGAATAAGGGCTTCACTCCAGCGCATCCGCTCGCGCAGAACAACGGCCATCAACGTCACCAGCAAGATACTGGCCAGCGGTATCACATCGCCCTGCACCCACCACATCCCGGCTGGCAGTGCCGCCGCGATGGTGACAGGCAAGGCTTGCGCGAAACCGCGGCGAAGCGTTACCAGTGCGCTGATAGCAGCACCCAGCCAAAACAGCCAGGGCACGAAGGTGGCCAACGCTGCCCCGCCTGCGGCGTAGGGCGTACCACGCATTAGCCATCGCGCCAGTGCTAGCATCACGTTAAGCGCTTACTGGTGGCTGTCGGAATAGGGCAGCAGCGCCAGGTAGCGCGAACGCTTGATAGCCGTTGCCAGCTGACGCTGGTAGCGGGCCTTGGTGCCGGTAATGCGGCTTGGAACAATTTTACCGGTTTCGGTGACGTAAGCCTTCAGCGTGTCGAGATCTTTATAGTCGATCTGCTTGACGCCTTCGGCAGTGAAGCGGCAAAACTTACGGCGACGGAAAAAACGTGCCATGGAATAAGCTCCTTAGGTTACGTGGAGTGAATGCTATCAGGCAGATTCGGATTCAGATTCTTCAGCTTCAGCGCGCGGTTTTTCTTCGCGACGCGGACGCTTCTCTTCTGCCGGCTTCATCATCGGCGATGCTTCGGTCACGGCTTCTTTACAGCGCACAACCAGGCTGCGAATGATGGCATCGTTGAAGCGGAAGATATTCTCGATTTCGTCGAGCGTCTCACCGGTGCATTCAACGTTCATCAGCACGTAATGGGCTTTGTGGATCTTGTTGATCGGGTAAGCCAGGTGACGACGGCCCCAATCTTCAAGGCGATGCACAGTGCCGCCGCTTTCGGTAACGAGGCTGGTGTAGCGCTCGACCATGGCGGGGACCTGCTCGCTTTGATCCGGGTGGACCATAAACACGATTTCGTAATGACGCATGGGATCTCCTTGCGGTTTGGCAGCTTCTTATGCGCAAGCACTAGGCAACGCGACATAGAAGCAAGGAGTTAACTGAAGTGCCACGTCCATTGATGAATCAATGGCATTGGCATCAAGCAGAACAACGATTTAATAACCGTACGTAGCAAACGTTCATAAGAACGAGCGCCCGTTTGCCAGACAAACGGGCGCATGCATTTTAGTGGTGAGCGGGTTAACTTGCAAGCTGACGCTGGCGTACCGCTTCAAATAAACAGATACCGGCGGCAACGGACACATTCAGACTCGACACCTGGCCGGCCATGGGCAGCTTGGCAAGGTTATCGCACGCCTCACGGGTCAAACGGCGCATGCCCTTGCCTTCTGCCCCCATGACCAGTGCAGTCGGGCCCGACATGTCGATGTCGTAAACGCTGGCGTCGGCTTCACCGGCGGTGCCGGTAATCCACACACCTGAATCCTTGAGCTTCGCCATCGTCCGGGCCAGGTTGGTGACCTGATAAACCGGCACGACCTCGGCGGCGCCGCAGGCCACTTTACGCACGGTCGCGTTCAAGGGTGCAGCCTTGTCTTTCGCAACGATCACGCCGTGCGCCCCGGCAGCATCAGCACTGCGCAGACAAGCACCGAAGTTGTGAACATCGGTCACACCATCCAGCACCAGTAGCAAAGGCGGCGCGCTCGACGGCCATGCGTGCAGCTTGAGCCACAGTGATTCTTCACTTTCGGGTGTCAGCGGCGGACAAAAGGCCACCACGCCTTGATGCGAAGCCCCCTGGGTCAGCTGGTCCAGCACCGTTCGAGGGTGCTCGATAATACGAGCCCCCTGGCCGCCCGCCTGACTCAGCAGTTCACTTAGCCGGTTGCCAGCGCCTTGCTGTACCCAGATTTCCCTCGGCGCTTCACCGCGCTCGAGCAGGCTCTGCAAGGCGTGAACGCCGTACACCTGGTCGAGGCCATTCGGCGTGTTCGGGCGCTTCTGTGAGGCTGGCGATTTCATGCTCAACCCTTGTTCGGTGATGGCTTGCGCGGGCCTTTGCGCGTGCGTCGAGGTCCACGACGCGTATCGGGTTTATCCTTGCCAGGCTTATCCTTGCCCGACTTTTCATTGTCGCCCTTGCCAGTCGCTTTGCCCCCTTCGGTGGACGGCTTTTTACGCGGCTGGCGGCGCGGGCGCGGCTTCTCGTCGGCCAGAGCAAAATCGATTTTACGGTCATCCATGTCCACGCGGGCCACCTGAACGCTCAAACCATCGCCCAGGCGATAGGTCGTGCCGGTGCGCTCGCCTTTCAGACGGTGTTTTTCCGCTTCGTAGTGATAGTAGTCCGATGGCAGCGAGGTGACGTGCACCAGGCCTTCCACATAGAACGCGTCGAGGCGGACGAACAGGCCGAACTGGGTGACCGAGGCAATGGTGCCGTCGAAAGTTTCGCCCAGCTTGTCGGACATGAACTCGCACTTGAGCCAGCTTTCCACGTCGCGGGTGGCGTCGTCGGCGCGGCGCTCGGTCATGGAGCAGTGTTCACCCAGCTCGAGCATCTGCTCGAAGGTGTATGGGCACCACTTGCTCGGCGGCTCGACCGGGGCGCCTTCGACCCGCAGCACGGTATTGGTCTGGCGCGGCCCGCGAATCACCGACCGAATCGCCCGATGGACCAGCAGGTCGGGATAGCGGCGAATCGGCGAAGTAAAGTGCGCATAGGCCTGATAGGCCAAGCCGAAGTGCCCTTCGTTCTGCGGTGAATACACCGCCTGATTCATCGAGCGCAGCATGACCGTCTGGATGATATCGAAGTCGGAACGGCCGGTAATCGTCTCACGCAACGCCTGGTAGTCCTGTGGCGTTGGCGTATCGCCACCGCCCAGGGAGAGCCCCAGCTCGTTCAAGAAGAGGCGTAGTTTATCGAGCCTTTCCGGCGTCGGCCGTTCGTGAATACGGTACAGCGCGGGCAGGTCGTGCTTATCCAGGAAGCGTGCCGTGGCGACGTTGGCCGCCAGCATGCACTCTTCGATCATCTTGTGCGCATCGTTACGGCTGCGCGGGACGATTTTCTCGATCTTGCGCTCGTCGTTGAAGATGATCGCCGTTTCAGTGGTATCAAAGTCAATCGCGCCGCGTTCTTCACGGGCTTCGCGCAGCAGCTGGTAGAGCTCATGTAGGTTTTCCAGCGGTTTGACGAGTTTCGAGTACTCATCGCGTAGCGCCTTGCCTTCTTCGCTTTCCTTGTCCAGTATCGCGGCCACCTTGTTATAGGTAAGGCGTGCATGCGAGTTCATCACCGCTTCGTAAAAACGGTAGCGGCTGATGGCGCCGGTTTTCGAGATATTCATCTCGCAAACCATCACCAGACGATCAACGTGCGGATTTAGCGAGCACAGACCATTGGAAAGCAGCTCAGGCAGCATGGGAACCACCTGACCCGGGAAGTAAACCGAGTTGCCCCGTTTGCGAGCTTCGTCGTCAAGCGGCGCGCCGGGGCGAACATAGTGCGAAACGTCTGCGATAGCCACCAGCAGCTTCCAACTGCCCGACTTGGTCTTCCAGGCGCAGACCGCATCGTCGAAATCCTTGGCAGATTCATCATCGATGGTGACCAGTGGCGTGTCACGCAGGTCGACCCGGTTCTGCTTATCGTCTTCAAGCACCTCTGCCGATATCCCACTTGTCTGATCCAGCACTTCCGGCGGAAATTCGGCAGGAATCTCATAGCTGCGAATGGCGATATCGATTTCCATCCCCGGGTCCATGCGCTCGCCGAGTACTTCAATCACCTCGCCCACTGGCTGTACCCGGGTTTCAGGCTGCTTGACGATCTTGGCTGAAATGACCTGTCCGTCTTTAGCACCGCTGCAGGCGCTGTGGGGGATAATCACTTCCTGGGTAATGCGCGGATTTTCGGGAATCAATATGCCGAATTCCGGGGTATTGCTGCGGTAAACACCCACAATGGTCTGCGTATTACGGGAGATGACATCGGCAATGGTGGCTTCGTCGCGACCACGGCGGTCACGGCCACTGATTCTCACCAGTACATGGTCACCGTGGAACACACGACGCATCTGGCGCGGCGGCAATACCAGGTCCGGCTTCTTGCCGTCGTCGCGCAATAGAAAACCGAAGCCGTCACGATGGCCAAGCACCTTACCCTTGATAAGGTCGAGCTTGTTGATCAGCGCATAGGCCCCTCGACGGTCACGCAGCACCTGGCCGTCGCGTTCCATGGCAGCCAGCCGACGGCGCACTGCCTCATGGTGGTCTTCGTCTTCCAGCCCCAGCAGTTGGCTCATGTCTTCGTGGGTAACCGGTTTACCGTGCTGTTCCAGCGCCGCCAGTAGATACTCACGGCTCGGCGCGGGATTATCGTACTTATGCGCCTCGCGCTCGGCGTGCGGATCATCATTCAATGTCCAGTACTTCATGCGATCAACATCCTTGCTTGCGTTGGCGGGAGGCGTAAAAAAAGCGCGTGCATTGCATGCCGCGGATGAGGGCTTTCAGCGTTCACTCGGCTGAAAAATTTCATATTTTGTTTGGTCATAGGCGCATTATAGCGCTGTGACGCCCATCACCCAACCACCTTGGCAACGATTCTCGTATTTAGACGTCAAAAACCCCTGTCTAATGCTTGCATTTAGCCAATACACGGGTATCATACGCGCCACTTGCCCAGATGGCGGAATTGGTAGACGCGCTAGCTTCAGGTGCTAGTGACCGTATGGTCGTGGAGGTTCAAGTCCTCTTCTGGGCACCAATCAAACTTGTGTTATCCCCTTTCCACAAGGCTGATTGGTGTTGAAACGTTGTGTTCGCCCAGGTGGCGGAATTGGTAGACGCGCTAGCTTCAGGTGCTAGTGACCGTATGGTCGTGGAGGTTCAAGTCCTCTCCTGGGCACCAATCGAACACAGCCCGCAAGTGACAATATGATGCGCCCAGGTGGCGGAATTGGTAGACGCGCTAGCTTCAGGTGCTAGTGACCGTATGGTCGTGGAGGTTCAAGTCCTCTCCTGGGCACCAATCGAACACAGCCCGCAAGTGACAATATGATGCGCCCAGGTGGCGGAATTGGTAGACGCGCTAGCTTCAGGTGCTAGTGACCGTATGGTCGTGGAGGTTCAAGTCCTCTCCTGGGCACCATTTAATAGCCCTCGCATCATTTGAACGCCGAAATTACCCCTTATTATTGATAACGCCCCGGCTTTTTCGCCACTTCTTCCAGTGCCCAGCCGTCGGTACGGATTTCGCTTTCCAGAACACTCTCGACGTTATCATTCAGCTCATGGAAAAAATCCAGGCCGGTACGCGCTTCGATGTCATCGATGCTGACCAGGTAGTCGTCCAACGGCTCGTTGCCGCGCACGTCCTGGGGCATGATGAAGGCAAGCGCCAGCGGTGCTTCATCGTGGGGCGCCACAATGATCTTGTAGAACGCCTCGGGCACTTCGACCAGGCCCACACGATTGAAGACATTATCCATTAAATTGTCAGGAAAGACGGGGCCGGTAATGATTTGCAAGCGATCAAAACGCGGCGCGAAATGATCCATGACCGCTTCTTCCAAACGCTGCCATAATCGGCGGTTCAGATTGGGCCGTTGGGGGGTCATGTTGCTCATGTAGAAGGTGTCGAGCTGTGCGCTACGGCCGTGAACGGCGGCAATGGCATAGTTGGGAGCCAGATGGCCGCGGTCGTAGCCGCTGCCGGAATAGCTGTCAGTACCCACCGGCCATAATGTCCGCCAGTCGGGACGGAAGTCCGGGCGCGATCCTATACGCGTATCGTCCACGGCGGCGACCTGATAACTGACCCAGAGCGGGTTGACGCGAACGTCCGACCAGCCGACCAGGTATCCGTCGTTGCGCAGCACCCGGTGGAATGAAGTCAGACTCAGCGCCTCCCAGGTTGGTACGCCCTGCCAAGTGTACATATCTTGATGCTGGCGCTCCTGGTATTGCCAGAGCACGCCGCCCAGCACCACAAACAGCACGAGAATCCCTATTCGTCTGGCCTGCCGACGCCAACCCAAGCGTAACTTACCCAATCCCACAACTCCCCTGACCCGCTAGATTCAGCCCCTGATCAAACAGGGCGCGTTACCAACCCAGTGAAAACATGGTTTCCAGATCGTGACGCGAGTGTACCTGCATGGCGTTGAGCGTTTCCGTGTCGCTGATGCCTTCTACGGCATTGAGTCGTTCGGTGACCAGGTCAGCCAGGCTCTCGAAGTCGCGAGTCCGTGCGATAGCCACCAGATCGTAGCGACCGCAGGTCGAATACACTTCGCTGATACCGTCGACGTCCGCCAGGCGCTCAGCGACGGCCTTGACCTGACCTTTCTCGGTATTGATTAGGATGACTGCGTTTTGCATCGCGCCCTCATGAACTGTGGGTGTTGGATATGGTCTGATAGGGGACGAGTATAACAGGGCCCTGGCAGTGGGCGTAGTGGTGCTAGAAATAGTCGTTCTCTCAGCGTGACCGATTGTCGCTGCCTTGTTCAGGTGATTCGCACTCCACGACGAGTTCCGCTAGCATCCAGATAGGCGCTGATTATATTCAGCGCTTTATAAAAAAAGCACTGTCAATAACAGACACCGTGACAATACGTCAGTCAATGACGACTAGGAGCAACCATGGCTAACCAAAGCCGACGTGCCTTCATGCGATCCAGCATACTCAGCCTTGCTGCCCTGCCGCTGGGCGCGGGTATCCTTTCCAAAACCGCCTTTGCACAAACATTGCCACGCCTGGACCCTTCGGCAAGCAATGCCCAGGCATTGAGCTACGTGGAGGATGCAGCGGATGCCAGCGATCACCCGGCCTACGAAGATGGCCAGCGGTGCGACAACTGCATGTTCTACTCCGCCGATAATCAGGGCTGCCAACTTTTCCCGGAAAACAGCGTTGAGCCAGGGGGCTGGTGCCAGTCCTGGGTTGCACAGGGCTAACAACCAAAATGGCAGAGACGCCATGCGCCTCTGCCATCCAGTCATGTTGGCTTGACGTCACTCTTCGCTTTGAGCGCTTTCTTCCACCGGCCAGCGGTAACGACGCGTGACGCGCCCCTCTTCCATGGAGATCAAGTGGACGGGGAACCCCCATAGCTTCTGCAAATGCCGAATCACCGGATATACGCTGCGTGCCAACGGGCGACGGCTGTCTTGCACATGGTGCAGTGTGAGTGAACGGTCACCTCGAATGGCCGCTTCCACGACCTGAATATTGGGCTCGCGCACCGATAGTGCATATTGCGTGGCCAGCGCATCACGCACTCGCCGGTAGCCCTGTTCGTTGTGAATGGCCGCCACCTCCAGCATTTCCTCCTGATCATCGTCGACCACCAGAAACAGCTTGTGATCGCGCATCACCTTGGGCGACAAAAACTGCTGGATAAATGATTCATCCTTGAAGTTACGCATCGCAAATTCAACCGTTTCGCGCCAGGGCGAGCCCGCCATATCCGGAAACCACCGACGATCCTCGTCAGTGGGCGCTTCGCAGATGCGCTTGATATCCATAAAAATGGCGAAGCCCAGGGCATAGGGGTTGATGCCGCTGTAGTAAGGGCTATCAAACCCGGGCTGGTTGATCACCGCCGCATGGGACTGTAAAAACTCGAGCATCACCCCTTCATCGACATTGCCATCGTCGTAAAGGCGATTCATCAAGGTATAGTGCCAGAAGCACGCCCAGCCTTCGTTCATTACCTGGGTTTGCCGCTGGGGATAAAAATACTGCGCCAGTTTACGCACAATACGCACGATTTCGCGCTGCCATGGGGCCAGCAGTGGCGCGTTCTTCTCGACAAAGTAGAGCAGGTTCTCCTGGGGTTCGGAGGGATAACGGCCGCCGCTATGCAGCCCAAGCGGGTCGTCTTCTTCAGGCGATAAACTGCCGGGCAGCGGCTCGACGCCTTCCGGACTGTCGGGGATCGTGCGCCACAGCAGGTTCACCTGGGTTTGCAGGTAGGCCTCGCGTTCGTCCTGACGCTTGGCTTCTTCTTCCGCCGAAATCGGCGACGGGCGCTTGTAACGGTCCACTCCATAGTTTTGCAGCGCATGGCAGGCATCCAACAACTGCTCGACCGCCTGAACACCATGGCGCTCCTCGCACCGGGCGATGTACTGACGGGCAAACACCAGATAATCGACGATGGACTCCGCATCGGTCCAGGTGCGAAACAGGTAGTTGCCCTTGAAGAAGGAGTTATGCCCGTAGCAGGCATGCGCCATGACCAGCACCTGCATCATCAGGGTATTTTCTTCCATCAGGTAGGCGATGCAGGGGTTGGAGTTGATGACCAGCTCATAGGCAAGCCCCATCTGGCCGCGCTTGTAGGCCTGTTCGACGGCCAGAAACTGCTTGCCGAACGACCAGTGGTGATAGCCTACCGGCATGCCGACGCTGGCATAGGCATCCATCATCTGCTCGGTGGTGATCACTTCAATCTGGTTGGGATAGGTATCCAGCCGGTATTCGTCGGCGAGCCGGGCAAGCTCGGCGTCAAAACGCTCGAGCACGTTGAAGTTCCAGTCAGAACCGGTCGCAATCGGCTTGCGGGTGGCATTCATGGCTCACTCCTCAACGGTCAGTCAGTGCTGCTGACTCAAGCGACGCTTGAACAGTTCACGGAAGACGGGGTAAATATCCCCAGCCTCGACTATCTGGCGCATGGCAAATTGTTCGGGAAAACGAGCGGCTACGGCCTCATATTCCTGCCAGAGCGACTGATGGTCGTGGGGGGTGATTTCCACATAGGCATAGTACTGGAGCTGCGGCATCAGCTGCTTGACCAGCAAGTCGCGGCACACGTTTGAATCATCATCCCAGTTGTCGCCGTCGGAGGCCTGTGCGACATACAGATTCCACTGCTCTGCCGGGTACCGCTTGTCGATGATCTTCTTGACCAGAGTAAGCGCACTGGACACGATGGTGCCGCCGGTTTCCCTCGAGTAGAAGAACTCCTCTTCGCTGACTTCCCGGGCGGCGGTGTGGTGGCGGACAAACACAAGCTCGACTTTCTCATAGTGTTTTTCCAGAAACAGATACAGCAGCAGGAAAAACCGCTTGGCGATGTCCTTGTGGTTCTGGGTCATCGAACCCGAAACATCCATGACACAGAACATCACCGCCTGGCTTGAGGGCTGTGGCTGAGCGGCCAGCTGGTGATAGCGCAGATCGTAGGTGTCGATGAACGGCACCGCTTCGATGCGTTTTTCCAGGCGCTCGATCTCGGCTTTCAGTTCAGTGATGCGAGCGGGGTTACGCAGCACCGGGTCTTTACGCTCCTCGGCCTCGAGTGCCTGCTGAGCTTCTCGCAGGGCGCGCTTGATAGGCGCGCGCATGGCGATACGCCGGGCATAGGCTTCACGCATCGAGCGGGTAATACTGATGCGCGAAGGCACCCCGTCCCTCGCCAGGCCTGCGCGCACCATCTTGATTTCCTGCAGCGACTTGAGCGGCTTTCGTTGAAGGTGAGGCAGTTCCAGCCCATCAAAGACAAATTCCAGAAACTCTTCACGACTCAGGGTGAAGGCAAATTCATCGGTGCCTTCCCCCTGATTGGAAGCGTTGCCTTCACCGGAGCCGCTGCCGCCGCCCTGTCCGGGCGGACGATGGATTTTATCGCCCGCCAGAAACTCCTTGTTGCCAGGCGAGACGATTTCACGCGCCCCGCCCGGTCCGTGCTGAAACACCGGCTCGGAGATATCCTTGGTGGGGATCGATACCTTCTCGCCCCGCTCCATGTCGGTGATCGAGCGGCGGTTGACGGCTTCTTCCACGGAACGCTTGATATGCTTGCGATAGCGCTCCAGAAAGCGTTGCCGATTGACCGCACTCTTGTGCTTGGCATTGGGCCTGCGATCGATGAAGTAGGTCATATGACCTCCTTTTTAAGCGCATCCGCTACTGGGACTTGCGTACGCGCAGGTACCACTCGGAGAGTAGCCGCACCTGTTTTTCGGTGTAGCCACGATCCACCATTCGCGCGACAAAGTCTTCGTGCTTTTTCTGATCCGACTTCGACGCCTTGGCATTGAAGGAGATCACCGGCAGCAGTTCTTCGGTGTTGGCGAACATCTTGTGTTCGATCACGCCTTTGAGCTTTTCATAAGACTGCCAGCTGGGGTTCATGCCGTTATTTTGCGCGCGGGCACGCAGCACGAAATTGACCACTTCATGGCGGAAGTCCTTGGGATTGGAGATACCCGCCGGTTTCTCGATTTTTTCCAGGTCTTCGTTGAGCGCCTGACGGTCGAACAGCTCACCGGTATCAGGGTCGCGGTATTCCTGATCCTGAATCCAGAAGTCTGCATAGGTGACATAGCGGTCAAAAATATTCTGCCCGTACTCGCTGTAGGACTCCAGGTAAGCGGTCTGGATTTCCTTGCCGATAAACTCGACGTAGCGCGGGGCCAGAAACTCCTTGATAAAGCCGATGTAGCGTTCGAATACTTCCGACGGCAGCTGTTCGCGCTCGAGTGCCTGTTCCAGCACGTAAAGCAAATGCACGGGGTTGGCCGCCGTTTCCGTGCCATCAAAGTTGAACACCTTGGAGAGAATCTTGAAGGCAAAGCGGGTTGATAGCCCCTGCATACCTTCATCCACCCCGGCGGCGTCGCGATATTCCTGAATCGACTTGGCTCGCGGGTCGGTATCCTTGAGATTTTCGCCATCGTAGACGCGCATCTTCGAGTAGATGCTTGAGTTTTCGGGCACTTTCAACCGCGAAAGCACCGAGAATTGCGCCAGCATGCGTAGCGTATCAGGCGCGCAGGGCGCGGCGTTAAGCGACGAGTCTTCGAGCAGTTTCTGGTAAATCTTGATTTCTTCGGTTACCCGCAGGCAGTAAGGCACCTTGACGATATACACCCGGTCAAGAAACGCCTCGTTGTTGCGGTTATTGCGGAATGCCTGCCACTCGGATTCGTTGGAGTGGGCCAGGATCACACCGTCGAAGGGGATCGCGCCCATGCCCTCGGTGGGGTTGTAGTTGCCTTCCTGGGTAGCGGTCAGCAGCGGGTGCAGCACCTTGATGGGTGCCTTGAACATCTCGACGAATTCCATCAACCCCTGGTTGGCACGGCACAGGCCACCGGAAAAGCTGTAGGCATCCGGATCATCCTGGGAATAAAGCTCCAGCTGGCGAATGTCGACCTTGCCGACCAGGGACGAAATATCCTGGTTGTTCTCATCACCGGGTTCGGTTTTGGAGATGGCGATCTGGTTAAGCCGTGACGGGTATAATCGCACGACCCGGAACTGGGAAATATCGCCACCATATTCTTTCAAACGCTTGGCCGCCCAGGGCGACATCACGCTTTTAAGGTAGCGTTGAGGAATGCCGTACTCTTTTTCGAGCAGCTCGCCGTCTTCTTCCGGCGAAAACAGGCCAAGCGGTGATTCGTACACCGGCGAGCCTTTAATGGCATAAAAAGGAATCCGTTCCATCAACAGTTTGAGGCGCTCCGCCAGCGACGATTTACCCCCGCCCACCGGCCCCAGCAGGTAGAGAATCTGTTTACGCTCTTCAAGCCCCTGGGCCGCATGTCGAAAGTAAGCCACGATCTGTTCGATGGCTTCTTCCATACCGTGGAACTCGGCGAACGCGGGATAGCGCCGAATGACTTTATTGGAAAAAATGCGCGAGAGACGCGAGTCCTTGGCGGTGTCGATGACCTCAGGCTCACCAATGGCTTCCAGCAGGCGCTCGGCCGCGCTGGCGTAGGCCTTGGAGTCGCGGCGACAAAGCGCCAGGTACTCCTCAAGGCTCATGTCTTCTTGCTGAACGCGGGCAAAACGGTCTTGAACGTGATCAAAGATGCTCATGGAACTCTCCTGTAGCCCATCCCCAGGCAGTCGCCAGCCAATCAACATCGGTGCGATATGCCGAACGAGGTGTCGCTTATCAGCATAGTCAGCATTAGCAAAATGTGATGACTCAAACTTCAACGCTGCGGCGTTAATATTATGAGCATAAGAGGGGAAGATTAGTTGCGTTGACAGGCCCAACGCACAGCGCCGCCAGAACGGCGGCGCCAGGGAATCCGTTAACGGGTATGGGTCTATTCAAGCACTTCCTGGATATCGTTCAGCAACTGGTCGAGTAATTCAACGGTGGTGTTCCAGGCGCAGACAAACCGTGCTCCGCCGGCGCCAATGAAGGTATAGAAGGTCCAGTCTCTGGCTTTCAACGCTTCGATGGCACGGGGCGGCAATTCAACGAAGACGCTGTTGGCCTGCGTCGGAAACATCAGCGACACGCCGGGCAACGCCTGCAGGCCGTCAGACAGGTAGCGCGCCATGGCATTGGCGTGCTGGGCATTGGTCAACCAGGCACCGCTTTCCAGCAATCCCAGCCAGGGCGCGGAGACAAAACGCATTTTGGACGCCAGTTGGCCTGCCTGTTTGCAGCGGTAGGAGAAATCTTCGGCCAGCTCCCGGTTGAAGAACAGAATCGCCTCACCGAACGCTAAGCCGTTTTTGGTACCCGAGAAACACAGCGCATCGACACCCACCTGCCAGGTCAGCTCGGCCGGGGTGGCGTCCAGACTGGCGCAGGCGTTGGCAAAGCGGGCGCCGTCCATATGCAGGCGCAGGTCGTACTTATCCGCCATGGCGCGAATGGCCAGAAGCTCCTCCCGGGAATAGACCGTGCCGACTTCAGTGGCCTGGGTCAGCGAAATGACCTTGGGTTTTGGGTAGTGAATATCGCTGCGCTTGGTGACCAGCGCTTCAATGCCTTCCGGGGTCAACTTGCCGTTGGCACCCGGCGACGTCAGCAGCTTGGCACCGTTGGAAAAGAACTCGGGGCCACCGCATTCGTCGGTTTCAATGTGGGCCAGCTCGTGGCAGATCACACTGTGGTAGCTACGCCCCATCGCGGAGAGGGCCAGTGAATTGGCAGCGGTACCGTTGAAGACAAAAAAGACGTCACAGTCGAAGTCGAACATGTCGCGAAAACGATCGGCGGCGCGGGCTGTCCAGCGGTCGTTGCCGTAGGCTAGATCATCGGCTTGATTGGCTTCCAGCAGATACTCCATGGCTTCCGGGCAAATACCGGAGGTATTATCACTGGCCAAAAATCGTGGGGTACACTCCGAGGTCATGGCGATAGTCCTTGTGGCGAGTCCTTGTGGATAGACCTTTATCTGACAGTCAAACGACGCAGGCTGGGTGCCACCTGCATCGTCATCACCCGCCAGGTTGGCTAACGGGTGGGGTAAACAGTCTATCGCCATTTCAACGTTATAAGGAAGCCGCCAGGCGGGTGCCCTGATCAATGGCGCGTTTGGCATCGAGCTCGGCGGCTTCATCGGCGCCGCCGATCACGTGCACGCGGTGCCCCGACTGCTCCAGCGGCACGATCAAATCGCGCACCGACTCCTGGCCAGCACAGACCACGATGGAAGCAACGTCGAGCACCTGGTTCTGCCCTTCTTGGCGGATGTGTAGACCGTCGTCGTCGATCTTGAGGTACTCACAGCCGGTGAGGGTTTTGACGCCGCGCTGTTTAAGCGACGCGCGATGCACCCAACCGGTGGTCTTGCCCAGGTATTTGCCCGGCTTGGAAGTTTTACGCTGGAGCATGACGATCTCTCTTGGCGACGCGGGCGGCGCGGGTGCTTTCAAGCCCCCCCTTGCGTCCATCGCCAGATCCACCCCCCATTCGTCACACCATGCAGCCAGATCGAGCGTCGGATGCGCCTGATGCGCCAACAGCTCGGACACATCAAAGCCGATACCGCCCGCCCCAATCACCGCGACGGTTGAGCCAACGCGCTCAGGGCGTTCAATCGCTTCAGCATAGCTCAGCACCTTGGGATGGTCGGCACCGGGCAGCGTCAGTTCACGGGGCATGACGCCGGTGGCAATCACCACGTCATCGAAGTCCGTTAACGCGTCGACCGTGGCGTCGGTGTTCAAGCGAACCTCCACGGCATGCTTTTCCAGCATCACGCGGTAGTAACGCAGCGTTTCGTTGAACTCCTCTTTGCCGGGGATCTTGCGGGCGTAATTGAACTGCCCGCCGAGCTCGCCACGACGTTCAAACAGCACGACGGCATGGCCGCGGCGAGCCGCCTCCACGGCTGTCGCCAGGCCCGCCGGGCCGCCGCCGACCACCGCGACCCGCTTCGCCGTGCGGGCAGGCTCAAGCGTCAGTTCGGTTTCATGGCAGGCGCGAGGATTCACCAGGCAGGAGGTCAGCTTGCCCGCAAAGGTGTGATCCAGACAGGCCTGATTGCAGGCGATACAGGTGTTGATCTCGTCGGCCAGCCCCGCTTCGGCCTTGCGTACCCATTCCGGGTCGGCAAGAAACGGCCGCGCCATCGAAACCATGTCCGCATGCCCTTCGGCGAGCACCCGCTCTGCCACCTCCGGCATGTTGATGCGATTGGTAGTGATCAGCGGAATCGAAAGCGCCCCCTTCATTCGCCTGGTCACTTCGCTGAACGCCGCCCGGGGAACGCTGGTGACAATGGTCGGCACCCGGGCCTCGTGCCAGCCAATGCCGGTATTGATCACGTCGGCACCGGCAGCTTCAATGGCTTTTCCCAGGGCAACGACTTCTTCCCAGGAGCTGCCCTCCTCCACCAGGTCAATCATCGACAGGCGGAAAATCACCAGGCACCGCTCACCCACGGCGGCGCGGATGCGTTTGACGATTTCGATGGGAAAGCGGATCCGCCGCTCAAAGTCACCGCCCCATTCGTCGTCGCGCTGATTGGTGCGCTGGCAGATAAACTGATTGATCAGATAGCCCTCGGAGCCCATCACCTCAACGCCATCGTAGCCCGCCTGCTGGGCGAGATTGGCACAGCGCACGTAGTCGGCAATTTGCTGCTCGACCTCATCGCTGGTCAGCGCGCGCGGTGTAAAGGGATTGATCGGGGCCTGGATCGCCGATGGCGCGACCAGTTCAGGGGAGTACGCATAGCGGCCGGCATGCAGAATCTGCATGCAGAGATGCCCTCCCTCCGCATGAACGGCGTCGACGACATGACGGTGCTCCGCCAACTGCGATGTTTCGGTCAGCGCATTCGCCCCCTGAAATACCGCGCCCTCGGCATTGGGGGCAATGCCCCCGGTCACGATCAGGCCAACCCCGGCACGCGCACGCTCGGCGTAAAACGCGGCCAAGCGCTCAAAGCCATTGGGCGCTTCTTCCAGGTTGGTGTGCATGGAGCCCATCAATACCCGATTTGGCAGCGTTAAATGCCCCAGTCTGATCGGACGGAAAAGATGCGGATAGGCAGGCGCACGAGTCATCACGGTTCTCCAGAGGGTTATTTGATGATTATTCAAACAAGCGTATGACATCCTGCCCGTCACGTACAGCCCCGGTCCTGATAACAAGCCCTGATAACAAGTCTTGCTGGCAAGGCCTGATGGTAGGCTCTGATGACAGGTTCTGGTGATAGGCTCAGGTGAAAGGGCCTTGCCCACTCAGCAAAAGGGCGTCACATTACCCGGCTAACGATAAGGGACTGTTTTAAGGGAATGTGCTATGCCATTGATGTATTTTTTAGCGCCGCTGACCACTGTGCTGATCTGGTCGGGCAACATGACCATCAACCAGCTCACCGTGGGCGCCATTGCACCGAGCAGCATCGCGTTTTTGCGCTGGCTGCTGGCACTGGTGGTGATGACGCCTTTTGTGCTGCCCGCTGCCATACGCCACCGTGAGGAAATCCGCCGCCACTGGCCAAAACTGGCTTTGTTGGGGCTTCTGGGCATGGGCCTTTGGCAAGGCTTGGCCTATGTCGCCGCGGAAACCACCAGCGCCACCAACATGGGCATACTGGCGGCAATGGTGCCACTGCTGACCGTGCTGTTGAGCGCATTGATTCTACGCGAGCCGCCGACCCGTGGAGGTGTGGCAGGCGGGATCCTGGCGTTTATCGGCGTGACCGTCCTGCTGGGTCGCGGCAACCCGCTTTCGCTGCTACAGCTGGAGGTCGTCTATGGTGACGCACTGATGGTGGTAGCAGCCACCTGCTATGCGCTTTACGGCGTCATGCTCAAGCGCTGGTCGATGAAGTTGCCACCCTGGGTCATGCTTTACGCCCAGGTGTGCTTTGCCGTGCTGTTACTGCTGCCACCTTACTTGATGGGGCCAATGACGCCGGTGGATAGCCAAAACATTGGACTCATCCTCTACGCGGGTATTCCCGCATCGATCATCACCACCTTTTTATGGATGCGTGCCGTCCGCCAAATAGGCGCCAGCCAGGCGAGTATTTTCATCAACCTGATGCCACTTTTCAGCGCCCTCATCGCCATGGCGTTTCTGGGCGAGCAGGTGGCGGGCTTCCACTTTATCGGTGGCCTGCTGATACTGGCGGGCGTCATCATGGCGCAAACGTTGACCCAGCCCTTGGCCCAAGGCTTTAAGAGAGAAGGTGCTGCCATACGTAAACGCAGCTAATGAAATTCATACTTGTAAAAAAAAATATCCCTACTAAACTTGTACGTACATTCATTGAAAAAACATCTTTGGATGATAAAGCACTCAACCAGATCATAAGGATTTGCCATGAAAAACGTAATTAGGACAGTCGCGCTGGTAGGTACATTTGGCTTGATGTCAGGAATGGCATTCGCCGAACATCATGAAGACATGAAAGATCATGAAATGAACGAAGCGGAAGCAAGCGTCGATTCCGCCAATGATCCTTCTGACGGTCAGTCCGAACCAGATGCAATGATGTCTGATGACGCCGTAGTAGAAGATGAGAATATCACAGAGAGTGCCAACGACCCGGATGACGGTACGACAGAGCCTGAGGGACAGTTGGAAGACGGTGAAGTCGCTGAAGACAACGGTGTCGACTCGGCAAACGACCCCGAAGATTGATCACCCACTCTTGTCACCTTGTAAAAGCCCCGGCGTCTAGCCGGGGTTTTTTGTTGGCGCCGAGCGACAAAGGTAGAGCCATTGTCACAGCTCATCGATCGAGAGTGTTATCATGACACGATGGTTTTCACACAAAGGGTAATGCATGTCCCTAGAAGAACTGCACCTTAATCTCCGCAACCTGACAAGCGATGACTATGAACAGCTGAAGTCATTGATGGATGCGGTGTATCACGATATCGGGGGTGCCTGGCCGAAGCTTACGATCGATAAACTGATCCAGGAGTTTCCTGATGGCCAGATCGCTATCGAGGACGACGGAATCCTGGTTGGCGTGGCGCTGACCGTTCAGGTGGATTACGACGAGTTTTCCAACCCGCACAAGTACGACGACCTGATCGGCCATCGTGAAATCATCCGCAATGATCAGGATGGCGATGCCATGTACGGCCTGGATGTGCTGATTCATCCCGACTATCGCGGCTACCGCCTGGGCCGCCGCCTTTACGAGGCGCGCAAGGAACTGTGCCGTTCGCATAACCTGCGTGCCATTCTGGCGGGTGGGCGAATTCCCGAATACCACCAGCATTCCGATGAGTTGTCCCCGGCCCAGTACATCGACAAAGTATCGCGTAAAGAGATTTACGACCCGATTCTGTCGTTCCAGTTGGCTAACGACTTCCAGGTCAAGCGCCTGCTGCGCAAATACCTGCCGGAAGACGAGCAGTCCCGGGGCTACGCCACGCTGCTTGAGTGGAACAATATTCTCTTCGAGCCCGCGGAAAGCGTGCTGGACACCCGTCCGACACAAGTGCGTGTGGGGGCAGTGCAATGGCAGATGCGCGAGTTCTCTTCCGTGGAAGCCGCATTACAGCAGATCGAGTACTTTGTGGACGCGCTGTCGGATTACCAAAGTGACTTTGCTGTCTTCCCCGAGCTGTTCAACGCGCCGCTGATGGGGCTGCAGGACCGTGAAGCCCAGCAGGACCAGATGGGCGCGATTCGCTTTCTGGCGGGCTTTACCGAGCGTTTTGTCGCCGAGCTGTCGCGGATGGCGGTGTCCTACAACATCAATATTATCGGCGGCTCGATGATCGAGGCCGGCGAGGATGACCGGCTGTATAACATCACCTACCTGCTTCACCGCGATGGCAGCATCGAGAAGCAGTCGAAACTGCATATCACGCCCCAAGAGCGACGCGACTGGGTCATCGAAGGCGGTGACGATCTGCAGGTGTTCGATACCGACGCAGGCCGTGTAGGCATTCTGATCTGCTACGACGTGGAGTTCCCTGAACTGGGCCGCCTGCTGGCTGATCAGGACATGGACATTCTGTTTGTGCCTTTCTGGACCGACACCAAGAACGGCTACCTGCGGGTGCGCCATTGCGCCCAGGCGCGCGCCATCGAAAACGAGTGCTACGTGGTGCTGTGCGGCAGCGTCGGCAACCTGCCGTCGATCGAGAACCTGGACATCCAGTACGCACAGTCGGCGGTGTTCTCGCCGTCCGACTTTGCCTTCCCCCACGACGCGGTGCTGGCGGAAACCACGCCCAATACCGAGATGATCTTCTTCTCGGACCTGGACCTGACTCGCCTGACCGTGGTGCGCGCCGAAGGCTCGGTGACCAACCTGAAAGACCGCCGCAAGGATCTCTTCGACCTTCGCTGGCGCGACTGGTCCTGGAAGTCAGGCGCCAATCTCGATGACTGATTTGAAGTCAGCTTAAGCTTCAAGCACTCCGTAGGATCGGAATCAGCTCGAAGCGGGGGTTATTCGCCCACGGATGGCGAATGTAGCGCCCAGGGATGGGCTCACAGCGCCCCCGCGGAGGGCTGTTCCGATCCGGGCGACTGCCTGATCAATCAGGCCAGACAAGGTGCGCAGGGACGCGCCCCTTGGCATCAAACGCGACGCCTTCATCGCGTAGTTTTTGATGCTGGCGGGCCGCGCCGCCGTGGTCGGCCAGTTTCAACGATGCGGCAATGACCCGGTGCCAGGGCAACTGGTGACCGTCCGGCAAGTGGCGCATGGCAGACCCCACCATGCGTGGGGTCGCCCCTTCGGTCATTGCCGCAATCCGCCCGTAGGTCGTGACCCGCCCCGCCGGTATCTGATCGACAATGGTATAGATCTGTTCGAGTAGTTCGGGCCGGGGCATCGTTTGACTCTCCTGCTAAATCGCTTTTATCAACCACTGCCATACCGTTTCAGCGTCTTCGCTCACGATACGACGGCTGGGCCTTACGAGCCAGAAACGCTCCTCACTTGGCACGCTGACCGAAAACGGTGCCACGAGATCATCGCGCTGCTCGAGCAGGCGACGATGCGTCAGCGCAACACCGCCTCCCTGGCTTGCCAGCGCCAGCGTCATGACCTGATTATCGCAGGTCAGCGCGTGGCACTGTGCCTCCACATGTGACACCCCCGCCGTCTGCAACCAGCCAGGCCAGCCAACCCCAAAGCCCACTGCGTGGAGCAGGGTGTGCCCGGCCAGGTCGCTCGGCGCGCCGAGCGTTGCAGCGATAGCGGGGGTACAGACGGGCAATAGCTGCTCGTCGCCTAGCGGGTACATCTCGACGCCGCTCCAGTCCCCCCGCCCATAGCGAATTTCGATATCGGCGCCCTCCGGGCCAAAATCATCGGGCCAGATGGCGCTGACCAGACGCAGCGATAGCTTGGGATGCCGGTGATGCAGCTGAATCAGCCTCGGCGCCAGCCACACCTGCTGAATGACCGGTGTGGCGCGCAGGGTGACCGGCTGCTCGAGGGTCATGCCGAACACTTCCGAGGTGCCCTCGCTGATCCGCGCGAAGGCATCGTGAATACTCGGCAGCCAGGCCTGCCCGGCGGGCGTAAGGGTCAGGCTTCGGGCATGCCTGACGAACAGCTTCTGCCCCAGACGATCCTCCAGCAGTCGAATGCGCTGACTGATCGCCGCCTGGGTCACCCCCAGCTCGTTACCGGCAGCGGTAAAGCTGAGCGTTCGGGCGGCGGATTCAAAGGCCTGTAGCCATAGTAACGGCGGCAATGCACTCATGGGAAAGCAACCTATAAGCTGAACGGGGTCTCAGGGGTCAGATTAATCGTTTGTCACTGCCAATGCGACTGCGCATCCTAGATGGGCGTTATTTAGTCAATGCCGGGAGGAAGTGATGAACAGTGCCGTTTTCGCTGAAGAGCAATACCAAGCGCCGCAAATGGGCGAACTAGCCCCCTACCAGGACGGTCCATCACTAACTGAGGCAGTGCCCACCGATGAAGGCATCCGCCTTACATGGCAGGATGGCCAGCACACCATGCTACCGCTACTTTGGCTGCGCGACCATTGCGCCTGCCCTGCCTGTCGGCACCCGCAAACCCGCGAGCGCTTGTACCTGCCGCTTGAGGATATCAGTGAAACGCCAGCAATCGAACTTGCGGGTGGACATCTCTACCTGACCTGGCAGGATGGCCACGAAAGTGCCTTCCACAGCGGATGGCTTTACCAGCGCCGCCCGGAAGCCGAGATCCCCACGGCCGTTCCATCGCTGACCCCCTGGCGGGATCAGTTCACCCCTGAGCGCATCCCCCATGCCGATTTCCTGACGCCCGACGGCGAAAAAGCCTGGCTGACGGCCATGTTGCGCGATGGTCTGGCGCTGATCACTGAAGGCCCGCTGGTTGAGGAAGAAGTCAGCCGCCTGGCGGAGCGTATCGGCCCCCAGCGTGCCACCAACTTTGGCTCGCGCTTTGATGTCCGCTCAAAGCCCAACCCCAACAATGCCGCCTACACCGCCGTCGGCCTGCCGCTGCACATCGACCTGCCCAACTGGCGTCAGCCGCCGGATATTCAACTGCTCTACTGCCTGCAGAACGAGGCGAGTGGCGGTCAATCGCTGTTTGCCGATGGCGCACGGGTGGTCAACGCATTACGCCAACAGAATCCGGAAGCCCTGAAGATTCTGAGCGAAACCGCGATCGATTTTCGCTTTCAGGACGACACGCACGACATTTCAGTGCGTGAGCCGGTCATCAAGCTCGACGCTGACGGCAACCTCATCGAAATGCGCCTCAACAACTGGATTCGCGACACGCTGCACCTGCCGGCGCCCAAGATGGCCGCCTGGTACCGCGCCTACCGCGTTCTATGGCAGTTGTTTCACAGCGAGGCGCACCAGATCGAGTTCACCCTACTACCCGGCCAGATGGTGGCGTTCGATAACCGCCGTGTCCTCCATGGACGGCGCGAATTCGACCCCAACAGCGGCGCACGTCACTTGCAGGGCACCTATCTAGACCGTGACATGCTCGCTTCCAAGCTTCGTGTTCTGGCGCGTACTGCATGAAACAGTTCATGAAATAGCGCGTGAGAAAGCGCATGAAAAGATGCATGAGAAGCACATGACGAGCATGCATTGACAATAAACCAAGCAAGGAGATCGTATGACACATCTGAAACCTCTCGCCTCGGGCATTGCCTTTGCCAGTGCAGCGCTGTTTGCTTCAGCAGCCCACGCCGATGACCAGACCCTCGACTTTGGCGTGCCTGCCTGGCCAGGCATTACCGTCAAGACCGCCATCGCCGAGCAGCTGCTCAACCCGCTAGGCTACGAGACCACGACCCAGGAAATCGGCCTGCAGGTGATTTACCAGGGTATTGAAAGCGGCGATATCGATGCCTTCCTGGGTGCCTGGCTGCCGGCTCAGCGTGAGATGTTCAACCCGCGCAAGGAGTCCGGCGTACTGGTCGATGTAGCCAACAACGTCGATGGCGCGCAAATGACCCTGGCCGTGCCGGAATACCTTTATGAAGACGGCCTGCAAAGCTTCGCCGATCTGGATGATTACCGTGACCAGTTGAATGGCGAAATTCATGGCTTTGGTGCCGGTTCAGCGGCCAGCGAAATCCTCAACAACGCCATTGATAACGACACCTGGGGACTCGGCGACTGGCAATTGGTCGACACCAGCGAAGTCGCGATGCTCTCCGCCGCCCGCGATTCGATCTCTCGTGAAGAGCCCATCGTATGGGTTGGCTGGACACCGCACTGGATGAACCTTGAGTTACCAATGCGCTATCTCGACGACGAGAAAGACCTGTTCGGCGAGAACAATGGTGAAAGCGAAGTGCTCACGCTGATGCGTTCCGGCTACGCCGACGCCAACCCCAATGTCGTGACGTTCTTTGAACAGTTCACCTTCAGCGCCGAAGAACAGAGCTGGATGATCCAGCAGTTCGGCCAGGAAGAGCGTGAACTGGACGGTGTCGCCGAGCAGTGGATCAACGAAAACGCCGAACGGGTGGAAGCCATGCTCGCCGACGTGACCACCACCGACGGCGACCCCGCCTGGCCGGTTATCGAGAGCCAGCTTAACGAGTAACAAGCGCCGTTAACGTTGTCGAGGGAGCTACTTTTCCATCTGGTTTTCCATATGACCGCCATGGAGGGCGGGGATGCCGGAGTCGCCGGGAGTATTTCCCGGCCCTGGAAAAAGCCCCTCGCTTCAACCTGCCCCAGCACCCCGTTATTGAGTCTTTGTAAAAGGCGACTGATTAGGGGTCAGCTTTCCCGGTAAGTGTCGCCATGACGCGTCGCTGGCCGCCCTGCTCGCGATGTTCGCCGAGCCAAACCCCCTGCCATGTTCCCAGCACCAAGCGGCTATCACGCACCGCCAGTGTCAATTGAGTTCCCAACAGGCTTGCCATGACATGGGCAGGCATGTCATCCGGGCCTTCCAGCGTATGACGGAAATAATCCAACCCCTCCGGCACCAATCGACGCATGAAGGCGTCCATATCATGGCGAACATCCGGGTCGCTATTTTCATTGAGCGTCAGCGAGGCCGAGGTATGCAGTAGCTGCAGGTGCAAAACGCCCATCTCACATTCCGCCAGCCAGGGTAGAGCCTCGACCAGCTCGTGGGTGATAAGATGAAAGCCCCGTGGCCGCTCGGTTAGGTGAATTTCATCCTGATGCCACATAACCATCGCCTTAACATAATGAGTGAGTCACGCTATTCATTGTTATGGGCGACGCCCGGATTAGCAACCACCCGTCACCTCAGGAGCAGACAATGTTAAAACCATGGAAGGTGTTAAAACCATGGAAGGTCGTCCTTGGCAGTGCTGCCATTGCCGGTTGTACCGGCATTCCCGACGGTACTCAGCCCGTTACCGGCTTTGAGCTGGACCGCTACCTGGGCCAGTGGTATGAAATCGCCCGGCTGGATCATTCCTTCGAGGAAGGACTTCAATGCGTGACGGCGACTTACAGCCTTCGCGAGGATGACGGCGTCCGAGTGATCAACCGCGGCTACAACCCGGAGGAACAGGCCTGGGATGAAGCCGAAGGGCGCGCTTACTTTATCGACGATGACGATATCGGACGACTGAAAGTCAGTTTCTTTGGCCCCTTCTACGGCGGTTACAACATTCTGGCGCTGGATGATGACTACCAGTGGGCACTGGTATCAGGCCCCAACCGTGATTACCTTTGGATTCTTTCGCGGACGCCGGACATGGACAGCGAGCTGGAAAACCGCCTGCGCGAGCGGGCGGCCGAGCTGGATTTTCCAACCGACGAACTGATTGATGTCGCCCATGGAGAAATATGCCCCGAGCGCTAAAGCGGCATGGCAGGCACGCGCATGGCCATTTCTTCCTGAAGGTAATCGATAAAGGCACTGATGCGCCTGGGTATATGACGACGATGCTCAAATAGCGCGTAGAAATCCGCACGCACGCCTTGCCAGCCGGGTAACAACGGCACCAGCGCGCCACTGGCAAGGTGCTCGTTGACATCCCACCAGGAACGCAGCATCACCCCATGACCTTCGAGCGCCAGGCGGGTCACCACCTCGCCGTCATTACTGGCAAGTCGACCGCTGACTTTTACCGATTGAACATTGGCTGGCGAGCCGCAGCGCTCGAACCTCCACACTGGAAAATCACTGTCGTTTTCACGGATGACCAGACAGCTATGCTGCGCCAGATCGGCAGGCGTGGTTAACGCAGGCATCCGTTCGAGGTAGCCGGGCGATGCGCAAAGCACGCGACGATTGACCAGGATTCGCCTGGCCACCAGGCGGGAGTCCGGCGGCTCGCCGATGCGCACCCCCACATCAAAACCGTGGTCGCTTAGATTCAGCGGAAAATTGGTCAATTCCAGCCAGCTTTCAATCGCCGGGTTCTCGACACAAAAGCCGGACAGCAACGGCGCGACATGTCGCCTGCCAAAACCAAAGGTGGCGTTTACCCGCAATCGCCCGCCAAGTGCCTGGCTGAACGAATCCCCGAGGCCATTTTCCAGCTCGTCGAGCTCTTCAAGAATCAGTCCCCCTCGGGCCAGATAGTGCTCACCCTCAGCCGTCAGTGTCAGGCGCCGCGTGGTTCGCGCCGCCAGCATCACGCCCAGCCGGGCTTCCAGCTGTTTTAGCCGCTTGCTGACCGCCGAGAGCGAGAGACCCAACTCCCGCGCGGTAGCGGTCAAACTACCAGCCCGCGCCAACTGCTGAAAAAATGCCAAATCATCCAGGGGAGTCACTGATTCTTTACCTCAAGGCAACAATAGCTTGCATCATAGACTAATTATCTTCTTTGCTATAGGGACTACACTCACCTTACAACGACACGCTACCGCATCGCTCATTGTGCATAGCTCATAGTAAATAGCTCTAGTAAATAGCTCATTGCGCCTACCTAAACAGGAGTCACCATGGCCCACCGTATTGCAGTGATTGCCGGCGACGGCATTGGCACCGAAGTCATGCCCGAAGGCATCCGTGCGCTGGAAGCTGCCGCCAAGCGTTTTAACATCCCGCTGGAATTCACCACCTTTGAGTTCGGCAGCTGCGACTACTATCTGGAACACGGAAGCATGTTGCCGGATGACTGGTTCGAGCAGCTGAAAGGCTTCGACGCCTTGTTTTATGGCGCGGTGGGCTGGCCCGACAAGGTGCCCGACCATATTTCCCTGTGGGGCTCGCTGTTGCAGTTCCGTCGCCGCTTTGATCAGTACATCAACCTGCGCCCGTGCAAGCTGATGCCCGGCATCAAAAGTCCGTTGGCAGGCCGCGAGCCCGGCGATATCGATTTTTACGTCGTGCGCGAAAACACCGAGGGCGAGTACTCGAGCATCGGCGGCAAAATGTTTGAGGGCACCGAGCGCGAAATCGTCCTTCAGGAAACGGTGATGAGCCGCACCGGCATTGACCGGGTCCTCAAGTACGCCTTTGACCTGGCGCAGACCCGCCCGCGTAAAAAGCTGACCTCAGCCACCAAGTCCAACGGCATCTCGATCACCATGCCCTACTGGGATGAGCGCGTGGCGGAGATGGCCAACAGCTATCCAGAGATCGCCGTGGATAAATTCCATATCGATATCCTGACTGCCAACTTTGTGCTGCACCCGGACTGGTTCGACGTGGTGGTGGGCAGCAACCTGTTCGGCGATATTCTTTCCGATTTAGGCCCCGCCTGTACCGGCACTATCGGCATTGCGCCCTCGGCCAACATCAACCCGGAAGGCAACTTCCCCAGTCTGTTTGAGCCGGTTCACGGCAGCGCACCGGATATTGCCGGCAAGGGCATCGCCAATCCCATCGGCCAGATCTGGTCCGGCGCCATGATGCTCGAACACCTGGGTTATCAAGAAGCCGGGGAAGCAATGGTCACGGCCATTGAAGCCGTACTGAGTGACGGCAATAGCCAAGCGCTCACCCGCGATATCGGCGGACAAGGCAGCACGGAAAGCCTGGGCAAGGCCATTGCCGAGCGAATTGGCGCGCACTGACGTCGTCTTGATCACTCATTAGCATAGGCCGACACTGACGTCGCGACTGGCTGCCCGAACAAGCCCAACCGGGCAGCCAATGTATGACTTCCAACTCTTTATGTTCTACATTTTCCTGAGAGCGAGTGAAGCCTGCTTCACTCGCTCATAACAAGTTTTCAAACAACAATCAGGACAATGCTATGAAACTCGGACGCCGTCAGTTTCTTTCGGCAACGGCCACCCTGGCCGCCGTCGGTACATCACCTCAGCTTTTTGCGTGGCAGTCCTCACCTGGCCCTACCCCGGAGCGATATCCCATCGACGCCTGGCAGGTCGAGGATCAACGCTTCAGTAATTACATGCTTTTCAATAGTCCTCTGGAGCGACACTGGAGCGGAGGGCTCTGGGCAGAGGGACCCGCCTGGAACGCCATCGGTCGCTATGTCGTGTTCAGGGATATACCCCGTGCCAAGCAGATGCGTTGGGACGAAGCCACGGGGCAGGTCAGCGTTCTTAGGGACAATGTCGGGCACTCTAACGGCAACACCTTCGATCATCAGGGTCGGCTAATCGCTTGCGAACACTACCCCTCACGCGTTCTGCGCTACGAGTGGGATGGCAGCACAACGGTGCTTGCCGAGCGCTATCAAGGCAAGCCACTCAACGCCCCCAATGATGTCATTGCCCTACCGTCAGGAGGCGTGATTTTCACTGATCCCGGCTATGGTGCTCACTTCGACTATGAAGGGAAAAAACGCGACCTGGAACTCGACACGGCGATCTATTACGTTGATGACAGCCTCGATGAACCCATCATGCTGACCGATGACATTCATAAGCCAAACGGTATTGTCATGACACCGGATGGCGAGGGATTCTACGCAAGTGACAGTGCGCCTACCCATTTCGACGAGCCTGCGCGAATTATCCGCTGGACGCTTGGCGAAGATGGCCGCAGTGTCAGCGACCGGCAAGTGATCGTGACCAGCGAAGATACGATTTTCGACGGCATGACGTGCGATGTAGATGGCAATATCTGGTCAAGTGCCAATGGTGGAGAAGGCATCGACGGCGTCGTGGTCTTCTCCCCGGAAGGCACCTTGCTCGGACGTGTCTTGCTGCCCGAAGTCTGCTCGAACGTGTGTTTTGCGGGTCAGGATCGAAACCGGCTATTCATGACCGCCAGCCAATCCGTCTACACCATCTATACGGCGGCACGCGGCGCCTAGCCATTGGCGATACCTGAACGAGAGAAGCCTCGCCGGATGATGCCGACGAGGCTTTCTTGTGCCACAGCTGCAAGCGATTAGCTGGCCAGTTTGGCCGCGATGCCTGCAACATGCTCACCCTGGAAGCGGGCAATTTTCAGTTCGCGATCATCCGGCTGGCGAGAACCATCACCACCGGCAATGGTGGCGGCGCCATAGGGTGTACCGCCACTTACCTTGGAAATATCGAACTGCTCTTCGATACCATAGCCAATCGGCACGATCACCATGCCGTGATGGGCCAATGTGGTCCAGGTAGACGTGATGGTCATTTCATCGCCGCCGCCGGTGCCGGTAGAGGTAAACACGCTGGCCACCTTGCCGCGCAGCGCGCCATTCGCCCAGAGCCCACCAGTCTGGTCAAAGAAAGTACGCATCTGACCGGCCATGTTGCCAAAGCGCGTGGGGGTGCCAAAGATGATGGCGTCGTAATCGGCAAGCTCCTGTGGCGTTGCTTCAGGCGTCGTGAAATCCTGCTTGCCACCGGCATTCTTGAAGGCTTCTTCCGGCATGGTTTCCGGCACGCGCTTGACGGTAACCTCCACGCCATCGACGCTCCTGGCACCCTCGGCAACGGCCGCCGCCAGCGTATCGATGTGACCATACATGGAATAGTAAAGCACCAGTACTTTCGTCATTGCTCACTCCTTTGCGCTGCGATTGATGATGTCTGAGTTGATAAACACAACATAACGCAGTAGCGCGTAGAAAAAAGCGAATGTTTTCGACCGCGAGCATCGATTTCATCGATGCTCTGCCATTTGCGCTTTCGTCGTTCGCTGACTAGCTTTTACTTCACCCCTGCATCCATGGAGAAAGGAATGACAATTTTCGAAGCGTTACGTAAAGACCACGATATTCAGCGCGACCTCCTGGCGCGCCTGGTGGAAACCCATGGCGACAGCGATGAAAGGGAGCAGCTCTATCAGCAGGTTCGCGCGGAATTGAAATTTCACGCCAATGCCGAAGAGCGCGCGCTTTACATCCCCATGATGGACGTTGACCTGACCCAGGAAAAAGCGCGCCACAGCGTGGCTGAGCACCACGAAATCGACGAAATGATCGAGCTGCTCGACGACACCGATTTCAGCGCAACCAGTTGGCTGACCCACGCCAAGAAACTCCAGCACCTGGTCACCCATCACCTGGATGAAGAAGAACACGAGGTCTTTCAGCTCGCCGGACGAGGCCTTGAAGACCCGCAGAAAACCGCGCTTGCCGAAGAATACAACGAAGAAATGCAGCGCCAGCGTTCAGCTTGACCATCGAGCAGGATCGATAACGCCCGAGTTGCACAGCAAGTAGCTCCCGGGCGTTTTTTATCGGCAATCTTTCACGATGCCACCGCGCTTTTTCATTCGAACGACGCCCAGGGTTGCCGGTCAAGCGGAAGATGGTAAAGGTAGGCCACGTTTATCAGCTTGTTGCACTGCCAATGACACAACACAACGTTACCCGGCGAAGTTCTCTCTCTGGCGCTGTTACCCGCCACGAGGTGCCAGCATGCTAGGCGAGTGGCTGGACTGGACCCTCGACGAGCAGCGCGATACGCCCCGCAAAGGCACCTTTGCCAGTGGTCGCTTCGACATCAGCGCGCCCGGCGTTATGCGCCTGACGCCGCACCGTCAACGGCCCGATGCGCACGCCTGTATCTTTTCAGCCGCCATTCACGGCAACGAAACCGCCCCCGTCGAACTGTTAGGTGCCTGGCTGAGCGAACTGGAAGCCGGAACGCTAACGCTCGGCGCCCCGGTGCTGGTGATTCTTGGCAATATTCCTGCTCTCAAGGCCCAGCAGCGCTTTATCCACACCAACCTCAATCGACTCTTCGAGCGCGGGCTCTCTGCGAGCGGCGACGAGCCGGACCGGGCGCGCCAGCTGATGGCCGAGGTTGATGACTTTTTCAGCGACAACGCTGCATTACCCAAGCTCCACTACGATCTCCACACGGCGATTCGCGCTAGCCTCTACCCGCGTTTTGTCGTGGAGCCCTATGGGGATAGCGACACACACAGCGAACAGTGGCAGTGGCTGGCCGCTGCCGATATGCAGGCCGTGTTGCACCAGCACCAACATAGCTGGACATTCTCCCACTACAGCAAGCATTATCACGGCGCTCAATCGTTTACCTTCGAGCTGGGCCGGGTAGCGCCGTTCGGGCAGAACGACATGGCATCGCTTACGCCGATGCAGGCCCTGCTGGGTCGGCTCAGCGAAGGCACTACACCGGCGGAAAGTGACATTGAAGCGGTGACGTTTTTCCGCGTACGGCATGAGTTGATGCGCCACGGCGACCATTTCACGCTGTGCTTCGACGATGACACCCCCAATTTCACCCATTTTGCGCCTGGAACCTGCTTAGCCAACGACAGCCAAACCGGTGAATATCGGGTGGGCGATACCCCGCTCCACGTGGTATTTCCCAATGCCAACGTTGAAATTGGCGCGCGCGCCGCGCTCTTGGTGGTTCCCTGCGCACCACCCACAAATGCTTAAGGGATGACAACAACAATCCACTGGCGATGATCACCTGCTTGACGTTGTCTACGACTAACGTTGAGCCATTAAAAACACCAGGAGAACGTGCATCGGCCGTTTAGCCTGATAGAATCGCCCCTTTTTTCGCGCCAGCCGCCACCAACATTCACTGTTGCCGCGGCAACCCAGTATTGGAGCCAAGCACATGGCCGCTACGCCTATTCCTCTTGAAGTGCGTAATATAAAAAAACGCTTCGGCGATACGGAAGTTCTGAAAGGCCTTTCCCTACAGGCCCATAAAGGGGATGTCATCACCCTCATTGGGGCATCAGGGTCGGGTAAAAGTACCTTTTTGCGCTGCATGAACCTGCTTGAACAGCCTGACGAAGGCGACCTTTACGTGCACGGCGAAGAAATCCGCTTCAAGAACACCCGCCGTGGCCGCGAGCCCGCCGACTGGAAGCAGGTGGTGCAGATGCGCGCCAAGCTGTCGATGGTGTTTCAAAGCTTTAATTTGTGGGCACACATGACGCTGCTCGAAAACATCATCGAGGCGCCGATCCATGTACTGGGCAAACCCAAGAAAGAAGCCATCGAGCACGCCCATGCACTTCTTGAAAGGGTCGGCCTGACGGCCCGTGCGAATGCCTACCCAGCGCAGATGTCGGGTGGCCAGCAGCAGCGTGGCGCCATTGCCCGCGCGCTGGCCATGGACCCGGAGGTCATGCTGTTCGATGAACCCACCTCGGCGCTGGATCCTGAACTGGTGGGCGATGTCCTCAACGTCATGCATGGCCTGGCCGAAGAAGGCCGCACCATGGTGGTGGTCACCCATGAGATGGGCTTTGCCCGGGACGTCTCCAGCCAGGTGATTTACCTCCACGAAGGCATGGTGGAAGAAGCGGGGCCGCCTGAAGAACTGATCGGCAACCCTCAATCTCCGCGCCTGCAGCAGTTCCTGGCGCCCAAATACTGATACGCGAGGCTCACTATGCTTGATCTTCATGGTTACGGCCCGCGCTTGCTGGAAGGCGCCGGCGTAACGCTTCAGCTAGCCCTGTTATCGCTGCTTCTCGCCGTGGTACTCGGGCTTATCACCGCCAGCGCGAAGATGTCGCGCAGCTGGCTGGCCCACCGTACCGCGACGCTTTACACCACCGTTATCCGCGGCGTTCCCGACCTGGTGCTGATGATGCTGCTGTTCTTCGGCGGGCAAATCGGCGTCAACATGATCACCGACTGGCTGTACTATCAATTTGATATCGATATTTTCATTAATATCAATGAGTTTGTCGCGGGCGTCGTGACCATCGGGCTGATTTTCGGCGCCTACATGGGCGAAACCTTTCGCGGCGCCTTCATGGCGGTGGATCACGGCCAAATCGAAGCCGGCAAGGCTTACGGCATGAGCAATTCACTGGTATTCCGGCGCATCCGCTTCCCGCAAATGATGCGCCACGCCCTGCCAGGCCTGTCCAACAATTGGATGGTATTGCTAAAGACCACCGCGCTGGTCTCGGTCATCGGTCTTTCCGACATGGTCCGCGTGGCGTCCGAGGCCTCCAAGGCCACCCGCGAGCCGTTCACCTTCATGATTGTGGTGGCGCTCATTTACCTGTTGATCGCCAGCGTCTCGGAGTGGATATTTATCCGCCTGCAAAAGCGCTATGACATCGGGTACGGGGAGGCAGACTAATGGAATCCCTACTTACCTGGCTGGAAACCCAGCTCGCCGATAACAGCATTTTCACCCTGCAAACGCTGGCCCACTACGGCGAAGGCCTGACGACCACCGTTCAGCTCGTTTTCCTCTCGCTGATTATCGGGCTTATTGCGGCGGTGCCGCTCGCCATTGGTCGCGGTTCCAGGCATGCCTGGATCAAATGGCCAATCTTTGCCTACACCTACGTCTTTCGCGGCACCCCGCTACTCATCCAGCTCTACCTGATCTACTACGGTGTGGTGTTCGTTGACGGCATCCAGGAGACATGGCTGTGGCTCATTCTGGAAGACCCTTTTGTACCGGCATTGATTGCCTTCACGCTTAATACCGCCGCCTACACGACCGAAATCTTTCGCGGTGCCATCAAGTCCACCTCGAAAGGCGAAATCGAGGCCGCGCGGGCTTACGGCATGTCCCCCGGCTTGACCATGCGTCGGATCATCATTCCCAGTGCCTTCCGGCGCGCCCTGCCCGCCTATGGCAATGAAGTGATTTTCATGCTCCACGCCAGCGCGATCGCCAGCGTGGTCACCATCATGGACCTGACCGGTGCGGCGCGCTTTGTCTATGCCCGTTACTACGCGCCCTTCGATGCCTTTTTATTCGTCGCGGCCATTTATCTGTGCCTCACCTTTGCGATTCTGTATTTCTTCCGCCATCTGGAGAAAAAACTGCTGGCCCATCTACAACCCCAAACCGGGTAGTGTGAAACAAACGTTAGTTCATACGTCGACAAAACATTGTTGTCGGCGCTAAGCTGACGAAGGTTATGTTCCTCACCACTTGGTGAATTACGTCCATCAGGAGACTCATAATGAAAAAAGTCCTAACACTTTCTCTACTTGGCCTGGCGATGGCTGCATCCAGTGCCCAGGCGCAGGATTACGAAGAAGTTCGCATCGGCGTGGATGTTCCCTACGAGCCAATGGAATACCGCACCCCTGACGGTGACCTCACTGGCTTCGATATTGATCTGGGCAACGCCCTTTGCGAAGAAATCGGCGTTAGCTGCGAATGGGTTGTTCAAGGCTGGGACGGCATCATTCCTGGCCTCCTGTCACGTAAATACGATGCCATCATGTCGTCCATGACCATCAACGATGATCGTCGCGAACAGGTGCTGTTCTCAGACCCCTACATCACGCCGCCGTCTGCCTGGTTTGCCCCTGCAGGCGTCGAGTTTGACGCCGTCAACGAAGAGACGCTCACCGGCATGACTATCGGTGTACAGCGCGGCACCCTGCAGGACAACTACGTCACCGACATGTATGGCGATGTGGCGGACATCAACCGCTATGCAACCGCCGATGACATGGTGCTGGACATGGAATCCGAGCGTCTGGATATCCTGTTCCTCGACTTCCCGGTGGGCAAATCCACCCTGCTGGAAAGTGAAGAAGGCGACTACATCGTTGTCGGCGACATGCTGACCGAGCCGAAAGAATACTTCGGCGACGGTTTCGGTATTGCCTTCCGCCAGCGCGATGAAGCACTTGCCGAGCAGTTCAACGAAGCCCTTGAAACCCTTCGTGACAACGGCACCTACGACGAAATCTACGCGCGTTACTTCGACGCAGAGTAAGCAATCCCCCTCCCCAGCCTTATGGGGAGGGACTTCTTCTGTCTTATCGACTGCTAACCTATCTCCACGACCGCCTTACCTATCTCCATCACCGCCTGACCTTTCTAGCCTCCCCGACCAAGATTCATTGAGCCTTAAGTGAACCGACGCTCTATCTCTCGGTCTTTGCATTAGTAGCATTATCCATTGATAAGCCCCACTTAGCGTCATTCACAGGGAGGTACTATGGCGGTTTCAGCAAAACCCTCATCGCACTGGACAGGCTGGGCACAGTGGCTCGCTCTGTTCACCATGACGATGGACCATGTGACGCGCTATGTCATACCCGAGGGCTGGGGCCTTGAGTGGGTGGGGTCATCCGTGGGCCGTATTGCCTTCCCGCTGTTTGCCGCGATGGTCGCCTGGCACGGCCTTTTCAATACGCGGAACCCGATGCGTTACGCCCGGCGCATGCTGATTATCGGGGTGATCGCGCAACTGCCTTACATGCTGATGCCGCGTGAATCCGACGCCTTCATCCTCAACATCTGCTTTACGCTGGCTACCGGCCTCGCGCTGGGGTCACTGGTACGGCTGGGGTGGCAGCACTATCAGCAGGAAAGCATTCACTTTGGCTGGCTGCTGGGCGGTGCAGCGGCAGGGGTCACCCTATGGTATCTACTCGGCTTTTGGGTCGAATATAGCCACTACGGATTGCTTTTGATTCCCTTGCTGATGTTTGCCATGCAGGCGTTGAACGACGCCGAGCGTCATTTTTCAGCGCGACTATGGGCAGGACTGGCGGCTTTTCCGGTCTTATGGATAGCAGGCCAGATGAATGCTTCCGATATGGCCAAGTCGTTTACGGTAGGCACCTGTATTGTCGTTCTGGTGCTAGCAGCAGGCGTCGCACAGCGCATACCCACCCTTCAGTGGACCATGCCCAGGCGCTTATGGCTGGCCTGGTACCCTGGTCATTTCGCCCTGATCGCGCTATGGCTCCTGATCAGTGGCCAGTTCAGCTAGTCGAATCGTCAGCCGAGGAACGGAACCGGGCCCGTTTTTTCGCTTCATCCAGCATCCACGGCTGATAGCGTCGACGCTGGGCGCGGCCTCCCATTTTGGCTTGGTACATGGCCAGGTCGGCTTGTTTCAATAACTCGTCATGCTGACAACCACAAGCTTGAAAACAGGTGTAACCAATACTTGGCGTCACATCTACCCAGTGGGTATCCAGCTTATATGCGCCCGAAAGCGCATGCTGTACCGCCTGCATATACGCTTCAGACCAGTCGTCCAGCGCCTTTGATGTAGCGGTATTGGTCAACGCCAACAGCACGAACTCATCACCGCTGAGTCGAGCGGCCATGTCGCCTGCGTGTAGACACCCCTCCAGGCGGCGCGCTACCTGAATCAGCAAGTCGTCACCGGCAGCGTGGCCAAGCGTATCGTTGATCAGTTTGAAACGGTCCAGATCCATGAACAGCAGCAGGCCACTGGCGGACTTTCCATCGGTGCAAAGCGCCTCAAGCCGCTCGATGAACATGCGTCGGTTGGGCAGGTCGGTCAATGCATCATAGTAGGCCTGGCGGTAGATCGTCGCTTCGCGGGCTGCCATGCTGACCCGCAGTGAAATGTTGTCGTGAATGATCAGCCCCAGGCGTCGACTGGTGACAATCAGCAGCCCTAAAAATACCGTCATTATGATGCCCATCATGGTGTGGGTAGGCACCACGGACGTCACGAACATCCATTGCAGAGGCAGACCAATCGGCAAGATGAACAATAGTACTATCCACCAAATCGCCGAAATCATGGTCACGCAACCGGCTGCCACACCCGACAGGATAATCGCCAGCGCCGCGATGTATTCAGGTCGCTCGGGGACAAACATGAGAAAACCGGCTGTTCCCCAAACGCACCCCGCCACAAAGACAGTGAACGCAAACCAGAATATCCATTTCGGTTGCGCTTGTGATGACGCGTCGGACTGCAGAAACAAGAAAGCCAGCCGCAAGCGAATCAGAGAGATAGCAATAATGGCGACTAGCCAGCCGATTAAAACAGCAGGAGCGACGACCTCCCACATGATGCTGACCAAAAGAAGCGCCCCTAGAATACCGGCATACACGGGCTGCCATAAATTGCTGTAGAGGATGCGCACTTTTTCACTGATCAGGCTACAGGCCTTATCAGGATCTTCACGCTCAAACCGGCGCCGTAGACCCGACAGGATCGCCGCACTCAAGGACTGTGGCATTTAAAAACATCCCCTTCATAGCATTGCCCACACATATCACCTGAGCTCAGGCGTTCGAGCCTTTATTATTAATCGGCGACTCGATCTCTTTTTTTAGGCGATTTACGGGAACCTGGCGACAAAAGCTTGCGTTTGAACTCTGCGGCCAGTTCAGCTAGCCGAGTTTTCAGCAGGCATCCCGGCACTGGCCAGTTTTTGCGCTTCCTCCCGCATCCATGGCTGGTAGCGGCGGCGCTGCGCGCGCCCTTCCGTCTTGGCCTGGTACATGGCCAGGTCGGCTTCCTTCAGCAGTTCACCATGGTCACAGCCACTGGCCTGGAAGCAGGTGTATCCCATGCTCGGGGTCACGTCCACCGAATGGCTTTCCAACCGATAAGGCGCTGACAGGGCTAACTGGACGGCCTGCATATAGTCTTCAGTCCAGTCTTCCAGGGCCTTGGGCGTGGTGGTAGGGGTCAACGCCAGCAGCACGAACTCGTCGCCGCTCAGCCGTGCGGCCATGTCCCCCTTATGGAGACAGCCTTCCAGTCGGCGCGCCACCTGAATCAGCAAATCGTCACCGGCAGCGTGGCCCAGGGTATCGTTGATCAGCTTGAAACGGTCCAGATCCATGAACAGCAGCAGACCGCTGGCGTACTGATCATCGCCGCAAAGGGTTTCCAGGCGCTCGATGAACATGCGCCGATTGGGCAGATCGGTCAGCGCATCGTAGTAGGCCTGGCGGTAAATAATCGCCTCATGCTGCTTGCGCTCGCTGAAATCTTCGATCATGGCCACCCCACCGACCATCTCCTGGCGAGTACTATGCACCCCGTTGAAAAAGGCGCGCAGCGGCGTGCCTACAGAGGCTTTGGGGAGTTGATAAGTCCCCTCGTAGTAACCGGTGCCCTGGTTCAAGGCGTCGCTGACCGCCCGGGCAACCGCTTTATCCGCACCTGGGGCCAGCATGCAGTAACCCATTAGCTGACCACGCTCAACGCCAAGAATCTCCAGTAGCTTGCCGTTACAGTCGGTAATGGTGCCCTGATCGTCAAAGTGCAGCACGCCAAGCGGCGACTGATCAAAAATCGACCGGTAGCGGTCCTCGCTTTCCATCAACTGCGCCTCGCGCGCCGCCATGTTGACGCGCAGCGAAATATTATCGTGGATGATGCGGCTCAAACGGCGGCTGGTCACGACGATCAACCCCAGAAATAGCGTCAGCATCGAGCCGATCAGTAACGAAAGCGACGACCCAAGCAGAAAAAACTGCACCATCAATGGCAGCATGATGGGCAGAACAAACCCAAGCGCCACCCACCAGATAGCTGAAAGCGTCGTCACCCCGCCCGCTGAGATACCGGCGACCACAATCGAAAGCGCCGCCACCTGGCCAGGGTGATCGCCGGTGAACAGTGCAAAGCTGCCCAGGCCCCATACGCTACCCGCCGAGATGGCGCCGATGCTGAACCATCGCAGCCAGCGCTGGCGCCGCTGCTCCAAGGCCGGCAAGCGTTGAAAGCGGTAGGCCAGGCCAAGACGCAAGCCTGAGACCATCACTAACAGTGCCAGCCAGCCGATTAGCTTCCAGTGCGCCACCACCGGCCAGAGCGCAGCCACCAGCAATATCCCACCCAGCACGCTGGCCAGCACAGGCGACCACAAGTTTTCATACAACAGGCGTACTTTTTCGCTGCGCAGGCTTTTCAGCGTGGCATGGTGGTCACGCTTGAAACGACTTCGCAGACCCGACGCGTTAGCCGTATTAACAGGGTGAGGCATACAAAGTCCCTTGCAAGGTGCCAAGCTGACTTTTCAGCCAGTCTTATTGATGAATCCGTCTGGCCCTTTTTAGCCGATTTTTTAATGCTTTGCGACTGAAGTCAGCGATTGGCGCGTTTGCGCATAAAAAAGCCGCCTTGAAAGGCGGCGATTCGGCTTAAAGAGTTGATTCAAAACTCCACGCGACAGGCGGCGCCCCCGGCAACAGCGCCTGACAGGTACGCACTTTTTCAAGCAGTTCGGCGTGGGTGTCCGCCACGATATTGAGATGCGCCAGCTTGCGCCCGGCCCGCTCGGTCTTGTCGTAACGGTGCAGGTGGGTGTTAGACAACGCCAACAATGCCGCACTGTCGCCCTCCTGACCGATGACGTTGACCATGCAGGTCGGTGCAATCGCCTGGGGACTGCCCAAGGGTAGCCCCTGTACCGCTCGCAGGTGGTTTTCAAACTGGCTGGTCACCGCACCGTTCATGGTCCAGTGGCCCGAATTATGAACCCGCGGCGCCATTTCATTGGCCAGCAGGCTGCCGTCGCGGGCCTGGAAGAGCTCCAGTGCCAGCACGCCCACGTAATCCAGTTCATCCAGCAGCGAGCGAATATAGCGGTCTGCGGTTTGCTGAACGCTTGCGTCGATGTCCGGCAGCGGCGCGACCGAATAGCGCAGAATGCCATCCACGTGCTGGTTTTCCGCCATGGGGTAGAACACCACCTCGCCATCGCGGCCGCGCACCGCAATGATCGACACTTCACGCACGAAGTCGACAAAGGCTTCGACAATCAGTTGGCGGTGGCCGATATCACGCCAGGCGTCAGCCGCCTGCTCAGGCTGTTTGAGCACCGCCTGACCTTTACCGTCGTAACCTTCGGTGACGGACTTCGCCACTACCGGGCAGCCCAGTTCACGGGCGGCGGCTTCAAGCTGCTCGGCACTCTCGACGATACGATAGGCGGGCGTGGGAATCCCCAAGTGGTCAAACAGGGCCTTCTCTTCCACGCGGTTCTGGCATACTTCAATGGCACGGCTGCCGGGATAGACCGGCTTATGCTGCTCAATATCGCGCACCAGCTGAACCGGCAGGTGTTCGAATTCGTAGGTCACCACGTCGACCTTTTCAAGAAACGCCGCCAGGTGCTGGTTGTCAGGGTCGACGATGACCTCGCCAATGCCGGCGCTGGGGTTACCGGTGGTATCCAGGAAGGTGAAACGATTACCCAGCGGGTAGCCCGCCAGGGCCAGCATGCGGCCTAGCTGACCGGCACCTAAAATGCCGATGTTATGGGCAATGACAGACTGCATCGCAGGCCTCCTTATTCGGCTTCCGGGTCGGGACGTGGGTCCGGGTTATCGAGCACTTTCTGGGTCTGTTCGGCGCGGAACGCTTCCACCGCATTGCGCACGTCGGCATCCTGCAAACCCACAATTTGTGCCGCCAGCAAGCCGGCATTGGTCGCGCCCGCTTTACCAATCGCCAGGGTGCCGACCGCAATGCCACCCGGCATCTGGGCAATGGATAGCAATGAGTCCAGCCCTTTCAGCGACTTGGATTCCACTGGCACGCCCAGCACCGGCAGCGGCGTTTGAGAGGCCACCATGCCCGGCAGATGGGCAGCACCGCCAGCGCCCGCCACAATCACCTGCAGGCCCCGCTCGGCAGCCCCCTTGGCATAGTCGAACAGCAGATCAGGCGTGCGGTGCGCCGACACGACGCGGGTTTCATAAGCCACGCCCAAACGCTCCAGCATGGAAACAGCGTGCTCCATGACCGGCCAGTCCGATTTTGACCCCATAATCACACCCACTTTGGGTGCGCTGTTCGACGACATGCCATCACTCCTAGGCCCGTGGCCTTATCCGTACGCTCAATATACCGTGCCTCACACGAGAGGACAGACGAAAAAATAAGGGGTTAGTCTACCAGAGCCAAGCCCCTTGCGGGGGGCCTTCCGCGCCATGAAATTTTCATCAAAAAAGGTATTGAAATGCCCCCCGGTTGGCGGCATTGTGTCCTTGTCACTTCAGACTGATGGAGCCTCATGAGTACGGCACGCTCAATTGCACACGCGGATCTGCACGACCCTCCGCGAAGCAGCCCTGACCTCGATGTCAGGGAACTCGAAAGACGTACGCGCTTGATGCGCATTATCACGCGTCTGATTGCGGTATCAGACATGGGAAGCCGTGAAATCGCCCGCCGAGCGGGGCTACCCGTTCAGAAGGTCAGCGACCTGCTCGCTGGAAAGCTTGAGCACCTTAACGTGGATGAACTTCACGTTTTGCGTCGCACGCTGGAAGTGGAGGCGCCATAGCGAACAGATCCTCTACGCCTCCTATTGGATGTTTTTCTCTCGCTATATCGGCCGCCCTTGAAGCGGCCGTTTTTGTATCCGCTTCATGCAACGGCCTCAGGGTGCAATCAACACGCCGCCGAATGCCACCACGATCACCACCGCCCAGGCAGGCAGTTTCCAGACAGTCAGTAGCAGGAAGCCGGTGAGCGCAAGCGCAAATTCTTGTGGCCCGATAATGGCACTCGTCCATACCGGATCATAGAGCGCTGCCCCCAGAATACCCACCACTGCCGCATTGGCACCGCGCATCAGCGCCTGAGCCCACTGCCACTGACGAAAGCGGTTCCAGAATGGCAGTATGCCCACCAGCAGCAAGAATCCCGGCAGGAAAATCGCCAGCAGCGCAAGCGTCGCGGTCAGCAAGCTGCCGCCTGACGGTATCAGCGCGCCCAGGTAGGCCGAAAAGGTAAACAGCGGCCCGGGTATCGCCTGGGCGGCACCGTAACCGGTCAAGAACGCGTCGGCGGAAACCCAGCCCGACTGCACCACCTCGGCTTCAAGCAGCGGCAACACCACGTGACCACCGCCGAACACCAGCGCGCCTGAACGGTAAAAGGCATCGGTGATATCCAGCCAGACCGCCATGCCGGCCAGCAGGGGCAGTAACACCAGCAGCCCGCCGAACAGCACGAGGGCGATGATGCCGACCAGGCGCGACACCGGGAAATGCAGCGGATCACTTTCAGCGGCCGCGGCCACGCCCCGGCATAGCAACAGCCCGGCGACGCCACCCAGCACAATGGCACTTACCTGCCCCAACGGTCCGCTGATGGCCACCACGGCAAATACGGCGGCCAGGGCGATACCCGCGCGGGTAGGATCCGGGCATAGATTGCGTGCCATGCCCCACACCGCATGGGCAACAATGGCCACGGCGACGACCTTCAAGCCATGAATAATACCGCTGGCAATCGGCCCCTCAAGCACCGCAGCGCCAAAGGCGAACAGCACCAGCACAATGGCCGACGGCAGGGTAAACGCCAGCCATGCCATGGCAGCGCCCCAGGGGCCCGCCCGCATCAGCCCCAGGGCAAAGCCCACCTGGCTGCTGGCCGGGCCGGGTAGAAACTGACACAGCGCCACCAGATCCGCGTAGGCGCTTTCCGTCAGCCACTTCCGGCGCGCGACAAACTCGGTGCGGAAGTAACCCAGATGCGCCACCGGCCCGCCAAAGGAGGTGAGCCCGAGCAGCAGAAACGCCTTGAAGACTTCGCTGACCCGTGACGTCTTGGAGTTCGCTTGCGTCGTCATTGAAACGTTTCCTTTACGCCAATAAAAACGCCAGGTTATCCCTGGCGTTTGACATGCAGATGACAGCGCTAGGCTTACTCTTCGTTGTCGGTGACCGCGCCAGTGCTGGCGGAACTGACCAGTCGCGCGTACTTGGCCAGCACGCCACGGCGGTAACGCGGTGTCGGCTGACGCCAGGCGGCACGGCGGCGAATCAATTCGTCGTCGGAAACCGCCACTTCAATGGTGTCGGCCACCGCGTCGATGGTGATGGTGTCGCCGTCTTCCACCAGCGCCAGCGGACCGCCCTCGAACGCCTCGGGGGACACGTGGCCCACGACGAAGCCGTGGCTGCCGCCGGAGAAGCGGCCATCGGTAATCAACGCCACGTCGCTGCCCAGCCCACGGCCCATGATGGCCGACGTCGGCGTGAGCATTTCGCGCATGCCTGGGCCGCCCTTGGGGCCTTCGTAGCGAATCACTATCACGTCCCCCGCCACCACGGTGCCGTCGTTGATGCGCGCCTGGGCTTCCTCTTCAGAACCGAACACTCGTGCCGAACCGCTGAACCGCGTGCCTTCCTTGCCGGTAATCTTGGCCACCGCGCCTTCCGGGGCCAGGTTGCCGTGGAGAATACGCAGATGGCTTTCGGCCTTGATGGGGTTACCCAGCGGGGCGATGATTTTCTGGTCCAGCGGGTACGGCTCCACATCGGCGAGATTCTCGGCCAGCGTCTTGCCGGTGACCGTCAGGCAGTCGCCGTGCAGCAGGCCTGCGTCGAGCAGGATCTTCATCAGCGGCTGAATACCGCCAATCGCCACCAGCTCGCTCATCATGTAGTGGCCGCTGGGGCGCAGGTCAGCCACGACCGGCACGCGCTTGCCGATCTCGGTGAAGTCCTTGAGCGACAGTTCGACGCCAATGGTGCGCGCCATGGCCACCAGGTGAAGCACGGCGTTGGTCGAGCCGCCCAGGGCAATGACCACGGTCACGGCGTTTTCAAACGCCTCGCGGGTCATGATATCGGAAGGCTTGATGTCGTTGGCCAGCAGCGCCAGCACGGCTTCGCCCGCCGCCTCGCAGTCCTCGCGCTTATCGCGGGAAATGGCGTTCTGCGCCGAGCTGCCTGGCAGGCTCATGCCCAGGGCTTCAATCGCCGAGGCCATGGTGTTGGCGGTGTACATGCCGCCGCAGGAACCCGGGCCGGGAATCGCTGTTTCCTCGATGTTCTTGAGTTCGATCAGGTCGATATCGCCGCGGGAGTGCGCGCCCATGGCCTCGAAGACCGAGACGATATCGGTATGCCCCTCGCCGGGCATGATGGTGCCGCCATAAACAAACACGCTCGGGCGATTGAGCCGCGCCAGGCCCATCACACAGCCGGGCATGTTCTTGTCGCAGCCGCCAATGGCCACCAGGCCGTCAAAGCCTTCGCAGCCCGCCACGGTCTCGATGGAATCGGCGATCACCTCGCGGGACACCAGCGAGTACTTCATGCCCTCGGTACCATTGGCGATGCCATCGGAAATGGTGATGGTGTTGAAGATCACACCCTTGCCACCCGCCGCGTCCGCGCCGTCACGGGCATGTTCGGCCAGCTCGCCAATGTGGCTGTTGCAGGGGGTCACCATGCTCCAGGTCGAGGCAACGCCGACCTGGGGCTTTTTGAAATCGTCGTCGTTAAAACCCACCGCGCGCAGCATGGCGCGGCTGGCGGCTTTACCTGGGCCATCGACCACAGAGGAAGAATGACGGCGGGAATTTTGTGATGACTCGGTCATGGGGATAGATCTCTCAACTTTGTTCACGGTATCGGCATAGCTTGGCGATATATCGCGCATCCCGCAAGATGTTCAATTATGGCACCATACCCTTAGCTACCACCACCGCCGTGAAGGAACCTCGCGCATGCCCGCCAATTCGCTGCTTTCGCCAACATCGCTAACGCCCGGGTTCATGGTGGTGCATGGCAATCGCCTGGAAGATTTGCGCGGGCTGGCGGTGGAGTGGATGCGCCTGCACCCGCTGGGGCCGCTGGAAAATGAAACCATTCTGGTGCAGAGCAACGGCATCGGGCAGTGGCTGAAGCTCGCGCTGGCGGAAGACCCGGACAACGGCGGCGCGGGGATCGCGGCGGCGCTGGACGTCATGCTGCCCGCGCGGTTCCTGTGGCAGGCCTACCGCACGGTGCTGACTCACGTATCGAACAACGAAGACGCCGTGCCGGAAACCTCGCCGTTCGATAAATCGCGCTTGGTCTGGCGGCTACTCCGTCTGCTGCCCACCCTGGCCGAGCAGGACGTGTTTGCGCCGCTGGCGCAGTTTCTGGAAGTCGACCGCGACCAGCGCAAGCACTACCAGCTGGCCGAGCGACTGGCGGACCTGTTCGACCAGTATCAGGTCTACCGCGCCGACTGGCTGGACGCCTGGGCCAATGGCGACGACGTGCTGATCACCGCCCGCGGCGAAACCCGCCCCCTGGAAGACCACCAGCGCTGGCAACCCGCGCTGTGGCGCATCTTGCGTGAGGATGTGGCCGCCACCCAGGGCGATGCGGGCCTCGACAGCAGCCGCGCCCAGGTGCATCGGCGCTTTTTGAAGGCCACCGAGCAGTTGGACGGCCAGACCTGCCCGCCGGGCCTGCCCCGGCGGCTGATCATTTTCGGCATCTCGTCGCTGCCCCAACAGACGCTGGAAGCCCTGGCGGCGCTCTCGCGCTGCTGCCAGGTGGTGCTCTGCGTGCACAACCCCTGCCAGTTCTACTGGGCGGATATCATCGAGCACAAGGACTTGCTGCGCGCCAGCCGCTACCGCCAGCGGCGCAAGACCGGCATGCCCGAAGCGCTGGACGTACTGGGCACCGGCGACGCCGACGATGCCCTGCACCTGCATGCCCAGCCGCTGCTTGCCGCCTGGGGCAAGCAGGGCCGCGACTACCTGCGCCTGCTGGACGAGCACGACGACACCGGCGACTACCAGACCCTGTTCGAGCAGCAGGCGCTGCGCATCGACATGTTCGAGCCGTTCTCCGGTGAACGCGGCTGCCTGCTCAGCCAGTTGCAGGACGACATCCGCGAGTTGCGCCCGGTGGCCGAAACCCAGACCCACTGGCCCGCCCTCGCCCCGGCGGATGACTCCCTGGTGTTTCATATCGCCCACGGCCCCCAGCGGGAAGTCGAGATTCTCCACGACCAGCTGCTCGCCGCGTTCAGCGCCGACCCCGACCTGCGCCCGCGGGATATCATCGTCATGGTGCCGGATATCGACCGCTACGCGCCGCACATCGACGCGGTATTCGGCCAGCTTCAAGGCGACGACCCGCGCTTCATCCCCTACACGCTTTCCGACCAGGCCAGCCGCCATCGACTGCCGATGATGATCGCGCTGGAAAAGCTGCTGCGCCTGCCGGAGCTGCGCCTGTCCGTCAGCGACCTGCTGGACCTGCTCGACGTGCCCGCCCTGCGCCAGCGCTTCGGGCTGGAAGAACGCGACCTGCCGGTGCTGGAGCGCTGGATGGAAGGCGCGGGCATCCGCTGGGGGCTGAATGCCAAACAGCGCCAGACTCTCGAACTACCTGGCGGGCTTAGCCAGAACACCTGGGCCTTTGGCCTGCGCCGCCTGCTGCTGGGGTATACGGTAGGTGAAGGTAATGCCTGGCAGGGCATCGAGCCGTTCGACGACATCGGCGGGCTGGAAGCGGGCCTTGCTGGCCCCTTGGCAACGCTGCTGGAAAAGCTCGAAGCCACCTGGGAGACCTTTCGCCAGCCCACCGATGCCGCCAGTTGGGTCGAGCGGCTGCGCACCCTGCTGGAAACCTTCTTCCTGACCGACGACGCCCAGGAAAGCGTGATGCTTACCAAGCTGGAAAACGGCCTGCAGCAAATCCTCGAAAGCAGCCGCGAAGCCCAGCTGGCGGACCCGCTGCCGCTTTCCATGGTGCGCGAACACTGGCTGGCGCAGATCGACGAACACAGCCTTTCCCAGCGCTTTCTGGCCGGGGCGGTCAACTTCGCCACGCTGATGCCCATGCGCGCCATTCCGTTCAAGCGCGTCTGCCTGCTAGGCATGAACGACGGCGAATACCCGCGCTCCCAGCCGCCGCTGGACTTTGACCTGATGGGCAGCGACTACCGCCCCGGCGACCGCTCCCGCCGGGAAGACGACCGCTACCTGTTTCTCGAAGCGCTGCTCTCCGCCCGGGACCAGCTCTACATCAGTTGGGTCGGCCGCAGCCAGATCGACAACACGACGCTGCCACCCTCGGTGCTGGTCGGCCAGCTGCGCGACCACCTGGCCGCCGGTTGGCACTTTGAACACGGCGCCCCACTGCTCGACGCCCTGACCACCGAGCACCCGCTGCAACCGTTCAGCCGCGCGTATTTCCAGGATGGCGACGACGCTGGGCGACTGTTTACCTATGTTCATGAATGGCGTGGGGCCCATGTATGGCGAGATGAGCATGCCCCGCGCACGCCCCCAACCGCCCAAGTAACGTTACCCAAGCCAGAAAACGCCCCTACCAGCCTGTCCCTCGGCCAACTGGGCGGCTTTCTGCGCGAACCGGTGCGGACGTTCTTCAATACCCGGCTAGGGGTGTATTTCGAGCAGGAAGCCATTGCCGAGCTGGACGCCGAACCCTTCGCCCTGGACGGCCTGCAGAACTGGCAGCTGCAGGACCGGCTCATCGCCGCCCAGCGCCACGCGGTGGACAACGGCGAGCCACGCCTGGAAGCCCTCGACGCCCAGCTTGAGCGCTTCCAGGGTCAGGGTGTGCTCGCCATGGGGGCCTTTGGCGAGCGCATGCGCAACGCCCTGGCCGAGCCCATGGACGACCTGTTCAGCGCTTACCAGGACGCACTGGACCAGTGGCCCATCGCCTTGCCTGCGCCGGAGCCGGTTCGCGTAGAAAGCGCCGACGGCATCGTGCTGGAAGACTGGCTGAACGAGCTGCGCCAGAACGAAGCCGGTGACCGCTGCCGCCTGCTGCTGCTCAGCAGCAGCCTGATCAGCCAGGGCAGCGGGCGCGGCCAGTACCGCTGGACCCACCTGCTGCGCCCCTGGGTCGCCCACCTGGCGGGCAACCTCAGCGGCCCGATGACCACCCAGCTACTTTCCAAGGCGGGCAACATCACGCTGGACCCCATCGCCGCCGACACCGCCCGCGCCCACCTGGACACCCAGATGAACGCCTGGCAAGCAGGCCTTGAAGCCCCGCTGCCACTGGCCCCCCAGGCCGCCTTTGCCTGGTTGACCAAGCTAGGCACGCCGGAGATCGCCGAAGACAAAGGCCGGGAAAGCGACGCCTACGCCGCCGCCGAAGGCGCCTATGACGGCGGCCGCTTCCAGACCGGCGAAGTCGCCCAAAGCGCCTACCTCGGCCACCAGTGGCCCCGCTTCGAACGGCTGTTCAACGAGCAAACCCAACACGGCCACCGCTTCGCTACGCTCACCGAGGCGCTCTACGCCCCGCTGTTTTATGCAGTAAAGGGTTAGACTCGATACAGTGCTAGACTTTATCAACAGGCTCAAAGGAAAGGAGAGGCCTCCATGCGACTCACTCAATCACAGCGCTCCACGATCGTCTCTGGTGTCCGTGAGTTCATTGGGCCTTCCGTCAACGTCCACGTGTTTGGCTCGCGTCTTGATGACACAAAGCGAGGCGGTGATATCGACCTTCTGCTGATCTCCAGGACAGCGATTCCTCTGCTCGCCTCTGCCGAACTCAAAATGGCGCTGGAGGAGCGGCTGCAACTCCCTGTGGATATCGTGACCTACGTCTCGACGGATGAGCCAACGCCCTTCCAGGCGATAGCCCTGAGCCAGTCGACGTCAATTGATGGTGAGGAAGCAGCATGAGCCAGGACGTTCTCAGCGACCAACAACGTTATCTTGCGCAATTACTGGAAGTGATTCAGCGCTGCGCCTGGTTTCTGCAACAGTCTCGCAACAAGGTGACTTGGCCGATTGACGGAGAGTGGCTGGCAGACCACAAAAAAGATGTGGAATTATTTGAAACACTTGCCGCCCTCAATGAACGATTTGCCAAGCTGCAGGATTCCCTGGCATCCGCGATGCGACACAGTGCCTTGCTTGCGGGAGAGTCCACCGAGAGCTTTCTTAAGGTACTTGCGCTGTTTGAAAAACAAGGCGTGATTGATGCGACGAGTGACTGGCAGCGCTGCCGCGCCATCCGCAACATCGCCGCCCACGACTACTCAACGCACTACGCTCAGATAGCAGAACACTTCAATCTGCTGAATGAACTCTCCGACATACTCCTGCATACGTCTCGAAATCTGGTGGCCTGGTGCGCTGACCAACTCCAGATTCATCCCGCAAGCCAAGATTTCTCCACTGAGTTTGACAGTATCTTCTTATGAGCCAGCCCGCACCACTCGATCCATTACGCCTCCCCCTCCACGGCAGCAGGCTAATAGAAGCCAGCGCGGGCACGGGCAAAACCTTCACCATTGCGCTTTTATACGTGCGCCTGGTACTGGGCGGCCAACACAGCGACGACGACACCGCCTTCGTGCGCCCGCTCACGCCACCGGAAATCCTGGTCGTCACCTTCACCAACGCCGCCACCCAGGAGCTGCGCGAACGCATCCGCAACCGGCTGGTAGAAGCTGCCGGGGTGTTTCGGGCAGAAGCATTGCATGAGGAGGAGCCGGGGGTATGCCGTAGAGGAGGTTGTCCGACAGGGATGTCGGACGTAGCGCCCAAGGATGGGTTCACAGCGCCTCCTCGTAGGCATACCCCCGGCGGGGCAGCACCGCAAGCTAAGCTAGACCCGCTGCTTCTAGAGCTCCGCGACCAATACGACCCGGCCACCTGGCCCGCCTGCGCCCGCCGCCTGGAACTGGCCGCCGAATGGATGGACGAAGCCGCCGTCTCCACCATCCACAGCTGGTGCTACCGCATGCTGCGCGAACACGCCTTCGACAGCGGCAGCCTGTCCTCCCTCGACCTGGAAAACGACCAGCACGAACTGGAACAGGAAGTCGTCCGCGACTACTGGCGCACCTTCTACTACCCGCTGGATGCGGAGGCACTCGGCCACATTACCCGCTACTGGAAATCCCCCGGCGAACTGCACGCCCAGGTCGCCCGGCTGCTGCCCGAAAGCGAGGCCCTCGGCAGCCAGCGACCCGACCCGGCGGAGACCCTCAGCGCCGCCGAGGCCGAACGCCAGGCAACGCTCAGCACCCTGAAAGCCCCCTGGCCCGCCTGGCTGGACGAACTGGTGCCCGCACTGGAAGACGCCGCCAAGCGCAAGGCCTTCAAGGGCCAAAGCTTCAACGCCAAAAGCCGCGCCAACTGGCTGGGCGCGCTGCGCGAATGGAGCGAAAGCGACCTGGAACGCCCCGCGCTGACGCCCGCCGCCTGGAAACGCCTCACCCCGGAGGGCATGGCCGAGATCTGGAAAGACGGCGCACCGCCCTGCCCAGAGGTATGGCAAGCGCTGGCCGAACTGCCCGCCGCGCTCAAGGCCCTGCCGGAACCACGCAACGACCTGCTGATTCACGCCGTGCAATGGTGCAAGGTGCGCCTGGAACGCGAGCAGGAACGCCGCGCCGAAATGGGCCCCAACGACCTGCTCACCCACCTGGACCGCGCCCTGCAAGGCCCCAACCGCGAAGCGCTGGCCGCGCAGATTCTGCGCCAGTTCCCCGTGGCGCTGATCGACGAATTCCAGGACACCGACCCCATTCAGTACCGCATCTTCAACGCGGTATTCGAGGTCGCCAAGCCCCGCCGCGACGCCGCCATCCTGCTGATCGGCGACCCCAAGCAGGCCATCTACGCGTTTCGCGGCGCGGATATCTTCACCTATCTGCAGGCCCGCCAGGATACCGCTGGCCGCCACGTCACGCTGGGCACCAACTTCCGTTCCAGCCGCGCCATGGTCGAGGCCGTCAACCACTGTTTTACTTACGCAGACCGGCAGCCCGCCGGGGCATTTCTGTTCCGCGAAGAAGGCGGCGAGAACCCGCTGCCCTTCCAGCCCGTGACCGCCAAAGGCCGCGACGAACAGCTGGTGCACCAGGGCCAGCCGCTGCCCGCGATGACCCTCTGGCCGCTTGAAAGCGACGAGCCACTCTCCAAAACCGCCTACCAGACCGAAATGGCCGAGCGCTGCGCCTCGCACATGACCGAACTGCTCGAGGCAGGCCAGCAGGCACAAAGCGGCTTTCAAGACGGCGAGGCGCTTACGCCGCTCAAGCCCTCCGACATGGCGGTGCTGGTCAACGGCCTGCAGGAAGCCCGCGCGATTCGTCTGGCGCTGGCCAGCCGTGGCGTCAAAAGCGTCTACCTTTCCGACCACGACAAGGTCTTCAGCTCCCCCATGGCAGCCCAGGTAGAACGCTGGTTGCGCGCCTGCGCCGAGCCGCTGGCCAGCTCCCGCCAGGCCGAAGCCCACCTGCGCGCGGCCCTGGCCACCCCGGTACTGGGCCTGACGCTGGCCAACCTGGATCACCTGCAACAAAGCGAGCTGGCCTGGGAAGAACGCGTCGAGCAGTTCAGCCACTACCACCGGCTGTGGCAGCGCCAGGGGGTGCTGCCGCTGGTTCGCCGCATGATGGTGGATTTCGACATCCCCGCTCGCCTGCTGGCGGAGTTCGAGGACGGTGAGCGCTTGCTAACCGACCTGCTCCACCTGGGCGAACTGCTCCAGCAGGCAAGCCAAGAGCTGGACGGCGAACACGCGCTGATTCGCTTTCTGTATGACGCCATCGCCGACCCGGACAGCCACGGCGACAGCCACAAGCTGCGCCTGGAAAGCGACGCCGATCTGGTCAAGGTGGTCACCATCCACAAATCCAAGGGGCTCGAGTACCCGCTGGTGTTCTTGCCGTTCATCGCCAACCACCGCCCGGTCAGCGATAAGGACCTGCCGCTGCGCTGGCACGACGCCCACGGCAACCTGCAACTCAGCCTGAGCGCCGATGAAGACACCCTGGCCACCGCCGACCGCGAACGCCTGGGCGAAGACCTGCGCAAGCTCTACGTCGCGCTGACCCGCGCCCGCCACGCCACCTGGCTGGGGCTGGCGCCGCTCAAGGGGCTGGAAAACAGCGCCATCGGCCACCTGATCAACGGCGGCGAAGCCATGGCGCCGGACACGCTCAGCGCAAAACTCGCCGACCTCGCCGCAGGCAGCGACATCCGCGTCGACGAACCGCCCGCGCCCACCGCCCAGCGGCTAACGCCCCCCAAGAACACCGCCGCCCTGGGCCACGCCCGCACGCCGCTGCGCCCGGCCAAAGAACACTGGTGGATTGCCAGCTACTCGGCGCTGCGCCTTTCCGGCACGCTCACAGCCCCGGTCACCACGCCGCTGGAACCCACCACCGCCCAGGAAGCCACGGCGTTCGAGGTGCTGGACGAACCCCAGGATCTCGCCCAACCGGAAGCGTTTCATCTGCATAAATTCCCCAGAGGCCCCGGCCCCGGCACCTTCCTGCACGGGCTGCTGGAATGGGCGGGCAGGCAAGGTTTTGACGCCGCCGCGAGCGACGCAGAAAGCCTCGACGATATGCTCTGGCGGCGGGTGCAGCTGCGCGGCTGGCATAAGTGGCAGGAGCCGCTTTCCGGCTGGCTGACCGCACTGCTCACCACCCCGCTGCCGCTGGCCTCTCAACAGAGCGTCGCACTCACCGAGCTTGCCAGCTACCAGGTCGAGCTGGAGTTCTGGCTGGCCGCCAAGCAGGTGAATACCCAGGCCATCGACGCGCTGGTTAGCAAGCACTTACTGCCGGGTTACGAGCGACCCGCGCTGGATAGCGACAGCCTGAACGGCATGCTCAAAGGCTTTATTGATTTAGCCTTTGAGCACCAGGGGCGCTTTTACGTGCTCGACTGGAAATCCAACTACCTGGGGCCGGACGACAGCGCCTACGAACCGGATGCCCTGCGCCACGCGCTGCTCGCCAAGCGCTACGACCTGCAGGCCGCGCTTTACCTACTGGCGATGCACCGGCTGCTCAAGGCGCGCCTGCCCAATTACGACCCACACCAGCACCTGGGCGGTTCGATGACGGTGTTTCTGCGCGGCAGCCGCAGCCCAGGGCGCGGCGTGTATACCGAAGCCGCCCCCGTGGCATTGATTGAAGCACTGGATGGCCTGTTTACAGGTACGGCACAGGAGGCCACCGCATGAGCGGCTCACGACACAACCACCACACGCCCGACCTGTTCGGCGACGCCCCCGAAGCCAACCAGCCAAGCGCTCCAGCGCAAGTGAACGCTCACCCCGCGCTAAGCGATACCGTCGAACTACTGGCACTATGCGAACGCTGGGTCGCCCGAGGCTGGCTGCGCGACCTGGACCGCGCCCTGGTGCGCTTTTTAGCCACGGAAGCACCGGACGCCCCGCCGCTGCTGTTGCTAGGCGCGGCGCTGGCCAGCCACCAGCTCGGCCGCGGCCACGTATGCCTGGATATCAACGCCACGCTCAACGCACCGGACTTCGCGCTTTCGCTACCGCCGGAAGGCGACGACCTAACCGACCCGCCGCCGCTACCCAGCGAGGTGCTGGCAACGCTCACCCTTACCGAATGGCAAGCCGCGCTAAACCACCCCACGCTGATCACCCAAGGCCCCGGCAACACCCCGCTAGTGCGCAGCGAAAGCGAACACACCACCCGCCTCTACCTGCGCCGCTACTGGCAGTACGAACAAACCCTGCACCAAGAAATCGCCAACCGCCTCTCCGGCGAAGAGGGTTTTTGTAGGAGCCCAATTCATTGGGCGATTGATTCAGGCACCGAGTCAGATACCGTTCGGAACCATCCCAATCTACTCCCCAACGCCCTAAACGTTCTATTTAAAAAACCCCCCACCCTAGACTGGCAAAAAACCGCCTGCGCCCTCGCCGCCCGCAACCGCTTCGGGGTAATCACCGGCGGCCCCGGCACCGGCAAAACCACTACCGTGGTGCGCCTGCTCGCCCTGCTGCAAACCCTGCAGCTGGCCCAATCGCCCACGCAACCGCTGCGCATTCGCCTCGCCGCGCCCACCGGCAAAGCCGCCGCCCGGCTGAATGAATCCATCGCCGGGCAGGTAAGCCTGCTGCCATTCGAGTCTTTAAGCACTTTGTTGGAGCACGATTCATTGGTGGTCCGACATATCGGCGATGAGTCAGGCACAGAGCGCCTAAAATCTTCGATCCCCACTGAAGTAACCACACTCCACAGGCTGCTTGGCGCACGCCCCGACACCCGCCACTTCCGCCACAACCCCGCCAACCCGCTGGCGTTGGACGTGCTGGTGATCGACGAAGCCTCGATGGTGGATATCGAAATGATGACCGCCGTGCTCAGCGCCCTGCCCGCCCAGGCGCAGCTGGTACTGCTGGGCGATAAAGACCAGCTGGCCTCGGTCGAAGCCGGTGCCGTGCTCGGCGACCTGTGCCGCCGCGCCGAGACCGCCCACTACACCCCGGCAACCGCCCAGTGGCTGGAAAGCGCCACCGGCCAGCCGCTGCCCGAGCACTACCTGGACCCCAACGGCCAGCCGCTCGACCAGGCGATTACCATGCTGCGGGTCAGCCACCGCTTCAACGCCGAAAGCGGCATCGGCCAGCTGGCCCAGGCGATTAACCAGCCAAGCCACGCTCAAAGCGAACGGGAAAAGCACCAGGCGGTTCATGGCGTACTGCGCCACGGCTACCCGGACCTGCACCACCTGGTGCTGGGCAGTAACGCCGAAAGCCGAGAGAAAGACCCCGCGCTGGATAAGCTGGTGATTCATGGCAGCCCCGATGCGTTCCCGAACGCGGGCGAAGGCCGCACCGACCACGAAGGCACGCCCATCGCCCCGCCCACGGGCTACCACCACTACCTGAACACGCTAAAAGCACAGCGCCCGCAGGGGCTGGCGTTTGAGGAAGATAAAACGGCGTATAACGACTGGGCAGGCGCGGTACTTAGCGCCTACAGCCACTTTCAACTGCTGTGCGCACTGCGCAAAGGCCCCTGGGGGGTAGAAGGCCTGAACCTGCGCATCGCCAAAACGTTGCGCGGCGAAAAGCTGCTGTTCGGCAGCGACCACATGCTGGAAAAAGGCTGGTATGAAGGCCGCCCGGTGCTGGTGACCCAAAACGACTACGGCCTGAAGCTGATGAACGGCGATATCGGCATTACCCTCGCCGTGCCGGACCCGCGCACGCCGGGTAAATCATTACTGCGCGTCGCCTTCCCAACCAGCGACCCGGAAAAGCCCATCAACTGGGTGCTGCCTTCCCGCCTGCATGCGGTAGAAACCGTATTCGCGATGACGGTACACAAATCCCAGGGCTCGGAGTTCCTGCACACCGCCCTGCTGCTACCGCCCACGCCCAATCCCATTCTCACCCGCGAGCTGGTCTATACCGGCATCACCCGCGCCCGCGAATGGCTCACGGTGGTGGAAGCCAAACGCGGGATATTGAATGATGCGGTGACTAGGGAGGTTATGAGGGTGAGTGGGTTCGGGTAATTAGATTTACGTCAGGCTCTGCGACAGGTGAAATGTAGAGGCGAACCCAGAACTATTGTTTGCCTGATCACAGTCACTTTTTATGCGTGGTTCAACCTTCACTTTTCTTGATCTTCAGGGTAAGGCAAAGGATCTACTGTCACCCAATTCTTACGTTCAGGTGCATTGTGACCGATTTTCTTATTACTTCCCTCCGTAGAGATTACTTTTGCTCCTCTATGCATAAATGATCGAACTACAGACTTTCGAGGATGATCTTTATCTTCTTTCGCTGCACTAACTACTGCGGTAAAACTACCCAAATCAGGTTGTGCTTCATGCTTAGCTCCAAGCCACCGGTCCAATACTTCAGTTGATACATTGTGCCTAGAACCATGATGTGGGACTTGCATACGATCAATTCCTGGAAGTTGCAAACCCACATTCGGTGCAAAGTCAGCTGCTTCATCAAGCGCAGCCCGCCCCGCGTCACCTGTCAACAAAATTTTCTTGTCGCATAAGCAGGCATATTGAATCACGCTCATGTTGTTTTCAGGGCTCGTATCATCATCAGGAAAATATTCATCTCCCCATGCAGATTTAATGAAATTTATCGCTTTATCAAATAACTGCCCAGCAGCCTCGACTAAGGACTGTTCTTCTTCCTTAGTCGACTCAGGGGTTTTTTCCGATTCAACAACGAGATCTAAGTATCTGGTTTTAGATGGCGCCAAGACACTAAACTCACCTATCTTTTCACCTTGGAATGGCTCTGATATTTTCACACCGTGCTCAAGCGCAAGTTCTTCTAAAGCTGCTAAATTTGGGTACAGCTCTTTTAGTCGTTGTACGAGATTATCAACCGAAGTGAAACGACTAAATCGATTAATTAGCTCTTCAGCATAAAGCCAAGGTCGTAGCATCCATAACTCACCAATCTCGTATTCATCAAACAGCTTTCTTGGCCCACCAGCATGGTCACTGTCAGGATGTGTTACGATTACAGCGTCAATATAATTTGGTGATCCATAATATTTGTTAATATGGTCTACTACCAAGTCTCCTGTAGCTTGAAATCCACCATCAGTCACATGGATTCTTGTAGTACCATCGATTGAATACCGAAGTGGTATAGCATCTCCACTTTTTTTGGACTCAACGTCTAAAAAATCTATCTCAAAAAAATCAGTCATAACTTACCCCTTTTCTTTATAGTTAGCAACACGTCTACTTATATAATTGGTTTGTTTTCGATAGGAAAAAGCAAATAGAAACAGCAACCCACAGATTACAACTACAGGCGTCCATTCATTTACCGATTGGTGGCGTAACGTTAAATATTCATATATTTTTAAAACCGAAAGACAGAGAAATAATGACAAGAACGTTCTATACATATTATTTACTTCGGATAGCACTTCTATAATTTTGTCTTTATGAGACGCTTTAACATAATCTTCATAATCACTAAATCGAACAAATTTCAACCACTTAAGAATAGGCTCGATCATAATCGAACCGATCCTACTAATAACCAAACCGATGAAATAGTATAAGAAAACACCAATAACAATATCTTCTTGAACAAGATCATATCTTGTCAGCGACTCTGATACTGAAACGAACACTACGCCAGGCAAAAGATAGTTAAAAATATTGTATGAAGATATTTTATCAAGTAAGTCTTTCATCAAATCTTCTCATTCAATTAAAACACCCAACCCTCATGCTACAGGCTCACGCATGCGAGCTTCCTAATTCACCGAATTGCTAGGTTTTTCCGTCATTCAACCTAATTAAGGCACTTTTTATAGCTATCTTTGCAGCGTAGAAGCTAAAAGCATTTATTGAAAGGGCACCAGCGAATCCAATAAAAACCCAAGCCCCAACCAACGTATTTAAAGCACCTAGAAGCCAAACAATAAAACAAGGGATCACGAACAAAATACTATTTAAAACACCAACATCAAAATGAACTTTAAGTCTCCAATAATCGGGCCATTCGTGCAATACTTTCTCATTTTTTTCACTAGGAAAAATAACACCGACTCCTTCTTTCAAAGTCCACCCTGCAACTCCCCCAGGAATGAGCATTGCCCACTTAAGTGCATCCTGATTCAAAGAGGGAAATGGAAAATACTTTGAAAGATTTTCTTGCAAAAAAGCATAGACAACCCAGCACAACAAAAGGAACGCAAATTCGTAGCTTACAAAAAAAACTCTAAGATAGTAGAACATTGTCATCAGTGCTTCATATCCCGCTCTCTGGAAACCTTCTCAAACTGAGCTGATGTTTTTACCGCAAGCTCTCCGGGCACAGGCTCTTTATCATGAAGAAAGCTCTTTTGTGTGTCACTAGTTTTGATCTCGACTTTATCACCATTCTCCATCCCAACTACTTTACCCCTGCCATATCCATCGGCAGCCATTAGAATAGCGGCATCACCAATCGCAGGAGATTCTTCCGGTTCATATTCCGGCGAATCTATTATTCGATCCATAAGCTCTATTATTCTTGACTTTAAACCTTTTGGCTTGGTGGTCTGTTCTTTGACTGTCACTTCAGAGGCATTTCGTTTGTCAATGTAGTCGTTGAGACTTCCCCACAATCTCCCAAAAAGGGGATTTGGAGGATGTACGGTTGCAGAAAATTCTGTGAAATGACTTAACTTTTTAAGCCGAGCAGTGAAAGCACGATAGTCGGATACTGGTTCCACATCACATGCGACAAAAAATCCACCATATGCAGCCTCAATTACGGACTTGAACCTTCTTGGAAATACGTCTTCCTGAATACCATTCCATACCTGCAGAAATGCAATCCCTGAGTATTCGGGCAAATATACAAACGAAGAGCTAGCCTCCAGAAGGTTTGGCACATCTGCATCAATCTGAGAACGATTGACTTCATCAATTACTTTTGCATGACCTTCCTTTGCATACTTCGACAACTTCCCGAAAATATAGGGTGTCTCTTCACCTCTATTGTCGACTACATCCGTTATCGTCCAATCGAACTTTCCAATTGAGACTATAGGAGCATTGGTAATGGCATCAATCAACATTTCTTGGTCAAGATTTATCTTTTTGACCCGACCAAGATAGTACCTTCCTTTTCTCACCCAATTCCCCCTATACCCTGTAAAACCCTAATAGATATCAGACAGCTATCTATACGATAAACACAACATACCAGTCTTAAAAAGTCTGATTCCAATAAAATCAACTTTAACTAAGCAGCATTTACAGAATTTGCAGGCGGGCTGCATTTGCCATCGAATGGCAATATTATAAATAAACAAGCAGTGTTTACCCATGTACCACCTGCATCTTCGCTACCCCGTATGCAAACGTCACCCCTCCTGCTATCGCTTCCATTCCTTCAATCGGCTGCTCGTAGCTCCAGGCAATATCCTTATGATCGCCCAGCGAGAAATACACCGTGTCGCCTTTAAATGGGCAATGGGTGGTCGTCTCGGAGGTACTAAGCAAACCCATCCGCACATCGCCACGTGGGAAGTAATGCCGTGGCGGGTAGCCGGTTTCGCGGAGTTCGAGGGCCTGGATGGAGTCGGCAATCAGATTGCCATCCACATGCACCTGCATGCGCTGGTTGATGGGGTGAAGCTCGATGCGTGGGGCATGCGGCATTAGGTTGTTCCCTGCGGCGATTTTTCGCTCTAGTAAAATTAGCCTAGGGAGACTCTGAATAAGTCTCCGAAATCAGCGATAATACGGCCATCGTCAACTGCCTAGGATTCATTACCGCATGGAT
>NZ_JAXOVU010000015.1:0-93620 GCF_036663435.1 Halomonas sp. 5021
GCGGTGTGGCTAAGCTTGCGTACATGGCGCGTGGGCGCAGTGCCCCCGGCACGGCTGTGGTACGTGCGCTCGCCGAGATGGGTCAGTACCTGCGGATCATCGGCAAACACCAGCCGATGGGCGCCGTTGGCACTCTCCTCGAACTCATGAAAGTAAAACAGCCCTTCTTCGGCGGCCAGGCGCTCGATAAAGGCAAGGTCGGTCTCGCGGTACTGCACGCAGTACTCGCGCTCGGGGAGCTCGCGAGTGACCGCAAAGGCTACATCCCGGATGCCTCGCTCATCGCATAGGGTATTGATAATGGTGAGCGGGTCGACCTTCTGAAAGATGCGCGAGTTCTGGCGCAGCGAGAGCCGCCAGAGCGCCGGGCGCAGTACCAGGGAGTAGAAGGTACGCCGGTGGCCGCGGTCGCCGCGGCCAAATTCGCTGACGATACCGTGCACCCGGCGTAGCGGTTCGCCGTCCTGCCAGATAGTCAGGGTGGCTTCACGATCCAGGAGGTCGGCGGCATCCAGGCTGCCGTCGCGGCTGGCCAGGTTGAGCGCCAGCTCGAAAGGCTGGGAGAGTGCTTCGCGATGGGTGAAGTCGATCACCGCGATATCATCCACCCCCGGTAGCGCTAGGGTGAATTGCAGGCCTGTTTTGTTCGCCCCCGTCCTTTCCGACATAATGCCGCTCCCTGGACCATCAATCGCTAATGAAAACGGTCAGAATAGCGAGCCGGAAGCGAAGCGCAACCCTTGCAGGGCACGTCACAGCGATCTCTTACACCGTGTAAGAAATAGCTTACAAAATGGGCAAGAATTCGCCCGAATTAGCGTGATAAAAGCCGGGATAACTACTTGATCAACTGCACCAATCCATGCCGTACGTACCAAACCTTGTCTGCCTGGGCGGTGGCGTCTTGAGTGAACCAGCCATTGAGGTCGCGCAGGCGGCGCTGCTTGGGTTGCATGGGCACAATACCCCGGCCAACGTCATTGGCAATAATGATCAGCGGCGCCTTTAGCTCGCCAGCACGCTGGCAGAGCCGTGTCATATCGCCCTGCCACTGTTGGCGCAGTGCATCGTTTTCCGCGTTTGCTAAAGCGGCTTCGAGCCACTCGAGCACACCGGTTATCACCAGCGGGGTGTCGGCAACCAGGGCTTGCTGGCACTCTTCCAGCCGCTTTCCCGGTGCGAGGCGATGCCATACGGCGTCGGGAAAGCGAGCCGTTACGGCGTCGCGTTTACCAGCGCAGGCACCGCCGATGAAGAGCTGCATTGCCAATCTCCTTTGCCATTCGCATCGGTTTGATAAGTGAGTGTCCAGCGCCTGCCCTGGGCCTGACTCACTGAGCCATCCCAGAAGTGAAGGGTTTCAAAACGACGGCGCAGTTCGCGAATCACACCACCATGAGTGACCGCTAGAATCTTTCGCTGGCCGCCCTGCCGGGCATTCACGGCGACATCATGCAACCAGGCCTCCAGGCGTGTGCGCAGTTGGGCGGCGGATTCACCGCCAGGGATTTGCAGCTCGCCGACGCTGTCGATCCAGGCGCGGTAATGGGGCAAATCTTTTAGTTCGTCGTAGACCTTGCCTTCATAGTCGCCAAAATCGAGTTCGCGCAGACGCGGCTCCAGCGCAACCGGCACGCCCTCTTTTGCCGCCTGGATCCACTCAAGCGTCTGTTGGCAGCGGTTCAAGTCGCTTGAGTAAATGGCATCAAAACGCTCATCCACCATTGCGTCGCGCAGTGCGATCAAGCCCTCTTCAGCCTCAGGAAACAGCAGCGCAATATCGCGCTGGCCCTGGTAACGGCGCTCTAGATTCCAGGCGGTGATACCGTGGCGAACTGCCACCAGCTCCACACTAAGATCAGTAACCAAAGCTCTCCTCCTTCGATGGTGGCACCGACCATGTCACCGTTGATGCCATTAAACAGGCGCTGCATAAGCCAGCGCATAAGTCCCACAAAAACGCAGGCCGTCAGCAGCATCACCACCAGTGTGGGTGCCAGCAGGGCTATCACCGCCAGCGGTACCAGCGCCAGCGCCACATCCTGGCCGCTAAGCGACTGCTGCCAGCTCCAGGCCAAGCCCTTAGGCTGGGCGCAAGGGGTCAGCACCAGCAATGCCACACCTGCCCAGCGCCCGAGCGCGGGCACCACCAGCAGCCACCAGAGCGGCGCTTGATAGGTAAGTAATGCCCACAGTAGAACGCCCTTCCAGGCAAGTAGAAACACCAGCGCCAGCATGCCGAAACTGCCGATTTGCGGGTCCTTCATGATTGCCCAGCGGCGTTCCAAGGGTTGATTGCTGCCCAGCGCATCGGCGATGTCCATGACGCCATCCAGGTGCAGCCCACCGGAAAGCGCGACCCAAAGGCTAAGCAGCGCCAGCGCGGTCATAGGCGTGGGGACGTTTTGCATGGCGAATGCCACCAGCACCAACACGCTGCCGATGAGCAAGCCGACCAGAGGATAGGCACGCACCGCCCAGCGCCGGGTTGCAGGCGTCCAGGGGCAAGCGACAGGGATCGGGATTCGGGTCAAAAACTGCAGTGCGAGCAAGAGACCGAACAGAACGTTTTTCACCGCGTGTTCTTTTACAGTACTTTCTTTCACATCAACTTCCCGTCGTTTTTCCACTCGATGGCACAGCCCGCGACCACTTCCAGCACCGAACCCGCCTCTGCCGCCACGCTGCGGTGGGCACGCTGAAGAAAGGCCAGGTAGCGCCAGGTCTCGACATCGCTGGGCGGTAACGTTTCGTTGATATCGTTAGAGACAATCACTAGATGCACGCGGCGCGCCTGGGCATCTGCGAGGGCGTCTGCCAGTAACGCCAAGCCTTCGTCTTCGCTAAGCTCACTGGCATACAGTACCTGACTGGCCCAGAGGGTCAGGCAGTCCAAAAGCACGCTGCTGCCATCAGGCACTTTTTGCAGTGCTCGATCAATGGCCAACGGCGCTTCCAACGTCAGCCACTGCGCGCCCCTGGATTGCCGATGACGAGCAACACGCGCGGCCATCTCGTCGTCATATACGTCTGCGGTAGCTAGATAGTAACAGGTTGAACTGGCTGCCACGTCCAGCACCCGCTGCTCGGCGATGTCGCTTTTGCCGGAACGCGCCCCGCCGCTAACGAAGACAATCATGCAGTACCTTTTTTAATACATTCAATAACCGCTGATTGTCAGGCTTGTCGCGCAGGGCCACACGGAGCCAGTCGCCATCGAGCCCGGCAAAATTGTGGGTATGGCGCACCAGCATGCCTTCGTGTAGCAGTCGCTCAAATAGCACATCGCTGGAGATGCCTGCGGCGCGCTGCTCGGTACCCGGGCGGGTAAGGAAAAAGCAGGCCTGGCTGGGTACCACGTCCAGCCCCAGCTCGCTAAGCGCTTGGGTCATACATGGACGCTCGCTGGCTAACCAGCGTTGGGTGCGCCGGGTGAAGGCGCCGTCCGCCAGCAACGGCGCTACCAGCTCCGCTGCCAGGTGATTCACGCTCCAGGGCGGCTGGTGGGTCTGTGCTGCTTGAATCGTGGCCGTATCCGCCAGCATATAGCCTAGCCGTAGCCCTGGCAGCGTATAAAACTTGGTCATTGAGCGCAGCAGCATCAGATGCGGGTAGCGATCCAGCAGCGGTACCAGCGACACTGCATCATGCGTATCGCCGACCATATCCACAAAGGCCTCGTCCACCACCACTCGGCAGCCCGTCCAAGCCGTGTAATCCAGCAATGTCTCCATGACTGATGTATCGATAAGCGTCGCCGTGGGGTTATTGGGCCGACATAGAAACAGCACATCGATACCATTAAGTGCTGCCAACAGCGCATCAAGATCCAGGGCAAAGTGCGGTGCGGGTAGTACGATCTCAGTGACTGAAAGCCGATGGGCGCAACACGCTCGGGCGTACTCGCCAAAGCTTGGCGTCATAATCGCCGCCCGCTGCCAAGCGTGTAGCGCGGCGGCAAGAAAAATCGCCTCAGCGCCACCGTTGGTCAGCAGCACCTGTTCGGGCTGAAGCTGGTGATGGCTGGCGATGGCATCACGGGCAGCGGAATAGTCCGGCGCCGGGTAGTGCTCAAGGCCAGCCAGCTGTTGTGTCAAACAGTCGCGTACCCAGGCGGGAGGCCCCAAGGGATTCAGATTGGCGCTAAAGTCGTACAGCCGGTGCCCTGGTGGCAAGCCGAAGTGTGCTAATAACGCCTCGGACTGCCCGCCGTGGCTGGGCCATTCGGGTATGCTCATAAAAGCCTCGGAAGAATCAAACTCAGCCCAACCATCAAGACAGCTGACAGCCACATAAACAGCATCCAGCCACCGTGCATCAAGCGAATCGTTGCGTCGATATGGGCGACGTGCAGCGCCTCCAACGGCTCGCCCAGCGTCGCACGATGAGAGGCAACACCCTGATAGAAATTAGTGCCCCCTAACTGAACGCCGAGCAAACATGCCACCATGGCTTCCGGCCAGCCGGCGTTGGGGCTTGGGTGGCGGGGCGCCTCGCGGCAGGTGTCACGCAACGCGCCCCGCCAGCGCAACCGTAAAACGCCTGAAACGCCTGAAACGCCTGAAACGCCTGAAACGCTGAGCAACAGCCCTGCAAGCCACAGACACAAGGCCGTCAAGCGTGCTGGCAGCCAGTTGGCCACGTCATCCAGCTTGGCCGAGGCGTAGCCAAACTCGTTATAGCGTGCGTTGCGGTAACCGACCATCGAATCCAGAGTATTCACCGCCTTGTACGCCAGCGCCAGGGGGGCACCGCCGATCAGGGCAAAAAACAGCGGTGCGGTAATGCCATCGACGGTATTTTCCGCCACGGTTTCCACCGCCCCGCGGGTGATCCCGGCTTCATCCAGGCCCTGAGTATCGCGCCCCACTATCATGGCCAGCGCTTGCCGAGCAGCAGGCAAATCGCCTTTGGCAAGCGGAACGGCAATGGCACGCCCTGCCTCCGCCAGCCCTTTAATCGCCAGCGTCGTGGCTAACAGCCCTATCTCGGCGACAACGCCAAGCCATGGGTGCAGCGCGCTCAACAGTGCCAGCACCAGCCACGCAACGCCAAAGGTCCCCAGCACGATAACGGCGGTGAGTAAAAACCCCAACCGCCATCGACGCTTGGCGGCGCCCTGGTTCCAACGTTTTTCCAGCGCACTGATGGCTCGGCCGATGATCACCACGGGGTGCGGCAGCGATCGCGGATCACCGACGATCAGGTCAATTACGATCGCCACGGTCACCCAAACCAGCATGGCCGGAAAATAGTCGCTGAACGGCATCATTGGGAGTTGTTGTCGCTAACGCCTGCATCGGCGAAGGTCGCCATCTCATTGAGCATTCCGGCAGCCGCCTGGAGCAGCGGGAATGCCAGCGCCGCGCCACTGCCTTCACCCAGCCGCATGCCCAGCGCCAGCAGCGGTTGGGCGTCAAGTGCCTCCAGGGCCGTGGCGTGGCCGGGCTCTTCCGAGCGGTGGCCAAACACCAGATAACCTCGCACCGCCGGGCATAGGCGGCACGCCACAAGCGCTGCCACCGTGGCGATAAAGCCATCCACAACGGCGGGCAGCCGGTGAACCGCTGCGGCTAAATAAGCACCCACCATGGCAGCAATTTCCAGCCCGCCGAGTTTCGCAAGTACGTCTAAAGGGTCATCGGGGTCGGCCTGGCGTGCCTGAATGGCGCGTTCGATTACCGCCACCTTATGCGCTTGCTGGACGCTATTGATACCCGTCCCGGCACCGACTGCCTGGGCCACCGGGGTGCCGGCCAACACCGCCAGCATGGCGCTACTGGCGGTGGTATTGGCAATCCCCATTTCGCCGACGATGAGGCATTTAGCACCTGCCTGCCGAGCCCGCTCCACGGCGGCCACGCCTACCTCAATCGCCGCCTGGGCTTCCTCAGGTTGCATGGCATTTTCGAGTGCCATATTGGCCGTACCCTGACGCACCTTGGCGTGGGTCACGCCAGGCATCGTCAAGTTAGACGCCACGCCCACATCCACGATCTCGACATGGGCGTCAATCTGCCGGGCAAACACATTAATTGCCGCCCCACCGCTGGCGAAGTTGGCGACCATCTGGGCGGTCACGGCCTGGGGAAACGCCGACACGCCTTCTGCCGCCACACCGTGGTCGGCGGCGAACACCAGCACGCCGGGCGGCGTTACCCTGGGCATTAGCTCACCGGTAATGCTGCTTAGCTGAACCGCGAGCGCTTCTAGCTTTCCAAGGCTGCCCGGCGGTTTGGTGAGCGTATCAAGATAGGCACGCGCACGTTCACCTGCGCAAGCGTCTACCGGCACGATACGCGCGATCATCGACGGGGCAACATCGGGGGGCATGGTGGCTCCAAAGCGTTCAACATAAAGGAAGGGGGAATGGTAGCAAATGCAGGCCTGCTATACTTGCGGTTTAAACTTGGCAAGCGGGCACTGACCGCCACGATCAGCCAGTCCTCTTTAGCCCCGGTTGTTCAGAGCGATAGTTGTCATCAATTAGGGTAATAAAACTACAAATAGCAATTTTATTGCCGTAAAGTCTCTCCTATCGCCACCAAAAAATGTAAAATAACTACAGGTTTGACTCACCGTCTCTACCATGCAGAGGTAATTATGCCGAGCTCAACACACGCCCCTTTAAATCCCACCGTTGCCGAGGTTACCCAACGCATACGTGAGCGTTCTGCCGAACGGCGCGCCCTCTATGAGCGCCGCATGGCCGATCAGCACAAGCGCGGCGTGCATCGCGGCGAGCTCTCCTGCGGTAACCTGGCCCACGGCTTTGCTGCCTGCAACCCGCAGGACAAAAATTCCCTCAAGCTGATGAATAGCGCCAACCTGGGGATCATTTCGGCCTACAACGACATGCTGTCGGCCCACCAGCCATTCGAAACCTTCCCGGCCACTATCAAAGCCGCAGCCAGCGCGATGGGGTCCACAGCCCAGTTTGCCGGTGGCGTACCGGCGATGTGCGATGGCGTGACCCAGGGCCAGCCGGGGATGGAGCTGTCGCTATTCTCACGGGATGTAATTGCCATGGCCGCCGCCGTGGGCCTTTCCCATAACATGTTCGATGCGGCACTTTACCTGGGCGTGTGCGACAAGATTATCCCCGGGCTGTTTATCAGTGCCGCACGCTTCGGCCACCTGCCCGCGATGTTCGTGCCGGCAGGCCCCATGCCCAGCGGCCTGCCCAACAAGGAAAAAGCCCGCATTCGCCAGCTTTACGCCGAAGGCAAGGTGGGTCGCGATGCGCTGCTGGAGGCGGAATCCGAGTCTTATCACAGCCCTGGCACCTGCACCTTCTACGGCACGGCCAACTCCAACCAGCTGATGATGGAAGTGATGGGCCTGCACCTGCCGGGCACTTCGTTCGTCAACCCTGGCACCGAAATGCGCGAAGCCCTGACCCGCTACGCGACCGAGCAGGCGATCCGCAACACCGAGCCTGGCGGTGACTACCGCCCGTTCTATAAGCAGATCGACGAGCGTGCTATCGTCAATGCCGTCGTCGGGCTACTCGCCTCCGGCGGTTCCACGAACCATACCATGCACCTGATCGCCATGGCGGCAGCGGCAGGCATTACCCTGAACTGGGACGATTTCACCGACCTTTCCGCGGTCACGCCCAGCCTGATGAAGGTGTATCCCAACGGCCAGGCAGACATCAACCACTTCCAGGCAGCAGGCGGCATGAGCTACCTGTTCCGCGAGCTGCTGGGCGCTGGCCTGCTCCATGGCGATATTCCCACCGTGTTCGGTACCGACCTGACCGCCTACACCCAGGAGCCCTTCCTTGAAGACGGCAAGGTCGTCTGGCACGAAGGTCCTGAAAAAAGCCTCGACGAAGACGTTGTACGCCCGGTTTCATCGCCCTTTGCGCCCACCGGCGGCCTGACGGTGATGAAAGGCAACCTGGGCCGGGGCGTGATCAAGGTCTCGGCGGTTACCGAAGAGCACCGCGTGGTGGAAGCGCCGGTGAAGATCTTCGAAGACCAGAACGAGATGAAAGCGGCCTTCGAATCCGGCGACCTGGATCGCGACGTGATCGTGGTCGTCCGTTTCCAGGGCCCCAAAGCCAACGGCATGCCGGAACTGCACAAACTGACGCCGTTCTTGGGTGTGCTACAGGATCGTGGCTATAAAGTGGCGCTGGTGACTGACGGCCGCATGTCGGGCGCATCGGGCAAGGTACCGGCTTCCATTCACATGAGCCCGGAGGCCCTGGACGGCGGCCCGCTGGCGAAACTCCGCGATGGCGACATCGTCCGCCTGGATGCCAACGCCGGCACGCTCGACGCCAAGGTAGACCCTGTCACCTGGGGGCAGCGTGAACTGGCCATCGGCAATCTTGACCACTACCACGTTGGCCTGGGTCGCGAGTTGTTTTCAGGCTTCCGCCACTTGGCCATGCGCGGCGAGGAAGGCGCAGGTGTCTTTGGCGGCTTCGAAGCCGACGATCTCGCCCGCCAGCAAGGTCAGATCTTCGAAGAGGACGCCTGATGCGACCAGCCTTGATCGGCGATATCGGCGGGACCAATGCACGCCTGGCGCTGGTGACGCCAGGCGACATCACCCCGCACGATATTATCAACCTCCCCTGCGCCGACTACCCAGGCGTTATTGAGGCGATTCAGGACTACCTGACCCGAGTGGGGGCGACCGGTAACAACGCCCCTCGCGAGGCATGCCTGGCGTTTGCCTGCCCGGTTCACGCCGAGCGGGTGAAGATGACCAACAACCACTGGGACTTCATGAAGCGCGAGGTTCGCGAAACGCTGAACCTGTCGCTATTCAAGGTTATCAACGATTTTACTGCTCAGGCCCTGGGCGTGCCCCACGTGACGGCCGATGACCTCGTCGCGGTTCAGGCCGGTGACGGCCAGGCACATTCCACCCGCCTGGTGATTGGCCCCGGCACGGGGCTTGGCGTAGCCGGTGTCTTCCCCGGCCAGCATGCCTGGATACCGCTGCCTACCGAGGGTGGCCACGTCACCTTCGCGCCCACCGATGACACCGAGCGCGCGCTGCTTGACGTGTTTTTACAGCGCCACCAACGTGTTAGCGTCGAGCGCATTCTGTGTGGCCAAGGCTTACTCGAGCTCTATCAGGCCCACTGCGCGCTCGACGATCAGGCACCCCGCTGCGCCTCCCCCGCGGAGGTGACCCAGGCAGCCAACGAGGGCGACTCGATCGCCACCGCCACGCTGTTACGGTTCCTGAAAATCCTCGGCGATGTATGTGGCGATGCCACGCTGACCATGGGCGCCAGAGGTGGCGTTTACCTATGCGGCGGAATCTTGCCACGCCTTCTTGACTGGCTGCCGACAAGCCAACTGCGCGAGGCCTTTGTCAACAAGGGCCGCATGGGCGCCTATAACGCCGACATCCCCGTTTGGGTGGTCACCCATCCTTGGACAGGGTTGCTGGGTGCCGCTGAGGCGTTGCACAACGAAGAAGTGTTTTAAGCCCACCAACAGGAACCTCCCTATGCCCGCGCCAACCTTCGACGTGCCCTTTGTCCTTGGCATGATGCGTCTCCACGAAACCGCCGAGATGCATCAGGCCAACCACCTGGCTGACTGGATAGAGGCACGACTCGAGCAGGGCCTGCACTGGTTTGACCACGCCGATATCTACGGCAAGGGTGCTGGCGAGACGCTGTTTGGTCAGGCACTGCGCGCGCGCCCCGCGCTTGCCAAACAGCTTCACGTGGTAACGAAAGCCAGTATCGCCAACGATAACCCGACCCCGGGGGACGGCAAGGTGAAGCACTATAACGCCAGCCCGGCCTACCTAAACCGGGCGATCGACGACGCGCTAGACCGCTTGAGCGTCGAGCGTATCGATCACTTTCTGATTCACCGCCCCGACCTGTTAATGGATGCCGAAGCCACCGGACGCGCCCTGGACAAGGCCATCGAAGCAGGCAAAATTGGCGCTGCTGGCGTTTCCAACCACCTGCCCAGTCAGTGGCGCAGATTACAAAACGCCATGCACCAGCCTTTGCGCGCCAATCAAATCGAGCTATCCATTGCCCATAGCACGCCGCTATTCGACGGCAGCTTCGACGACCTATGTGCCGACGGCCACGCACCGATGGCCTGGTCGCCGCTCGCGGGCGGCAAGCTACTGCAAGGTGAAGTCAATCACACGCTTGGGCGGCTCGCCGAGGAACACACCAGCACCCCAGGCGCTCTGGCGCTTGCCTGGCTGCGTCGCCTGCCCCATCGGCCAGTGCCGGTGGTCGGTAGCGTGAAATCCGAGCGCATTGCCGATATGCTCAAAGGCCCCGACACGCTGCCCAGAGAAGATTGGTACGCATTGCTCGAAGCTGCTCGCGGCCACTGCGTCGCTTAGGTGTATCTCCTCTCCATCTGACCAATAATCACAAGGATCCCATGATGACGCCGATAATTGCCTTTGGCGAAGCCCTCGTCGACATGCTTTCAAGCCGCCTGGGTGACGCATCCGGCCCCGAAACCTTCACGCCTTACGCTGGCGGCGCCCCCGCCAATGTGGCGGTTGCCTGCGCAAGGCTGGGCGTCCCCAGCCAGTTTCTGGGCATGGTGGGTGAAGATACCTTTGGGCATTTCATCATCCGAGAGTTACAGCACCACGGCGTGGACACCCAGGGCGTGGTACTCACCCAAGAAGCACGTACGGCGCTGGCGTTTGTTTCCCGGGACAGCGACGGCGAGCGTACCTTTGACTTTTACCGCCCACCTGCCGCCGACCTGCTCTACCGTCTTGAACACCTCCCCCAGGGCGTTTTCGAGAACCCCGCGATTCTTCACCTGTGCAGCAATAGCCTGACCGACCCGGAAATCGCCGACGTGACGCTGGCCATGGCGACCATGGCGAAACGCACAGGTTGCCTGGTTAGCGTTGATGCCAACCTGCGCCACAATCTCTGGCCAGAAGGCGAAGCGGATATGGGATTGGTGACGCAACTGCTGGATAGCGCCGAGCTGGTCAAGGTATCGCTCGACGAACTTGATTACCTGCGCGGCGATCACCCCCAAGACGCCTGGATAGCAGAGCGCCTTGCCGCGGGCGTGAAAGTCATGCTGGTAACCGACGGTCCCAATAGCGTCGCCCTCAAGGGCGCGGGTCTCGATCAGACCATCGCGCCCCCCAGGGTTGACGCCGTGGACACCACCGCCGGTGGCGATGCGTTCATCGGCGGCCTGCTGGCCGAGTTGTCAAAGCACGGTATCGAGGAAGGCTGGCACCAGGATATTGACTTCCTCTCCCGCGCGGTGGACCTCGCCTGCCGCTGTGGCGCCCATGCGGTCACCCGACCAGGCGCTTACGCCTCTCTCCCCACCCATGCGGATATCGAAGCGCTTCGAAACAGTTAATAGCTATATAGTTCGGTGACCGCTGGACGGTCACCGATGTGAGTGAGGCAGTCGCAATGATAAGCTGAAAGCCACAACTCCCGATGACTGGGATGTGGTCGTTATTGCGTGGCTGTAAAGTTTTCCGCAGCGGCTTCTAACACCGATCTAGCCGATTCCGCATCTTCAAACCCTAGCCCTTCCATACCACCGTCAGGCCCTTTGTAATTGGCAAACCACAAATCAATGATCTGACTGACACCTGGATACTCGCGGTCCAACTGTGTCATGTTTTCAATATTTGCAAAAGGTGAATCCTGAGCGAGAACGGCAATGAGCTTGTCGTCTTGCTCTCCGTCATCCAGCATTTTAAGAACACCAATAACGTTCACGTCGACAATTTCACCTCGTGGAACGGCTTGGCCCAGCACAATCACATCCAGTGGGTCACCATCACCCCCCAACTCTTTTGGCAAAGCAGTGCCTGGAATAGCGCCATAATTACCGGGGTAGCCTAGGTAATTCACGACGCGCGGTTCACCGTCTTTATACTCCCAGTAAACCGCTTTGGGATCATCTTTACTGACTTCCCATTTCGCCGATGTGCCCGCGGGTATTTCAACGATGGCTCTTACCGAACCCTCTGCATTGATGGCATTCATCGCCATCAAGTCTTCTTCACCCACGATAGTGAACTCATCTGTTGCGGTCATGTTTTGGGCAATGGGCGTGGTGTCAGAAAACGCCAATCCGCCTAGCGCCTGAGCCTGAGCCTGAGCAGAGGATGCTAAAACCGCCATGCACGCTACGCTCGTAAGTAATAGTTTTTTCCGCATCATGTTCTCCATTGGTTTTTCAGATACGTTATCGAGGAGAGATGACGGGGTAATGACAGATTACTTTCCAAAATTGAATGCTAAACCACGGTACTTCTTTGACTGGCTAACCATTATTGACCCACATCTGTTGCAAGCTGGTGTGGGCTTTTTTGATTGGAGACGTCTTCATCGGCCGTTAGAGACGCCATGGCACGACTTGTTTAAATGTCAGACATTTACTAGAATAAATTACATCCAATAAAAGATAAGAGATCACCGATGCCGCTGGACGCTCTACCAGCCCACCAGGGTGGCGCTGAACAATTAGCCCGTTTACTCGCCCAAGCCCTGCTGGCAGGCCACTGGCAGCCGGGTGACGCCTTCCCCAAGGAAATGGACATCGGCACGCACTTCGATGTGAGCCGTAATCAGGTGCGCAATGCGCTGACCCGTTTGACCTCCGCAGGGCTTTTAGACCGCACCGCCGGGCGTGGCACGCAAGTCCGCGAAATGAGCGACTGGCACCTGCTGGATCCGCTGATGAGCGAATGGATGACGGGGCTTACCGACCTCGACCCGCAGCTCACGCGCGCCATCTATGCGTTTCGCTTTTCGGCCGAGCCCATCGTGGCGGGCCTTGCCGCCGAAGCGGCCGATGCGGACGATATCGCCCGGCTGGAAGCCGCCTTTGAAGGCATGCAGAAAACTGCCCAGTCAGCCGCCGCTCGCGCCCAGCACGCCGAGTACGACGTCATGTTTCACGATGCCACCTACCAGGCCAGCCACAATTTGGTGTGGCGGCAAATGGGACACCTGTTGCGCCCTTCGATCATGGCCCTGGTACATGGCTCTCAGCACCGCACCGACACCTTCGACGACAGCCTGTCACGGCATCGCCGCGTTCTTGAAGCCATTGTGCGCCGGGATGCCGAGGCGGCGTCTTTCGCCGCGCGGGAAGTGCTTCGCCGCACGGCGATCGATCTGGGTATCGTCAATTAACCGGCCATCGACCACTGACTAGGATCTGACCCTATGAAAATTACCCGACTGAAAACCTGGCAAGTCCCCCCGCGCTGGCTGTTTCTCAAGATCGAAACCGACGAAGGCTGCTACGGCTGGGGCGAGCCGGTCATCGAAGGCCGCGCGGCGACTGTCGAGGCTGCCGTTCATGAGCTTTCTGACTACCTGGTTGGCCAGGACCCGCACCGTATCGAACACCTGTGGAACACGCTGTATCGCGCCGGGTTTTACCGCGGCGGGCCAATATTGATGAGCGCCATTGCGGGTATCGACCAGGCGCTGTGGGATCTTAAAGGGCGCGATCTGGGTGTGCCCGTGCACCAGCTACTGGGCGGCGCGGTGCGCGATAAAATGCGCATGTACGCCTGGACCGGCGGCGACCGTCCTAGCGACGTGGGTGCAGGCGCCAAAGCACTGGCTGACAAGGGCTTTACCGCCTTCAAGATGAACGGCACACCCGAGCTGCAAATCGTCGACTCACACCGCAAGGTAGACGAAGCGGTCGCCCGGGTGGCCGAAGCGCGCAATGCGGTCGGCCCGGATGTGGGCATTGGTATCGATTTTCATGGCCGTGTGCACCGCCCCATGGCCAAAGCACTGCTGCGCGAGCTGGAGCCCTACCACCCGATGTTCGTCGAGGAGCCGGTTGCACCCGAGCACTTGCCCTGCCTGAAAGACATTGCCGGTGGCCTTGGGTACCCGCTCGCCACCGGCGAACGGCTGCATACCCGCTTTGAATTCCGCGACCTGCTTAAAGACGGCATGATCGACATTATTCAGCCGGATATCTCCCACTGCGGTGGCATCAGCGAGGGGCTTAAAATCGCCGCCTTGGCGTCCGCCTACGATGTCGCCCTGGCGCCCCACTGCCCACTTGGCCCCCTGACCCTGGCCGCGTCGCTACAGTTGGACGCTGTCAGCCACAATGCCTTTATTCAAGAGCAGAGCATGGGCATTCACTACAATCAGGGCAACGATGTTCTCGACTACCTGGTCGACAAATCGGCGCTCAGCATTGAAGACGGTTTCTGTGCGATTCCTCAGGGGCCGGGGCTAGGTGTGGAGATTGACGAAGCCTTCGTTGAAGAGCGCGCCAACGTTGGCCATCGCTGGCGCAACCCGGTATGGACCCATGAAGATGGCTCTATTGCCGAGTGGTAAACCAAGCGACTAACCGGGAGATAGCCCTATGGGCGCGAGTGAGTTAACACATCCTTTAGCGTGGATTGCGGTGGACTGGGGGTCAAGCAACCTGCGCGCCTGGGCCATGGATGCCCAGAATCACGTCATGGCGAGTGCCTCCAGCCCTCGCGGCATGCTGTCGCTGACCGCCGCCGAGTATGAGGCCGAGCTGCTTGGGATCGTCGACGCCTGGTTGCCCGATAACGGCCAAACGCCTGTGATGGTATGCGGTATGGCGGGCGCACGGCAGGGCTGGCAAGAGGCCGCTTATCTGGCGACGCCCACGCGTCTCGATCAACTCTCTCGTGGCGCGGTGATGCCGGCTCTCGCCGACGCTCGCCTGCAGGTTTACTTGCTGCCTGGATTAAGTCAGTCCGGGAGCAATACGCATCTCTACGATGTGATGCGCGGCGAAGAAACCCAGTTAGCGGGCCTTCTGGCCGATTCGTACCGCTTTAACGGTCTTGTCTGCCTGCCCGGCACCCATGCCAAATGGGCACGCTTAACCGATGGTGCCGTTACCGAGTTTGCAACCTACTTGACTGGCGAGCTGTATCAATTGCTTGCTCATCAATCCGTATTGAAGCACTCCGTAGGGCAGGACGACCTGCATCAAGACAGCTGTCGCCAGGCGTTTACCCAAGCGGTCAAGGCAATCTATCAGGCGCCCGAACGCTTCAGCCAGCGGCTATTCGGCGTCCGCGCGCAGGACTTGCTGGCTAATACCTTGCCGAGCGGTGATGCCCGAGGTGCCGTGCTTGCCGCACATCTCTCGGGGTTGGCGATCGGTCTCGAACTGGCCGGTGCCTGCCACGAGCTGACGCCAGGGGAAAGCGTGACCCTGATCGGCAACGAGGCGCTCAACCACCGCTACGCACTCGCCCTGGAAGCCCTCGACATCGGCACCCAGCGCGTTGACGGCGACACAGCGGTATTGGCCGGACTGACCCTCGCCTACCAAAGCACCCGGTAATAAGCATCAGCTAAACAAGGAGAGCGCTATGACACTGCCTTTAATTGGCATTTTACGTGGGGTAACGCCCGATGATGCGGTGGCCGTTGGCGGCGCCTTGCTTGATGCGGGCATCACGCAAATTGAGGTGCCGCTTAATTCCCCCGACCCATTCACCAGCATCCAGCGCCTGGCGGACGCCTTTGGCGACCAGGCGCTGATCGGTGCGGGAACGGTATTAAGCGCTGAGCAGGTACGTGATGTTCATGCTGCAGGCGGTCGATTGATCGTCTCGCCCAACTGCCGCCCTGCCGTCATCGAAGAATCTTATCGACTCTCAATGGCCAGTTGGCCAGGCATTGTGACGCCTTCCGAAGCCTTTGATGCCCTGGATGCCGGTGCGACCGGGCTAAAGCTCTTCCCGGCGGTACAGGTGGGCATCGAGGGGATGAAGGCTGTCCGCGCCGTGCTGCCCCTTAACACCTTGCTATATGCGGTGGGAGGTATCGGTATCGACAATTTTGCCGCCTGGCGCGCCGCGGGCGTGGATGGCGCAGGCCTGGGCAGCGCGCTTTACCAACCGGGGCAAACGCCTCAGCAAGTCGGCAAGCAGGCCCAGGCGCTGGTAGACGCCTGGCAAGCCGCAGGAGATCGTTTATGAATCACAACAAGATGGCGGAACTGGCGGTGGATTGCCGCTGCGAGCTGGGCGAAGGCCCCCAGTGGGACGCCGGGAGCGGACGGCTTTACTGGTGCGATATTCTGGGCAAATGCCTTCACTGGCTGTCACTTGAAAACGGCGAGCATGGCCATTACCCGCTTGAGCAAAGGGTATCGCTCGCCACACCACTGAACGATGGCCGACTAATGCTGGTCGGCGAGCACAGCCTGAGCCTGTTGAATCCGGCGACGCAACGCCTTGAGCATTTTGCCGACTTTGAAGCCGACAACCCCGTTACGCGCAGCAACGATGCCCGCGTGGACCGCCACGGTAGCCTGTGGCTTTCCACCATGGGCAAGACCGCCGAATCCGAAGCGGGCAGCCTCTATCGGTTGCATCGTGGGGAGCTGACTCGGCTGCGCAGCGGGCTGACCATTCCCAATGCCGTCTGCTTTTCACCCATGGGTGACGCGGCGTATTTTACCGACACAGCCACCGGCATCGTGATGCGCTGGGCATTGGATAGCCAAGGGTGGCCAGTGGGCGAACCGGTTGCCTGGGCGGACTTCACGGCGCTTGAAGGCAACCCGGACGGCGCGGTGATCGACAGCGAAGGCTGCCTGTGGCTTGCCCTCTGGGGCGCGGGTAAGGTCGTGCGGCTCGATACCGCGGGTCAGGTGATTGACGAAGTGCATGTGCCGGTCAGCCAGCCCTCCTGCCCGGCGTTTGCAGGCCCTGGCCTTGAAACGCTCTATATCACCACGGCGCAGGAGGGATTCAGCGACGCACAGCGCCGCGAAGAGCCGCTGGCAGGCGGGTTATTCAAGGCCAACGTAGGCGTTCACGGCCTCGCCGATCCGTTACTGACGCTTGAGTAAAAAAAGCCCCGGCGCAAGTCCGGGGCGATTCAGGTTAGTGGTGGAAGCGTTCGGCGGCCTGGCGGGCCAGTTCGCGGATGCCGTCCCAGTCTTCCGCCTCGACCATCGCCTTGGGCGTGACCCAGGAGCCGCCCACGCACATGACGTTCGGCAGCTTGAGGTACTCTTCAGCGTTATCCACCGTGATACCGCCAGTCGGGCAGAAGCGTGCTTCCGGAATCGGCGCGCCAAACGCCTTGATCGCTTTTGAGCCACCGCTGGATTCGGCGGGGAAGAACTTGAACCGACGATAGCCGTACTGCCAGCCGGTCATCAGCTCCGAAATGGTGGATACGCCAGGCAGCATCGGCACCGGGCTTTCCACGCCGTAGCGATAAAGCGCCTCGGTCGCTCCTGGGGTTACCACGAAGTCAGCGCCGACCTGCTCGGCCTGGCGATACTGGGCAGGGGTCAATACCGTGCCTACGCCGATACTCGCCCCGGGCAGGGCGTCTTTCATGCGCTTGATGGCGTCCAGCGCGCACTCGGTCCGCAGGGTAATCTCCAGCACGGTCAGGCCACCTTCGACCAGGGCACGGCCCAATGGCACGGCGTCTTCCAAGCGGTCGATGGTAATCACCGGGATCACTTCGGCTTTCAGGCAAATGCTGTCCAGCTCTGCGGTGCGGGTCGACGGCAGCTGTTTATCGATGGTCATGCGTGAGTCTCCAAGCAAATTATTATCTGTAAAACCTGGCGCTAAGGCGCCCAGTAAATCGCCAAGGGGCAGGATAGAAAGGCACGAATGGGCAGTTGACGCATGTCGTCCCCGCTCAGTGCCTTGGCCAACACGGCCCGCTTATCGTCGCCGGTAATATGTAAAATGTGACGGCGCGCCTGATGCAGCCGGTCTGCCGAAAACGTGATGCGTGGCTGCGGTTGGCTGGGCGTTCGCACGGCGACCAGCGGCTCCTCCGTGGCGAGCGCCAGGCCAAGCTCCAGGCTGTCAGGAAACAGCGAGGCCGTATGGCCGTCGCCGCCCATGCCCAGGATCACCACGCTTGCCGGCCAGCTAAGCGATAGCGCACGCTCGCTGACATCAGGCACGCCTTCTTCAGGAGTGCCTGCGTCGCTGGTCAAGGGTTCAAAATGGGCCGCCGCCGCTGCCCCCTGAAGCAGGTGCTCGCGGACCAATTTAGCGTTGCTATCATCACTCTGTGCATCCACCCAACGCTCGTCCGCCAACGTGATCTCCACCCGCTCCCAGGGCAGCGGCTTGGCCGCCAGGGCTTTGAAAAAGGGGACTGGCGTCGAGCCGCCGGAGACCACCAACAAGGCGTTTTCCTGGAGTTCCAGGTCGTCGTTCAAGGCCTGAAAAACGGCCTCGGCCAGCTGTTCGGCAAGCTGTGTGCGTGCATCGCTCATGTTAATAATCCTCGTACCAGCTGCGACCATCCTGGGTAATCATGGCAATGGAGGCGACCGGCCCCCAGGAACCTGCCGGATAACGCCGCGGTGGGGTTTCCCGGGCCTTCCAGCCATCAATCAGTTGATCGCACCAGCGCCAGGCGTGCTCGACTTCGTCACGGCGCACGAACAGGTACTGCTGGCCTTTCATGACTTCCAGCAGCAACCGTTCGTAGGCATCGGGAATGCGCGATTTGGGGAAGGCGTTGTTGAAATCCAGATGCAGCGGGCCGGGGCGCAGGCGCATGCCTTTGTCCAGGCCGCTGTCCTTGGTCAAGACCTGGAGCGCGATACCCTCTTCCGGCTGCAAGCGGATGATCAACTTGTTGGCCGCAATATTGCGCTGATCCGGGTCAAAGATGTAGTGCGGCTGCTGGCGGAAGTGGATCACGATCTGCGACAGCTTCTCCGGCATGCGTTTACCGGTACGCAGATAGAACGGCACGCCCGCCCAGCGCCAGTTGGCGACCTCGGTTTTCATCGCCACAAAGGTTTCCGTCTGGCTCTCGGTGTTGGCGCCCTCTTCTTCCAGGTAGCCCGGCACCTGCTGGCCGTCGCTGGTGCCTGCCGTGTACTGGCCGCGCACCACATCGCGACCCAGGGCTTCGCCGGTAAACGGCTTGAGCGCCTTGAGCACCTTGACCTTTTCGTCGCGAATGGCGTCGGCATCCAGATTCGAGGGCGGGTCCATGGCAATCAGGCAGAGCAACTGCAGCAGGTGGTTCTGCACCATGTCGCGCAGCTGACCGGCTTCGTCGAAATACCCCCAGCGGCCCTCAATGCCGACTTTTTCGGCCACGGTGATTTCCACATGGGAGATATGGTTCTGGTTCCACTGGGTGCCGAACAAGGGGTTGGCAAAGCGCAATGCAATCAGGTTCTGAACGGTTTCTTTGCCCAGGTAATGATCGATGCGATACACCCGCGACTCGGGGAAGACGTCGCCAATGGCGTCATTAATCTCCTCGGAAGACGCCAGATCGAAACCGATCGGCTTTTCCACCACGACGCGCGTGGCATCATCCAGGCTGCCGCTTTGCTGAAGGTTTCGACAGATATCGCCGTAGATTTTAGCGCCCACCGACAGATAGACCACCATCGGGCGCGGCGAACCCTCACGCCATTGTCGAACGGCATCAAAGCCTTCCACGCTGGTGAAATCCAGCTTCAAGTAATCGAGGCGATCTAGAAAGCGCTCCATGCTTTCTTTATCCTGCTCGTCCTTTTTTAACCGTTTTTGCAGCGCACCGCTAACCAATTGACGAAACGCATCGGGTTCATACTCTTGGCGTGCCAACCCCAGAATACGCGTGCTTTCGGGCATTAATCCTTCACGGTCGAGGTGGTAGAGCGCAGGAAACAGCTTGCGCATCGCCAAATCGCCCAGCGCGCCAAACAGCGCTAGGTCGATGGCGTTATTCGGATCGCCCAACGGGGCACCCTGGGAAGCAGGTGACGGGCTCATCTCAGCTCCTGTTGACCATTAGATGATCTAATGTTGTTAGATTACCTAAAATCTATCTGAAAAAAGGTATTATACGCAATATTTCGTGTAATTTTACTACAAAAAACCTTCAAGCGTTACCTTAACGCTATTATGGTGTTGCACTGTTGCAATATGATTAGCTGTGGCTGCGCTTTGCATGTGCGAAGCGCATCTAGCCCCTCGCAATACTCCTGAGACTACGCCTGAAAATACCAGATGGCACCGATCTACGTATCTCGGGTTAGCAACAGCTCTCCTCAATAATCGACAGCTATGAAGAAACTCGCGACGCAGGCAACCATTACGGCATCCTAAAGCGACAAGTAAAGCAGGTTCGTGTCACTGCGAGACACCAAGAATAAATGACGATTTTTACGGACTTTTTATACGAGTTCGTGATGTGATAAGCCATGCTAAAAACGATTAACTAGCGAGCTAAGAAATGGCATACCTCACGCCCTGGGTTTATCGCAGCCGACACACCTATCGCCAATGGGCTCCCGTGGTCAAAGTACTATCGGTGCTTTGGCTGATTCTTGCATTATTCATGATGGTACCGCTGGCGGTGCTGTTGGTCGAACGCGACCCCGATGCCTTGGCCTTCGGGGTGTCGGTGCTGCTGGTACTTGCCGCCGTGGCGAGCGCCTGGCTGCTTACCTATCGCGCCACCCTCGAACTAAAACCCTGGCAGATGTTCATCCTGACGGCTGCGAGTTGGGTCAGCATCAGTGGCTTTGCCAGCCTTCCGCTGGTGCTTGGCGCCCCGCAACTCAGCTTTACCAACGCCGTCTTTGAGTCAGTGTCTGCTATCACCACAACCGGCTCGACGGTTCTGGTAGGCATTGACGGCCTCTCCGACGGACTCAAGCTCTGGCGGGGAATCATGCAGTGGATGGGGGGCATCGGCATTATCGTCATGGGGATCGCCATCCTGCCGTTTCTGAAAGTCGGCGGGATGCGGCTTTTCCATACAGAATCGTCCGACTGGTCGGACAAGGTCATGCCCCGAACCGGGGGCATCGCCAAGGCAACGCTGAGCATCTATGTGACGATGACGCTACTGGCCATGCTGAGCTATTGGCTAGGCGGTATGGATCTATTGGACGCCATCGTCCACGGCATGACGTCGCTTGCGACCGGCGGTTTTGCGAACTCAGACGCTTCGTTTGGTGCCTATGCCGATCAGCCCTGGCTACTGTGGATAGCCAGTCTGTTCATGCTCAGCGGGGCGTTGCCGTTTGTGCTCTATATCCGCTTTCTTCGCGGTTCCAGAAGCGCCCTTTGGAAAGACCAGCAGGTCCGGGGTCTATTGGGCGTGCTATGCATAGCGATTGGCCTGCTCACCCTTTGGCGGATCATGAATGGTGGCGCCGGGTTTGAATCGCTTACCCACGTCACCTTCAACGTCGTCTCCATTGTCACGACCACCGGCTATGCCTCGGACGACTACACGCAATGGGGCGCACTGGCCATTGTCGCGTTTTTCTACCTGACCTTCGTGGGCGGCTGCAGCGGTTCCACCAGCGGCGGCATGAAAATCTTTCGTTTCCAGATCGCCATGCTGATGCTGCGTGACCAGCTCCGCTACCTGATTCATGCCAATGGGGTTTTCACTACTCGCTATAACGAACAAATGGTGACCAGCGACATATCCCGAAGCGTAGTGGCTTTTTCGTTCTTCTTTTTTATTACCATCGCGGCATTGGCACTGGGTTTATCGACTCTGGGCCTCGACCTGGTGACATCCCTTTCCGGTGCAGCAACAGCGGTAACCAATGTAGGTCCAGGTCTTGGCGACATCATCGGCCCCGCCGGTAATTTTGCCTCGTTGCCCGACGCCGCCAAATGGCTGCTGTGTATCGGCATGCTGATGGGGCGATTGGAAATTCTTACCGTCATTGTGCTGCTGACGCCCATGTTCTGGCGACGCTAGCGTAAGCTAAGGAGAGGACACCTATGTCATTGATGACTCCCCTGATTGATCGCCTCCCACGGTTTGCGCAACGCTGGCATTGGCCAACCCTGCGCGAGGTTGCCACGGCACTGATCACGACCATCGTCGCGCTGCTTGTTGCCTGGGGCCTATACGCCTGGATGGCGCTGGCCAATCTTTCACTGATTTTTTTGACGGCGGTGCTGGCAAGCGCCGTGATGGCGGGCAGCTCGGCGGCGCTGATCAGCGCCGTGCTGGGCTTTCTGACCTTTAACTTCTGCTTCACGGTGCCGCACTTTTCCCTGGCCGTCGAAGAAAGGGAACAGCTCATCACGCTATTGTTTTTCCTCCTGGTCGCCTTGGTGGTCGGCAAGCTTGCAGGAGACAGCCGTCAGCGGCTGCTGGACCTGAATGCGGCGCGCCTGGCCGAAGACCGCGAGCGTTTACGTTCGGCGCTGCTGTCATCGGTCTCCCATGATTTTCGTACGCCGCTGGCATCCATCATTGGCGCCACCAGTTCCTTACGCACACTTGACGCTCAGCTTAGTCAGGAAGACCGTTTCGCGCTGCTCGACAGTGTCTTGAGTGAAAGCGAGCGGCTAAACCGCTATATCCAGAACCTGCTGGACATGACCCGGCTGGGCCACGGCGATTTAAAAATCGAGCGTGACTGGATCGCCTTCGACGACCTGGTGGTATCGGCCCGCAAGCGTCTCGGCAGTGCCCTGGGGCATTGTCATTTCGTGCAGCATTGGCCTGACGACTTGCCGCTGCTCCATGTCCATCCGGCACTCATCGAGCAGGCGCTGGTCAACGTCCTCGACAATGCGGCGCGTTTCTCTCCACCCGGCGGGCAGATTGCCATTCATGCCGAATCGCCGCCCGGCGCGACACAGCTGATATTCTCCATCACCGACCAGGGGCCAGGCATTCCCGCTGAGCTGCGCGAGCGCGTCTTCGATATGTTCGTGACCGGCAGCGACGGTGATCGTGGCCCCCATGGCAGCGGGCTGGGCCTGGCCATTTGCCAGGCCATGCTCGGTGCCCACGGCGGCCGGATCAGAGCCTGCGACGGTCCCGGTGGCCTGGGCACCTGCATGGAGATGTCGCTTCCGCTGCCGCCGCCCCATCAGGAGCCACCCCATGACGACTGACCATCACCGGATCCTGGTTATCGATGATGAACCCCAGATCCGTCATTTCCTGCGCATCAGCCTGACATCGCAGAATTTTACGGTGACCGAAGCGGCGACCGGTCATGAAGGGCTGGCGCGACTCGGCGCCGGTCCCACTCGCTATGACCTTGTCCTGCTCGACCTTGGCTTGCCGGATATGGACGGTCAGCAGGTACTCAGTGCCATTCGTGAGCATCACCAGGTGCCCGTCATTGTCGTCTCGGTCCGCGGGCATGAGGCTGAGAAGGTACGCGCCCTCGACAGCGGCGCCAACGACTATGTCACCAAGCCGTTCGGCATCCAGGAACTACTGGCGCGTATTCGCGCCCTGCTGCGCCGCCAGACACTTGGCAGTCGCGAAGGACGTTACCAACACGGCGGCCTGCGGATTGACCTGACCACCTATCAGGTCAGCGTCAATGGAACGCCCGTGCACCTCACGCCGAAAGAATTTGCCGTGCTCGCCCCGCTCGTTTCCCACGCCGGTCGCGTGATTACGCAAACCCAGCTGCTGCGTGATATATGGGGGCCCAGCCACCAGGACGACACCCATTACCTGCGCATCATCATCAGCAAGCTGCGTCAAAAATTAGGCGACGACCCCCAGTCCCCCAGCATATTGCAGACCGAGCCGGGGATTGGCTACCGCCTTGCCTTTGAGCCAGACCGAGAGGAAAACACTCCATGAAAATCATCATTCTCGGCGCCGGCCAAGTCGGCGGCACCCTTGCGGAATACCTCGCCCGTGAGGAAAACGACATCACCGTCGTCGATACCGATGCCAAAAAGCTGCGCGAGCTGCACACCAAGCTCGATATCCGCACGGTCACCGGCGCGGGCTCTTACCCCATCGTGCTGCGCCAGGCGGGCGGCGAAGACGCCGACATGCTGATTGCCGTGACCAGCAGCGACGAAATCAACATGATCGCCTGCCAGGTCGCGCACACTCTGTTTCGTACCCCGACCAAGATCGCCCGGGTGCGCTCCTCGGCGTACCTGACCCGCAAGGGGCTGTTCGCCCACGAAGCGATTCCCATCGACGTGCTGATCAGCCCCGAGCAGGTGGTCACCGACCACGTGCGCCGCCTTATCGAGCACCCCGGCGCGCTGCAGGTGTTGGAATTCGCGGGTGGGCTTGTACAACTGGTGGCCGTCAAGGCTTTCTACGGCGGCCCGCTGGTGGGTCAGGACCTGGCTTTTCTACGCCGCCATATGCCCAACGTGGATACCCGGGTGGCAGCGATCTACCGCCGCAATCGACCGATCATTCCCCGTGGCGATACCGTCATTGAAGCCGACGACGAGGTCTTCTTCCTCGCCGCCCGGCGCGATATCCGCGCGGTAATGAGCGAGCTGCGCCGCGTCGAACGGGATTTCCGCCGCGTGGTGATCGCCGGGGGCGGCAATATCGGCGAGCGCCTGGCGGAGCATCTGGAGCACAGCCACCAGGTCAAGATTATCGAACACAGCCTGGAGCGCTGCACCACGCTCTCCGAGCGGCTCGACCGTACCGTGGTGCTCCACGGCAGCGCCACCAGCAAGCGGCTGCTGGAAGAAGAGAACATCGAAGACTGCGATATTTTCTGCGCGCTGACCAACGACGATGAAGTCAATATCATGTCGTCGCTGCTGGCCAAGCGGATGGGCGCCAAAAAGGTGCTGACGCTGATCAATAACGCCGCCTATGTCGATCTGGTTCAGGGCGGCGAGATCGATATTGCCATTTCCCCTCAACAGGCAACGATCGGCAGCCTGCTGACCCACGTGCGCCGGGGCGATATCGTCAACGTCCACTCGCTGCGCCGGGGCGCCGCCGAGGCCATCGAGGCCATCGCCCATGGCGACAAGCAGTCATCAAGGGTGGTCGGGCGCACCATTCGCGAGATCGACCTGCCCGAGGGCACCACCATCGGCGCGATCGTGCGTGGTAAAGAGGTGATGATCGCCCACGACCACATCGTGGTGGAAAGTGGAGACCACGTCATCCTGTTCGTCATCGACAAGCGGCGCATTCGCGACGTGGAGCGCTTGTTCCAGGTAGGGCTGACGTTCTTCTAAAACCGGGCTCGGGTTGATGACGACCGAATACGCTATATCTCCACCGCACGGCCGATGAACTGGATAGGGCCAGTAGGCAAGCCAGTAGGTGAGCCGGTTTCTTCTTCCAGCGTCAGCTCAAACAGCTGGTTGTCCTCAAGCGGCGGCAGGTTATCTAGCTGCACGCGAATTGGCTCTCCCGGCTCTACCAAGCCAAGCGATACTGGGGCCTGCCATTCGTCGGCCTTGGTCCAGAACTCCAGCGCCTTGCCTTCCGGTACTTCAAAGGTACCCAACGGTATCAGCTCGATGTCCTGGCGGGTTGACGCCTGCACCACCCAGCCGGCGGACTGACTTTGCGGAGCCAGCAGTACGACCATGTATTCCGGCGTTGTGGGGGTGGTAGACACATTGGTCAACACCACGCCCAACACTAACGCAGCGGCCATGCCGATACCGGCGGCCCCCTGCCAAAACGGCAGGTGGTTGACCCAACGACGGCGTGGCGGTGGCATCATGCTCTCTGGTTCTGGGGCATGCGAAGCATCAAGGCTGCGTTCGATACGTGGCCATAAATAGTCAGAAGGCCTTACTGGCTGAGTCAGCGCAGTATAGGGCATGAAGCGTTCTTCCCACGCCATCACAGCCCGGAGTAATTCCGGCTCGTTTTTGAGTCGCGCTTCGACTGCCTTACGCTGTGCCAACGATAGTGTTCCCAGTACGTATTCACCTGCCAGGGCGTGGTCGTCGTGCTCAATGGGACCGGTCATGCCATACACTCCCTTAGGCGCAGCAGGCTGCGTTTTATCCAGGCTTTAACGGTACCCAGCGGCGCACCCGTGTGCGCGGAAATTTCCGCGTGACTGAGACCATCCACATACGCATGGAGCACACAGTTTCGCCGCTCGGTCTCTAACTGATGCAGACAATCATCCATGCGCTGGCCGGTCTGCCAATCGAAGGCGTCTTCGACAACGGACGAATGCTGGAAATGTTCGTCGAGGTCTATCTCGGTGGGGTCATTACTATCAAACGTGATTTCACGATCACGGTAACGTATGGCGTTTAATGCCTGATGGCGCGCCACGCTGAATATCCATGTTCGCGCCGACCCTTTGGCTGGGTCGAAGCTATTGGCGCGTTGCCAAATATTAATGCAGGCATCGTGGACAATATCTTCGGCCATGCCACGATCCTTGACGATTCTTAAGACAACACCCAACAGCCTGGCACCTTCATGGACGTATAGCTGGTGCAAGGCATCATGCTCGCCGCGAGCACATCTCGCTAATGCGCCAGCATGATCAAATTCTGTGGACACGTCAGTCAAACCCTAGCTCCCTGGTGACGGCACCGACGCCAGTCGTCGTACTCTCAGACAGCATAGTCGCTGAGGGCTCGACAAACGAGTCCTCAGCGTAATTGGCGTTCCTGCCGACTTATTCAGCCGCCCAGAAGATGTAATCGGCTTGGTAGGTAACGACGGCGGTGGCACCGTCATGATCCATATCGCAGGCCACATCCGGAGCAACGCCACCCTGGGTGTTCAGGCGCTGGATGTAGCTGACGCCAGTCATTGCACCTTCACCTTCAGCGGGGTTGGCTTCAACAAGCTGGAGCGGAATGTTGCCATCTCCATTGGCAGCCGTAGCCAGTTGGGTACCGGTTACTTTTGAGCCATCCAACGCTTCCCAGGTGGCGGGCGGACCGTAGTAACTGCCGACCTGGCTACCGTCGCTATCATTAAGTGCAGCGTGCGGGCCTTTAAATACCCAAGCCATGGTGTCGTCGTCGTTCATTTCACACATATACGTGATTGCGCCAACACCGACAGTTTCGAGCGCAACGGCATTGCCGTCCGGTACCTGGACATCCGCGGGCGTCATGTCTGCCAACGCAGCGTGACTGAAGGATGCAATCAGAGTGGCGGCCAAGGTAGCGCGCGTTAGATGATGAATGGTCATTTTCAGTCTCCTAAGGGTTAAATATCAGCTGCCTTTCATAGCAGCTGTATAGGGAATACCCGTGAGGAAGCCTTTTGGATGCAGTCAATTCATAATATTTCTAAAAAACGTAAAAAAGCCCGCGACGTGTCGCGGGCAAACAGAAACGGAGAAACAACAAGCGGCCTGGCCTTCTGCCAGGCTTACTAGCTTAGAACCAGACTTCGCTTTGAATGCCAAAGGCCCATTGGCTGCCGGTAAATTCATCAGAGCCAAACGAATCAGTCGCTGAGTAATCGTTAAGCTCGTCGTCCCAATCACTCCAGGTTGCGAACAGACGAATTTCAGGCCGTTGCCAGAACCCTCCCACTTCGGGTTTAAACGTCGGCGCGATAGTAAACTTGGTGTAGTCCCCATCTACCTCATTGCGGTCAGAATAGCCCTGAGGATCAATATCGATCATCTGGTAGCTGGCTTCGTACTGCATTTCGAAGTTTTCAGTCAGCTCGTTGGCCAAGCGGACGTTGAGCGTGGCCCAGTCATACGAATCGCCTTCTGCAAAACGGTCTTCGCTGGTTTCAGCAAGCACTGAGGGCGCAATACGCCATTTGGGTGCAAGATAGGTAGTCCCATAAAGCGCTAGACGGGTTGAGTTGGCATCATCGGTCAAATCACCGTTGGCGCCGATGTTTTTCGTCTCGGCGCCCAGGCCCTGGCCATGCAGCACCGCCGCTTTATAACTGCCCTCGCCCATGCCGAAGAAGCTGTCGCCATGATAGGCCACCATGGTGTGGAAACCATTTTCGGCAGCTTCCTGCCCGGCGCCGATATCACGGGTGTCGTTATCGGCTGCCGACATGCCGTTGACCATCCACTGCCAGTTACCAAAGTAGTTGTTGGAAGTCAGGATCAGGTTATCGGTATTGCCCTCAAGGCCGGGGTCTTCACTGCTAACCACGTCAAAGTCGGCAAAGCTGCGGCCGTAAATCGACAGGTTGGATTTCCAGTTGTTGGCCAGCTGCATGTCGTAAATACCGCCGCCGGTACCGGCGAGGAAGACCACATCGCTATCCAGCCAGTGGATGTCGAAGTTGTCGCGGTCAAAACGTTTACCGGCCCAGATGGAGGCGTTTTCAAACGCACCGGTAAAGCTCGGTAGATCACTGAATTCGGCATATACCTGACGGACATTGATATCCGACTCGCCGCCAGTCCAGTCATTGCTCGAGGTGGTGCCGTCGGCAATCATGGTGCGGTATAGCGCTTTGGCACCGTTATCGAAACGCATGCGGTAGTTCAGAATCGCTTCGGCATAGGTATCTGGCTCGTTACCCAAGCGACCCACCGCGCCGCCTTCAGGGCCTGCAGGGGTGACGTAAGGGCCACCCTCTGCACTTTTGCCATCTTCACCGATCAACAGGCCCGAGCGCGCGTAGACATTGAATGAAAACCCTTCTTCGCCATCAGCATAGCGCTCTACCCTTGCCAGACGCTCTTCAATTTCAGCATCGCTTTCAATATCGGCGGTTGCGGCGCGCTGCTGTTCAGCCTCGGCGGCACGCTGCTCGGCGGCGACGGCCCGCTGTTCAGCGGCGATAATCCGGGCTTCCAACTCGGCAAGCCGCTCTTCCATGGTGGTATCGGCCATGGCCGCACCGCTGACACCCAGGCTGGCGGCGGCGATGGCAATCGCCAGCGGTGTTTTGAAAGTCATTTTATCCATTGTTTTAAACCCTGTTGTTGTTCGACGCCCCGCCCATCACTGCTTTTTCAATCCGATGCGCATTAAAGCGGTCGCGTTTGAGTCGATCGTTGTAAAGCGTATTTATTCCAACAGTTGGTAAAGCAACTATTGCTACCAACCAAAACGCTGGAACACGTGAAACTTAATCGATTAAGACTTCGTAAACCAACCAGTAATCACTAATTATCGACCAATGTCTAAACACCAGGCAGCGGGTTAGCACAACCTGGATAAATAATTAGACAAAAGTCTCTATTGAACTTGCTGGCAAGAGGCGGCTAACTAGGCGCATCAACTTAATCGTTTAAGTTCAAATTTGACGGGCTTGAACGGTGCGCTACCCGACAACAACAAACGCCGAGGAACCATCATGAAAAAAACGCTTTTAACGACCGCCATTGCACTCGCCAGCGCAACCGGTGGCATCAGTCAGGCCCAGGCGGCTGACCTGACCATTTCATGCGGTGCTGTGGGTGCCGAACTGACGCTTTGTGAAGAAGGCATTGAAGCGTGGGAAGAAAAAACCGGTCATGAGGTCGATGTGGTCTCGACACCCAACTCGTCCACCGAGCGGTTATCGCTTTATCAGCAGATCTTGTCGGCTAATTCCAGCGATATCGATGTGATGCAAATTGACGTTGTCTGGCCGGGCCTGTTGGCCAACCACCTGCTGGATTTGCGCGAAGTGCTGGGTAATGACGTCGCTGCTGGGCATTTCGAGACCATCGTGACCAACAACACCATCGACGACCGGCTGGTCGCCATGCCGTGGTTTACCGACGCGGGCGTGCTCTACTACCGCGAAGATCTGCTCGAAAAACATGGTCATGACGTGCCCAGCACCTGGCAAGAACTTACCGAGACCGCCCGCGAGATCAAACAGGCCGAGCGCGAGGCAGGCAACGACCGCATGCAGGGCTATGTCTTCCAGGGACGCGCCTATGAAGGCTTGACGGTGAACGCCCTTGAATGGGTAGCTAGCCACGGTGGCGGCAACATTGTCGAGGCCGACGGTACTATCAGCATCAATAACCCGCAGGCCGCCGAAGCCCTCGACCTTGCCGCATCGTGGATCGGCGACATCTCGCCCAATGGCGTGCTCAATTACACCGAAGAAGAGGCCCGTGGTGTTTTCCAGAGCGGCAACGCGGTGTTCATGCGTAACTGGCCCTACGCCTGGGCGCTGGCGCAGAGCGAAGACAGCGACGTGCGCGATAAGGTTGGCGTCACCCAGTTACCGGCGGGCGGCGAAGACGGTAAAAGCGCCGCTGGCCTGGGTGGCTGGAACCTGGCGGTATCACGCTACACTGAAAACCCTGAACTGGCCGCCGAGCTCGTCGCCTTTCTGACCAGCGAAGAAGAGCAGAAGCGACGCGCCATTGAAGCCTCTTATAACCCCACTATCGATGCGCTCTACCAGGATGAAGAGGTGCTCGACGCCGTCCCCTTCTTCGGCACCCTTTACGAGACGTTCACCAATGCGGTGGCACGCCCGTCAGCTCCCACCGGTGATGCCTACGGCCGGGTGAGCAACGCCTTCTTTAGCGCTTCACACGAAGTACTGTCAGGCACGAAAGATGGCGCCCAAGCCGTTGAGGACCTGGAAAACGAGCTTCTCCGTTTGAAGCGTCGTAACTGGTAACGCTGGAGAGCCTAATGACGACTTCTCACTCAAGCGCGCCCGATGGGGCGCGCACAGCCGCATTGACGGCGCGGCGCTCTCGCGGCACCAAGGTGCGGCGCCAGCGCGTCAAAGCGGCCTGGTTATTCCTGACGCCCATGCTGGTCGCGCTAGCCCTGGTGGCTGGCTGGCCTTTATTTCGCACCTTCTTTTTAAGTTTTACCGACGCCTCGCTGTCTGACCTGGGCACAGCCAACTTCATCGGCTTTGAAAACTATCTGGTTCACGATAACGGCCGCTGGTTTGGCATCATGGCCGACCCCGTATGGTGGCAGTCGGTATGGAACACCGTCTATTTCTCGGTGGTGTCGGTATCGCTTGAGGTTGTCTTTGGCGTCATCGTCGCGCTGATTCTCAACGCGGAGTTTAAAGGGCGCACCATTGTGCGTGCCGCCGTGCTGATTCCCTGGGCCATCCCCACCATCGTCTCGGCGCAAATGTGGGCATGGATGCTCAACGACCAGTTCGGCATCATCAACCACATGCTGATGGGGATCGGCGTCATCGACAACCCTATTGCCTGGACCGCCAGCGCCACCTACTCGATGTGGGCAGTGATCATGGTCGACGTCTGGAAAACCACTCCGTTTGTCGCCCTGCTGGTGCTTGCTGCGCTGCAGATGCTGCCCAAGGACTGTTACGAGGCCGCCGAGGTCGACGGCATTCATCCAGTGCGGGTGTTTTTCAAGGTAACGCTGCCACTGATAACGCCTGCCTTGATGGTGGCGGTGATTTTCCGTCTGCTCGACGCGCTGCGGGTGTTCGATGTCATCTACGTACTGACCTCGAATTCCACCAGCACCATGTCCATGTCGGTGTATGCACGCCAACAGCTGGTTGAGTTCCAGGACGTCGGTTATGGCAGCGCGGCGTCCACCCTGCTGTTCCTGATTATTGCCTTGGCAACCGTTGCCTACATCTATGCTGGCCGCAAGCAACTACAACTGGGAGGTGAGGCATGAACGCACGTCAGTTGAGTAAAATAGCCAAGCAGATCGGCTTCTGGGCACTAATCGTGCTGATCATGGTTTACGCCGTCTTCCCGTTTTATTACGCCGTGATTACCTCGTTCAAGCCATCGAGCGAGCTGTTCCGTGTCGAGCTATGGCCTTCTTCCTGGCACCTGGGCAACTATGTTCAAGTATTGACCCAAGCCAGCTTTTTACGCGCCATCTTGAACTCCATTGTGGTGGCGACCAGCGTGGTATTTATCGCCCTGTTGCTGGGTATCACGGCCTCTTATGCCCTGGGTCGCGTACGTTTTCGCGGGCGCTCAACGGTATTGCTGGTCATTCTGGGGGTATCGATGTTTCCCCAGGTGGCAGTGCTCTCCGGGCTGTTTGAAGTTATCCGCACGCTCAACCTCTACAACAACCCGGCCGGGCTGATCTTGAGTTACACCATCTTCACCCTGCCCTTCACGGTGTGGGTGCTGACCACCTTCATGAAGCAGCTCCCCATGGAACTTGAAGAAGCCGCCATCATGGATGGCGCCACACCGTGGATCACCATTACCAAGGTGTTTTTACCCCTGATGTGGCCTGCCATGGCGACCACCGGGCTGCTCGCCTTTATTGCCGCGTGGAACGAGTTTCTGTTCGCGCTTACCTTCACCCTGACCGACACCCAGCGCACCGTACCGGTGGCGATCGCCCTGCTGTCCGGCGGCAGCGCCTACGAATTGCCCTGGGGCCCCATCATGGCTGCGTCTGTCGTGGTAACAGTTCCGCTGGTGGTGCTGGTGATCATCTTCCAACGCCGCATCGTCTCTGGACTCACCGCTGGCGCCGTCAAAGGCTAAGGATTTTTAATGTCATCAACGGACTCTCTCATGCAAGATACCCAAGACACAAAAGCCTGGTGGCGCGGCGGCGTTATCTATCAGATTTATCCGCGCAGCTTCATGGACAGCCGCGGTGACGGTATCGGTGATTTACCCGGCGTTACTGAAAAGCTCGACTATGTAGCATCACTCAATGTCGACGGTATCTGGCTATCGCCTTTCTTTACCTCGCCAATGCTCGACTTCGGCTACGACATCAGCAACTACCGCGACGTTGATCCGATGTTCGGCACCCTGGACGACTTCAAGGCGCTGTTGGCCAAAGCGCACAGGCTTGGCCTGAAAGTGATGATCGACCAGGTCATCAGCCATACCTCGGATCAGCATGCCTGGTTTCAGGAAAGCCGTCAGGATCGCACCAACCCCAAGGCCGACTGGTTTGTATGGGCAGACCCCAAGCCAGACGGCACGCCACCCAACAACTGGCTGTCGATTTTTGGCGGGCCGGCATGGACCTTTGAGCCACGCCGCCAGCAGTATTACATGCATAACTTTTTAACCAGCCAGCCGGACGTCAACTTCCATAAACCGGAAGCACGTCAGGCCCAGCTGGATAATATGCGCTTCTGGCTGGAGCTGGGTGTCGATGGCTTCCGCCTGGACACGGTCAACTTTTTCTTCCATGACGCGGCGTTACGCGACAACCCGCCTGTTCCCAAAGGCGAAGCCAAAACCCTGGGCGCCCCGGACAGCAATCCGTATACCTGGCAACGTCATGTTTATGATCTCAGCCGCCCGGAAAATCTCGACTTCCTTAAAGACCTGCGCGCGCTGATGGATGAGTACCCCGGCACCACGACTGTGGGTGAAATTGGCGATGACAATCCGCTGGAGCGCATGGCCGAGTACACCGCAGGCGGCGACAAGCTGCACATGGCTTATACCTTTGACCTGCTCAACAAGCCGCATTCCGCTGCGTATCTACGTGAAGTGATCGAGCGTTTCCAGCGGCTGGCGGGCGATGCCTGGCCGTGCTGGGCCACCTCGAATCACGATGTTGAGCGCAGTGCCTCGCGCTGGGGCGCTGACGAAGACCCAACGGCTTATCCTAAAGTTGCCCTGGCGATGCTGTTTTCACTACGTGGCAGCGTCTGCCTTTACCAGGGCGAAGAGCTTGGCCTTCCCGAAGCCGACGTCCCCTTTGAACGCATTCAGGATCCCTATGGCAAGGTGCTATGGCCCGAGTTCAAGGGCCGCGATGGCTGTCGCACCCCGATGCCCTGGGATGGCTCGCCACAGGCTGGCTTTTCAAACGCTGAGCCATGGCTGCCGATCTCACCACGACATCGCGAGCTTGCCGTCAGTCAGCAACAGGGCGACCCGGCGTCCCCCCTTAATGCCACACGCCAGTTGCTGGCGTTTCGTCGCCAGCACGCTGCGCTGTTTGATGGCAATTTGACGCTGGTCGACGTGGGCGATGAACTGCTGGGCTTTACCCGTCAACACGACGACGAATCCCTGCTGTGCGTTTTCAACCTGACCGGCCAAGCGCAAGAGGTCTCGCTCCCCGTTACGGTGGCCGGCGACCTCAATGGTCATGGCTTCAACTATCAGCGCGACGGCAACCGGCTGAGGCTCCCTGCTTACCAGGCGGCCTTTATGCGCACCGCCTAGACCGTTTTAAACAACAACAGGCCAACCCAGGGCAAAAGTCTTGAGGTTGGCAAGGAGTCACCCATGGCAAGTGTTACGCTTGAAAAAATTAATAAGGTGTTTGGCCGCGACCACATCATCGACGATGTCGACCTTGAAATCGGCGACGGCGAATTCGTCGTTTTCGTCGGCCCATCGGGCTGCGGTAAATCCACCCTGCTACGCCTGATTGCCGGTCTTGAGTCGATTACCGATGGCGATTTACGTATCGACGACACTGTGGTCAACGACTTACCACCACGTGAACGCGGTGTCGGCATGGTCTTCCAGTCCTACGCGCTCTACCCGCATATGTCGGTCTACGAGAACATGGCCTTCGGCCTAAAGCTGGCGAAAAAGACCAAGGAAACTATCGACGACCGCGTGATGGCGACGGCCCGCATCCTGCAGCTGGAGGAGCTACTGCACCGCAAACCCAAGGCGCTTTCCGGTGGACAGCGTCAGCGTGTGGCCATGGGGCGTGCCATGGCCCGGGAGCCACGTATTCTGCTGTTCGATGAGCCGCTTTCCAACCTCGATGCCTCGCTGCGCGTGCAAATGCGCAACGAGATCGCGCGTCTGCATTATCGCCTGGGCTCCACCATGATTTACGTGACCCACGACCAGGTGGAAGCCATGACCCTCGCCGACAAGATCGTGGTGCTCAACGGCGGCCATGTCGAACAGGTGGGCAGCCCTCAAGAGCTTTACCAGCGCCCCGCGACCAAATTCGTTGCCGGGTTCATCGGCTCGCCCACCATGAATTTCATACCTGCCCAACTGCTGGCAAACGATGACAATGGCTGCCGGGTACTCGCTGCTGGAGTCGGCGAACTTGCCTTGCCACAGGATGCAAGGGCGCAGCCGCAAAGTGCCCCGCTCAGTATTGGCGTGCGCCCGGAACACCTCCGCTTGGCAGAACCTTCTGGAGACAATCGCTTCGAAATCGTCAACGTGGAATACCTGGGTAACGAAGTCTACGTATATCTGGACCCAAAAGCAGGGGATACGCTATTGATCCATCGCAGTGAAGCCCCGAGCCAGTGGAAACTGGGGCAGCACGTCGCGCTGGTGCCTGACACCCAGCATGTTCACCTGTTCGACGAGGGCGGTGCCGCCCTGGATTTGCCTGCTCAACGACAGGCCGCTTAATCGGCACAACTTGACCACTCCACTTACTGACCCACGCCGATCGCGACAAGCATTATGAGGCGAGGCTTGTCGGGAGACAGCGTGGGTCGGTATTCTTGAGAATGGACGTCTCATCATTAGTTTGCATAGGAAAACCCGTGACACCACCCCGCCGAATGACGCTCAAGGACCTTGCCCGTGAACTCGGCGTCTCGACTGCCTCCATTTCCAACGCCTTTAACCGGCCGGACCAGCTATCTCCCACCCTACGCGAACGCATCTTGAGTGAGGCGGCCCGTCTGGGCTATAGCGGCCCTGATGCCAAGGCCCGCAGCTTGCGTACCGGACGCTCACGGATCATCGCCGTGGTGCTAGCGGAGAGTCTCACTTACAGCTTGAATGATGCGGTGGCCAGTGAATTTTTATCCGGCGTCGCCGAGGTGCTCGACGCCCATGGGCACACCTTGTTGCTCTTGCCAGGGCGGGGGCACGACTCACAGCCGGCCGGCTCGGCGAATATTGCCGACGGTTTTATCGTCTACGGCTTGATGCCCAACAATCAGCTGTTGAATCGACTACCGGCGCAGCGTCCGATCGTGTCCGTGGACTTTGATGTGGTTGACTGCCCAACGGTGCACATAGACGATAGCGAGGCCAGCTATCACATCGCCTGTCATGCCCTGAAACAACAACCTATGCGCCCGGCCATCATCAACCTACGGTTGACTAAAGAAGCCTGCAACGGTCGCGTGACGCCCGAGCACACCCTGCTGCCCAATACCAGTACGATCAGCCGCGCACGGCTGGAAGGTTTCCATACCGCACTCAGCGAACACGGGGTGGATACACAACAAGTACCGCTGTGGAATATTGAGGAGAATACGTTCGAGGTGTGCGGGCCGGTGTTGGCAGAGTTGCTCGACCAACCTGAGCATCAGCGGCCCGACCTGCTGCTGTGCATGTCGGATCGCATTGCCCTGACGGCGCTGACGTTGGCCGAACAGCGCGGCATTCGGGTGCCTGAAGATCTGAGGATTACCGGGTTTGACGGCATTGCAGAGGGCCAGTACCGCGCTCCTCGTTTAACCACCGTTCGTCAGGATAGCGAAGGCAAGGGACGGGTCGCGGCACAGATGATTCTCGGCCTGTTGCCTGCCGAGCAACAACTGCTGAAAACGGAGCTGTTGCTCGGCGATACCTGCCCCTGATCCGTTGGATTACTTGGCGGCGGCCTGCATGGCTTCTGCGGTATCCAGCATGCGGTTGGAGAAGCCCCACTCGTTGTCGTACCAGGCCATGATTTTCACCAGCCGCCCGTTCACCCGGGTATGGTTGGTATCGAACGTGGACGAGTTGGCGTCGTGGTTGAAATCGATAGACACCAATGGCTGCGCGTTGACCGCCAAGACCGGTGAATTGACAGCCGCTTTTTCAACAACCGCGTTGATCTCTTCTGCAGTGGTGTCACGGCCAGCGGTGAAGGTCAGGTCCACCAGCGAGACGTTGATCACCGGCACCCGAACCGCCAGGCCATCGAATTTCCCCTCAAGCTCTGGCAGCACCTTGCCAACGGCAGCCGCGGCGCCGGTCTTGGTCGGAATCATCGACTGGGTTGCACTGCGCGCCCGGTAGGGGTCAGTGTGATAGACATCCGACAGATTCTGGTCGTTGGTATAGGCATGCACCGTCGTCATCAGGCCATTCTCGATACCCACGGCATCGTTTAACGCCTTGGCAACCGGTGCCAGGCAATTCGTTGTGCAGGAGGCATTCGAGACCACTTTATGGTCGGCGGTGAGCGTCTCTTCATTGACGCCGTAAACAATCATGGCATCGGCATCGGGGCTGGGGGCCGAGATCAATACGCGCTTGGCACCCGCCTCAATATGCTTGGCTGCCGCTTCACGCTTGGTGAATAAGCCGGTGCATTCCATGACGATATCGATATCCATCGACGCCCAGGGCAATTTAGCAGGATCCCGCTCGGAGGAGATCGCGATGCGGTCGCCGTCGACGCTGATGCTTTCCGCGTCATGATCGACAGAATAGGGAAAGTGACCGTGGACGGTGTCATGGCGAAGCAGGTGGGAGTTAAGCGACGGATCGCCCAGGTCGTTGATCGCAACGACCTGCATACGATCACGGTAGCCGTTTTCATAGAGGGCGCGTAGTACGTTACGGCCAATCCGACCGAAACCGTTGATAGCGACTCTTGTTGTCATGGAGCACCTCACCTTTGCAGAGAACGTTTGTAACAAAAATACATAGCTGATTTTTTGCTACATAACCAATTGTATATTTCGTAAAAAATTACTAAAAATACGTAGTTAAGCACCTTATTGGGGTCGTCGGTGTGTCTCAAGCCTCCAAAAAGGCAAACCATCAATCAATATGTAGTAAAATTACTATATAGACGCTATCGTAGTCCACAACTTAATAGCCTGCAATTTCAATATCCAGCGCAGCGCCAACAATAACCAATGGCCGACCCAGGAGAATGTGCAATGACGAGCCAACCCCTCTCGCTCCCCTTACGCCGCACCAAGATCGTGGCCACGCTAGGCCCTGCCAGCGACCGCCCAGGCGTTCTGGAAGCCATGCTTAAAGCGGGCGTCGACGTCGTTCGCCTCAACTTTTCCCATGGCGCTGCCGATGACCACCGGCGGCGTCTCCAGGACGTCCGCGAAATCGCCCAACGACTGGGCCGCAGCGTTGCCGTATTGGGCGACCTCCAGGGACCCAAGATTCGTATTGCCCGCTTCAAGGATGCGGCCATCCACCTCACCCAGGGCCAGCCGTTTATCCTCGACATGGCAATGGAGGCCGATCAGGGCGACCAGGAGCGGGTCGGCTGTGACTACAAATCGCTGATCGATGACGTCACCACCGGCGACCGCCTGCTGCTTGACGACGGCCGCGTGGTACTGGATGTCACCCAAGTGGTTGACCAGGAAGTTCACACCCGAGTTCATGTGGGTGGCAAACTGTCCAACAATAAAGGCATCAACAAGCAAGGCGGCGGTCTTTCCGCCCCAGCGCTCACTGAAAAGGACAAGGCTGACCTGATTACCGCCCTGGATATCGGCGTGGACTATTTGGCGGTTTCCTTCCCGCGTAGTGCTGCCGATATGCAAGAGGCACGCGACCTGCTGGGCGAGGCTGGAAGAGAAATCGGCCTGGTCGCCAAGCTCGAGCGCGCCGAAGCCGTGGCCAACGACGAAACCCTGGATGGCATTATCCTGGCCTCAGAAGCGGTGATGGTAGCCCGCGGCGATCTGGGCGTGGAAATTGGTGACGAAGCGCTGATTGGCACGCAAAAACGCATCATCAAGCATGCCCGCACTCTGAATCGTGCAGTGATTACCGCCACGCAGATGATGGAATCGATGATCGAGTCGCCTCTGCCCACGCGCGCCGAAGTGTTCGACGTGGCCAACGCGGTGCTGGATGCCACCGATGCGGTAATGCTCTCGGCCGAAACCGCCGCGGGCGATTATCCGGTTGAAACCATCGAGGCGATGAACCGCGTCTGCCTGGGCGCCGAGCGCGAGCGCATTGCCCAGGAGTCGAGCCACCGCATTCACGAAGGCTTCGAGCGCATTGACGAGACGATCGCACTATCCGCGATGTATGCAGCCAACCATCTCGAGGGCGTCAGTGTCATCGCCTGCATGACTGCCACCGGCTACACGCCCCTGATTGCGTCGCGCATTCGCTCCAAGCTGCCAATTGTCGGCCTGGCCCATAGCCCCATTGCTCAGCGACGCATGGCGTTGTATCGGGGCGTTGTCTCGATACCGTTCGACACGACCCATATGCAGGCAGAAGACGTCAACGGCGAGGCGCTGAGATTATTAAAAGCCCACGGCTTGGCGGATCCCGGCGAGCATGTCATTCTCACCCGAGGCGACCATATGAACGCCCATGGCGGCACCAACACCATGAAGGTGTTAGCGGTGGCGGCCGAGTCGCAATGATCCTGCTTTGGAGATCCATACCATGAATGATGCGCGCCCTCCTCGTCAGGCGATTCGTACGCTCCAGGCCCGCAAGCGGATTGCGTTGATCGCTCATGACGGCAAGAAAACCGAAATGCTTGAATGGGCGACGCGCTGGAAGGATACGCTGGGCCGCCACGAACTGCTCGGCACCGGCACGACAGCAAAGCGCTTGCACGACGCGCTGGGACTGCCTATCGAAGGGTTGATGAGCGGACCGCTTGGCGGCGACCAACAGATTGGCGCGCGCATCGCCGAGCAGGCGCTCGACGTGCTGATTTTTTTCTGGGACCCGTTCGCTCCCCAGCCCCATGACCCGGATGTCAAAGCGCTGCTTCGCCTTGCGGCACTATGGAACGTCCCGGTGGCATGCAATGCAGCGAGCGCCGACTTTGTCCTTTCCTCGCCTTACCTGGATGAAAGCTACGACATGTCGATTCCCGATGCCAACGCCTGGGCCGCGGCACGCACGGAGTGACTGACCACCGACCGGCTGCTAATGAGTCAGCTCAACCCCTTGGCTCAGGCCCTCATTTGCGCACCGGGATGGCGGGTGCGCAAATGCCTTGCGACCACTTGCTGGCCGCATTGAGGTTCGCCCTCTGTCGCGGCCAAGGCACAGCGCAGCGTCAGCTCAGCGATGCGATCGTAATCCTGCAAGGCTGAATTGACCGGCTGAGGCAAAAAGTCCAGCAGGCGATGATCCCCAAAGGTGGCCAACCGCATCCCTTCCGGCAAACCTCCTCGCTCCAGAAAGACATCAAACGCACCTTCCAACAGCGTATAGGACGCGGTGACCAATGCATCTGCCCCGCCCTCTTCATCCAGTAGCTTGACCGCCAGCCGGGCACCTTCGCTACGCTCATAGTGCGTACCGCTTAGATATAGCGGCGTAATGGACGTGCCCGCAAGCGCTTGTTCGAACCCCGCCCTGCGTTCTCGGCTGATGGAAAGGTCAGGCATCGCTTCCAGCCATGCAACGCGCCGGGTAGCAGGATCAATCACCGAGTGGGTCAGCGCCAGCGATGCTTGGCGGTCGTTACTGACCACACTGGCAAAACGCGCAGGATCCAGCCCCCGGTCCATTCCCACCACGCTCCAGCCCTCTTTTACCAGATCTGCGTAAAACGGATCATCGCTGGCCAGACAACTCGCCGTGATAAGCACTTCACAGCGCTGCGCACGCAGCGCTAGCGCCAGCGCCCGCTCGCTGTCCGGGCAGTCATCGGAGCTCACCACCAGCAGTTGATAGCCGCGTTCGCGAGCGCCCCGCTCTATGCGCTTGGCAAGCCGCGCGTAACTGATGTTTTCCAGATCGGGCACGATCAACCCCAGTAAACGACTCGCTCCCCGGCGCAATGCGGCCGCCTGGGGGTCAATGTGATAGCGGTGCTGGCGAACGACCGACATCACCTTGTCGATGGTCGCCTGGCTAATGCGGCGCTTTTCGGCCTGGCCATTAATCACATAGCTGGCGGTAGTACGTGATACCCCGGCAAGCCGGGCTATATCGGCAAGTGTCATGAATTTCCCCTCTGATTGCCGCCAGTTTAACAGTCGACAGACGCCCATCAGACCAAAGTCTAGGCGCGAACCTCTTGTGTCCTGAAGTGAATCGATTCAGCATAGCCAACTATACACAGATGACACGATTCATCCAGCCCACTTCGGTGCGCTACGACCATGGTTCTACACGGAGACACCTATGCTGACGCTCGGCTCTGATGACATATTGCTGGACTGCCATGCTGACGACTGGCAAGCAGCACTCAACAGCGCTGCCGATGCGCTGGTGGCGGCGGGGTTTGTCGACCCTGATTACCGTGACGGCCTGCTCGACCGGGAAGCTCAATCCTCGACGTTTCTGGGCAATGCCATCGCCATCCCCCACGGCACCCCGGAAAGCCGCCAATACGTCAAGCAAACCGGGGTACGCGTTTTACAATTCCCCCACGGCGTTCAGTGGCACGACGGCCAACAGGTGCACGTACTGGTGACTATCGCCGCGCAAAACGACGAGCACCTCGATATCCTGCGCCAACTGACCCATGTATTGGACCGCGAAGGTGTCGCTGAGCAACTGGCTAACGCCACCTCCGCCGACGACGTGGCGCGCCTGCTTTCCAAGCCAGCCGTGGTGCCACGTCTGGATAACGAAACGCTGTGCGTTAGCTTCCCCGCCAAGGACCTGCAGGAATTGACGCTAGCCGCTGCCGCGCGACTGCGTCAAAGCGGCTGTGTCGATAATACGTTTATTAGTGCCATTGCCTCTGTCGAACCCACCTGGCTGGGGAATGGCCTATGGCTGGCAAGCCACCCTCATGGTGTCGCCCAGCCTGCACTGGGTGTCGCAACCCCGGCAGATACATCACTGAGCCATCAGGAACATCCCGTGCATGCCTTGTTCTGCCTCGCGGCCAGCGGTGAGAGCCATCGTTCGCTGCTTGAGCAATTACTGCCACTCCTTGATCACAGCGAAAGCAAAAGCCTGGTCAATAAAACCAGCGCCCAGTGGCTGGCCGCCTTGGCGGGTGAAACTGCCAGCACACAAACTCAACGTGCCCGCGTGCTGAACCCTCACGGCCTGCACGCCCGCCCGGCCAAGCAACTGGTACAAATTGCCCGCGCCCAGGCGGTGCCGATCAACGTTCGACTGGAAGAAGGCAGTGCCACGCCGGTTTCCGCCGCCAGCTTGACCAAGGTGATTGGCATGGGCGCGAGACGGGGGCAATGGCTCGTGTTTTCTGCCGAGGGCGAGCAGGCAAGCCAGGCACTCGCGGCCGTCAGCGAGGCCGTCGAGTCTGGCCTGGGCGAGAAGGTTGCCCCATTTGATGGCGGCCGGGAAAGCCTCTCTCCCGCCACCGAAAGCACCAAACCCGCCGCCGAGCCGCTGGTTAACGATACGCCACATGCGGGCGTGGCCGCCTCCCCGGGGCTTGCCATTGCACCGGTATTTGTCATTCGCCCGGTAAGCTTTGAATACCCGCAACACGCCGACGACCCCGAACAAGAGGCTGCCCGTCTTCGCGAGGCGCTGAAGGAAGGTGCCACCCAGTTGGAAACACTGGTGCATGACGCGCCGGGCGGTGAAGTCGCCGACATTCTTTCCATGCACGAAGAAATGCTCGACGACCCGGAGCTGCACCAGGCCGCCATTGATGCTATCCGCGAAGGGGCGTCGGCAGAGGCCGGCTGGTGGGAAGCCATCGACACCGCCGCCCACGCCCAGGAAATGCTTGCCGACCGGCTACTGGCCGAACGCGCCGCCGACCTGCGCGACGTGGGCCGCCGAGTCCTTGGCGTGCTGTGTGACGTCAAGCTGCCCGAGCCGCCCGACCATCCGTATATTCTTGTGATGGACGATATTGGCCCGTCTGATGTCGCGCGACTGGATACCTCGCGAGTGCGTGGCCTGCTCACCGTTCGCGGCGGCGCTACAGCGCACAGCGCGATTCTGGCCCGCGCGTTAGGCATTCCGGCGGTTGTCGGTGCCGGTGACGCCGTCATGGCGCTACCTGACGGCGGCATGATGATTCTTGATGGCGAACGCGGACGGGTCACCCACAAGCCTTCGGAAGACCGCCTGCAGCGCGCCGAGCAGCAATTGCTTGACCAGCAGCAGCGCGAAGCCGACGCCTGGGAAACGCGCTTTGAAACGGCTCAAACCCGCGACGGACACCGGGTCGAAGTCGCCGCCAACCTGGGCAACACCGCTCATGCGGAAGACGCCGTTGAACGCGGCGCCGAGGGGGTTGGCCTGCTGCGCACTGAATTCCTGTTCATGGCCCACGCCAGCGCGCCGGACCTGTCCACCCAAATCGATGAATACCGCCAGGCGATTGACGCCCTTGGTGGCCGCCCGCTGGTAGCCCGCACCCTTGATGTCGGCGGCGACAAACCGCTGCCCTACTGGCCGGTGCCTCAAGAAGATAATCCCTTCCTTGGCCTGCGCGGCATTCGCCTGGCGCTGACCCAGCCGGAAGTGCTCGAAACCCAGTTTCGCGCGCTGTTGATGGCCGGCAAAGACAGCCCTTTGCGCATCATGCTGCCGATGGTCAAGGACATCGCCGAGTTCCGCGCCGCCAAGGCGATCTATGATCGGCTGCTGAGCGAAATTTCGCCATCACAACGTGCCACTGACGTGCAGCTCGGCGTGATGATCGAAGTGCCCTCCAGTGCCCTGCTGGCGCCGTCACTGGCCGCCGAGGTGGATTTCTTCTCGGTGGGCACCAACGATTTGACCCAGTACACCCTGGCCATCGACCGTGGCCATCCGGAGCTTTCCGCCCAGGCCGACGGGCTGCATCCCGCGGTACTGCGCTTGATCCAGATGACCGTTGACGCCGCCCATGCCCAGGGCAAATGGGTCGGTGTCTGCGGCGAACTGGCCTCCGACGCCATGGCGGTGCCGGTACTGGTCGGCCTGGGCGTCGATGAACTGTCGGTCAGCGCGCGCCAGATTCCGTTGGTCAAGGCGCGGCTGCGCGAATTTGATCTGGCGGATGCCAAGGCCAGTGCTCAACTGGCGCTGGCTCAGGCCACCAGCGATGACGTGCGCGACGCGCTGGAGGCTCGCTGATGGCTCGCGTGTTATGCATTACGCTCAACCCGGCATTGGACCTGGCGTTCAGCCTTGATCAGCTCATTCCAGGGGCGGTTAACCGCCCCCACAGCGCCCAGCTGGAGGCCGCGGGTAAAGGCGTCAATGTTGCCCGGGTACTGGCAGGGTTAGGCCATGACGTTACCGTGAGCGGTTTTCTGGGCGCTGACAACGACGCGCCTTTCGCGCTGGCCTTTCAGCACGCCGCCTTGCACGATGACTTTGTGCGCGTAGCAGGGGAAACACGCATCAATGCCAAGCTTGCTGAACAAAGCGGCCGGGTCACCGACATCAACGGGCCCGGCACGCCGATCACCTCAAAGGATCTGCAACGCTTAACGGCAAGGGTGGATGCACATTTATATAACGCCACACCGCCTCACGCCGTCGTGGTGGCGGGCAGTTTACCGCCGGGGCTCAGTCTCGATGACTTTCGTGCTTTTCTAAAGCACCTGAAGGCCAGCGGCGTTCCTCTCTGGGTGGATACCAGCGGCGCGGCACTTAACGCCGCCATTGAGGTAAAGCCCACCGCCGTCAAGCCCAACGAACTTGAGCTTGCACACTGGGCCGGTGCGCCGCTTGAAACCAGCCTTGCGCTGACCGAGGCGGTGCGTCGTCTGCATCAGGGCGGCGTGGAACAGGCGCTTGTTTCTGCCGGCGCCGATGGCGTGCTGTGGGTGAATGCCCAGGGCAGCTGGCAGGCAACGCCACCGTCCGTGACCGCCGTCAACACCGTGTGCGCCGGTGATACGCTCGTTGCGGGCATGCTCCACGGCCTGCTCAGCGGCCACGATCCCGAAACAACCCTTCGTTTCGCCACGGCATTATCTGCCGATGCGGTCCGCCATGTGGGCGTGGGTAACCCCCAGGCCGACGACTTCGACTCACTCCAACAACAGACCCGGGTACGGCGTCTTGACGACACCATCACCGAGGGAGCCACGCTATGAATATTATTCTGATTACCGCCTGCCCAAGCGGCATGGCGACCACCTTCCTCGCCGCCAAGCGGCTGGAGCAGGCTGCAAAACGCCAGGGCTGGCACGTTCATGTGGAAATGCACGGTGAGCTGGCGCCGCTTCAGGCGGCCACCGCCGAGCAGATTGCCAATGCCGACCTGATCGTCGTCGCGGCAGATCATGTGCCCGCGCCCGAGCGCTTTGAAGGTAAGCGGCTTTATCAAGCGCCGATTGCCGACGCGCTCCCTGACCCGAGTGGCTTTCTGACCACGGCGAAACGCGATGCGCCGCTTTATCAGGCACCCACCGATGCACCCGCAGCCCGTTCTGCGGCGCCAAGCGCCACTGAAGGACAGAATATTGTCGCCGTGACGGCCTGCCCGACGGGCGTTGCGCACACCTTCATGGCGGCCGAGGCACTCGCAGAAGCCGGCAAAGCCATGGGCCACGCTATCCGCGTGGAAACCCAAGGCTCGGTAGGCGCACAAGATCAGCTGACGGATAAAGAGATCGCTGATGCTGATGTGGTCGTGCTGGCCTGCGACATCGACGTTGACCCTGCCCGCTTTGCGGGCAAGCGCATTTACCGCACTTCCACCGGCAGTGCCTTGAAAAAACCGCGCCCCACATTGGAAGCTGCCCTCGCTCACGCCAGCATTGAAGACGGCAACCAGCCCAGTGCCAGCAGTGAAGGCAAAAGCGTCAAAGAGAAAGGGGTTTACAAGCACCTGCTGACCGGTGTGTCGTTCATGCTGCCGATGGTGGTCGCGGGTGGCTTGCTGATCGCACTGTCGTTTGTGTTCGGTATCAACGCCGCCGAGGAAGAAGGCTCACTGGCCGCCGCGCTGATGAAAATCGGCGGCGGCACCGCCTTCGCGCTGATGATTCCGGTACTCGCCGGTTATATTGCCTACTCGATTGCCGACCGCCCCGGTATCGCGCCGGGCATGATTGGCGGCATGCTGGCAGCCGATATAGGCTCCGGCTTTATCGGCGGTATTCTGGCCGGTTTCTTGGCCGGTTACGTCGCCCTGGCGGTTACCCGCTACGTTAAACTGCCTTCGAGCATCGAATCGCTGAAGCCGATCCTGATTATTCCACTCATCGCCAGCCTGGTGACTGGCCTGGTAATGATCTATATCGTCGGCGAGCCGGTGGCGGGCATTCTTACCGCGCTGACCAGCTTCCTTGAAAACATGGGCTCCACCAACGCCGTGCTGCTGGGCATTCTGCTGGGCGCCATGATGTGTTTCGACCTGGGTGGCCCGGTCAACAAAGCCGCATATACCTTTGGCGTCGGACTTCTGGCCTCGGAAACCTATGGTCCCATGGCGGCGATCATGGCCGCTGGCATGGTACCTGCCATCGGCATGGGCATTGCCAGTCTGGTGGCACGCAATAAATTTTCCGCGCCCGAGCGCGAGGCAGGCAAGGCATCGTTTGTACTCGGCATGTGCTTTATCAGCGAAGGGGCGATTCCGTTTGCCGCCAAAGATCCGCTGCGGGTAATCCCTGCTTGCATGCTGGGCGGTGCCGTTACCGGCGCACTTTCCATGCTGGTAGGCGCTAAACTGATGGCCCCCCACGGCGGCATTTTTGTCCTGCTGATCCCCAATGCCATTACCCCCGTGCTGCTCTACCTGAGCGCGATTGTGGTCGGCTCGCTGATTACCGGTCTGAGCTATGCCATGATCAAACGGGGCGCTACTCAAGTGGCCATTGCCAGCTAAACAATGCCAGGCGGGCCAAGGCCCGCCTTTTTATTGGGCTCGCTATTGGTTTTATTACCGTACAACATGCTTTTGTTCACGATGGTTTGCCACAGCACGCGTTTTATGTAGTATTTTTACACACATAACATCAAGGCAACTCGCCGACCTACAACAACGGACACCGCTATGTTTCAGCTGACCCGCAGTGTGACGTGGCAGGCGCTCGAACGCCTGCGCGACAAAACCGCTAACGATCGCATTCGTGACTATTTCACCAATGACCCGCAGCGCTTTGAAAAAATGAGCCTGCGGGTGGGCGGTCTTTTCCTTGACTACTCGAAGCACCACGTATCCGACGAGGTCAAGGCCAAACTGATCGAACTGGCCGACCACTCCGCCCTCGTCCAGCGCCGAGCCCAGATGTTTTCGGGCGATATCATCAACGTCACCGAAGACCGTCCGGTTCTCCACACCGCGCTTCGCCACCTCGGCGATGATCCGGTATTTGTCGACGGCAAGGACGTGATGCCCGAAATCACCCGTACCCGCGAGCAGATCAAGCAGTTTTCCGAGGCGGTGCGCAGCGGCGAGTGGAAAGGCTATAGCGGCAAGCGCATCAAGGACGTGGTCAACATTGGCATTGGCGGGTCGGACCTGGGCCCCAACATGGCCGTCCGTGCGCTATTGAAGTACCGCCACCCAGAGTTGCACTTCCACTTTGTTTCCAACGTAGACGGCACCCATATTCAGAAGGTGCTGTCGCGTCTCGACCCAGCCACCACGCTGTTCATCGTCTCGACCAAGACCTTCTCTACCCAGGAAACCCTGCTCAACGCCAAGACCGCGCGGCGCTGGTTCCTGGAGAATGCTGGCGAAGACGCCGATGTGGGCGCGCACTTTATCGCTGCCTCCACCAACCGCAAGGCAGCGATGGAATTCGGCATTCGTGAAGAGAATGTGTTCGAGTTCTGGGCCTGGGTCGGCGGGCGTTACTCCATGTGGTCATCAATTGGCCTGCCGATTGCGCTCTCGATTGGCTTTGAGGGCTTCATCGAGCTGCTGGAAGGCGCTCACGAGATGGATAACCACTTCATTGAAGCGCCCTTCTCCGAGAACATGCCCGTGCTGATGGCGCTGATCGGTATCTGGTACATCAATTTCATTGGTGCGGAAACCCAAGCCATCGTGCCTTACGACCAGGCCCTGCACCAGCTGCCGTCGTTTCTCCAGCAGTTGGATATGGAGTCCAACGGCAAGTCAGTGGACATCTTCGGCCATCCGGTGAATTACAAGACCGGCCCGATTGTCTGGGGCCAGACCGGCTCCAACGGTCAGCACGCTTTCTTCCAGTTGCTGCACCAGGGCACGCGCTACGTGCCCATCGACTTTATCGCCTCACTCAAGCCCGAGCCGGGTGTCGAAGACCACCACTTCGCGCTGCTGACCAACATGCTCGCCCAGGCCAACGCCTTTATGGAAGGCAGCCAGGGAGACAGCAAGGAGCTCAGCCAGCACGATCCCTACAGCTGCCCCGGCAACCGCCCATCAAGCACCCTGCTGCTGGACGAGCTGACTCCGAAAAACCTGGGTGCCCTGATCGCGCTCTACGAGCATAAGGTGTTCGTGCAAGGCGTTATCTGGAACATCAACTCTTTCGACCAGTGGGGCGTGCAGCTGGGCAAGCGCATCGCCGGTGAAATCAGCGAACGCATCGACACCAACGCCGCCGACTTCGATGCCTCGACCCAGGGACTGCTGGAGCTATTGCGCGGCCATTTTCCCGGCAATGGGGGAAGTGAAGACAGCGCCGAAAAAGCCAACGACGCTAAAAAAACCACACGGAAAAAACGCTAAGCGCTAGCGAGTCACGTACTGGATAACGCGAAACGCCTTGGCTTTAGAGAGCCAAGGCGTTTTGCATTTACCGTCCATACAACCATTTTTCGATATCCCGACTTACCCCACCGCCTGACCTAGCCTGTTTCCCTGGTTGGCTGGGAATAGGGTGAAGCAACCAAACATGGCTCTTTACTCATTCTTGCACACTGGACAAAACATCATATACTGTATATATAGCCATATATAAACGGGGTGGCAAATGACGGCTTTTCATTACGCTGATGGCAGCTCCTCGGTGCGCAAAGGACGTGGAGCGACGTACGACCCGCATAACCGCTTTGCACCCACCCAAAGCGTTGCGGAAGACGATGGCTGGTGGCGGGAGGAAACATCCACAAGTATCGTAACCGAGGTGCGCGAGGAAGTGAGCAAAAGCGCGCTGTCGTGGAACACCTCGCCGGATTTGCCGTTTGATCGCTCGCTGAATCCATACCGTGGCTGCGAGCATGGCTGCGTTTACTGCTATGCCCGCCCTTCCCATGCGTATTGGGATTTATCGCCAGGGCTGGATTTTGAAACCAGGCTGATTGCCCGCAGCGGTTTAGTGGAGCGGTTAACCGACGAGCTGTGCCACCCTAATTACGTATGCCGTCCGATTAACCTTTCCGGCAATACCGACTGCTACCAGCCACTGGAGGCGAAACACCAAACCACCCGTCGCTTGCTTGAGTTGTTATTGGAATGTCGCCATCCGGTCACCATTGTGACTAAAAGCAGCCTGATACTGAGAGACTTGGAGTTGCTTTCGGAAATGGCCGAACACCGTTTGGTGCGGGTTTTTGTCAGCCTTACCAGTCTGGATGCCAACCTGAAACGCACCCTGGAGCCGCGCACGGCGTCGCCTCAAGCCCGTCTGAAAATCATCCGCGAGCTGAATACGGCGGGGATTCCTGTGGGCACGCTGGTTTCGCCGATTATCCCTGGGCTGACCGACCATGAAATTGAGCGGATTCTTGAAGCCGCCAGCCGAGCGGGGGCGCGCACCGCTACCTGGATGCTATTGCGCCTGCCCCATGAAGTGGCGCCGTTGTTCGAGGCGTGGCTGGAAGCCCACTACCCCGAGCGGGCTGCCAAAGTGATGAGCTTGATTCGACAGTGCCGTGGTGGGAAGGATTATGACGCCCGCTTTGGCAAGCGTTTCCGCGGTGAAGGGGTGTTTGCCGAAATGATCAGCCAGCGGTTTAATCGTGCCAGCCGCCAGTGGAAGTTGCAGTCCCGCACCGAGCAGGGATTGAATACCCGCGATTTTCGCCCGCCGCGCGCGCAAGGGGATTTATTCTATTAGACTGGGCAGCGTTACTGTCGAACCCCATAAAGGATGCGCCATGCCCGCGCCATTAAGCAAAACCAAATCGAGCTTTTACCGTCGCCTGTACGTGGCGTACCTGATTGACCAAGGCGCTGCCAGCGTCCCGGCCTTGATTGAGGCGACCGGCATGCCAAGGCGCACCGCGCAAGATACCATTACTTCGCTTGCTGAGTTGGATATCGACTGTGTGTTCGAAAAGGATAAGGGAGAGCGGCATAACATCGGCCGCTATCAGATACGTGATTGGGGGGCGATTGACCCACGCTGGGTGGCAAGTCACGCCCAATACCTGCAAGAGGCACTGGGCTACGGTGACGCCTAAGCAGTATTAAGCGACGCTAACCTCATAACCGGTAAACTTACGCAGATTGATCACGCCGGTATCCAGCATCAAGTACTGGCCTTTAATCCCCTGCAAGATACCGCTGACCTCCGGCTGTTTGTCAAAGTTGTGCGACATAATCTTGCGTGGGAAGGTCTCCACCGGATAGTGAAAGGCATGGTATTGGCCATCCAGTTCGCGAATGGCATCCGCCCCATACTCGCTTCTAAGTTGCCCAAGGCCGCTGGCGGTTGCGGCCATCAGGCGATCGCGTTCGGCTTTCAGATCAAGCTCCGCCACATCGCCTTTGAGCATGGCCCGCCAGTTGGTGCGATCACCGACATGTTCCTTGAACAGCATCTCCACAAAGCCTGATTGCTGGCGGGTATCGACTTCCAGAATCGGCAAGGCCTGTATCGCCCCCTGGTCCAGCCAACGGGTGGGCATTTGCGTTTTACGGGTAATTCCCACTTTCAAACCCGACGAGTTGGCCAGGTAAACGATATGCGGCTGAAAGCAATGCTGCTCTCCCCATTCAGGGTCGCGACAGGTGCCTTGAAAATAATGGCACGTTTCCGGCTTCATGATGCAGGTATCACATTGGGCCAGACGCTTGAAGCAGGGGTAGCAGTAACCCTGGGCAAAGCTTTTCTTGGTTGCACGACCGCAGTGGGTGCAGGCGATAGCACCACTCCAACGCAGCTGTAAAGGCAACCCCAACCGCTCGTTCAAGTCAATGCGGTGTTCACCCGCGCGCAGCTGGTAGCTGACAGGTTGAGCCTGGGTCGGGCCCGGTTCCACCGCCATTTTACGCAAGCACCCCTGTACCCCATCAGTCACGCGACGCATCCTTGGCAAGACCGGCCATTTCCGGTGAAACGCCCTGCCCGGTGGCGCCAGCACCACAGGTGCGCTGTTCCAGATACCCGACACGGTTCGCTTCGGGCACGTTGTTTTCCGCTTCATAGCGCATCACGGCTTCCAGACACAACTCGGTCTGCTCAGCCGTGAGGTAGCGTCCATCCGGCCACTTGCGCAGCGATACGGCCTGCTTGAGGCTCTCGTAAATCGCCGGGGTCATCTGGTTGATCATTTTGTCGAAGGTCATGTCGCTCATGCCAAACTCCTCAGTTAAGACCGTAAACGCCGCGCGCTATAATACCAGCCCGTTATCAGGCCGACGATCAATCCGCCAAGATGGGCCTCATTGGCAACATTGCCAAAGCCTACCAGCCCGGCCATGTCGGTCATGGTAAACACCATCCAGCCCAGCATGAACACGACGAGCATCTGCGGCACAAAAAAACCGCTTCCCGGAACCCGTCTAGACATCAGCCATACGTGCCCCAGCAAGGCATAAACGACGCCCGACATACCGCCGAATAACACTGTACCCGTCGCGTACTGGGCCAGATTCGCCAACACCCCTGCGACGACCAGCAGCAGGAGCAGCGTCCTTCCGCCCTGTAACGCTTCAACCTGCCGACCGAAATACCATACCCACATCAGGTTGAAGATCAGGTGCATCCAGCCAAAATGCAGAAACGCTGGCGACAGTAGGCGCCATACCTGGCCGCTGGCCAGCGTCTCCGTCAGCGACCCGTAGGTTAGCTCACCACCCACGATGCCAATCGGCACAATGGTGAGGGCCACAATCAACAGATCACCAAACACACCTATCAGCGCGAAGATCACCAGACTCGCCACCACCATGGCCACGGTAACCGGCAACCGTTTAAGCGTTGAGAATAGCGCCGGGGAATCCACCTTTGAGACCTGCTCCGCTAACTCAAGAGGTTCACCCTGCTGCCAGCGGGCCACCAGCGCGAGAAGCGCTTCACGCTGACCCGGGTCGGCGACCCAGAGCACCTGGGCATCGCCTTCAGCGGTAATCCGGTGCCCAATACGATAACGCCAGAGCGCTTTGCGAAGCGCCTGGGTGTCGACGTCAGGGGGTAAACGCATTACGGGGTGCATAGGCTTCCTTTATGATAACGACATAGGCTTTTCATACAAACGCTAAGCTTGGCAACCCATTGGATAGATCACGCCTGGACGTGGCAATACAGTGGTTATTATTTTCACCAAAAAAAACCGGCGGAGGGGGCCGCCGGGTAAATAGCAAGGGATCATTCAAGGGAACACCTAATCTGACGAGCGGCGGCAGCGTTAGTTCATATGTTTTGCAAAATTTATGTAAATTAATGTAACAACAACAATTCAGCTCAATCATCGTCGTCCTGCAAGGTGTTTAAAACACGTTGCTCTTCTCTGGCGACACGAATCCAGACAAACTGGTCAGCATTCAAGTTTTGTTCGCCATTCCAACGATAGGCAACCAGACGGCCATACTTCACCGCACTGTAATCCAGACAGGCAATGTTCGCGGTGGGTAACGCAGGTATGCCTTCACACCAGTAATGGCCAATAAACAAAGGCGGTTCGTCGGGACCGTAATAACTCAGCGTCTTACGCTCATTTTGGGTAAGCGGCCGCTGTTCTAGATCGCCGGGTAAATTATCGGGCTGGAAGGCAACATCGCCCCAGTACTGTGGCGATGCCGCCCAGAAATGGGTTCGGAAGCTGCGCCGTGTAAACCCATCTCCCGAGTGAATAGCGACATTATCAGGAAGCGATAGATGGCTGCCCCGCGTCAGGCGATCCAGGATGCGGAATGCCTGGGTCGTCGGATCGGTCGAGGCGACAAGAAAATCGTCGTCCATGCAACCATCGGGGTAATCCTGTTTGAACTGCTCTATCAGCTGATGATCCCAGCAGGCGTGTACCACCCGAAAGCCATCCTGTTCGAGAAACAGCGGCAGCGTTTTAAACCACGCCAGCGTATCTTCCCATTCATTGGTGTGGTCGCGGTATTGTTCCAGCGTGTCTTGAATAATCCGGTTGTGACGCGGTGTGTGCTCGCGTAACCAGCGCTGCTGGCTACCCGGCGGTGCCGGGTGAGTATACGCCAGGGCGTTATATTCATGGTTGCCCATGACAATCTGGGCCTCGCCGGACTCGACCATACGCCGGGCTATCGTCACGGCAAGACGGATACGTGGCCCCCGGTCGATAAGATCACCAAGAAATATCACCCGACGCCGCGGGTGGCGATAGACGCCATTGCGCTGGCGATAGCCAAGCTTTTCGAGCAGCGCTGCAAGTGTTGCTCCGCAGCCGTGCACGTCCCCAATCAGATCATAGCCTTCAAACACCGGCTTGGCGGCGACTTGATGAACCATCTTCAGTCTCCCAACCGGTTGCTCCAGCCAAGTTTGCTGCGCAGCACCTCGTAAAAATTATGCCCAATGGGATGCACCAGTTGGACTCGCTCTGGCTTACGCGTAATGACTACAACATCATCCGGTTTGGCAACCGAGCGGGTTTGCCCATCGCAGCTGACGTGGGGATAGGACTGGTTGGTCTCACCGATGTGCAGGCGAATCTCGCTGGCCGCATCAATCACAATGGGGCGGCTTGAAAGCGTATGCGGAAACATCGGCACCAGGGTAATCACATCCAGCTTGGGGTGCATGATCGGCCCACCCCCGGATAACGCATAGGCAGTAGAGCCTGTCGGCGTAGCGATAATCAACCCATCGCTACGCTGGCTGTATACGAACTGGCCATCGATGAAAAGTTCGAACTCGATCATGCGCACCGCTTTGCCAGGATGGACAACGACTTCGTTGAGCGCTTCCCCCGACCCCACCATCACACCGTTGCGATATAACGCCATATCCAGCAGAAAGCGTTCTTCGCGCTCGAACTCGCCGGCCAGCACTTCGCTAACGCGGGTTTCCAGTTCATCCGGGGAGATATCGGTCAAAAACCCCAGCCGCCCGCGGTTAACGCCTAGAATCAGCGTACCGCTATGGCACAGGGTGCGGGCCGCGCCAAGCAAGCTTCCATCGCCGCCGACCACGATCACCAGGTCACACATTTCCCCCAGCGCACGACGACTGGCCTCGGGCTGACCATGGTGCGGGATTACCGTGGCCGTGCGGTCCTCGACCAGCACACGGTAGCGATGCTCAACCAGGTAGTTAACTAAGCGCTGCAGCGAGTCGACGACTTTATCGCTGCCCAGGCGGCCAATTAGCCCGATGGTACTAAATGGCCGCCCTGACTCCTTTGGCGTATTCGATGGCACAGCAGCTTCCTGAACATGATGGGTCGTGAGTCGACACAAGTAAGATCAAGCCATTATGGCCAGAGCAGGCAGTGCGGGCAAATGGACTTACGTGAGTGAAACGTCAACAGGCCCTAGGCAGGGTGTGCCTGCTTGCGCTGCAGCCACCAGTGATTCAGCCACAGCGACGCTGCCATGATCCCCGCGCCGAGCAACAGCCGAGCCACATCGGCTTCACGGTTCCAGATCAACAGGTTGACGGCCAGCCCTGCGGGTACCAGCGCGTTGTTCATGACCGCAAGCGTGCCTGCATCTACCCGCGTGGCACCCTGGTTCCAGGCAAAATAACCGACGCCCGACGCGACCAGTCCAAGCCAGGCCAGCACGCCCCACTGCACGCTGGTTGTTGGCAAGGCGGCGCTATTACCGAACACTAGAAAGACCGGCAGCGCAATCACCATGGCGCCGATAAAAAACCAGCCAAACACATTGTGCCAAGGCAAGTCAGCGGGCAAGTCAGCCGCTAAACGCCGGTAGCCGACCTGGCCAATGGCAAAGCACAGATTGGCTCCCTGGACGACTAAAAAGCCTGCCCAAAAACCACTATCCACCCCATCGTAGCGAATAACCGCCGCGCCAATCACGGCCAGGGCAGCACTTAACAGGTAGATCGGCGTGAAGCGACCAAACAGCAGATCATCCAGCAATGCGATGTAAACAGGCGTAAAGATAGTAAAAAGTAGAACTTCGGGAACCGACAGCAATATAAACGACTGGTAGAAGAAGGTGTACATAATGCCAAGCTGAATGGCGCCCAGCACCATCAGTGCCAAACGCTGTTTGCCTTTTAACAGGCTCGGCCGCAGGAACGGCAAGAACACCAAGGCGGCAAGCCCTACCCGAAGGAGTACCGCAAAATAACTGTCAACCTGGCCTGCCAGGTAAACGCCTATCAGCGAAAAAGAGAACGCCCACAGCGCGGTGACACCGACGAGATACGCCATCGTAAACCCCAGATAATATAAAAGTTGACGTGGATTATACGTCGCGCATCGCTATTGCCAATGGCTGACGGGCAAAAACATCGCCTGTGTAGGTGAATCTGCCTGGGAATTGGCGCCTTATTGTCGGCGAAGCCATACAAGAGCGAAAACAACCCCTGGTAGCCAGACACAGAGCGTCAGTAAGGTCGCGATGGTGACGCGTCGTGCGCCCCCATCCGTCAGCGCTACCGCCAATGGCGGGAATAGCACTGCCAATGCATAATACGCCGCCTTCACCGATGAAGGCATGTCTGTCAGCGGCGGTGGCTGCGTCGCCGATTCATTACCGGATGGTTTTTCAGGAGTGTAAAATTCAACGCTTTTATCAACAGTGGGCGTCGCTTCAGCCTTGGTGGACTCGTTAACCTTCGTCTTGCGGTGTGCGTCCTTGTCGATTTTTTGCGTCAGCGCGTCAGCGTCGTGCGCCAGATCATCATGATAACGCTCCCACTCTTCCCAATCGTGGGGTGTCCCCACCTTGGGACGTTGATGCCCGGCCTCACGCGCACGCTCCCAGGATTTTTCTTCCAGCGTGTTGGGGCGGTCGGCATCGCGATCCAGCGGCACCCCTTTACGATTCAAATATTCACGTGCGTCCATAATGTTTCCTCACGCTAAGTCATTAGGGTCAGTTGTCGTTAGCCCTTTGGGTTATTCGACCAGATAAGAGTAACAATTGCGACGCTCGCGCCCCTTTACAAGCGCCTTTAAAACGTTGAATGCCCCTGCAGGATGATCATCGCATCTGTATGTAAATCTTCTAAAGTGAATAAAGTGACGGTTAACAAAACGTTCGCCATGCTCACGCAAAAGGAGAGCCGCAATGTCAAAACCCACGCCACACAATGTACGCGATATCATGTCTCGCGATTGTTATCGTGTCTCGCCGGAAATGTCGATCACCACGTTGGCCCAGGGACTCGCGCTGCATCGTCTGCCGGGTGCGCCTGTGGTTGATCGGCACGACAACCTGATCGGTTTTATTTCAGAACAGGATGTATTGGGCCGCGTTCTTGACAGCGTGTACCATGACGATGAGGCGCCATTGGTCAAGGAACTGATGCGCAATGAGGTGCTCAGCGTCACCCCGGCGAAAAGCATCACCGATCTGGCTCAGGAAATGCTGGGCGCAAAACCCAAAATATATCCGGTGGTTGAACAACGCCGCCTGGTAGGGATTGTCACACGACGCGATATTCTTGTCGCCCTGCTAACCATTCGCCGTCACTGAGAAGGCTGTCGCAGAACGTTGCAAAAGCACACTGCCGTGAAGCCATTATCGCCAGGCAAAAAAAACCGCTGCTCATGGAGCAGCGGAAGCAAGGGATCAAAACAATATCGAGGCAACACCTTTAGCGACTGCTATCACTACGTTGCCTGTACATACTCAGACACGCTGTTCTGAAAAAGTTCGGCAATCTGCAAAATTTTCGTTTCGAAAAATGTGAACGGTATAATGGCCTTTATCGTCATTTCACGCTCAATCCCCAAGGGAGTACTGCATGGCACTTTATCTTTTGGTATTTGGGGTGTGTTTTCTGGTGATTGGCAGTGTCCTGGCCGTTTTGCTGACCTCGCGCACGCCACGCTACCGCACTGAACCGAAAGATCTGCTGGCGCTTTTTGACAAAGCGTTGGCCAGCCAGGTGAGCGAAACGGAATGGAACGCCCTGATCGGCTACCCCATCCGGCATAACGAATACTTAGAGGGCGTGCGGAGACGGGCATCCCACTTGATGGATCAACATGGCAGGCGCTGGCAACTGGCTCAGGGAAAGCCCCTGCTTAATGAAGAGGGTCAGGCAGAGCTGAAAGCCCTGCGCGATCATTTGGCGGCTCACACAGAACTCCATGCACATTAACTCAGGTGGCGGCGGAGACTCCTATGCCCAGCACCATTCGTCGAATTCCTCTGGAAAGCGCTACGCGTCACCACGCTCATGATTTTCACCAGATCGTTATTACTCTGTGCGGTGCATCGGAGTTTGAAATCGAGGGGCTGGGCGGGCGTGTCAATGCGTTTTCGGGTTGCATCGTGCCCGCAAATCATGAGCATTACTACTCGGGCAGCGGCTATAACCGACAGTTGATACTGGACCTGCCAGAAGATGCACCGGCGCTTACCGGTGAGCAGCGCGAGCTTGTCGCCTTGTTCGATGCGCCACGTTTTTTTGCCCTGGATGCCTCACTGCGCCACTACCTGGCCTTCATGGAATGCGAGCTTGGCCAGACCGACTCCCCTGGCCTGCCGCCCTTTCAACATGACCGACTGGCTGCCACCTTTCTAGGTGCTCTCAAGGGGCGACTGGGCAATGCCCCTGAACCACCCTCGCGCCTCGATATTCGCCACCTTGACCGTTTTATTCAGCAGCATATGGCCGACAATCTGCGTGTTGCCGACCTGGCGAAACTGGTATGCCTGAGCGAGGCACATTTTTCAGAACGTTTTCGTCAACAGACAGGCCTCTCTCCGTGGCAATACGTAAAGCGCCAGCGACTGCATGCTGCGCATCAGCTTGTGGTACAGAGCCACTTGTCGTTGACCGATATTGCGCTGCAAACCGGCTTTGCCAACCAGAGTGCACTATCGCATGCGTTTCGCCGCAGCTATGGCCTTTCTCCCCGCCAGCTTCGTCAATCCCGCAGACTCTCCAGCCCGTTGACTAGCCGTCCATTTAATCCGCTGGCAGAGCCTGCCAAACTCAACTAACGTCTTATAAGTGATCGACTTACCTCGAATTTGACACATTTTCCCGCGGAAATGGCATACACCGATAGCCACACCGCTCTACATTCGAGCGTTAGCTCAGGCTTTACGTCCTGTTACCAATATTACCGCTTCACTGGGCGGAAATGCGCCGCTTTCGGCGCCGGGCGATGGGTGAGCAGCTCATCATCGACAAACCAAAACTCATGAACAGGGAACTCTCTTATGGTCGAAAATAATACTGGGGTCGTTGCTGACAACCGTGCCATCAACCCTTCTGACACTCTTTCTAGTTCTAGCGGGCGCTCGTTGGGCCTCGTGGTGTGAGTAGAAAACAGGGTTAATAAAAATAATGCGGATCACTACCGGGCACTTCCCGGTAACCGCACAAACTGGGCGGAATTAACGCCGTCCTGACGAACTGGAGAAGTTACATGGCTATTGGTGTTTGGATTAGTCTCATTGCCTACTTTGCGCTCATGATTGCCATTGGCATTTATGCCATGCGCAAGGCTACCTCTTCCTCGGAAGACTACATGCTGGGTGGCCGTAACCTCAGCCCCAAAGTGGCCGCCTTGTCAGCTGGCGCGTCGGACATGAGCGGTTGGTTGCTGCTGGGTTTGCCCGGGGCGATGTTCGCTTCTGGCCTGGGATCGGCCTGGATCGGTATTGGCTTGCTGGTGGGGGCATTGTTCAACTGGATCCTGGTCGCTCCGCGCCTGCGTGAACAGACGGTTCACTATGGCAATGCGATCACCATTCCGGCTTTCCTGGCAAACCGCTTCCCGACACGGTCGCTTTCCCTGCGCACGGTGTCTGCCATCGTGATCGTCATCTTCTTTGCGGTCTACACCGCATCGGGCCTGGTGGCCGGCGGCAAGCTGTTCGAAAGCGCCTTTGCGGGGGTCGTGAACATTGGCGGCATGAGCGACTATGGTGCGGGCGTGCTGATCACCCTCGGCGTCGTGCTGGTTTACACCGTGGTCGGTGGTTTTCTGGCGGTGAGCATGACCGATTTCGTCCAAGGCTGCATCATGATGCTGGCCCTGGTGATCATGCCGGCGGTGGTGCTCTTTGGCGAAGGCGGCGGCGGCTTCGGTCAGGCATCACAGACCCTCAATGAAGTCGATCCCACGCTGCTGTCGTGGACGGAAGGCTTGACCTTTATCGGCTGGCTGTCTGCGGTGACCTGGGGGCTTGGGTACTTCGGCCAGCCACACATCATCGTGCGCTTCATGGCAATCCGCACGCTCAAGGATGTGCCGATTGCCCGCAACATCGGCATGAGCTGGATGGCCATCTCGCTGATCGGCGCGGTGTCGCTGGGTATTTTTGGTCGCGCCTATGCGGTTCGCAACGGCATGAATGTCGAAGACCCGGAAACCATCTTCATTATCCTGGCGGAGTTGCTGTTCCACCCGCTGATCACCGGCTTCCTGTATGCAGCGCTGCTGGCGGCGGTCATGAGCACCATTTCCAGCCAGCTACTGGTAGCGTCTTCTTCGCTGACCGAGGACTTCTATCGCCTCTTCCTGCGTAAAGAGGCCACGGACAAGGAGTGCGTGAACGTGGGCCGTGTGAGCGTCGTCCTGGTGGGCTTGATAGCCGCCGTGATTGCGTCGGACCCAGACTCGCAGGTACTCGGGTTGGTCAGTAACGCCTGGGCAGGCTTCGGCGCCGCCTTCGGCCCGCTGATCATCCTGTCGCTGATGTGGTCGCGCACCAACGGCAATGGCGCCATTGCTGGCATGGTCGTGGGTGCCCTCACCGTAATGATCTGGATTGCCCTGGGCTGGAACGCTTCCTTCATGGGTGGCCCGGGCATTTACGAGATCATTCCCGGCTTCATCGCGGCCTTCCTTGCCATCCTGGTGGTAAGCAGCGCCACGGCCGATGCCGGCGAGTATCAGCACATTACCCGCTAGCAAGAGCGCGCAGGATACATTCAACGTATCAGGAGGGCTCCCCCCAGGAGCCCTCTGTTGGTTTGATCTTTTGTGTTTGCTGCCAAAAGACCGACTAAACCCTAACCGACGCAATAACGTTACGTGTCGGCTAGCAAGGAGAGACCCCTATGAACGAAGCCAATCCTCATCTGCATAGCGACGTGAGTGACCTGCGCTCGCGCATTCGCAAGAATTACGACGCCAATGAGGCAGATGTACTGCACGCGCTTATCGAGCGTATCAAGCTGTCGGAGGATGACCGCAAGCAAGTCGCCGCCGTTGGCGCCAAGTACGTAGAGCGTGTGCGCAAGGAAAGGTCGCCCTCGATGATGGAGGCGTTCCTGGCCGAGTACGGGCTCTCGACTACCGAAGGCGTCGGCTTGATGTGTCTGGCAGAAGCGCTGCTGCGCGTACCCGATGCGGAAACCATCGACGACCTGATCCACGACAAGATCGAGCCGTCCGACTGGGGCGCCCACCTGGGCAAGTCAGCATCCTCGATGGTCAACGCCTCGACCTGGGCACTGTTGCTGACCGGTAAGGTACTGGAAGAAGATCCCAAGGGGCCCACACGGGCACTGCGCGGTCTGGTTCGGCGCATGGGCGAGCCGGTCGTGCGTAAAGCAGTTGGCCAGTCGATGAAGATCCTTGGCCGCCAGTTCGTGCTTGGTCAGACCATCGAAGAAGGCATGAAGAATGCCCGTGAGCTCGAAAAGCAAGGCTATACCTACTCCTACGACATGCTGGGCGAAGCAGCGCGCACCGACGAAGATGCCGTCCGCTACCACCAGGCTTATGCCAAGGCGATCTCTGCTATCGCCGAGCAGGCCAAGGGTGATGTCCGCGGTAGCCCCGGCATTTCGGTGAAGCTGTCGGCGCTGCACCCGCGTTATGAATACACCCACCGTGACACGGTGATGGCAGAGCTATTGCCCCGCGCTAAAGAGTTGGTGCAACAAGCGGCCAAAGCCAATATCGGTTTCAATATCGACGCTGAAGAGCAAGACCGGCTGGATCTGTCCCTGGACGTGATCGAAGCCTTGATGGCCGACCCCAGCCTGGACGGCTGGGATGGTTTCGGGGTCGTCGTGCAGGCATACGGTCGCCGCGCAGCGCCGATGATCGAGACGCTCTACGAACTCGCCGAGCGCTTCGATCGCAAAATCATGGTACGCCTGGTAAAAGGTGCTTACTGGGACACCGAGATCAAGCTCTCCCAGGAAATGGGCGTCAAAACCTTCCCGGTCTTCACCCGCAAGGTCAATACCGACGTCAGCTACATGGCCTGCGCCCAGATGTTACTCGACCGGCGCGACCGCATCTATCCGCAGTTTGCGACCCACAATGCCCACACCTGTGCTGCCGTCGTGGAGATGGCGGGCGATGACAAGGACAGCTACGAGTTTCAGCGCCTGCACGGCATGGGCGAGTCGCTGCACCACATCGTCAAGGAGTCGGAAGGCACCCACTGCCGCATCTACGCGCCGGTCGGCGCCCACCGCGATCTGCTGGCCTATCTGGTTCGCCGCCTGCTGGAGAACGGCGCCAACTCCTCGTTCGTTAACCAGGTAGTGGATAGTTCGATTCCCCCGAGCGAGGTCTCGAAGGATCCCATTGAAGGGTTTAAGCAGCTCGGCAATGACGTATCAAGCCCCCTGATCCGCCAGCCCGGCGAGCTGTTCGAGCCTGATCGCAAGAACTCCAAGGGCTACCGTATCAACGAGCCGGCTTCGATCCTGCCGCTGCTCGATGCGCGTGAAACCTTTGCCGACGCCACCTGGACTGCAGGCCCGATGCTGGCAGGCAACCCGGCTCCCAAGGGCCCGGCACGTGATGCGGTCTCCCCCGCCGACGGCTCTCGGGTAATCGGTAAGGTGCATGAAGCCACCCCGGAAGAGGTCGCCACGGCCCTCGACGCCGCCGAGCAAGGCTTCAAAGAGTGGTCGGCACGCCCTGCGGCCGAGCGCGCCGCGGTACTGCGCCGCACCGCCGACCTCTACGAAGAACACATCGCTGAACTGACCGTGATCACCACCCGCGAAGCGGGCAAGATGATGTTCGATGGTATCGCCGAAGTGCGTGAGGCAGTGGATTTCCTACGCTACTACGCCAACGAAGGCGAGCGGCTGGAAGCGGAAGAGCCCGGCAGCGCCCGCGGTATCTTCGTCTGCATCAGCCCGTGGAACTTCCCCCTGGCCATCACCACCGGGCAGATCGCGGCCGCCCTGGTGGCCGGTAACGCAGTGCTCGCCAAGCCAGCCGAGCAGACGCCCCTGATCGCGGCCCGTGCCGTCGAGTTGATGCGCGAAGCCGGTTTGCCTGAAGCGGCGCTGCAGCTACTCCCGGGCGATGGCCCGACGGTAGGTGGACCGCTGACCAGCGATCCGCGAATTGCCGGTGTCTGCTTTACCGGCTCGACCCCGGTGGCGCAGATCATCCACAAGGCGCTGGCCGAGAACGCCGGGCCTGATGCCGTGCTGATCGCCGAAACCGGCGGGCTCAACTCCATGATCGTCGATTCCACGGCGCTCACCGAGCAGGCGGTACGCGACATCCTGATTTCCTCCTTCCAGTCGGCCGGTCAGCGCTGCTCCGCGCTGCGCATGCTGTATGTCCAGGAAGAGGCCCGGGACCGGTTGCTTAACATGCTCTACGGTGCCATGGACGCGCTGACCATCGGCGACCCCTGGAATACCGATACTGACGTGTCGCCGGTGATTGACGCCGATGCCCAACAGGAAATCAGCGATTATGTAGCGACGAACGAGAAGAACGGCAAGGTGCTGAAGAAACTTTCAGCGCCGGAGACCGGCACCTTCGTTACCCCGGCGGTGATCGATGTTGGCGGCATCGAGGATCTCGAGCGTGAAATCTTTGGCCCGGTGTTGCACGTGGCCACCTTCAAGGCGCGGGATATCGACAAGGTGGTCGATGACATCAACGGCAAGGGCTACGGGCTGACCTTCGGCCTGCATACTCGTATCGATGACCGCGTGCAGCAGATCGTCGAGCGCATCCATGTCGGCAACGTCTACGTCAACCGTAACCAGATCGGTGCTATCGTCGGTTCCCAGCCGTTCGGCGGCGAGGGCCTATCAGGCACCGGCCCCAAGGCCGGTGGCCCGCTCTACGTGACACGCTTCCGCCGCACCGCGGAGGCCGAGCACAGGAATGCACCAGAAGGAAAAGCGGTCTCACTGGGTGATCTCCAATCCGCGCTTGATGGACTGGATGCGCGCAACTGGGCGGTGCGACCCAACCGGATCGAAGTGCTACGCAAGGCGCTATCCGGCAAAGGCGGCGTGATACGCAAGGCGCTCAACGAGACGGCTGCGTTGGACATGACGCCGCAGACGCTACCGGGGCCAACGGGTGAAAGTAACCGCTTGGCGATGTACCCGAAGGGAGCGGTTCTGTGCCTCGGGCCAACCCTGGATATTGCCATCGCCCAAGCCGCACAGGCCCTCGGTACTGGCTGTGCGGCCGTCTTGGTCGCGCCAGGCGCCGAACAGGCGGTGAAACCGCTGATCGATGCCGGGGTGCCCGTCGCCGGGCTTGATGGAAGCGTCTCGGCCGAGACGTTGAGTGACATCAAAGGTATCGCGGCGGTCGCCGCCGCTGGCGACAGCGACTGGACCCGTGAACTGCGCACAGCCCTGGCCAAGCGCGATGGCGCCAACATACCGCTCGAGACCCAAACCATCTCGCCGGATCGCTACGTGGTCGAACGCCATCTGTGCATTGACACCACCGCAGCCGGTGGCAACGCCAGCCTGCTGGCCACCGCCGAATAGACCGGTATTGAGTGGTTAGTGCCATGGAGGGGGGCAGCGGTTTTATGCGGCGCCCTCCTCCTTCCAGGCTGTCTCAGCAATCAATCGTTAGCCACTCCTCGTGAGTGGCTTTTTTATTGGCAATAGCGTTTTTCTGGATTATCCAATTGACCGGTGGCCCGCCCCTGAATCAGGCCACTCCACATACCTCTCCTCTTTGATAATACCTGCCTAACAACCCTTGCCCTGGATCAATAATCCGCTCACTGGATCTCGTTACACTGGTCACATCGTTAAACGGCTAGCGAATAGCCGTCCAGCGTTGCAACGAGTCGTTTGAAACTGTCTGTTTTAACATCAGGAGTACCCCCATGCGTAAAGCCGCCCTGCCTACCCTACTTGTATCCACCGTTGCCGCTGCGGCGCTGATAACCAGCAGCCAGGCTTTCGCTTACGGCGCGGGTGATGTCTTTACCCGCGTTGGTGTTGCCAAAGTCGCGCCTAAAAGCGACAACGGCTCACTGGCCAACGGTGCGTTGGCCGTGGATGTACAGGATGAAACCGAGTTTGCGTTCACCCTGGGCTACCGCTTTCTCGATAACGTTGGCGTGGAGCTCCTGGCGGCGCTGCCGTTCGAGCACGATATCCACCTGAACGGTGGTAATATCGCCTCCACCAAGCACCTACCGCCAACCCTGACGCTCCAGTATTACCCGCTGGGCGGCACGCAGTCCCGGGTACAGCCTTATGTGGGTGCAGGTGTTAACTACACCCACTTCTCCGATGAAGAGCTGACGACTGGTGATTTAGATCTGGATGACTCCTGGGGCGCGGCAGGCCAGGTAGGCGTGGACCTGTTGATTGATGACCACTGGGCGCTGAACGCCGCGGCTTGGTACATCGACATTGATACCGATGCCAGCATTAACGGTGCAGCGGCCGGTACCGTTGAGATCGACCCTGTCGTGGTCATGGGTGGCCTCAGCTATCGTTTCTAGGCTGACAGCCAATAACTCTCAGGCGTTATCCACAAAGCCTGCCTTGCGGCGGGCTTTGTTGTTACATCGGCCTTCAGTTTTCAGTGACGACCTTATCCACTCTCTCCACAGCCCGCACAACGAGCAGTTGATGATGGGCGGGTGTCTGCTCCTGCTGCAAATAGGCCGCCACGGCGGGTGCCACCTCACATTTGGCCGGCATCGGCCCACCAGCTTCAACCAGCGACTCCAGGCGCGCGATAAATACAAAGCGCAGCCACTGGAGCAGCGACATTGTATCGACACAGAACGGCTGCTGGCTGGAAAAAGCCGCTGTCTCAGGGATTGGCATACGCCATAGGTCAGCGGCCTTTAGCGTCGCTTCAAGATCAAGAAGCGCGGTATGAAGCTCGCGATGTGCGCCCATAAACCACCTATGTTGAATCAGATATTTAAAGGGCATTATCCCAACTCTATGGCTGAGTTGCCACTCATCCACCGAGATCTTCGTTATTCACAGATTCACAGAAAACCTGCAAGAGACTGTGGATAAGCTATGGAAAGGTATCGCATCCGCGTTCCCCATGCGGGTTGGCGATGACTGTTTAATTTTTAACCAGACAGTAAAAAAGGCGTGATATTATCAATGCCTACGGCTGACAGGCTGCTATCCGCAAGGTAGAGTGCAGGCTTGCAATGGGAAAGGACGTTATGCAACCAATTCGCACCCTAGACGAGTTTTTTCAGCGCAGCGGCGCCAGTGTATCGCTTTATCATATGGGACGGTGCGTTACCCCGTGCCCTATGGATGCACTACGCCAGCTTGAAAATGCCCAGAGCCCATGGCCTGCACCCTGGCAAGGTCAGGCGCGCGTGGCCATCGTGTTTCGTCTGGGTGATATGCCCGAACCGGCGATCTGGTTTCTGGCCCTGCCGCTGGACGAGGAAGGCTATCTGGTGCCCGCCCAGCGCGATGCGTTTCTGAATCGGCTACTTGAAACCCTGGGCCGCAACGTCTCACAACTAGGCCAGACGCGTGGCTCAGAAGCTGACAACCTGATGAAGGACAACCCGCTCGCCTTTACCCCGAGCGCCCCTTTTCAGGCGATGCTTAATGCCAGGGCAACCCATGCGTTTGACTTGCCTGCAAGCCAGCATTTTGACCCCGTTGACGCTTACCTCCGTGACCCACAGGCGCTAGATTGGCAACAGTTGGGGTTACAGGGTGTCGCCGACGTGGTAGTCCGCCTCGATGAAGAGACGGCGGAACGGTTAGCCACCCAGCTCGCCCATTTACCCACAGAGGTTGCTCAGGCATTTTGCCTTTGCCTGGAGCATGAGCCTCTGCCCGGCAGCTTGGTCGCCGCATTGCGCCAACGGGGTGAAAAAGCCATCATTGCAGGTGATCTGGAAATGCTGTGTGCCTGTGTGCGCGCCGTCGGAGCCACGGAAACTGACGAAGTAGGCCATTGGTATGCTCAGTTGCTCCGCGACGAGACCACCAGTGGGCCCGACGTACTGGCAGCGATGGCAGGAAGGGGCTGGTCACATTTGGAAGACGGCGAACGTCTACCGCTTTTCCTGTCGCGACTGGCTGATGACGAACGCACCGATTTTATTGCGATGGTAAAAGACTTGGCGCTGATTCCCCGGCTACGCCTGCCGTTACTGATGGCGCTGCGTGACGCACCGGAAGGCTCAAGGATCCACGCCCGCGTGGTTGAACTGACGGCCAATAGCGGATAATCCCAGGGTTGATTACTGATGATGCTGAGGAACGCCCGATGAAAGTAAAGCGCAATGTTGTTAATCATCGGCTTCCTAAGGAGTGGTTTTGAAAGAACTCCCTTACCAGGCCAAAGCGGTTATTGGCCGTCGAGAAATGGTCTATTTGCCGGATCTGGCACTTCATCTGTGCTGCAAAGCAGACACGGGTGCACGTACCTCTGCGCTACACGCCGAGGAGATCGAGACCCATGAAGACGAAGATGGTCAGCTATGGGTCAGTTTTATTACCCATAGTGGCGGGCCTGAAACACCGGCTCACCGGTTGAAAGTGCATTTACATGATCGCCGACGGGTGACCAGCTCGAACGGACACACTGAATGGCGGTATGTGATCCGCACCCCAATGCGCCTGGGCGATCTTAACTTTCCGGTTGAGCTAAGCCTGGCGGACCGTAGCAATATGCGACACCCCATGCTATTGGGACGCCGTGCGATGCGCCGTTTGCTGGTGGCACCGGGCGCTGCGTTTTTACACGGCGAACCCTAAGTTTGTTAACATTCCACGCTAGTTTTCCACTTCCTCTTTCACTACGCCCCTTCGACTAGGCTTGGAGTTTCGCATGCATATCGCTTTGCTTTCCCGTAATCGCAACCTCTACTCCACGCGCCGCCTGGTGGAAGCGGCTGAAGGTCGTGGACACACGGCGCGAGTGGTCGACACCCTGCGCTGCTACATGAGCATTGCCTCTCACCATCCGTCGATTCACTACAAGGGGCAGGAAATCGAGCCTTTTGATGCGGTCATCCCGCGGATTGGCTCATCCGTCACCTTTTATGGCTGCGCGGTGCTCCGTCAGTTTGAAATGATGGGCACCTACGTTATCAACGATAATGTCTCGATTACGCGCTCCAGGGATAAGCTGCGCTCACTCCAGTTACTGTCACGCAAAGGGTTGGGGCTCCCCATTACCGGCTTTGCCCACTCACCGGATGATATTCCCGACCTGATCACCATGGTAAAGAGTGCCCCGCTGGTCATTAAGCTACTGGAAGGCACCCAGGGCATTGGTGTGGTATTGGCTGAAACCAATCAGGCGGCGGAATCGGTTATTCAGGCCTTTATGGGCATGAAAGCCAACATCATGGTGCAGGAGTACATCAAGGAAGCACGCGGTGCCGATATCCGCTGTTTCGTGATCGGTGATAAAGTCGTGGCCTCGATGAAGCGTCAGGCGGCCGACGGTGAATTCCGTTCGAACCTTCACCGCGGCGGCACCGCCAGCGTCATCCGGATTACGCCTGAAGAGCGCTCCACCGCCATCCGTGCGGCCAAAGCCATGGGGCTGCGGGTTGCGGGTGTCGATTTGCTGCGTTCCAATCATGGTCCGGTGATCATGGAGGTGAACTCCTCGCCTGGCTTGCATGGCATCGAAAGTGCCACTGGCAAAGATATCGCCAGCATGATTATTGAGCACATCGAAAAAAATGCCATGCCGGCGCGTAAAGCACCCCCCAAGCCGAAAGGCTAACCGGTCTGTGCAAAAATAATTCGTCAAGGGGGTGGCAAATCTAGCGCGCCCCCGCCACAATCTGCGTCACCGAAGGAGGTAGACGCTCATGTTTCTCGACAATCGCCAAGTGGCGATGGACAGCGCATTGGAAGCGCTGGCCGATAGCATTGATTATTTTCAGGACAATATAGAACGCCTGCGCCCTTCCCTGCGCGAAGCATTGAAGCCGCATTACGCTGCACGCCTAGAATCCATGCACCAGTTACAAGACCTGGCTCGGACACATCTGAAGATGCTACCCCGAGATGCTGACGTTGAGCGAGACGACTTTTTATGGCTCTGGAGCCGTCTGAAAAGTTTTGTCGGCAACGACAGTCAGGTGCTGATCAATGAGCTACTGGAGCAGGAACGTGTTTTGATGCAGGCGTTGTCAACGCTCTTCACTCATCCGCTACCCGCCCCCATTGAGCCGGTTATCGAAGATTGCATGAAGGGCTGTCGTCAGTTGATTCGCGAGCTATACGAACTGCAAAAACGCAAGTCACGAAGCTAATCAGTGCGCTCGGGTAAGGTTTGAATAGGCTCAGGTGGGCCTAGAAAGTAAGGCTCGCGTCCCCAGATATACAGATCACCGAGTGTTGCTACCCTGGCCGCCCACTCACGCATCAGCACGTGCCAGCCACCCGCTCCATCGCGCTCTTCAGCGACACAGCCCGTTACCTGCATGCCCAATGCCTGGGCGATGAAGATCGCCCTGGGTAAGTGCCAGTCCTGGGTAATCAATACCGCCTGGTCTAGCTGAAAAACGTCACGCGCTCTTGCCAGGGTGTCGTAGGTACTGAAACCGGCAAAGTCCATTGTCAACTGCTCAGGCGCTACGCCTCGGCGTGTTAAGTCTCGCCACATGGCCCGCGGTTCATTATAGGCCTGAGTACGATTATCGCCTGACAACAGCAGATGCTGTACCTTTTGATGGTCAACCAGTTGGGCCGCGGTGCGCATTCGCGCATGGAAGTGGGGGTTGCGCATACCGCTGCGTGTCCAGTTCGAGGTACCAAACACGACGCCTACCTCTGCGGGTACACACTGGGAAAGTTGTTCATGGATATAAGCGCTTGTTCGCCCCAGAACCCATAGATTGCCACCTACAAATAGCAATGTCGCCAGAAGCAGCAATGCTCCTAGCGACATTAACATGCGCGATATCCATCTGATCAGCAGTATACGCATCTAGAGCGCCATCCCGCCGTTAGAACATACCCAGCTCAAGCTTCGCCTCTTCGCTCATCATGTCACGGCTCCAGGGCGGGCTGAAGACAATCTCGGTATGCACCTTGCTGATCTGCGGCGCCCCCAGGATCTTGTTACGCGCGTCGGCAGCAATCACATCACCCATGCCACAGCCAGGGGCGGTCAGCGTCATACGAATGGTCACCATTCGTTCACCGCTGATCAGTCGCTCAATCCGGCAGCCGTAAACCAGCCCCAGGTCGACGATATTGACGGGTATCTCCGGGTCAAAGCATGTCCGCAACTGATCCCAGACGAACTGCTCGATTTCGTCTTCCGTGGCATCTTCGTGCAGCGTCGGTCGCGGCAGTGGTGGAAGTCCCAGCGCATCAAGATTACTGCCTTCGATCAAGAATAACCGACCCTCAAAACCAACGCTCACCGTGCTGCCCTTGGCCTGCATGACGCTTACAACGCTATCTTCCGGCAACTGTTCGGTACTGCCAAACGGTATCGCGATCGCCTCCACATCACGCTGAAGCGGTAAACTTTGTCCACGCTGCAAACTGGCTACTTGCTCGATATCCATAAACTCCCTTAGCGCACCATTCCGATCACGCGGTTGAGCGCCGCCACAAACGTCTCTACCTCTTCAAGGGTATTATACGCAGCAAATGACGCCCGGCACGTTGCGTCTACCCCGAAGTGATGCAGGAGCGGTTGAGCGCAGTGATGCCCCGTGCGGATTGCCACGCCCAACTGGTCGATCAACAGGCCAATATCCTGAGCATGCACCCCGTCAACCACGAAGGATAGCACGCCGGCCTTGTTCGGTGCGGTACCCAGAATACGTAATCCGTCCACCTGGCTGACCGCCTGGGTGGCATGATGAAGCAAAACGCCTTCCCAGGCACTAATCGCCTCGACCCCGACACCTTCCATCCACTCAAGGGCGCGGCCCAAGGCAATGACTTCGGCAATCGCCGGCGTCCCCGCCTCGAACTTGTGCGGAATAGCCGCAAAGGTAGTGCCGACGTCAAAGGAAACGGTGTCGATCATCTCACCGCCGCCCTGCCAGGGGGGCATCGCTTCCAGCAGCGCTTTTTTGCCATACAGCACACCAACGCCGGTAGGTCCGTAGACCTTATGCCCCGAGAAGGCATAGAAATCGGCATCAATATCCTGCACGTCAACCCGTTGATGCGGCGCAGCCTGAGCGCCATCAATGAGGATCAAGGCGCCAAACTGATGCGCCAGCGCTGCCATCTCTTTAACGGGGTTGATCGTGCCCAAGGCATTGGACACGTGATTGACCGCGACCAGCTTGGTGCGCTCGCTTAACAGCTCCCGGTAGGCGTCCATATCCAGCGCGCCATCTGAGTCGACGGGAATGACCTTGATGGTAAAACCACGCTCGGCTGCCAGCAGTTGCCAGGGCACGATGTTGGAGTGGTGCTCCAGCATCGAGATCAACACTTCATCCCCTGGATGCAACTGGTTACGCCCCCAGCTTTGCGCTACCAGGTTAATCGCCTCGGTGGTGCCCCGCGTAAAGATAATCTGACGCGCGTCTTCCGCATTGAGAAACCCTTTCACCCGCTGACGCGTACCCTCGAACGCCGCGGTGGCCTCATCCGCCAGAGTGTGCAGCCCACGGTGAATGTTGGCGTTATAGCGCGAATAGTAATCGCTGAATACGTCTATCACTGGCTGCGGCGTCTGGCTGGTCGCCGCATTGTCCAGGTAGATCAGCGCCTTGCCGTTAACCTCGCGTTCCAGCACCGGGAATTCCCGGCGTAGTGCGGTCAGGTCGTAGCGTGCGCTGTCTTGCTCCAAGGGCGTCTCAATCACGGTATGGGGCATCGATAGCTCCTTGATTAGTCGTTGAGCGAAACCGCTGCTTCTACCAACCCGGCGAGGTTAAAGCGCTCTGGCAATTTACCGGCGACGGCAAGTTCCACGCGCTCTGCCACGGCATCCAGCGCCACCTGATCCAGCACTTCACCGGCAAACGCCAGCGTCAGCAGGCCACGAGCGGTCGCTTCGTCGATTCCCCGGGTACGCAATGCGTAGATGGCTTCTTCATCGAGCTGGCCGGTGGTCGTGCCGTGGGAGCACTTGACGTCGTCCGCATAGATTTCAAGCTCGGGCTTGGCATCGATGTGCGCGCGGTCGGAGAGCAGCAGGTTCTGATTACTCTGGAAGCCTTCTATCTTCTGGCTGTCGCGCTTGACATACACCTTGCCGTTAAACACGCCATGGGCACGGTCATCCAGGATGCCCTTGTAGTTCTCGTTGGAGAACGTCAGCGGCGCATTGTGGTTGACCTTGGTGTGGTTATCGACGTGCTGGCGACCCTGGCCAAAGAACAGCCCGAGGAAATTGGTTTCCGCACCCTGGCCGTTCAAATCACTGATCAGGTCGTTACGCACCAGCGCACCGCCCAGATTCAGGTTGTAGGAACTGTACCGGGTATCGCGACTTTGCTCTACGTGGATACTGGCCACGTGCATGTCACCCAGCGGGGCTTCCTGAAGCTTGTAATGGTTCAGAATCGCACCACGGTCCAGCATCAACTCAGCCACCACGTTGGTGAAGTTTGTGGCATCGGTTTCGCCGGCATAGTGCTCAATCAGCGTCGCTTCGCTGCGTCCGCCCGCCTCTACCAGAATACGCGGATGACTCATCACTGGCGTACCGGCACGGGAAAGGAACTGTAGCAGGATTGGCTTTTCAACCACCGTCCCCGGTGCGATGCGCACCACGGCACCTTCTTCCATAAACGCCGTATTGAGTGCCGCAAAGGCGGAAAAATCAACGCTTGTCAGGCGACCCAGCGGCCCGCCAACAGCTTCATGGTTGTCGGTCAATGCCTTGGACAGCGGCAGCACCTGAACGCTATCGGGCAATGCGTCCAGATCAGAAAGCGCTGATGAAAACACACCGTCGACAAACGTCAGCCGGTAGGCATCCAGGGGCAGCGTCAATGCGGCTGCCTGAGCCTGAGAGAACTCGGCACTTTCCGCCAGGGCAAAATTGCCCTGGGCAATAGAGCGAACATCGGTGTATTTCCACTCTTCATCACGGCGAGTGGGAAAGCCAATGGCCTCGAAGCGTGCCGCGCCAGCCTGACGGCGAGCCGCGATCCAGGTCGGCTCAGCGTCGCGCTGTTGGCTACGCGCGTTCAGCGTGTCCAAAAACGTTTGCGTGTCGCTCATGCCACAGACTCCTCAATGCCTTCGTACCCGTTGGCTTCCAGCTCTTTGGCAAGCTCTGCATCACCGGTTTTGACAATGCGCCCGTCGACCAGGACGTGAACCTTGTCCGGAACGATGTAATCGAGCAGGCGCTGGTAGTGGGTAACCAGCAGAATCGCACGGTCTTCGGCGCGCAAGCTGTTAACCCCGTCGGCAACAACTTTCATGGCGTCGATATCAAGCCCCGAGTCGATCTCGTCAAGCATGGCGAGTTTGGGTTGAAGCACCAGCATTTGCAGAATTTCGTTGCGCTTCTTCTCGCCGCCAGAGAAGCCTTCGTTGACCGCACGCTGAAGAAAGCTGGCATCCATTTTCATCAGGCCAAGCTTCTCTTTTACCAGCTTCATGAACTCAGGCGCTGGCAACTCATCTTCACCCCGCGCGGCACGCTGGGCGTTGAGCGCTGCTTTGAGCAGGTAGATATTCTTTACCCCAGGGATTTCGACCGGGTACTGGAAACCCAGCAGCAGCCCTGCCTGGGCGCGCTCTTCGATTTCCATTTCCAGCACGTCCTGACCTTTGAAGGTAATGCTGCCCTGAGTGACTTCGTAACCATCCTTACCCGCAATCACAGCCGATAACGTGGATTTACCCGCGCCGTTAGGCCCCATCAGGGCATGCACTTCACCCTCGTTGATTGTGAGGCTGAGGCCTTTGAGAATCTCGCTGCCTTCGACGGTGACGTGTAAATCTTTAACTTCCAACATAGTAAAAACCCTTCAAATGCTTACAGATCGCTTACGCGACGCTCATAAAAGTTGTCTGGTACCGTAGCGCGCACTTAGCCTACCGCGCCTTCCAGTGTCACGTTCAGGAGCGCCTCGGCCTCGACCGCGAACTCCATCGGCAATTCCTGGAACACATCCTTGCAGAAGCCGTTAACGATCATGCTGACCGCGTCTTCCTCGGTGATACCCCGGCTCTGACAGTAGAACAGCTGGTCTTCACCAATTTTGGACGTGGTCGCTTCGTGTTCAATTTTGGCCGTGCTGTTACCTATTTCCTGGTACGGGAAGGTATGCGCACCTGACTTGTCACCAATCAGCAGCGAGTCGCACTGGGTAAAGTTACGGGCTCCTTTGGCGCGTGGGCCGATTTTCACCAGACCGCGGTAGGACTGATCGCTCTTGCCGGCAGAGATACCCTTGGCAACGATATAGGAGCGGGTGCCCTCCCCGATGTGGATCATTTTGGTACCGGTATCGGCCTGCTGGCGCCCATTCGTCACGGCGACAGAATAGAATTCGCCGATACTGTCTTTACCGCGTAGTACGCAGGAGGGGTACTTCCAGGTGATGGCTGACCCGGTTTCCACCTGCGTCCAACTGATCCGCGAACGCGCGCCGCGGCATTCGCCACGCTTGGTCACGAAATTGTAAATGCCGCCCTTGCCGTCTTCATCACCGGGATACCAGTTCTGGACCGTGGAATACTTGATATAGGCATCGTCCAATGCAACAAGCTCTACCACCGCCGCGTGCAGCTGGTTTTCATCGCGCATTGGCGCGGTGCAGCCTTCCAGATAGGAAACCTGAGCCCGGCTTTCACAGATGATCAGCGTACGCTCGAACTGGCCGGTGTTGGCCGCATTGATACGGAAGTAGGTCGACAGCTCCATCGGGCAGGTCACGCCTTCCGGCACGAAGACAAAGGACCCGTCGGTGAACACGGCAGAGTTCAACGCCGCAAAATAGTTGTCGTTCTGCGGCACCACGGTCCCCAGGTACTGTTTGACCAGTTCTGGATAATCGCGAATCGCCTCAGAAATCGAACAAAAGATCACCCCGGCTTCTGCCAATTGCTCCTTGAACGTCGTGGCGACCGACACCGAGTCAAACACGGCATCTACCGCAACACCGGCAAGCGCTGCCCGCTCATGCAGCGGAATGCCCAGTTTCTCGTAGGTTTCCAGTAGCTTGGGATCGACTTCGTCGAGGCTCTGGGGACGATCTTCGGGACGCTTCGGTGCACTGAAGTAGGAAATCGACTGGTAATCGATCGGCGGATAATTCAGGTGCGCCCAGGATGGCTCTTTCATTTCCTGCCATTTGTGGAACGCCTCCAGACGCCACTCCAGCATCCACTCCGGTTCGCCTTTCTTTTTAGAAATAAAGGCGATGGTGTTTTCGTCCAGGCCAGGTGGCAGGGTGTCGCTTTCGATATCAGTTACAAAGCCTTCTTTGTAATCGCGACGAACCAACTGTTCCATTTCTTCGGTTGCCATGGTCATACCCTCCGGGCAGTTGGGTGGCGAGGTTAGCTCGCCGTCAATAAGAGATAAGTGCCTGTATCGGTCATGCTGGTCATGCAGTAGCTGCCGATAGACTTATGCTTTGAATTGGTAGCTGTACGGGTAGCTTGATCGGCGTGGTATCGGCCAAATGTGCAAGCGTCACGCTTTCAAGCAGTGTGCGGATGGCAAGCGATACGCGCTGCCAGTTGTCCGCCACGCCACAGGTGGCCACGAGATCGCAGTCACCTTCTGCCTGACTGCACTCGGTCATTGCCACTGGGCCTTCAATCGCGGAGATAATGTCTGCCGCCGTAATCTGGGAAGCAGGCCGAGCGAGCCGGTAGCCACCCTGGGCGCCACGCTGTGATTCAAGAAGTCCTGCTTTTACCAGCATTTTGAGCGTTTTGCTTACCGTCGGATGAGGCAGCTGCACCGCATCGGCCAAGTCTGCCGCCGCATGTGACGCCTGTGGCTGACGAGCAATCTGCGCCATGACCACGGCGGCATAGTCTGTCAGCCGGGAAAGCTTAAGCATGTCGACTCCCATTAGCCATTGCATTTGGCCTGTCCACTCAATTGAGGACCATTTTAGTCCTGTATAAATTTGATGTGAAGCCCTTCTGCAAATTCCTTATCAAATAGCGCAATTTCCTGACACGTTCGCCGCTGATAACATCAAAAAAGCTAATCATTATCATTCAATAAAACTATCGAGATGCTGAGCGAAAAAAACCCGCGAGTAAATTCGCGGGTTTCGTCAAAAAACGATGGGAGAATGGTGCTCCCCGGTTACTATGGCAGCATCAGTCGCGCTGATAGGTGCCGACCAGTCGATTCATACCTAGCAGGTTCGGTTCAATTTCACGCAGCAACTCGGCGAGTGTCAGGCCCTCGGGCAAGGCCGTTTGATGGTCAAGCGCCAGCACCCAAAAATAATAATAATGCGTACCATGGCCTTCTGGCGGCATGGGACCACCATATCCCTGGTTGCCGAAGTCATTGGCACCGGCGGTACCCAGCGCCGTATTTTCACTCAGCTCGTTGAGATCGCCCGGCAGGTTATACAGCACCCAATGAACAAACCCGTAGGTGCCGTCTTTAACCAGCGGCGCATCGGGATCGTGGCACACAACGGCGAACCCCTTGGTACCGTCAGGTGCGCCCTGCCAAGCCAGTGCAGGCGATACATCATCTTGCTCGGCACTATGTTTAGCCGGAATCGCTTGATGATTCGCAAAAGCACTGCTGGTTACCTGCATTGAAGATAGAGCAAACGCCATAGCTTTCTTTCTCCTTGATCATCCAGTGAGAAGTGCCAAAAGCCTTGTCGAAAAGCGCGTCGTTGTCAATGTCATCAGGCGACAGAATGCCTTATTGGGGCGGCCAGCGGCCCTCACGCTCCAAGCGCTTCTTCACCCAGTGATCGTAGTAACGACGCAGCGCCTGCTTGATACCAGGCAAACCAATCAACCATGCCACGGGATAAAATAACGGTATACGCTGCATGAGTAATCGATAGGCATCAATACCCTCAATCATGCGCCCGTCACTCAGCTCGATATGCAACGATCGCAAAGCTGCTTCCGGCGCAATCCCCTTGTCGCGCAGAAGCTGCTGATGCTCGGTCACATCGAGCCAATCAATATCTCTGGCACGCTTGCCTGCCCAGCGTTCAAAGCGCCGTCGATCCTTGCGACAGCCAGGGCAGATCGCATCATAATACACATTGATCATGGCATTCGTGGGCATATAGGCTCTTGGAATAGGTTAACGCTTAGTGTGGCATGTCGCTGCAAAGACGCAAACCTCATCCCCACAGGTTAACTAATGAAACAACTACTTATTGTTGCTCATACCCCTTCACCGAATACCCAGGCGCTCAGTGATGCTGCCTATCGCGGCGCGACGCACAGCGACCTTGAAAACGTGCGATGCGTTGTCAAGACCCCTTTCGAAGCCGGTCCTGACGATGTAGTGGCCTGCGATGGCATACTGTTAGGTACCACGGAAAACCTGGGTTACATGAGCGGTGCGCTCAAGGATTTTTTCGATCGCAGCTACTACGGGGTCATAGAGGAAAAACAGGGCCTGCCATGTGCCCTGTACATTCGTGCCGGGCTTGACGGTACAGGCACTAGACGAGCGGTTGAGAGCATCGTTTCCGGCCTGCGCTGGCGCTGGGTACAGCCGCCACTCACCCTGCAGGGCGAGTGGCAGGATGATTTTGCCACCCAGGTGGAGGAGTTGGGGCTCTATTTAGCGTTTAGCCTGGATAATGGCATTGTATAACGCCGTCAAGCCTGCCTTACTATAAGCAACCTTTTTAGCGCTTGGGGTACCAACAAGTGACACGCCTGCACTGCGCGCGCCCTAACTCAGGTATATGACCATGCATAACGTTATCGCCTTCTATGATGATCGCGTCCTTGCCCACGAACCCAATATTGATGCCGATTTTCTACCTGACCGCATTGATAAACGGATTCGACAGCTGCTGTCGGGGCTCTCTGTTCCCTGGAAATACCCGGAACACCCCGGTCGGCTAAAAGCTATTCAACAGTTACTCAACAAAGCCCCAATCGAGGGGCTTGTCTTCGAAGGTGGCAAAGCTGCCACCCATGAACAGCTGGCCCGGGTGCACACGACCTCCTACCTGAGCGACATCTTCAATTTGAGAGGCAAGAATGCCTGGCTGGATGTGGATACCACCGCCGTGTCACCGGGCAGCGTGGACGCCGCCGAAGTCGCTGCCGGCACCGCCATTGCCGCCGTTGAGGCCGTCATGGAAAAACGTACCCGGAGCGCCTTTGCGCTCGTTCGCCCCCCAGGTCACCACGCCGAGCCCGTGCGCGCACGGGGCTTTTGTCTGTTCAACAATGTGGCAGTCGCGGCAGCGCATGCGCGCAGCGCTCTGGGGTGCGAAAGGGTCTTGATCGTCGATTGGGATGCTCACCACGGCAACGGCACCCAGGATATTTTCTGGGCCGAGCCCGACGTGATGTTTTTTGATATCCACCGCGCCGCGCCCTTCTATCCGGGTTCCGGCCATCTGCAAGACGTCGGCGCGGGCCTTGCCGAAGGCACCACCGTCAACGTGCCATTACCGGCGGGCGCCGGAGATGAAGCCTATCTCAAGGCGTTTCGAGACATCCTGGCGCCGGCAGCCGACTGGTTCAAACCCGATATCATTCTTGTCTCCGCCGGCTTTGACCCGCACTGGCACGACCTGGCCCTCAATGTTTCCTACGACGGGTTTGGTGCCTTGACCGGCTTTTTACAGCAGCTGGCCGAAAAACACTGCGACGGCCGCCTGGTCTTTGTGCTCGAAGGCGGCTACAACCTCGAATCGCTGGCCAACGGGACGCGCGCCGTCCTTGCCGTACTTGCCGGCCAGACAATCCCCGTCCCGGACAGCTGCGGTATTGCAGACGTCGAGGCAGCGGCCAATTTCCATCGCAGCGCCTTTCAGGCCGAATAGCCGATACCCCAAGCGCTTGCGGAAAAAAACGGCACCCCGAAGGGTGCCGTTTTACGCTCTGGCTAACGCCATGGTTATCTGAGGCGTTCAAATACCGTGGCAACCCCCTGCCCCATGCCGATACACATGGTGGCGAGACCGAGGGTGGTGTCGCGCTGCTGCATGACGTTAAGCAGCGTTGTACAGATGCGCGACCCCGAGCAGCCCAGCGGGTGCCCCAGCGCAATGGCGCCGCCGTGCAGATTGACCTTCTCGTCCATGGCATCCAGGAAACCCAGGTCTTTCAGGACGGGAATGCCCTGAGCGGCAAAGGCTTCGTTAAGCTCGACGGTCTGAATGTCGGCCGCGGAAAGCCCAGCGGCTTTCAGCGCCTTCTTGGAAGCAGGCACCGGGCCATACCCCATGATGGACGCATCACAGCCCGCCACACCAGTAGACAGTACCTTGGCAATCGGCTCGAGGCCCAGGGCCTGGGCACGCTCGTAGCTCATCACCGCCATCGCGGAAGCGCCCACCGATAGCGCCGAAGACGTGCCAGCGGTCACGGTACCATTGCGGGGGTCAAACACCGGCTTGAGGTTAGCCATTGACTCCATGCTGGCATCGGGACGGATCACTTCATCGTTCTTGACCATGACTTTGAAGCCTTGCTGGTCATGGCCTTCGACACCGATGATTTCGTTATCGAAGTAACCTTTTTCCATCGCCGCCTGGGCACGCTGGTGGGAGCGTACGCCAAACTTGTCCTGATCTTCACGGGAGACACCGTGCATTTTACCCAGTAGCTCGGCGGTCAGGCCCATCATCATAGCGGCTTTCGCGGCGTGCTTGCTGGCCGCGGGATTGACGTCAACGCCGTGGGTCATTGGCACGTGTTCCATGTGCTCGACGCCGCCGATGATGTAGAAATCCCCCATACCGGCCTTGATATTGGCCGAGGCGATATGCAGCGCGCTCATGGAAGAGCCGCACAGGCGGTTGACGGTCTGCGCCGGCACCGAGCGCGGAATGCCGGTCATGATGGCGGCGTTACGCGCAATGTTCATCGATTGTTCAAGCGTTTGGTTAACACAGCCCCAAATCACGTCGTCGACTTCTGAGGCATCCAGGTTGGCATTGCGCTGAAACAAGGCCTGCATGACGGCCGCTGATAGATTTTCTGCCCGCACGTTACGAAACGCGCCATTCTTGGCTTTGGCCATGGCGGTACGTACGGCGTCGACCACCACGATATCTCTCGGATTCAAACTCATCATATTTCTCCTGTACGTGGTGATTTAGGCCTGACCGTCGGCGGTATAAAAGCGTTCGCCATTCTTAGCCATCTGGCGCAGCTTGTCGGTGGGCGCGTAGAGCGGTCCCAACTCATCGGCCAGGCCTTCGGCCAGCTTGACGAACTCGGCCACACCCATGGCGTCAATGTAGCGCAACGCCCCGCCGCGGAACGGCGGGAACCCGATACCATAAATAAGCGCCATATCAGCTTCGGCGGGCGTCGCGACAATACCGTCTTCCAGGCAGCGCACGGTCTCCAGGCAGAGGGGCACCATCATGCGGGCGATAATGTCCTCGTCCGAAAACTCCTTGTGCTCTTTTACCACTTCTTTGACCAAGGTGTAGGCCGCTTCATCGGTGACTTTCTTGGGCTTACCCTTTTTATCCTCTTCGTAGGCGTAGAAGCCCTTGTCATTCTTCTGACCGAGGCGCTCATTGTCGTACATGACCTGGATGGCGGTCTTGCCGTCACGGGCCATTCGATCCGGGAAGCCTTCGGCCATGACCTCGTTGGCGTGAACCGCCGTATCCATACCGACCACGTCCAGCAGATACGCAGGGCCCATCGGCCAGCCAAACTTCTCCATTACCTTGTCGACGTGCTGGAAGTCGGCGCCTTGCTCGACCAGGAAGCTGAAACCACCGAAGTACGGGAACAGCACTCGGTTGACCAGGAACCCGGGGCAGTCGTTGACCACGATCGGCGTTTTGCCCATGGCACGCGCGTAGGCGACCGTGGCGGCTACCGCGGCATCCGAGGTTTTCTCACCGCGGATTACTTCCACCAGCGGCATACGGTGCACCGGGTTGAAGAAGTGCATGCCGCAGAAGTTTTCCGGACGCTTGAGGTTCCTGGCCAGGCGGTTGATGGAAATGGTCGAGGTGTTGGAGGTAAGAATCGTATTCTCGCTGACCATACCTTCTACTTCGGTCAACACGGCGTCCTTGACCTTGGGGTTTTCGACCACGGCCTCGACCACCAGGTCGACATTGCCGAAATCGCCGTAGGAGAGCGTTGGGCGAATATTGCTCAGCTTCTCGGCCATTTGCTCGGTGGTCAGCTTGTTACGCTCGACCTGCTTGGCAAACAGCTTGCGGGCTTCCTTGAGGCCCAGCTCGATGGCGTCATCCTTGATATCTTTCATCAGGATGGGCGTGCCTTTCGAGGCGCTTTGATAGGCGATACCGCCGCCCATGATACCCGCGCCCAGCACCGCCGTCTGGTTGACCGGCTGCGCCTGTTTCTCGTACTGGCTGCCTTTTTTCTTGACCACCTGGTCGTTGAGGAACAGACCCACCAGGTTGAACGCCACGCTGCTCAGCGCCAGCTTGGCAAAGGCCTTGGCCTCGATCGCCTGAGCGCGACCACGTTCCTCACCAGCGCCCTTCTGGATTACCTTGATGGCTTCGACCGGCGCGGGATAGTGCGGCCCCGCCTTGCCTGCCACGTAACCCTTGGCGGTTTCAAACGCCATCATCTGCTCGATGGCATTGAGCTTGAGCGGGCTGGTCTTTTCGTCGCGGCGCGCTTGATAGTCGAGCTCGCCGGCATTAGCGCGGTCGAGGATATCCAGCGCGGCGCTTTCGAGCAGCTCATGGGCGACGACGGCATCGACGGCTCCCATCTTGAGCGCAGCGTCCGCACGATTTTCCGTACCGCCGGCGATCCATTCAATCGCATTGTCGGCGCCGATCAGCCGCGGCAGACGAACGCAACCACCCCAGCCCGGCAGAATGCCCAGCTTGGTTTCCGGCAGGCCAATCTTGGCCTTTTCGCTCATCACACGGAAATCGGTGGTCAGCAGTACTTCGCAGCCGCCGCCCAACGCCAGCCCGTTGATCGCCGTGACCGTGGGGAAAGGTAAATCTTCAATGGCGTTGAAGATGTCATGAACCTTGAGGTTCATTTCCACCAGGTACTCTTCGCCTTTATCGAACAGGGTGTGGAACTCGGTAATATCAGCACCGACAATAAAGGCTTCTTTGGCACTGCCAATGACCAGTCCCTGCAAACCGGCTTCTGCCTGAAGGGCTTTTACCGCTTCTCCCAGCTCTGTCACCACGGCGCTGGACAGCTTGTTGACGGACTCATCTTTCAAATCGAAAGTGAGCGTTGCGATGTCATTGCCACCCTGGGTGTCACGACGCTCCACCGTGATGGCATTGCCTTGATAGATCATCCGCGCTCTCTCCACAAGTTCGGGTGGTCCCAATCAACGGGACGCACCTCGCATTTCATACGGTCGTTTGATTGCGTAAGCTTGGTTGAGTTACCCAAGAACGTCAAGCCCTGACTTTTGGCTAATTCTATAAACTTCTTCGACCAGCGCTCCCCGCCGGGCGTTCGGACTGTTAGGATCACGGCTCGTTGATCATCCGGGTTATTTTATATGGGCACGCTGCTCACACAGGCGCGCATCGCCGCTTTGCAATCATTTGTGGAACGACTCGTCGTTCGTTTAAAACCATGGAGCTGGCTGTGGCCCCCTTTAGCTTTTGCGGCTGGCCTGGGCAGTTTCTTTCTTGTGGATCGCCAGCAATGGCTGGGGGCAGCGCTGGCATTGGGGCTTTTGTTCGCCTGGCTGTTGCTTCTCTCAGAAAGTCTGGTCGGTCGCTGGCTTGCCCGTCGAGGCTATCCCACCCTACCCAAAGGCGTTGCCTCGTTCATCGCCCAGATGATCCACCAGGAAACGCTATTTTTCACACTGCCGTTTATTTTGATCACCACCGTATGGAACAGCGGCCAAAGTCTCTTCTCACTTTGCGTCGTGGCCATGGCGGTGCTGTCGATTATTGATCCTCTGTATTACAAGGTTGCTGGCCGCTGGCGCAGTGCCTACTTCATGTTCCATGCGCTGTGCGTGTTTTTGGTGGTGCTGGTCACGTTGCCGATCATGCTTCACTTAACCACCGGGCAGAGTTTGCTACTGGCCATTGCGACCATGTTGGTGGTCGCAATACCCAGCTTTTGGCATCTGCTGAGGCAACGCTCATTCAGCGGCTGGTTTCCGTTACTCGCCATGATGTTAATAGTGGCGGGCCTGGCCTGGTTCGGGCGCGCCTGGGTGCCACCAGCCAGCTTATGGATGACCGGCACGGCGTTGTCACCGGCCCTCAATATTCAGCAACGAGAACCCCGCGGCTCCATTGCCTTGACCCCCCAGGCGGTTAAGCAAAACGGTCTTTATGTGTATACCGCCATTCGTGCCCCACGGGGGTTGAGTGAAACGATTTCCCATGTATGGCATCAAAATGGTGAACAGCTGGACGTCGTCGATCTGGATATCAATGGCGGGCGGGAAGAAGGTTACCGAGCCTGGAGCCACAAGCTGAACTTCCCCGAGAATCCATCTGGCCGCTGGCGGGTGGATATCATGACAGACAGCGGCCAGCGGTTAGGCCTGATCCGGTTTACCGTCAGCGAAGATACCGAAAAGGCGACGATGGCAGATAGTGACATTCGGCCGGCGGGTTTGAGCAGGTTGAATCTTCAGCGCTTTATCCCTGGTCGTGATCGAGACGTTGACCAAACCGACGCAGAGTAGTGATCGTGTCTTGCATTCATCGCTCGAGATTATGACAATCCGTCTATTCATTTTGACTGGTAACTAGCAGATCATGGCATCATCAATTGGTTTTCGCATTGCTCGCCTGCCCCATCTATGGCGTTCCATACTGGATCGCCGCCTGGCGCCGCTTGGCCTCACACAGACGCGTTGGGTGACGCTTTATCATCTGTGGCGCCTGGGCGACGGCCAGCCGCAATGTGACTTGGCACGGGCCATAGGTGTCGAGGCTCCCTCCTTGGTTCGGACACTCAGTCAGCTCGAAGCCCAGGGCCTGGTGGAGCGGCGCGCTTGCGATAGCGACCGTCGCAGCAAACGTATCCACCTGACAGATGCGGCCATGCCACTGCTTGAACAGATTGACAATGTGGCAAAGGAAGCCCGCAAAGAAATGTTCGAAGGTCTCTCGGAGGAGGATCTGGAACAACTGGGTGAATGGCTGGAACGCATTGAGCAAAACGGACTGGCCATTCAGGCGCGCGATCTACAGGAAGCGGCTTCCTGACGAGGGTGGTTCTTGAGGAAGGCTATCTGCCTGGCCCGACATTTGATCGCGTAGCTGATTAAAATCATCCAGATAGGTATCAAAGCGCGAGGCATTCTGCGATTCCCACCACCACAGCGTCAGTGAATTGGGCGTTGACTCAAGCACCAGCGCATCCAGTGGCAGGCGTTCCAGCAGCGCTTTAAGTGGCGCTTCAGCAGCACCGGGAATGGGCCTTAGTGGTGCTATGCGCCAGCGCCACCCTGCATGGTAGGGCTCGAGTTCCTGGCTGGCGTGCTGGTCGCGGACGAGCACGAAATCAGGCCCGGGTTGCTGCTGGGGGTAGTACCAGCGGTAAGCAGGCATGGTGCCTCTGAACCCATGAAGCGGTGGCTTTTGCTGCTTGATCGTTACCCCTTTTCGGCTGGCGTGCAGGCGCATGGCCATGGTTCTCTTTTGTCGTGGGCTCGGTTTTAGCCACATCACCGGCGCCAAGACAAACAGCATGATAAACACAATAATCAACCATTCCATTTCTACATTTCCTTCAAACTGAGCCACACTTGAATGGAGAGTGCATAAAAACCATGATCCAGGTCGTTGTTAAGATGAGGCACGCCACTTAAAGTAGAGAGCATTAGATACAGAAGACTGCTTGTTACTCACTGAGGAGATAGGCCATGAGCTATCACCATATTCTGGTTGCCGTCGACTTGACCAAAGACTCTAAGAAAATTCTGGATCGGGCCATCGCGATTGCCGAGCGTAATGACCGCGCCAAAATTTCTATCATGCACACGCTTGAACCCCTGGGATTTGCTTACGGCGGCGATATCCCGATGGATTTGACCAGCATTCAGGACCAGCTTGACGATCACGCCAAGAAACGCCTGGCCGACATAGCGGCTCCCCACATTGCCGAGGCAGATCAACACGTGGTGGTCGGTATGCCGGATACTGAAATCCATCGCTTTGCTGAAGAGCACGGCGTTGACTTGATTGTCGTCGGCTCTCACGGACGCCATGGGTTTGCCCTGTTGCTTGGCTCCACCTCTACCGGCGTACTGCACGGCGCACAGTGCGACGTACTGGCGGTTCGCGTAGGTAAAAAAGGTGAAGAAAGCGACGAATAATGCCTTATGCGTTTGAAGGTGCCGGTGATGCCGGCACCTTCAGCAGGCTGATTATTCACCGTTGGCCATCGCTTCCAGTGACATCCAGCGTTCCATGGCCGCATCTAGCGCTTGCTGCGTCTGCTCTAACGCCTGCAGCTTGGTCGTCACGTCGCTAGCGTCCTGCTGGTAGAATGCCGGGTCGGCGGCTTCCTGTTCCAGTGCTTCCACATCGTTCTCCAACCGCTCTATCTCGGCAGGTAACGCATCAAGTTCACGCTGTAGCTTATAGGAAAGCTTGACTGGCTTTTGCGCCGGAGCAGCGGTTGCGCTGTGCTTTTCTTTAGCCGCCGTTGCAGTCGGTTCGGTGTTCTGCCTTGCCGCCCCTTCCCAGGGAGCAGGTGGCAATTTGCCGCCCTGCCGAATCCAGTCGGTATAGCCGCCGACGTATTCGCGAACCACGCCCTCACCTTCGAACGCCAGCATACTGGTGACCACGTTATCCATAAAGGTCCGGTCATGGGACACCAACAGCAGCGTTCCTTCGAAATTCAGCAGCAGCTCTTCAAGCAGCTCCAGGGTTTCCATATCCAGGTCGTTGGTTGGCTCATCGAGCACCAGCACATTGGCCGGCTGGGTGAACAGCTTGGCCAGCAACAGCCGATTTGACTCACCACCCGAGAGTGCTTTTACCGGCTGACGTACGCGGTCAGGCGTGAACAGGAAATCCTGGAGATAGCTCATGACATGGCGGTCTTTGCCACCGACACTGACCCGATCACTCCCTTGCGCCACGTTATCGTAGACCGTTTTCTCCAGCTCAAGTCCTGCGCGAAGCTGGTCAAAGTAAGCCACCTTAAGGTTGGTGCCCAACTGAACAGTACCTTCTGTGGGCTCAATCTCGCCTAACAATATCTTGAGCAGCGTTGTTTTGCCGGCCCCGTTACGCCCCAGAAAGCCAATTCGATCGCCGCGCATCACCTCAAGGTTCAAGTCGCGGATGATGGTGTCATCGCCGAACCGCTGACTGACGCCTTTCAGCTTGACGACGCGCTTGCCGGTCCTTTCTCCGCTATCCACCGACAGATTGGCCGTTCCCTGACGCTCACGGCGCTGACTGCGCTCGCTGCGCATCGCCTCAAGCGCCCTGACCCGGCCTTCGTTACGCGTCCGGCGTGCCTTGATGCCCTGACGAATCCAGACTTCTTCCTGCGCCAGCTTTTTATCGAACTCGGCGTTTTCCCGCGCTTCGACCTCCAGTTCGTGCTGTTTACGCGCCTGGTACTCAGCATAGTCACCGGGATAGCGCCCAAGCTTGCCACGATCCAATTCCAGAATATGGGTCGCCAGCTTGGAGAGGAATGCCCGGTCGTGGGTAATCAGCAACACCGCGCCGTTAAACGCTAGCAACTGCTCTTCCAGCCAGGCGATGGTGTCCAGATCCAGGTGGTTGGTCGGCTCGTCAAGCAGCAGCAGGTCAGGCTGGGCAACCAACGCCCGGGCCAATGCGACGCGGCGCCGCCAGCCACCGGAAAGTGCGCTCATCTCGGCTTCCGGAGGCAGCCCCAAGCGCGTCAGCACCACGTCAATCTGCTGATGGAACGACCAGCCATCAATCGCTTCCAGGCGGGTTTGCAAGGTGGCCATGCGGTTCATGTCGGGATCAGGGTCATTGATCAAATGCTGGTATTCTGACAGTAACTCTCCGGCCTCTGGCAGCCCTTGCGCCACCATGTCAAAAATCGTCATGCCGGAAGAGTCGGGCAGCTCCTGGGCCAACACGCCAATCTTCAAGCCAGGTGCCCGCCAGATTGAGCCGTCATCAGCCTGGATATCGCCGGCGACCAATTTCAGCAAGGTAGACTTACCGGTGCCATTGCGACCGACTAGCGCCAGCCGCTCGCCTCTCTCAACCGTGAGATCGGCGCGGTCGAGAAGTACCTGGGTGCCGTAGGCAAGTTGCAGCTGTTCAAGTCGTAACAGGGTCACGCAGTGTCCTCCTTCATTATGAGGCGCACAGTGTAACGCATGCGCGGACTGGGCGGACAACGTTAATAAGGCACAAATTCCTTATGCCTCGAACCACCGATAGCCGTCAGCTGACGCGTGGCGTTACAATGGTCCATTTACGACTTAAGGGGAGTACCGCTTGGGAACCGCTTATATCGATGATTTTTTACCCGACGCACTGCAGTTCCGTCCGAGCGCGCCGCTGGTTGATATCGGGGCCAACCTGACCCATGAAAGCTTTGGGCGGGACCTGGAAGCCGTCATTCAACGGGCGCAGGCAGCCCAGGTAACCACAATGATCGTTACCGGCACCGACATTGAGCACGCCGAGCAGGCTGTTTCTCTCGCGCAGCGTTTTCCAGGCCTCTACGCCACCGCCGGGATACACCCCCACGATGCAAGCCAGTGGAATAACGCGATAGCGGGTGAAATGGCCAGGCTGCATGCAAGGCCGGAAGTTGTTGCCGTGGGTGAATGCGGGCTTGATTTCAATCGCAATTTCTCGACGCCCCGTGAACAGGAGCATGCGTTTGAAGCACAGCTTGCTCTGGCGGCTGAGAGCGGTTTACCGCTGTTTCTGCATGAGCGGGACGCCGGCCACCGAATGCGCGAGATGCTGCATGCCTGGCGTGATGAAATCAGCCAGGCCGTGGTGCATTGTTTTACCGCCGACCGCGATACGCTATTTGGCTATCTCGATCTAGACTTGCATATAGGCCTGACGGGCTGGATTTGTGACGAGCGGCGCGGCCATCATCTACGCCCCTTGGTGGGTGAGATACCACTTGACCGGCTGATGGTGGAAACCGATTGCCCCTATTTGCTGCCGCGTAACCTGCCGGCAAAACTTAAAGGGCGCCGCCACGAACCTGCCCTGCTGCCATGGATTGTCAGGGAAATTGCCGAGTCCCGAGGCATCAGCGAGGCTGACATGGGGGCTGCCACCACACAGACCGCCCAACGTTTTTTCCGCCTTCCCACGGAATCTTTAAAGGAGTACTAGCGTGGCCGATTATCCAGGGTTTATTGCCATTGAGACCGGTGAAGATGATGGCCTCCCCCTAGCCATTGCCTGGTCGCTAACCGATGGTCGAGTTAAACAGACATTGATTCACCCGGACGATAGCTGGATCAAGGAAGATACCAATGCCATGGGTGCCTACAGCATCGAAGAGCTGGAGAGCCTGGGGGTCAGCCCCCTTGAAGTGATCCGTGAGCTTGAGAACGACCACTTTTCCACGACGCTATATACCAGCGATAACGGCGATGACGAAGCCGCTCTGGCACGCCTCTTCGACACCTATGGACTGGACCCTTTTGTGGAGCTGGCGCCGGCATCGGCGCTCTATCCTTCCATTACGCCTGGCGAATGGCACCGCCAGCGCCGAGAAACGTTCAGCGAGCTGGGGCTGGAACCCATGCGGCCCGAGCATGAATTGGAGGTCATGCTGTCTTTGCATCAGAGGCTGACCGAGGACGATTAAGCGCTCGCCATTGAGTCCGCTTGGTCCAGCACGGCATGTCCATGGGCCACGGCCTCGGTTAACGTACCCTGGTGGCGATAATAACGCGCCAACGCACAAGCAAAGGCGTTGGCGCGCACTGGCAGGCCTTCTTCCTTGTAGCGTGCGGCACGCTGGGACACTTTTTCGGCAAATGCCTCACGGTCAACCGCGGCATCGCCACCCAGGTTATCGACGCTGACATGAAATTCACGTCTACACGCCTCGGCAAACAGCGACTCCAGCGCTTGTGGGCCTACCTCAGACTGCTCAAACGCCCGCTGTTGTTCAGCGTCCCGGCCATCAGGCAAATACCAGTAACCATAGTCTTCTTTTTGTCGACGCTCGGCGCCTGCAATACACCAATGACTGATTTCGTGTAACGCACTGGCAAAAAAACCATGAGCAAAAATAATTTGATGATAAGGCGTCTTGTCATCGGCCGGTCGATAAAGGGGCTCCTCGTCACCTTTTACCAAGCGGGTTTGGTAACGTTCGAAAAAGACGCCATCAAATAATGCCATCACGTCGTCGAGCGTCCATTGCGGTTGGGTGTTACTCACATTAGCCTCATCTGCAGCATAATTTTGCTCAGTATACCTGCTAATCTAGCGAGCTTTGAGGGCCGCTTTGCTCAGGAGTTAACCCGTGGGTCGTGTGTTGGAAAAATTCAGTCCGGTCGACTGGCTTGAAACGCGCCAACTTGTTCGTCTGGCCCTTCCCATCTGTGGCGCTCAGTTGGCCCAGGCGGGGATGAGCGTGGTCGATGTCATCATGACAGGTCGCCATGATGCCACTGCGCTGGCTGCTGTCTCGGTGGGGTCCAGTCTGTGGATGCCGTTAATGCTGTTCATGACCGGCACACTAATGGGGCTGACGCCCATTGTCGCGCACCTGCTGGGCGGACAGCGCCACAACGCTATTCGCCCAGCGGTGCACCAGGGACTTTGGGTTGCCATCGTACTGGGGCTTTTGGCGGCACTGCTGCTTTGGGTAAGCGTACTGCCCATTTTCGAGTTGATGGAAGTGCCGACGCAGGTGGCACACTCCTCCGCTGCGTATCTTGCCGCCGTCGCCTTTGGCATGCCGGGCATCGCCCTTTTCCAGGCGCTCAGGGCTTTTTCGGATGGCATGAACCATACCCGGCCTGCCCTATGGATCAGCCTGGTTGGCTTAGCTGTCAACATACCTGCCAACTATCTACTGATTAACGGTGGCGACGGCTTGGTCAGCCTGCTAGGGCCATGGTTACCTGATACAGTACAACAACTACCTGCCCTGGGTGCGCTGGGATGCGGTATCGCCACCGCGCTGTCCATGTGGACCATGGCGATCGCGATGAGCCTTTACACCCACTACACCGATCACTATCACGGCATCTCATTGTGGCAGCGCTTATCGCTTCCCAATAGGCATGGCATCCAGGAACTACTGGTGGTCGGTGTCCCTATTGGCGTGGCCATTTTCGTCGAAGTTACCCTTTTCACGCTAATTGCATTATTTATCGCCAGCTTTGGCGAAGTCACCGTCGGCGCCCACCAGATCGCTCTTAGTTACACCACCATTCTGTTTATGCTCCCCATGTCGCTCAGCATGGCGCTAACCGTCCGTGTCGGTAATACGCTAGGCAAACAACGCATGTCGCATGCCCGCCGTGTGGCCTGGAACGGTATTATTATCAGCGTCATTGTCGCCGCATTAAATAGCCTGTTGCTATGGATAACGGCCGCTCCTGTCATTGCACTCTACACGTCCAATCAAGCCATACAGACACTGGCGCTCTCGATTATTGCCCTGGCGGCTATTTTCCAGCTCTCCGATTCGCTTCAGGTGAATCTGGCAGGCGCCCTCAGAGGTTATAAAGATACGCGGATCGTCATGGCCATTACGGTATTGTCATATTGGCTGGTGGGCCTTGGCGGGGGTCACTGGCTGGCCACACGAGGACTCGGCAATGTCCTTGGCCCGCTGGGTGTGCATGGCTACTGGATCGGCTTGATTGCGGGCTTGAGCACCGCTGCCTTCCTTCTGGCTTGGCGGCTACACGTTATAAGCCGACGCACCTCTGCTATCAAGGAGTCAGCATGAAACGCTTTAACTGTATATGGGTGTTGCCCTTGACGCTGCTCGGCTGCACAGACCCACATCAAGCCGAGGCGCCTTGGGAGGCTTACCACCAGCAGCTTGAAAGCGCACTAGCAGACGGGCCTGTCGAGACGCGCTCACCACCTAATATCGGTGCATTTCCGGCTCGTGAAGCACGCCTGTTCGACATCGACGAAACCCGCGACTCATTGCTCAACGTCTATGCCTTACGCGAATGCGAGATCACATCCCTGGTAGCCGCCCGCAATAATCAACTGGGCAAAGTCGCTCCCCCCAGCCAGCAATGGCTTTATGAACGAACGCTGTGGCAACGTTTAACATTATGCTGGACAAGCGATGTTCCTGAAACGCTGAGCTCAGAAAACCGTGAACGACTGAACAAGCTGATGAGTACCAAAACAGCGCAACTTCCCTATGTCAGTTGGAATGCCATTTTTGACTCTGACGAATGGACCGACAGTTTTGCGCGGGCCAGTCATCCTCTGAAGATCGACGCCATACCGTCAATTGAGCCCCAGCTTGAAGCCGTACGCTACTTGCAGCAAATGGTGGAGCATCAATTCAGTCTCGCTTGGCATCAGGACTCATCAAGACTGGAGGAACAGCTTAATACGCTACGGGCGCGCCCATTGACTGCCGAGATGTTGCGCACGCTCATGCTGGCCTCTCAACGGCTTGAAGACGCTAGCGAATACCTGAATGAGCATGCCACGCCAGACGAAACCTGCCTACCCCGATGGAACAAGCAACGTTTGGCTGCACTGTCTGACGCTGCCCAACAATGGTTAATCGCGGTCAATGGCTTAATTAATCAATACCCCATCGTGGTGCCTGAAGCAATACAGGCTTACCAGTCCAGATGGTTATCACTGCAGGCGCCCGATGCGCCCTGGCAACGCTATCAGGCCACCATAAAATCCCATGAACGCGCCAGGGCTCAATTTTCTAATTGCACGCCTAATTAAAACGTCGTTTACCCTTAACCTTCAGGCCAACCTGTGCTATTGGTGATGTATGCGGCGAACAGATGCACGTCTGGTTTGCTAATGTCGTGGCCACGCAGTACGAAGGAGGGACTCTATGGGCGCACCCCTGTCACCCCGCTCTGCCCAGGTCATCGACCTGGATTCTGTACGTCAGCGTCAACTGGCGCAAAAGACCCTTGTGCGTCTAGCGCCAGAGCTGGATGGGTTGGAAATGGTATATCAGTTGGCGTCGGATCCGGACAGCTATTATGGGATGCCCCTGCTTGCCTGGGGTCTCAGGGAAGACGGCAATGTCGTCGGTTTAGTCCCGTGGATGGAACAGCTAACCGATTGCCATGAACTTCATCGCCATGAAGATGGCCGATTTATCGGCTATCGCGACCCTGAAACGGAAGAAATCTTCACCTCCCCGCCAGACCACAAAGCCGATGAGCTTGCCTCCGCCGCGGAGTATTTCGAATACGAACCCTCGGGTGATATCACTCTTATCCAGCAATTGCCCGATACGTTAGGCACCCATGCGTTATGCATGAACCAGCCCAATAGCCCATGGCATATGAAGCCCGTCTACGGCTGGCGCCTTTATAGCGACGGTAGCGTTGATGCACTGCTTGCTGATGAAGATAGGGCAAAAATGACACCCATCTTGCTGGGGGATGACTGTCTTTACAGCGCAAAGTCGATGCATCAAAGTGTCTACTTTTTTCAGCGCCATATTGCCAATCGTATTCTGGAAGAAGACCCCGCTACCCTTGACGCACTGGCCATGGTCGTTTTGCCACAGAAATAAGGGGCTCACGGGTTATCAAACTAACCCGTGCGGCCAGACATCGGCTATGCCAAGCGTATAAAGTACCAATATTGGTCAGAATCTGAAGTTTGCTGCAATAGCTCATGGCCTAGAAATTGACAGAACTTGGGCACATCGCGGGTAGTTGCTGGATCTGTTGCAATGACCTTCAATACATCGCCAGAGGCCATGTCGCGGACTTTATTGTGCATCAGCATAATCGGCTCAGGGCAATAAAGGCCACTGGTATCCAGTAGCGCATCGTGATGTGGCACATCCTTTATAATCTCAGACATTGATACCCTCGGAGTTGAGACTTAATCCATGATCAAAATCATCATTGAACGGCGTATTATGCCCGGCCTTGAAGAAGAGTATGAACAAGCCGCCCGCGAGGCCATGCGGGCTTCATTGGGCGCTCGCGGCTTTGTCGGCGGCGAAAGTCTTGTTGAACTTGGCCACACGGACCGTCGTTTAATGATTACCAAATGGCGCGACCTGCGTGCCTGGAATGAATGGCACCACAGTGAAGCGCGAGCCAACGCGATGCAGCAAATTCTACCGCTTCTGACAGAAGATGAAACAATTCGAATTTATGAAGCCAGTTACTAATGACGTCAATGCTTCAGTCTTACGTGCACTGTCACTTCTTCACGGTCATGGTAGAGATGACGACACGCAATATCTGCCGAAACGCTTGCCTGGGATAATGAGTTTTCTAACATCGCCAGGCAACGTGATACCTCTTCCCAGCGCTTCTTCATTGGCAGCTTGAGGTTAAAAATGGCTTCGCGGCACCATTTTCGCGTTAACCATCGCTCTACCATTGCCAAGACACGTACCGGTTTATCAACAATATCGCATACCAGCCAGTCCAGACGCTGCGGGGGCTCCCAGGTAAAACCATCTTCCTTTAGGTGATCAATTTGCCCTGTCGCCATTAACTGCTTATCCATGGGCCCATTATCAATAGCATAAACGTACATACCTCGTTGAACGAGCTGCCATGTCCACCCCCCTGGCGCCGCGCCCAAATCAGCCGCCTGCATATGATCCGCCAGACGCGCATCCCATTCCTCACGGGGTATGAACTCATGCCACGCCTCTTCCAGTTTTAGCGTGGAACGGCTGGGCGCACGTGAAGGTGAGCGGAGACGACGAATACCATTGATCAGCTCGCTTCTGTTGCCGGGAAAGCTCATCCCCAGCTGTACACGATCACCCTCCGTCCAGAAGATATGCAGCCGACGCCCACCGGCTTTCCGCCTTAACGCCCCCCGTTTTTTCAACATGCTTTCCAGCGGCCTGGTCAGCGCCTTGATCAGCCCCGCCAGCGCTTTACCATCGTTGGTATCCGGCGTTTCGTGCCAGATCTCTTCAAAACTCCAGCGGCTGGCTTTTATCTGTTCCAAGACCGGCGTCAAACGGTCATCACGGGATAGCGCCAGTGCCGGTAGAGCCGCCAGGCTCTGCCGCGCGAAAATCAGCCTGTTAAACGCGGCCTGGCGATGCAGGTCGTTGATCGGCTCACCATCGGAACGGGTTAAACTTACCCATCCTTCACCATAGGACGGTACACAGTTAACCTCATTTAAGGCGGCGTGATGCTGCAGTTCTGACAGTGCATCATGCTCGAATCCAGGACGGCAATAGACTAACCATGACGTAGGTACCGCTTCACTCACCACTTCACCTCAAATTTACCCATCACAAACGGTATCAGCCGCTGGTTGATTTCATCGACGCGCATCATAGCACTTATAAGACTCGATTTATTTTGTTTGCCCCATAACAAAAACCCCCGAGCACGATGTGCTCGGGGGTTTCTGCAGTATAGGTGCCTGACGATGATCAGGGCGGCTCTCCGCTACTTTACTCGTCTCATCCTGAGACTCGCCCTTCGGGCCCGCTAAAGCGGTTCCCGTTTGTTCCCGACAAACGGGTCCATGGGGAGACCCCTAAAAACAAAGCCCCGACCAAATGGCCGGGGCTTCGTTAAATAAGTGCCTGACGATGACCTACTCTCGCATGGGGAGACCCCACACTACCATCGGCGCGAAGCGGTTTCACTGCTGAGTTC
>NZ_JAXOVU010000016.1:0-61970 GCF_036663435.1 Halomonas sp. 5021
ATCCATGCGGTAATGAATCCTAGGCAGTTGACGATGGCCGTATTATCGCTGATTTCGGAGACTTATTCAGAGTCTCCCTAGCTTCGGCCGCGTTGCTGTTTGAAATCGCCCGGGCCGACTACGATACAAGCGACGCCGAGCTAACAGCGCTGCGGGAAATGCTGCTTCAGCGCTACCAGCTCAGTGAAGCCGATGTTGACGAGCTGATGGCTATGGCGCGGGACGAAGTGGAAGACGCGGTCGACCACTACCAGTTTGTCAGCCTGATCAAGGATCACTACGGCTACGACCAGCGCTGCGAACTGGTGGCGTTGATGTGGCAACTGGCCTGGGCCGACGGTAGCGTCGATGCTCTTGAAGAACACCGTATTCGGCGCCTGGCGGATCTGCTTCACGTCAGCCACAGCGATTTTATTCGCACCAAACTATTAACCGAAGAGCGTACAAACCAGAATGGGTGATCGTCGCGAAGGCTCGACTTTAATGGATCTAATTGCGTCGTTGGAGCGCATGGAGCAGGACGCTCAGCGAGTCAGCGTTGACGATGTGGTGCATGCCGTGGGGCGTCGCTCCTTTGGTCCCCTGTTATTGGTGACGGGGCTGATCACGCTGGCACCGATCATTGGCGATATTCCCGGCATGCCCACGTTGATGGCGCTGCTGGTGCTGCTGGTATCGGTGCAGTTGCTGGCCGGGCGAGAGACCTTCTGGCTACCCAACTGGATGCTCAAGCGCTCGATTTCACGCCATAAGTTCGATAAAGGCATTTATTATCTAAAAAAGCCCGCCCGCTGGATTGATGGGTTGCTGCGGATTCGCCTGCCGTGGTTAACCGGCTATATTGGCATCCGCGTGACGGCCTTTGTGTGCCTGTTGATTGCTCTGGCTATGCCCCCCATGGAGTTTATTCCCTTTTCTGCCAACGGCGCCGGGCTGGCGCTGTCGCTGCTGGGCCTCGGGTTAGTCGCGCGGGATGGCGCTGCATTGGTGCTGGGGTTTGCGCTGTTTGGCATCACCTGCACACTCATTCTCGTTGGCCTGCTTTAATTTTTGCGCTAACAACAAGGAACCGACCATGATCGATACCCCGCCGACGCCACCCAAACCGCCCGAACAGCAAGGTCGCTGGGAGCGGCGAGTCGAAACCGCACTATGGAACTCCCGGTTTCTGGTCATGCTGGCCGTGGTGCCGAGTCTGATCGGCGCGGTCATGCTGTTCGCGGTGGGCACGGTCGATATCTTCAAGGTCGTGATGCGCACGCTGCACTACTATTTCGTGGACAGCAGCGTCGATATCCATGAAAGCCTGGTGCCCGATATCATTATCGCCGTGGATATCTATTTGATCGCCATCGTGTTGATGATATTCGGGTTAGGCATCTATCGGCTGTTTGTATCGCGTATTGACCAGGCGGAAGCGCGCTATCCTCATCATCCGTTCAACGTCGCATCGCTCGATCAGCTAAAGGATAAAATCGCCCGCGTGGTGATTCTCGCGGTGATTATTGAGTTTTTCCGCGCTGTGGTGGATATCCGCTTCGCCACCCCGCTGGAGGCGATCTACCTGGCGCTTTCAGTACTCGCCCTGGCCGCTGCGCTCTACCTGATGAGCCTGGGACACAAAAAGGAATAGTCGACTTACCCGTGCGTTAATAGATCTGCCACCATGGCATTCAGGCGTTCCTGAAACTGCCCGCCGGGCGAGGGCGGCGTTGGGTCAGCTGTCATGACGATGGTTAACGCCCGCTCGGGGACCACAAACAGCGCCTGACCGCCGAAGCCGCGGCCGTAATAGACGTCTTCGCCGCCCAACTGGGTGATAAACCAGCCATAGCCGTAACCGTCGCCCGTCCAGCGCGAGGTGCCCCGCGGCGTCCAAGAGCGCTCGACCCAGCCTTCCGGCAGTACACGCTGTTCGTTGCCGTTGCCATCAACGACGACACCGTCGTTGCGATACAGCTCGCCGATTGCCACCAGCGCACGCGGCGAGAGCTGCATATCGTTACCGCCGAAGTAGATCCCCTGAGGGTCCTGCAGCCAGGGGGGAATGGCAATATTCAGTGGCTCCGCCAACAGCCGCTGGGCCAATGTATAGGTGGACTCACCGCTGGTGTAGGTCAGTGCGGCAGACAACAGATGACTGGAACCCGTGGAATACAGCATGCGCCCGCCGGGGCGGTCGACAAATGGCCGTGTCAGCGCATCGGCTACCCAGTTGGGGCTGGCCACCCAGGCGCCGTAATTCTGGCCGGATGTGCGCTCAAGCCCTGCCTGTAAAGACAGCAAATGACTCACAGTGATATCGGCAACCTCGGGGTCCGCCCCTTCAGGCACATGGTTGCCGAGCAGCGACACCAGCGTCTGATCGGTGGATTCGATAATCCCCTCTTCGATAGCAGCTCCCACCAGCGCCGCCAGTACAGTTTTCGAGAGCGACTTGATGTTCGCGGGCGCGTCAACCCCAGGGCCACCCTGATGGTGCTCGTGAATGATCCGACCCTGGTGGGCCACCACGATGCTGTGCAAGCGTGAATAACCGCGGGCGTCGTCGCTCAGGTTGCTGAGCGCATCAGCCTTGGGCGGTGAGGGAGACGTCGGTTGGGCATTAAGGGCGGAGGGGATAAACGTGGCAGCGAAAAAAACGGCGGACATCAACAAGCGCATGGTGAAACCTCGGCAAACAGGTCACTGTTTGAACCCGACGCTATGCAAGGGTTCCAGCCCGTCCAGATAAATGAGGGGGTAGCCAACCTCTTGAATACGCAAAACCCGGGAAGGCCTGCTAGTCTGAACGGGCCAGCAATAGATTGCTTTTTAACCACGCAATTCGCAAGGAGTGCATTTATGAGAAATATTATCTACATCATCGGACTGGTAGTGGTCGTGCTGTTTATCCTGTCTTTTCTCGGTATCCGCTAATCAATTGCTTTTAGTTTCAGGGCTCGTTCAGGCGCAGTCCGCTGCGCCTTCCCCGAACATATCAAACATCAATTCGCGCCCCATGGGAGTCAATACAAACCGCCCCTGATCGTTGCGGGTCGCTGCCTGGCTGGTTTCCAACACCTGCTGGCAGGTGGTCCAGTCCGGCGCGTTCTGGCTAAGCAACTGCAGTTCCTTGCTGCTCAGGCCGCGCTTGGTCAGGGTGATGGTTTCAAGCACATGACCGTTGTCGTAAAGCATCTCGGCCACGACGGCCAAACACTGGCGTAAACTGCGCTGAACGTGATTGGCAGTGGACATGTCGCTGGGCATTTCCTTCTCCTGATGCGTTAGCCGGGCAGCACTGAGCGTCTGAAAACGCATGTTCAACGCTCTGTTCTCAATGTCGAGCTGCTGCAGTGCATTATAAACGAAAGTCGATATTAGACCAACGTCTATCCCATGTTTTTCCTGCCACGCCCCGTCATCAAAGCCTGAGCGACGTGATAAGCTCGTTATAAATTTCGCCACCCGTATTGATGAGTGAGTTAACGCGGCATGCATATCAGTGTTTTTGGAACCGGTTACGTAGGATTAGTCGCAGGCGCCTGCCTGGCCGATGTCGGCCATCAAGTCACCTGCATGGACGTCAACGCCGAGCGGATCGCCCAGTTGAATGCCGGTGAAGTGCCCATCTTCGAGCCGGGCCTCAGCAATATCGTGGCGCACAATGTCGACGCCGGGCGGCTCAGCTTTACCACCGACGCCGAGCAAGCCGTGCGCGATGGTGAGCTGGTGTTTATCGCCGTGGGCACCCCGCCGGATGAAGACGGTAGCGCTGATCTCCGCTACGTACTGGATGTCGCGCGTACCATCGGTCAGCACATGAATGATTACAAGCTTGTGATCGACAAATCCACCGTGCCGGTGGGTACCGCCGAGAAGGTGCAGGCGGCAATCAGCGAAACCCTCGCTGCCCGTGGCGTCGATGTGCCCTTTGATGTGTGCTCCAACCCTGAGTTCATGAAAGAAGGCGCCGCAATTGAGGACTTTACCCGCGGCGCACGAATTATCGTCGGGACTGAAAGTGAGCGGGTAAAAGAGCGCATGCACGAATGCTACGCGCCCTATAACCGTAACCACGAAAAACTGATGTTCATGAGCGTGCGCGCAGCGGAGCTGACCAAATACGCCGCCAACGCCATGCTGGCCACCAAGATAAGCTTCATGAACGAAATGGCCAATCTTGCCGAGCGCCTCGACGTGGATATCGAAGACGTGCGCCGGGGTATCGGCAGCGACCCGCGTATTGGCTATCACTTTATTTACCCTGGTTGCGGCTATGGCGGCTCGTGCTTTCCCAAAGATGTGCAGGCCCTGGAACGCATCGCCCGCCAGTTGGGCTATACGCCTGCGCTGCTCAGTGCGGTGGAAACGGTCAACCTGCAGCAAAAACAGACGCTGTTCACCAAACTGCAAACATCACTGGGTAATGTGGCGGGTAAAACCATCGCCGTGTGGGGGCTTGCCTTCAAACCCAATACCGACGATATGCGTGAAGCGCCCAGTCGCACGCTGATGGAAGCGCTCTGGCAGGCAGGCGCCAAGGTGCAGGCCTTCGATCCTGAAGCCATGGCTGAATGTCGCCGGATTTATGGCGAGCGCGACGACTTGCTGCTCGCCGGCGACCGCATCCAGGCAGTGAAAGGCGCGGATGCCCTGGTGATCTGCACCGAATGGAAAGCATTTCGCAGCGTCGATCTGGAATGGCTGGCCAGCCAGCTAAACGATAAAGTGGTAGTCGATGGACGCAACCTGTTTACACCAAGCGCCGCCCAGGCAGCGGGGCTTACGTATCGGGGGGTGGGGCGATAGCGTGCACTCGCACACGCTTGGTTACATTTTGGTACTTAAAAATTGACTAGAATGTTCAAGGTTGTGCTTTATCGGCCGAGTCACCAAGTAATCAGTAATGAAATAAACATATTTAACGTTAGCAACACGGTAGCCCAGCCAGGTGTAGTGGATGGGCGTAAATGAAACGGTTGCTTCACTCGTTTAAAAAAAGGCGGTTAGCGTATGGGTGCTATTTCTTCTCTCGGTATAGGGTCAGGGTTGGACCTGAACGGCTTGCTCGATCAGCTTGAAGACGCTGAACGCGAAAAGCTTGTCCCGATTGAGCAACAAGTAGAAACCGAAAATACCAAAATATCGGCCTATGGGCAGTTGGAGAGTGCGCTTTCCGAGTTCCAGGACTCGGCGAGTGCACTTGCTGACGGTTCCCTCTTCGAGAGCCTGTCGACCAATGTCAGTGGCGAATCAGTGGGCGCTGCCGCCGATGAAACGGCCATGCCCGGCAGTTACAACATTACCGTGGATACCTTGGCCACGCGGGGTACGTTGGCCTCCGAGGGTGTAGACGATGCGGAAGCGGCAATTACCACGGCTGCTCAGGATATAACGTTCGCCTTTGGCGACGGCAGTGAAACGACGGTTGCCATCGCCGCCGACAGTTCGATGGAAGATATCCGCGATGCCATCAACGCGGATGAAAACGCGGGGGTCAATGCCACTATCATCAACGATGGTACCCAAGACCGGCTGGCACTAAGCTCTCGGGAAGCCGGGGCGGATGCGTCTATCAGTAACTTCACGTTTAGCGATGCCGCCCCGTTCGCTGCTGATACAGCAAATACATTGCAGGATGGCACCGACGCTGCTTTAAACGTCAACGGCATCGATATCACCAGCCCGACCAATCAGGTCGAGGGTGCGATTCAAGGCGTTACGCTGAACCTGCAAAGCGAGGGCGATAGCACCGTTGCGGTAGAGCAGGACACTCTTGCCGTGCGTGAAGCCGTCACGTCGTTTGTCGATTCGTATAACGCGCTGAAAGAGTCAACAGGCGAGCTGACCAACTTCAATCAGGAGACCGGGCAGGCTGGACCACTCAATGGTGACAGCACGGTTCGTACCGTTGAGTCTCGCATGCGCAGCGTGCTGAGTGGCGATGTGGCGCAAGAGGGCGATGGCTTCTCGATGCTTAGCCAGGTCGGCATTTCGCTTGAGGTTGACGGTACGCTTTCGCTGGATACTGACAAGCTAAATGACGTCGTCGCTAACGACCAACAAGCGCTATCTGAATTCTTCGCGGGCAGTGGCGATAATCCGGGGCTGGCGGGTCAGGTGAATACCGCTGTGGAGCAGATGCTGAGCTCCAATGGTACCGTCACTGGCTCGATCAGCGGCAGTGAAAGCCGTATTGAATCGCTCGAGCGTCGCTACACCAGCATGGAGCAGTCCATCGGCCAGACCATCGACCGCTATCGCACCCAGTTTGGTCAATTGGATGGCATGATCGCCGAAATGAACCAGACTAGTAACTACTTGACTCAGCAGTTTGATTCACTGGATGCTCAGTTGGGTCGCTAACACGCCGTCAATACAGCAAGTTGCATTTGAAAAGCCTGCTTCGTGCAGGTTTTTTGTGGATTGAGGCCACCATAAATACCTAAATCAATAAAAAAGCGCTAAAGTTGCGCTCACTTTGACCGATAATATTTTTATTAAAATTTTGCGTTGACGTGGTGTGAGTAGCCCGCAGTGCAATGGATAGGTTTAGCCTTTTACTGAGGACTCCCAGTATGGCAACGATTACCTCTCTCGGTATTGGCTCAGGCCTAGACCTCAACAGCCTGTTGGACCAGTTGAACGATGCCGAGCGCGGCAAGCTCGCACCGATTGTCCGCCAGCAGGAACAGCAGGAAGCCAAGATTTCCGCCTACGGCAAAATTCAATCGTCCATGGATAAATTCCAGGATGCGGTTGATGCGCTGAATGATCCCAAACTCTACCAGAGCCTTTCGGCCAACGTGCGCGGTGACGAGGTTTCGGCCACCACCAGCGCGGATGCCATGCCCGGTAGCTACCGGGTAGAGGTTACTGCGCTTGCCACCGCCGGGACGCTGGCCTCTCAACGACTGATCGATACTGAAAGCGATGCCCCTCTCGATATGGGTGGTGCCACCCAGCTACGGCTCGATTTTGCAGGCCAGGAAAGCGTTAACATCGACGTAGCCGCGGGCAGCAGCCTGGAAGACATTCGTGATGCGATTAACGCCCACGATGACGCGGGTGTCAGCGCCAGCGTTATTTTTGATGGCGAAGGCTACCGCCTGGCCCTTAGCTCCAGCGAAACAGGCTTGGACACTTCGGTAACCGGCTTCAGCTTTGTGGATGCGGGGGGTGCCGCCGTTGCCACGCCACCATTCGCCAGCGATACCGCACAAAGTGGCCAGGATGCTGCGCTGACGGTTAATGGCATTGCAATTACTAGCCCCAGCAATACGATTGAAGACGCCATTCAAGGCGTGACGCTGAATCTGGGGGAGTTAAGCCTGGGAACAGGCGAAACCGCCAGCAGCACTGTAATGGTTGAACGTAACACGCTAAAAGTGCGCGAAGCGATTGGCGATTTTGTTAAAGCCTTCAATGATGTAAAAAGCACCATCGGCACCGCGACCAATTTTAACAGCGAGACAGGTGTAGCGGCGGATTTGGTCGGCGATAGCACCGTACGTACCATTGAAAACCGAATGCGTAGTGTGCTGACCAGTGGCGTGGCGGGCGGAGAGCTTGCCACGCTCACTCAGCTAGGCATTACCATGCAGAGCGACGGTATTCTGAAAATGGAAGATGCCGCCGTTAGTGACTTAGCCAAAAACAGCCCGGATGCCCTGAGCGACTTCTTTACCGGTGTGGAAGGCAACGATGCCTCTCAAGGTCTGGCCAGCAGCCTGAGCACGACGCTTGAGCAACTGATGAGCAAAAACGGTACTCTGGGTGGTGCGATCAACGGCGCAGAAAACCGCATCGATAGTTTGGGTGAGCGTTACGAGCGTATGGAGAATACCATTGAGCAAACTATTTCCCGCTACCGCACCCAGTTCGGCCAGTTGGATGCCATGATTGCTCAGATGAATAGTACCAGTTCCTACCTCACGCAACAGTTTGACGCCCTGGACGCTCAGCTAGGCCGAGATTAATCCCGTCACTAGCCATTCAGCAAAGGCGTTACCCGCAGGGCCGAAAGGCCCTGTTTGCGTCTCAATATGGCAGCAAGCGGCAAGCTTACGTTTGTTAACATTTTTCTGGCGTATTTTGGTATTTTTTTAGCATTAACCCTAAAGGTTCTCCCCGCCGTGCCGTTAATTAAAATAACGGCACACACAGTGGCCGAAAAGCGGGCCTTCTAGGCCAGTGTCCAAGCAAGGAGAATCACACCATGTCAGTGATCAATACCAACATCACCTCAATGATCGGCCAGCAGAACCTGCGTGAATCGCAAAATGGCCTACAGACCTCAATGGAGCGTTTGAGTTCTGGCTTGCGTATCAACAGTGCCAAGGATGATGCGGCGGGTCAGGCAATCGCCAACCGTATGACTTCTCAGATCACCGGTCTGGGGCAGGCACAGCGTAACGCTAATGATGGTATCTCCATCGCGCAAACTGCTGAAGGTGGTCTTGACCAGATCAATAATAACTTGCAGCGTATCCGTGAGCTGAGCGTTCAGGCGCAGAACGGTACCAACTCCGCTTCTGATATTGACTCCATTCAGCAGGAAGTAAACCAGCGTCTTTCAGAAATTGACCGTATCGCTAAAGAAACTGATTTTAACGGTACACGAGTACTAGATCAGAGTGCCCAAACTAATATCAGTATTCAGGTGGGCTCTGAAGATAATCAGACCATTGATGTTACCATTAACTCTCAGAATGGTTGGAACTTGCAGGCCGCAAACGGAACTACTGCAGCAGGTACTTTAGCGCAAGTGGGTGGTGAAAACCGTACAACAGATGCTGAAGGTTTCGACGTACTCTCTTCAGCAGCTGCAACGACTTCAGTTGACGCTAGTAATTTGGGCACTTTGTTTACTGGTGCAGATACTTCAACTGGTAATAGCTTCACAGACATCGACACTGCCTTCACAAACAGTGCAGAACTTGTGGAATACACCCAAGATAATGGCGATACAGCTTATGCGCTAAGGGACGACACTGCTGGTACTGCCGAAGGCGCATACGCGGTCACCTTTGAAAGTGATGGTTCTGTCAATATCGGTGAGCAATTGTCTGGTGGCAATCTAGCCCTAGCCTATGATTCTACCACTACACTAACCACTGCAGCAGAAACAGTATCCGTTATTGATGGCGGAAGTGATGCTCTAGACACACTTGATAATGCACTTGCTGCGGTTGACGAGCAACGTAGTCAATTGGGTGCTGTCCAGAATCGCTTTGAAGATGCCATCACTAACCTGAGTACCAACGAGACTAACCTCTCTGCTGCCCGTTCACGTATCGAGGATGCTGACTATGCATCTGAAGTGGCCGACATGACCAAAAACCAGATCTTGCAGCAGGCAGGTACTTCTGTACTGGCCCAGGCCAATCAGATTCCGCAGAACGTTTTGTCTCTGCTGGGTTAATTGGTTAGCCAATGGGATGATGGATCGATATATAACGGGGCTGCAGTGCCCCGTTTTTTATGAGATAAACCGGCAAGCGTTATAGGCTGAAGTGATCCAATGAGTCAAAAAAGCATCTCTGCTCGCGAGGTGATGTACGATTTAATCCCCAGGCTCAACGCTCTGGAAAGGCAGATTAACAACACCCTTGAAGCCATGATCACGGCAAGCCAATCACCTGATGACAAGCATCGAAACGAAAACCTGAAAATAGAGTTCGAGTTAGAGCTAACAATGATTCGTATGAATCTGCAACACTTGCTAAACCGCTACCAATCCGAATTGGAATCAGTCATCAGTGACGAGCGACAAGATGGCATGCTTGCTCTGGATAAACACGAAACCGTTGCGGTGGACAGTGCCAAGGCGTTATATGACCGCGTGCAGCGTTTACAGCAAGGCCAATAACGCAAGCAAGCCTTCCATGAGCCCAGATGAACACGAACGCGTCGCGGAGAAGTTGGAAGCATTGATTCGCGATACCCAAGCGACAATTGAGCTTGCCGAATCCCACGGCTTGTACCAAATATTCCCCGAAGACTTTCAAGCCCTGCTAGACATTGTTGATTCCGCCATAAAGCAGCAGCGCGAGCATACCCGCGCGATGTTGGGCTAGCGTCGCCGCCGCGTTTTCTCCCCAGGCGGATACAACGTTTATTGAATGCAACATTTCTCGGCACCGTGTGCTAAAGACCACCGGATCGAAGCCGATAGTAGAAAGACAGGACACAGCAACATTCTGCCAGGGTTGGCTATCACCATAATAAAGATGACAACTCAAAGGCTGATGCGATGCTGGAAAAACTCCATAAGATCAATGTGAAATACACCCTGGCGTTTATCCTGGTGGCCCTGTCGCTGCTGGGCGTCGTGGTGGTCGATAGCCTGCTTGTCCAGTCGATGCGTGAACGCATGACGGCGTTCAGTGGCTCCTTTAACCCGGCCGTTTCAGCGGTGCTCAATGCGGACCGCGACCTCTACCAGGCACGGGTGGCCGAACTTGAAGTACTGCGTGAAGCGCCGGGCAGTGAGGGGGCAAGCGCTCAGTACGACGATTACCGCGAAAATGCCGAGCAGGCGTATGACCGGATGCATGACTTCCTGGGGCTACTGGAGGCGTATCCACAGGTAAACGAGGGGCTTGAGCCGTTCGAGGATCGTTACGCGGCATGGGAGGCGGCGTCTCAGCGTGTTTTCGACCTGCATGCAGACGGCGAGCTTGACGCCGCTGAGGCGCAACTGGAAGGCGACTCGTTAGCGGCCTTTAATTCGTTGCGGGAGCTTTACAACATTGCCGGGGAAAGCGCCGATGCGCGTGGCCTGGCGCTGGAGCAAGAAACACTGGCGGCAGTGGCCGTTCAGCAGCGTTGGGTAATGGGTTTCACGGCATTGGTGTTATTGGCCACGCTGGTGATTGCCTTGATGGGGCCGAACCTGATGTCCCGGGCGCTTCGCCAGGTCAGCGGGCGCATTCGCGATATTACCGAGGGGGAGGGCGATCTTACCGCGCGTATTGATAGCCAGCGGCGCGACGAGATTGGTGAGCTGGCACGGGAGTTCGATGGCTTTATCGCGCGCATGGATACAAGCTTCCAGGCGGTGCGCGACGGTGCCCGCAATGTCAATGTGGCGTCGGACGAGATTGCCTCCGGCAGCGAGGACCTTGCGTCCAGAACCGAGGAGCAGGCGTCTGCCCTGCAAGAGACGGCGTCCAGCATGGAAGAGATGTCTTCGATCGTGCGTCAGAACAGTGAGTCGGCCAGCAATGCCGATACGCTTTCCAGTCAAGCCGCCGAAAAAGCCGAGAAAGGCGTCAAAGAGGTTCAGCACTCGGTGGAGTTGATGCGTGAACTCGAGACCAGTTCGCGCAAGGTGGGCGAAATTGTCGAAGTCATCGACTCGATTGCCTTTCAGACTAACATTCTGGCGCTCAATGCCTCGGTCGAGGCGGCGCGCGCGGGTGAGCATGGCCGCGGTTTTGCGGTGGTGGCCAGCGAGGTGCGCAATCTCGCCAGTCGCAGCGCGGATTCCTCCAAAAAGATTCGTGAGATGATAACGGATATCAGCCAGCGTATCGCCAGCGGTGCCGAGCAAGCGGTACGCAGCGGCGAGGGGATTCAGGATACGGTAGAGGCCATCCGCCAGGTGTCAGGGCTGATGAACGAGATTTCACTGGCCGTGCGCGAGCAGGAGTCCGGCATTCAGCAAGTGGGTACGGCGCTGACGCAGATGGACTCCGCCACGCAGCAGAACGTCACGCTGGTATCGCAAACCAGCGGCTCGGCTGCGTCGCTTCAGCAGGAAGCCAACCGTCTCACCCGCCTGGTGGATGCGTTCAAGCTCAGTGGTGATGCCACAGGCACTGCGTCGCCGTCACTACCTAAGCCGCCTGCCTCTCAGCAGGCGCCCCAACGCAACACGAAAAGAAACGAACCTGAGTGGGAAGCTTTTTAGATGAACTGTCGAAGACGTTCCCTGCCATCACAAAAGATTATTGGGGAATAAAAAACAGCTTTTATATTCTTTTATTCGCTGTTGATGCAAGGGTAAGATAACGTCATTAGTGCTTTTAGCTATCCAACAGGAATTACCACCATGCGACTGACACGCAAACTGACGATTACCCTTGCCACACTCTCACTGAGCATTGCCAGTGGCGTGTTTGCCGCCATGACCCAGGCCGATACGCTCCGCGTTGGCATGTCGGGCGGTTACTTCCCCTTTACCTTTGTGGAGCAGGACGAGCTCAAGGGCTTTGAGGTAGATGTCATGAACGCCGTTGGCGAGATTACTGGTGATGACATCGAGTTCGTGACGGCTAGCTTCTCGGGTCTGGCGGGCATGCTGGAGTCGGGGCGTATTGATACGATCGCCAACCAGATCACCATTACCCCAGAGCGTGAAGCCAAGTATGTGTTCACGGAACCCTATGTGTATGACGGTGCACAGGTAGTGGTAAAGGCTGGGAATGACACTATTGAAGGTGTCGAAGATTTATCCGGCAAAAGCGTGGCGGTGAACCTGGGGTCTAACTATGAGCAACTGCTGCGTGAACAGCCCAATGCCGATGAAATCGATATTCGCACCTATGAGTCCAACATTGAACAGGATGTGGCCTTGGGGCGGGTAGAGGCATTTGTGATGGATCGCGTGAGTGCGACCCAGGTCATCAAGGAGAAAGGCCTGCCTTTAGAGCTGGCGGGCCAGCCTTTCTCGACCATCCAGAATGCGTTGCCGTTTCGTGATGACGAAGCGGGCCGTGCGCAACGCGACCGGGTTGGCGATGCCCTGGCAGAGCTACGCGAGAGCGGTGAGCTGCGCAAGATATCGGAAAAGTGGTTTGATACTGATATCACTCAGCCGTAACGGCCGGGTGACTCCGTTTTACGCGGCCGTGGCATTGCCACGGCCGTTTGCTTATAAGCGATATTGCTATGCTTGACCTTGAGTATATGTGGGGATTGCTGCCGGTTCTGCTGCGCTATCTGCCGCTCACACTTCAAATGGCGACCATTGCCATGCTGTTTGCCTTGGTGTTGGCGTGTCTGCTGGCGGTGATTCGCGTGTCGAAAGTGCCGTTTTTAAATGGGCTTTCGCTGCTGTTTATCTCGTTTTTCCGCGGTACACCGCTGCTGGTTCAGCTGTTTCTTTTCTACTATGGCTTGCCGCAGCTGTTTAGTTCGTTGATCGCGATTACCGGCGTGGCTGCCGCCGTGTTGGGGCTGACACTGCACTTCTCGGCCTATATGGCCGAGTCGATTCGCGCGGCGATTGTGGGCATTGATCGCAGCCAGACCGAAGCCGCGCTTTCCATCGGCATGACCCAGTCACAACTGATGCGCCGCATTATTCTGCCCCAGGCAACCCGTGTGGCGACGCCGACGTTGATGAATTACTTCATTGACATGATCAAGGCGACCTCACTGGCCTTTACGCTGGGGGTGACAGAATTGATGGGCGCCACGCAAAAAGAAGCGTCGGGCAGCTTTCTCTATTTAGAGGCGTTTTTACTGGTCGCAGTGATCTACTGGGTCATTGTGGAAATGCTGTCCTGGGGGCAGCGTCGGTTAGAAAGCTATCTTAATAAGGCCTACCAACGATGATTTCGCTGCAAGGGATTACCAAGCGCTTTGGAGCACATACCGTCTTCCAGGACATTGACCTGAGCCTCGCGCAGGGCGAGATTATCGTGATTATCGGCCCTTCCGGAACGGGCAAGTCAACGCTGCTGCGCTGTATTAACTTCCTGGAAAAACCGGATGCCGGGCATTTGCAGGTGGGCGATTTAAACGTTGATACCCAACGCGCCAGCCGGGCCGATATTCTGGCGCTGCGTCGCCGCACGGCGTTTGTCTTCCAGAACTACGGCCTTTTTGCCAATAAGACCGCGCTGGATAATATCAGTGAGGGGATGATCGTGGTGGACAAGCTGCCGAAAACCAAGGCGCACGCGCGGGCCAGAGAAATACTGGAGCGCATCGGCCTGGCTGATAAGGCGGATGCTTACCCCGCGTCGCTGTCAGGCGGCCAGCAGCAACGCGTGGGCATTGGCCGAGCCATGGCGGCTAACGCTGACGTGATCCTGTTCGATGAACCCACGTCGTCGCTAGATCCTCAGTGGGTAGAGGAAGTTTTGAGCCTGATGAAGCAGTTGGCGGTTGAGCGCCAGACGATGATCGTGGTCACCCATGAAATGCAGTTCGCCCGGGAGGTAGCCGACCGGGTTGTGTTCATGGACGAGGGCGGTATCGTCGAGCAGGCTCCACCCGAGGAACTGTTTACCGCGCCAAGGGATGAACGGACGCGCCACTTTCTGCGCAAGATTTTGGCGCCCATGGGACAGTCAGCGCCGTAAGGCGGCTGCGCTATCGTGCCGAGTGACTACTGCTAGCAAGGCCGCATTCTGCGTGATAGACTATGCCATCCTCTCAGACAAGACCCGTGAGCGGGCAGCTGAATTGAACTGCTCGCTACACTATTTTGGTCGGCTTATTGCACAAAATTTGTCGCCAAAACAATTGGTTGTTACGGAAGCGTCGCATTGGCCGTCTCGGCTCGCGACGAACACATAGTTAATCCGTTGCCCTTTAGTGGCAACCTTATTCTCCAAGGAGATACCAGTGGCGAACAGCAAGCAAGCTCGCAAGCGCGCCCGCCAGGCCGAGAACCGTCGTGTCCTGAAAGCCAGCCAACGCAGCATGGTCCGTACCTATATTAAGCGCGTACTCAAAGCGGTTAAGACTGGCGACCATGGCAAGGCGATGGAAGAGTTCAAGGTGGCGCAGCCGGTCATCGACCGCATCGCTGATAAAGACGTCCTTTCCAAGAAGAAAGCCGCACGTCTGAAAAGCCGCTTGAACAAGCGTATTAAAGCACTGGCGGCGTAAGCCGGCAGGCGCCTTAAAAAAACCGGCTGCGGCCGGTTTTTTTGTGTCTGTGGATTGCCAAGGGAAGGATAGCGAAGGCGATGACCACGAATTCGCAGCAGGAAGGTCAGGAGCAGCCCCCGGGAAGAGGGTTGATGCGCTCGGGGTTGATTGTCAGTGCCATGACCATGCTGTCGCGGGTCATGGGGCTTGCGCGCGACGTGGTGGTGGCGGCGCTACTGGGCGCGGGGGACGGGGCCGATGCGTTTTTCGTGGCCTTCAAGATTCCCAATTTTCTGCGCCGTCTGTTTGCCGAAGGTGCGTTCAACCAGGCCTTTGTGCCGGTGCTTTCCGAGTACTCGACCCAGCGCAACAAGCAGGAAATTCGCGAGCTGCTCAATGCCGTGGCGGGCAGTTTGACCGCGATTCTGGCGCTGATTACCGCGCTTGCGATGCTGGGTGCGCCCTGGTTGATCTGGTTGTTTGCACCGGGATTTGGGCGCGACCCGGAAAAGCTCGCCATGACCGCGGACATGCTGCGCTTGACCTTTCCGTATTTGCTGCTGATTTCGCTTACCGCCTTTGCCGGTAGCGTGCTGAACACCTGGAACCGTTTTGCGGTCCCGGCATTTACCCCGGTGCTGTTGAACCTGTCGCTGATCGGCGCGGCCTTGTTGCTCACGCCCTTGATGCAAGAACCCGCCATGGCACTGGCATGGGGGGTTTTGATCGCCGGGGTGGCGCAACTGGTGTTTCAGGTGCCGTTTTTGCTGCGCCTGGGGCTGATGCCCACCCCATGGCCCAACTTGGCCCATGACGGCGTCCGGCGAATATTGAAGCTCATGGGGCCGGCGCTGTTTGGCGTGTCGGTATCGCAGATCAACCTGCTGCTGGATACCGTGCTGGCCTCGCTGTTGGCCGCGGGTAGCGTGTCGTGGTTGTATTATTCCGATAGGCTGGTGGAGCTCCCGCTGGGTGTGTTTGGCGTGGCGATTGGCACGGTGATCTTGCCCGCGCTTTCCAAGCGCCATGCTGACCAGTCAAACGCGCACTTTGCCGCCATGCTCGACTGGGCAATCCGCATGGTGCTGCTGCTGGGGCTGCCCGCCGCGCTGGCGCTGGTGGTATTGGCGGAGCCGCTATTGATCACGCTGTTCCATTACGGCGCGATGACCGATACCGATATCCAGATGGCGGCGATGAGCCTGCGCGCCTACGCCGTTGGGCTGGTGGCCTTTATGCTGATCAAGGTATTGGCGCCGGGCTTTTTTGCCCGCCAGAACACCAAGACCCCAGTGAAGGTGGCCATCTTTGCCATGGTCGCCAATATGGCCTTCAACCTGATGCTGGTTTGGTCGCTGGCCCACGCCGGGTTAGCGTTGGCCACGGCGCTGTCGGCGTTCCTGAATGCCGGGCTGCTCGGTTACCTGCTGCGCAAGGAAGGCGTGCTGGTGTTTCAGCCGGGCTGGGGGCGCTTTGCGGTGCAGCTTTTAGGCGGTTGCGCGTTGATGAGTATTGCGCTGTACGCCATTGCCCCCGAGTGGACAACCTGGCTTGCCATGAGCCTGTGGCAGCGGGTCGCCTGGGTGTCGGGGCTGGTGGCGCTGGGCGCAGGGCTTTACTTTGCCTGGCTGGGCGCGCTGGGGTTGCGGGTGCGGCATTTGAAAATGCGCGCCTGACGCTGCACGACAGCGGCCAGGTTCGTTATAATCGGTGGCTTTGCTGCCTGCTTCTTGAGCGGGTGAGCGGGCTAGCAACGGCTGAGGTGCCATGCGGGTCATTCGAGGTTTGCACAATTTAACGGCGTCTTCGCGGGGCTGCGTGGCGACCATCGGTAATTTCGATGGGGTACACCGCGGCCATCAGGCGATCTTGCAGCAATGCCGCGAGCACGCCGCGCGCTTGGGCGGCCCACTGACCGTGGTGGTGTTTGAACCCCAGCCGCGCGAGTTTTTTGCCGGTGACCAGGCGCCGCCCCGGCTGACGCGGCTGCGTGAAAAGGTCCGCCTGCTGGGGCACCACGGTGCCGAGCAGGTGCTGTGCCTGCCGTTTAACGATGCGCTGCGCAGCCTCACCGGGCGTGAGTTTATTGACCAGGTACTGATCGACGGGCTGAACGTAAAGCACCTGGTGGTCGGCGACGACTTTCGCTTCGGCTGCGACCGGCGCGGCGACTTTACCCTGCTGGAGGAGGTGGGCCGCGAACAGGGCTTCGGCGTTGAGCATACCCGCACCTTTACGGTAGACGACGAGCGCGTTTCCAGCTCGCGGGTGCGTACACTGCTGGCCAGCGGCAACTTCACCGCCGCCGCCCGCCTGCTGGGTCGCCCCTATTCGGTGGACGGTCGGGTGGTGCGTGACCAGCAACTGGGCCGCACCATTGGCGTACCCACTGCCAATCTGCCGATGTTGCCCCAGCCGCTCACGCTGCGCGGGGTTTACGCCGTTGTTGGCGAGCTGGAAAACGGCGAGCGCCATTTGGGCGTGGCCAATGTCGGCTTTCGGCCCACGGTGGGTGCCACGCGGCCGACCCTGGAGGTTCACCTGTTCGACTTCTCAGGTGATCTGTATGGCCAGCGCATGACGGTGGTGCCCTGTGCGAGGCTGCGGGGCGAGGTCAAGTTTGACGATATCGAGGCGCTGAAAGCGCAGATTGGGCGCGATCAGCGTCAGGCGCGGCGCTACTTTGCGACCGCCGCTGCTGGCAACAACGCAACATTCCCGCTGGCCTCGGCCCCGCTCGGGCGAGAGACCGCATCTTCTGATTCCTCCTTGGCGGGCGATTCCGCCGAAGATAACGACGGCTGACCGGACTATGGATTATAAGCACACGCTAAACTTGCCAGAAACCGACTTTCCCATGCGCGGCATGCTGCCCAAGCAGGAGCCAGGGCGGGTGTCGACATGGCAGGATATGAACCTCTATCAGCGCCTGCGCGAAGAACGCGCGGGGGCGCCGCTGTTCGTGCTCCACGATGGCCCTCCCTACGCCAACGGCAGCATTCATATCGGCCACGCCGTCAACAAGATCCTTAAAGATATTATCGTCAAGTCGAAGAACCTGGCAGGCTTTGACGCGCCCTATGTGCCGGGCTGGGACTGCCACGGTCTGCCCATTGAGCACAAGGTGGAAACTACCCACGGCAAGCACCTGGCACCTGATCACGCCCGCGAGCTTTGCCGCGAGTATGCCGGGGCGCAGATTGAAACCCAGCTGACCGACTTTGTGCGTCTGGGCGTGATCGGTGATTGGGATCACCCCTACCGCTCGATGGATTTCGCCAACGAAGCGGGCGAAATGCGCGCGCTGGCGGAGATGGTCGACGCGGGCTATGTGTTCAAGGGCTTGAAGCCGGTGAACTGGTGCTTTGACTGTGGCTCGGCACTGGCTGAAGCGGAAGTCGAGTACGCCGACAAGAAGTCGGATGCCATCGACGTCGCCTTCCCCGTGGAAGACGCTGACAAGCTGGCGGCAGCCTTTGGCTTGAACGCGCTGCCCAAGCCCGCCGCGGTGGTGATCTGGACCACCACCCCCTGGACCATCCCCGCCAACCAGGCGTTGAACGTCCATCCCGAGTTCACCTACGCGCTGGTCGATACCGGCGAGCGCCTGTTGCTGCTGGTGGAAGATCTGGTCGAAAGCTGCCTGGAGCGCTATGCCCTAACCGGCGAGGTGGTTGCCACCGCCAAGGGCGCGGCGCTGGATCTGATCAATTTCCGTCACCCGTTCTATGACCGCCTGTCGCCGGTGTACCTTGCCGATTACGTCGAGGCGGAAGTCGGCAGCACGGGTATTGTCCACTCCGCACCGTCCTACGGCATGGATGACTTCATTACCTGCCGCGAGCACGGTATGGAATTTGACGACATGCTCAACCCGGTGCAGGGCAACGGCGTTTATGCGGACGACCTGCCGTTCTTCGGCGGCCAGATGATCTGGAAGGCCAATCCGCATATCGTCGAAAAGTTGCGCGAGGTGAACGCGCTGATGGCCCACACGCCGATCACCCACAGCTACATGCACTGCTGGCGGCATAAAACGCCGGTGATCTACCGTGCCACCGCCCAGTGGTTTGTGGGCATGGATATCAAGGGCAAAGACGGCAAAACCCTGCGCGAGCGTGCCCTGGAAGGTATTGAAGCGACCAGGTTTACCCCTGCCTGGGGCCAGGCGCGCCTGCACAGCATGATCGCCAATCGCCCGGACTGGTGTATTTCCCGCCAGCGCAACTGGGGCGTGCCGATTCCGTTCTTCCTGCACAAGCAGACCGGCGAGCTGCACCCGCACACCGTTGAGCTGATGGAAGAAGCGGCCAAGCGCGTCGAGCAGGAAGGTATCGATGCCTGGTTCAAGCTCGACCCGGCGGAGCTGCTGGGTGCCGAAGCCGCTGATTACGACAAGGTGACCGACACGCTGGACGTATGGTTCGACTCTGGCACCACCCACCGCCACGTGCTGCGTGGATCGCATCCTCACGGCCATGAAAGCGGCCCGCGGGCGGATCTGTATCTGGAAGGTTCCGACCAGCACCGTGGCTGGTTCCATTCGTCGCTGCTGACCGGTTCAGCCATTGACGGCCACGCGCCGTATCGCCAGTTGCTGACCCACGGCTTCACCGTGGATGCCCAGGGCCGCAAGATGTCCAAGTCGATTGGCAACGTGGTCGTTCCGCAAACGGTCATGGATAAGCTGGGCGCTGACATTCTGCGCCTCTGGGTAGCTTCGACCGATTACTCCGGCGAAATGGCGGTCTCGGACGAAATTCTCAAGCGTACCGCGGACGTCTACCGGCGTATTCGCAACACTGCGCGCTTCCTGCTTTCCAACCTCAACGGCTTTGACCCGGCGACGGATAAGGTGGCTTTTGGTGACATGCTGGCCTTGGATCAGTGGGTAGTTGATCGCGCCGCGCAGTTGCAGGGGCGTATCGACACCGCCTATGACGAGTACCGTTTCCTGGATGTCTACCAGCAGGTGCATGGTTTCTGTGCCCGTGAGCTGGGCGGCTTCTATCTGGATGTGATCAAGGATCGCCAGTACACCACACAGGTTGATTCGCTGGCCCGGCGCAGCGCGCAAACCGCGCTTTACCACGTGGTGGAAGCGCTATCTCGCTGGGTCGCGCCGATCCTGTCGTTCACTGCCGAAGAGATTTTTGAGCACATTCCCGGTGAGCGTGGCGACAGCGTCCTGCTGGAAACCTATTACACCGGCCTTGAAACGCTGGATGATAACGCCGCGATGGGGCGTGATTTCTGGGAGCAGGTGCTGGAGGTCAAGCACGCAGTGAACAAGTGCCTGGAAGATGCCCGTAATGCCAAGGTGATCAAGGGAAGCTTGGCCGCCGAGGTGACGCTTTACGTGAGCGACGAGCTCAACGCGACGCTGACCAAGCTGGGCGATGAACTGCGCTTTGTGATGCTGACCAGTGAGGTAACGCTTAAACCGCTGGCTGAGGCCCAGAATGCTGAAACCACCGAGCTTGAAAGTCTGAAGGTGGCGGTGGCGCAAAGCGAGAACACCAAGTGCGAGCGCTGCTGGCACCATCGCCCCGACGTAGGTACTCATGCGGCGTATCCCGATTTATGCGGCCGCTGTATCAGCAACCTTCCCGAAGGCAGCGGCGAGATTCGTTACTATGCCTAACGCGACCAACACGCGTCCACAGCGGCCGCCGATGCACCGGCCGCTGCGCTGGCTGTGGCTGGCGGCAGCGGTGGTCGTGCTGGACCTGGCGACCAAGTATCTGGCCAGCAGTTTGTTGAGCTACGCCCAGCCGGTGGAAGTGCTGCCGTTTTTCAACCTTACGCTGTTGCATAACCCAGGGGCGGCGTTCAGCTTTTTGGCTGACCATCCCGGCTGGCAGCGCTGGTTCTTTGCGATTATCGCGATTGGCGCAAGCATCGGGCTGAGCATTTGGCTGTCGCGGATCAAGGCCGATGAAAAGCTGCTGGCCGTGGCGCTGCCGCTGATTATCGGCGGGGCGTTGGGCAATCTCTTTGATCGGCTGGTCCACGGCTATGTGGTCGACTTTCTGTCTTTTCACGCGGCGGGCTGGTACTACCCGGCATTTAACGTGGCGGATATCGGCATTACCCTGGGGGCTGCCGGGCTAATCTGGGAGTCGGTGGTGGGCGAGCGGCGACGCAAAAAAGCCCAGCAGTCCTAACCTCCCTTCAAAAGCGAGTAACGCAATGAGCGACTATTTAATTGACGACGGTATGGAAGTGTCCTTGCACTTCACGCTCAAGCTGGAAGACGGCACGGTGGTCGACTCGACCAAAGAGAAAGTGCCCGCTACCTTTCAGTATGGCGATGGCAATCTGCCGCCCGGCTTTGAGCACCCGATCAAGGGCATGGCCGCGGGGCAAGAGGGCAGTTTCGAGATTACCCCTGAACATGCGTTTGGCCAGCACAACCCACAGAATATTCAAACGCTGAAGCGTGACGACTTCGGTGATGAAACACCCGAGATTGGTATGGTGATGTCTTTTGCCGATAAAGCGGGAACGGAATTGCCTGGCGTGGTCAAAACCATCGAGGGCGACCGGATCGAGGTCGACTTTAATCATCCTCTTGCGGGGCGTACCCTTACATTTGAGGTGGAAGTGCTCGACGTGAAGCCGGTCACGACGCACTGAGAGACCACCTACTGACAGGCGACGATATTTATCCAACGGTGCTCAGCATCAAGGCGCGACTTATGCAATCACAGCAGCAAACACACCCTATCGAGATCAAACTGGCCAACCCGCGCGGTTTTTGCGCAGGGGTCGACCGTGCAATCGATATCGTCAACCGGGCGCTGGATGTGTTTGGGCCACCGATCTATGTCCGCCACGAAGTGGTCCATAACCGCTTTGTGGTGGAAACACTGCGCGAGCGCGGCGCGGTGTTCGTCGAGGAACTGCACGAAGTGCCCGATGACGTGATCGTGATTTTCTCTGCCCACGGGGTCTCTCGTGCGGTACAGCAGGAAGCCGAAGAGCGCGGCTTGAAAGTCTTTGACGCCACCTGCCCGCTGGTCACCAAAGTGCATCTTGAAGTGCTGCGCTACGCCAAGCGCGGCCAGGAATGCATCCTGATCGGCCATCAGGGTCACCCGGAAGTCGAGGGCACCATGGGGCGTTACGATACGGCCAGAGGCGGGCACATTTACCTGGTGGAAGACGAGCATGATGTGGCTAAGCTGGACGTTAAAGACCCGACTCAGTTGGCCTTCGTGACGCAAACCACCCTGTCGATGGATGACACCGCCAAGGTCATCGATGCGCTGCGCGATAAATTCCCCGAGATTCAGGGGCCACGCAAGGACGACATCTGCTACGCCACGCAGAATCGTCAGGATGCCGTGCGTGAACTGGCCGCCGATAGCGATCTATTGCTGGTGGTGGGTAGTCCTAACAGCTCCAACTCGAATCGCCTTCGCGAGCTTTCCGAGCGTATGGGCACGCCTGCTTACCTGATCGACAACGCCGAGCAGATCGAGCCCCAGTGGTTGAATGGCATCAACCGCATCGGCGTAACGGCCGGGGCGAGCGCGCCGGAAGTGCTGGTCAAGGGCGTCATCGAACGCCTGCAGACCATGGGGGCCACCGCGCCCCAGGAACTGCTTGGCCGCGAAGAAACGATCACCTTCTCGATGCCTCGGGAGCTGCGCGAGCAGGTGATCGCCAGCGGCTAATTCCTAGAAGCTAATCTAAGGCTACGTAATGCAAAGCGTATGGGTTTGCGACATACTGAAATGGTATGAGCCAACCAATACAGGAGCAACGCCGCGTGCATTACGTTTCTCATCCGCCCTCGTTACGCCACGGCCAGCGCGGCTTTACCCTTATTGAATTAATGATTGTGCTGGCCATCATCGGGATCGTGGCGGCCATTGCCTACCCCAGCTATACCCGCTACGCGCAAAAATCGCTGCGCACCGACGCCCACGCCGGGCTCATGCAGGCATCGTCTGAGTTGGAGCAGTGTTACACGCGCACTTATGCCTATGCCGCTAGCTGTCTGGAAACGACACAGTCACCTGAGCAAAACTATACCATTGGTTTTTCCAGTGAGGATGGAGACGGCGGTTATACGTTGACGGCAACGGCCAGGAATGGCCAGGATGATGGCTGCGATGCGCCGTTGACCCTGAATGCCAAGGGCACGCAAGCACCCGATGAGTGCTGGTAGGACGATGCCTCAACGCGGTTTTACCCTCATTGAACTGATGACCGTGCTGGTCATCGCGGCGTTGTTGATGCTTCTCGCGGCGCCTGCCTTTTCCACGTTTATGGCTCGCCAACAGCTGGCTGGTGATGTTAACCAGATGCAATCGGTGCTGACCTTTGCCCGCAGCGAAGCGATCAAGCAGCGTCAGCCCATCACGGTGGAATTTTCCCCGCCCAACGAACTCAACGCTGCGCGCCGCCCTGACGCATGCAACGACGCCCCGTGGTGTTACTGGGCCGAAAGTGCTCAAGGCGGCGGAGAGGCGAACGTCATGCGCGTAGGGCAAACCGACAATATTACCCAGCCCGAAGGCAGATTCTCTTTAGTGTTTGAAAGCCTGGGCGATGCAGATATCAGCGACTGCGATGACGTTGATGGCCAGTGCGAGATTACGCTCTCGGAAGACAATCTCGACCCGGTGACGCTCACCGTTCGCGTAACAGGCAGCCTGCATAAGGAGGCCGCTCAATGATGCAGCGTGGCTTCAGTCTGGTAGAAGCGCTGATTGCACTGCTGGTGTTGTCGTTGGGTCTGGTGGGCGTCGCTGCCATGCAGTTAAAAGCGTTGCAAAGCGCGACCCAAGGTTATCAGCGCTCCGTAGCCAGCGTTGCCGCCGTCGATGCTCAGGAGCGGCTTTGGGGGCGGTTGGCAATGCTTGAGCCTAGCGAAACCTGTGCGGATATCAACGTTGATGCAGTCGAACAGGCATGGGCAAACCACTGGTTCCAGAATAACGATAACACCCCTTTGCGTAATGTGATTAAAAGCGACAGCCACATTACCAACGGCAACGGTGAAGATAGGTGCCGATTTACGGTGATCCTGGCGCTAAGTGAAGACGATAATGACCAGTTCGATTACACCTTCCGCCTTCCCGAGCTTGAGGTGCAATGATGCAACAGCGCCAACGCGGGTTCACGCTTGTAGAGCTGATGGTCGCCATGGTGATCGGCACCATCATCATACTGGGTGCGGGGCAGCTGTTTCTGACCACTTTTCAAACCTTTCAAAACGTCGACAAGATCAGCCGAAAGCAGGAAAACCTGGTATTTATCGCCCAGCGCGTCACTAGCGAGATTCGTCAGTATGGACCTGGGCGCTACACGCTTGAATGCGAGTCAGAGCTAGTCCAGGAAAAAGATCAGTGCACCTGCACCGTGGCGGATACCGAAGAAGGGAACCAGCCGCTGGTCAGTTTCCGCAAAGACCTTTCCAGTGACGATTTGTCGGATTGTTCTGTGGAAGAGCACGAGTTGGGAGAGCCTGTACCGGATAACGGCGCGCTTTATCGTGTGTCACTACCAATTGAAAATAACGGTGAACCGATTGTTTTTCATATTATGAATCGGCCTGAAGTTTATAAGTGGTTTGCAGAGGCGCCGGTGAGCCAAGAAGGCAAGGGGGATGTTGTGATTGCCGGTGGTGCGTTAAGTGGAGCAGACAATATTCTTGTTGCTGAATCAACGGCTAATTCAAACCTGGGGTTGGCTAGTGTGCCTTCTCCACAACAGGGCGCTTCGCATGATTTCTATACGGATTACATCAATGCGTTTAGTAAGCTGGAAAACGTTGTGGCCACATGTAGAGCGGACGAAATAATGAATTCATCTCGTGACGCTTTTTACTGTAACGGTAATATAAATAATTTAAATGTAGCTAAGCTAAGTGGGAAAGTGATCGTAGCTGAAAATGGTATTTCAATGTCGCAAAATAATAACGAATCAGTATTTGATGTTGCGATTGTCGCAGGTGGGGTAGTTAATTTTAATGGAAGTGGTAATTCCGATGCTCTATTTAGAGGCCTCATATGGAGCGGTGGAAGCGCCAATATAAGTGTTTCAGGCGTTAGTTTTGTCGGAAGCATTATTTCTAGTGGCTCGGTTGCATTTAATAATGTTAGCGGTATTAATGCAGATTTTAGTGTTTGGGATTTGCTTTCGATCTATGGCTACGAATTTTCAATGCGTCGACAGCTAGAGCGACTGTCTGAAAATATAAATTTTGGTGACGAATGAAGCTTTTATGTCAAAAACAAAATGGCGCTGCTTTGATAATTGTAATGGCATTGCTGACTGGAGCTAGCTTGCTAGGGCTGACTGCTATGCAGACTGCAGTAGTTGGTGAGTACATGTCAGGTAACTATCGAGCAGTTGTGCAAGCTAATATGAATGCTGAATCTGCTTACTCACACGTTGTCAATGAAGGTATAGGGGCGATTATTTGGGGGGATGAATATGAGAGAGAAGCAATAGAAGAAATGAAATGGGAGCAGATCAATCAGCTTGGGGAAGTCGTTGACCGGTGTGCGACAGAAGAATCGGAGTGTTTTTATTTTCCTTTGGTTGTGGATGGTCGCAATTGCTTGGTAGCTTTCGGGGCTTTATATAATGACCGAGAAGAACGTGTCGCTGTCAGTGACCCTTACTTCATGTTTCTAGAATAAGTATTTTTAAGTAATCTTGAGGTTGTTTATTTTATCAATACTGGCGCTTGCCTTGATATTGGTGATAAAACTAAACCACGTTTGTCGCATCCCTATGATTATGCACGTATCATATTGCTATGTACGTTCAATGATGAGCCCAAAAACCATGAGTCAGTCACCCAAAACCCGTGTTCTTACCGGTATCACCACGTCCGGGACGCCCCATCTGGGCAACTACGTCGGGGCGATCAAACCCGCCATTGAGGCGAGCCAGGACCCCAACGTACAGTCGTTCTACTTTCTGGCCGACTACCACTCGCTGATCAAGTGCCAGGACCCCAAGCGCGTGCAGCAGTCGCGACTGGAAATTGCCGCGACCTGGCTGGCGCTGGGACTGGATACCGACAACGCCATTTTCTATCGCCAATCGGATATTCCGGAAATCCCTGAGCTTACCTGGATGCTTTCCTGCGTGTGTGCCAAGGGACTGATGAACCGTGCCCATGCCTACAAGGCCGCTGTGGCCGAGAACGAAGAAGCGGGCAACCAGGATCCGGATAAAGGCATCACCATGGGGCTGTTCGGCTACCCCGTGTTGATGGCGGCGGATATCCTGATGTTCAACGCCAACAAGGTACCGGTCGGGCGCGACCAGATCCAGCATATCGAGATGGCGCGGGATATCGCGGGTCGTTTCAACCATCTGTACAAAGGCGACTATTTCACGCTGCCCAATGCGGTGGTGGACGAAAAGAGCCAGGTGCTCGGTGGGCTGGACGGACGCAAGATGTCCAAGAGTTACAACAACACCATTCCGCTCTTTGTCGCCGAGAAAAAGCTGCAGAAGCTGATGCGCAAGATCAAGACCAACTCGCTGGAACCTGGCGAGCCTAAAGACCCGGATGCCTGCACGCTGTTCCAGATCTACGCCGCCTTTGCCTCAACCGAGGAAACAGCGACCATGCGCCAGCAGTATGCCGACGGCATTGGCTGGGGGGATGCCAAGAACCAGGTGTTTGAGTATCTCAACGCCCACCTGGAAAAACCCCGCGAGCGCTATAACGCACTCATGGAAGACCCGGGTCACATTGAAGCGGTTCTGCAGAAAGGGGCTGAAAGAGCGCGGGAAGAAACGGCGGTGACCATGGATAGACTGCGAGCCGCCGTGGGGCTCGGCCGTTTCAACTAGAACGAGGTGATGACGTGCGCCTGCAACGCGATAAAAGCTTACTGCTGATGGTCGATTTTCAAGCTGGTTTAGTGCCGGTGATTGATGGCGGTAGCCAGGCCATTGCCGAGGCCCATTGGCTGTATGGCGTGGCGGATGCGCTTGAAGTCCCCGTATGGCTGACCGAACAGATGCCTGAAAAGCTGGGCGGCACGGCACCGGCGCTGCTGGAAGCGCGGCAAGCGCCAACGATTTGGCAGAAGCAGCACTTCGGGGCGATGGAAGAGACGGCGTTTCGTGAAGCGCTGAGCGCCTCGGGCAGGCAGCAGGTGGTTCTGTGTGGCACCGAGGCGCATATCTGTGTCCTGCAAACGGCGATGGGGCTGCTGGACGAAGGCTATGCGGTCTATTGGCTGACGGAAGCAACGGCCAGCCGCCGGGTCGAGGAGGCCGTCTTGGCGCGCGAGCGGGCCTGCGCCCTGGGGGCGCAGGCGGTCTCGGCGGATATGGTGGGTTATGAGTGGCTTCATCGCTGCGATACCGCGTCTTTCAGCGCCGTGCATCGCCAGTTCCTGAAACCGCGTGCCGATAGGGTCGTCCGGTTTTTCTAGCGGGAACCCTTAACGATCCGATTCGCGGCGGGTGAAGACAAAGGTGTCGCCCTGGGACGCAGCGGCATCGAAGCGATATCCCGCGACATCAAAGTCTTTTAGCGCGTCTGGGTCATTGACCTGCTGTCTAATGATCCAGGCACTCATCAGGCCGCGCGCTTTTTTAGCGTAGAAGCTGATGATTTTGAAGGCGCCGTTTTTCTCGTCTTTAAACACCGGCGTAATGACTCGGGCATCCAGCTTCCTGGCATCCACGGCTTTGAAATACTCGTTGGAAGCAAGATTCACCAGTACCTTGGAACCGCTCTCGGCAATCGCCGCGTCCAGCGCTGTTGTCAGCGTGGGCTTCCAATAGGCATACAGGTCCTTGCCCGCCGGGTTGGGCAGTTTGGTGCCCATCTCCAGCCGGTAGGGCTGAATCAAATCCAGCGGGCGCAACAGACCATAAAGCCCCGAGAGAATGCGCAGGTGCTGCTGGGCATAGCGATTTTCAGCGTCGCTAAAGGTATCGGCTTCAAGCCCGGTATAGACATCGCCCTGGAAAGCCTGTGCGGCAGGTTTGGCGTTTTCCAGCGAAAACGGCGGCTGCCAGTCGGCAAAGCGTGCCGCATTCAGCCCTGCCAGTTTATCGCTGATGCCCATCAGGTCACTGATTTGCTGAGGCGAATAGTCGCGCAGAATATCAATGAGTGCTTGGCTGTCGGTCAGAAAATCCGGCTGGCTGACGTCTCGGGTGGTTGATGGGGTTTCAAAATCCAGTGTTTTGGCCGGCGAAATAACGCTCAACATGGCAGATTCCTTGGACTTCGCAGAAATAATGATCCGTATTATACCAAGCCTCGGCGTTGGCCGAGGCTATAAGGTCGATAGCGTTGTCTGCCATCAAGGGCAGGGGTTGGGCATGCGGCGATGGATATCGTCGATCGCCTCCAGCAGTTCGTCGTCGAGCTTCAGGCTTTCGCTGGCCAGGTTGCTTTCCAACTGTTCCATGGTGGTGGCACCGATGATGTTGCTGGTCAGAAAACTGCGCGAATTGACGAAGGCCAGTGCCATCTGCGCGGGGTCGAGACCGTAATCGCGGGCCAGCGCCACATAGGCGTGGGTGGCGGCGTCGGCTTCCGGCGAAGTGTAGCGCTTGAAGCGTTCAAACAGGGTAAGGCGGCCCTTGGGCGGTTTGGCACCATTCAGGTATTTGCCCGAGAGCACGCCAAAGCCCAGCGGCGAGTAGGCTAGGAGCCCGACGTCTTCGCGGTGGGCAATTTCCGCCAGGCCGACCTCAAAGGAGCGATTCAGCAGGTTGTAGGGGTTTTGGATCGAAGCCACGCGCGGCAGGTCAAGCTGGTCGGCGAGCTGCAGGGCGCGCATGGTGCCCCAAGGGGTGTCGTTCGACAGGCCGATGGCGCGGATTTTACCGGCGTCGACCAACTCTTTCAGCGCGCTCAAGGTTTCCTCGAGCGGTGTGGCATCTTCTTCTTCGTTGTGCGTATAGCCGAGCTTGCCGAAAAAGTTGGTGCTGCGATCGGGCCAGTGCAACTGGTAAAGATCCACATAGTCGGTCTGTAGGCGCTCAAGGCTTGCGTCGACCGCCTTGAAGAGGTGTTCGCGGGTCAGGCGTGGCCCGCCGCGTATGTGGTCAAGCCCAGGGCCTGCAGCTTTGGTGGCCAGGATGACATCGTCGCGTTCGCCACGCTGCTTGAGCCAGCTACCCACGTAGCGCTCTGTCAGCCCCTGGGTGTCGGCCTTGGGCGGTACCGGATACATTTCGGCGGTATCAATAAAGTTGATCCCAAAAGCGACAGCTCGATCAAGCTGCTCGTGGGCCTCGGCTTCGCTGTTCTGTTCGCCAAATGTCATGGTGCCCAGGCAAAGTCGGCTGACTTGCATTCCGGTTCTGCCCAGTGGTCGCGTTTGCATGATGGGTCTCCTAGTATGAACACAATGACCTGCGGAATGCGCGGTATTTCCAGCGCATCGCGTCGGGGTTGTTGGGCATGTTAGCGAGGCGTTCGCCAGGCAGCAAATAAGAGGGGTTGAGTCGTCGCCATGGCAGGCGTATGCTTGCCAGCCCATTGACCGGCCAAGGGCCGGTTTGTCGCGTGGTTGGTTGTCTCATAGAGAGTGACGGCTGGCCCAAGGTTTCACAAACAGGCAGGGTGGTTGGCCATGCCACAGGCATCATCTTTGTTCATTCGGCTTGAGTTTCGTCTGGCCGAAAGGCTGTTTCAAAATCGTTGGCTGTTGCCACGCTCACCGCGTACTCAGCGGTTGACGCTGAACTTGTTCAAGCGCTGCGCTGAGGCGGGCCATCCCGACGCGCTTTCCGTTTATGGCAACATGCTGTTACAGCGAAGCCTGTCGCCCCACGATAAAGCACGCGGGGCGCGCTATGTCATGGAAGCCGCCCATGCAGGCGATGTAAAGTCGCAGTATCAGGCGGCGAAAATTTATGAGACCGGCTGTGCGCAGTACCCGAGCCGCGATGATTACGCGGTGACCTGGTATGCACGTGCGGCACAATCCGGTCATTCACTAGCGGCTGAACGCCTGGCGCATGCTTACCGGGTCGGCGAGCTGGGCCTAGCGGTGGATGCCGACCAGGCTGCCTATTGGCAGAGCCTGGTAAGTGAGCCGTCCGACCCTGTTGCGGCATGATGTGCCGTCCCTTTTTTCGCAAGTGAGGTCGTCCGTGTCCGAGACGCTACCGACGGTGTTGGATATTGAAGCGTCCGGTTTCGGGCGCGGTAGCTACCCGATCGAGGTAGGCATTGCCCGTGCCGACGGGTCCACCTGTGCGTTCCTTATTCAACCGCTTGATGAATGGACCCACTGGGACCCGAAGGCTGAGTTGCTGCACGGCATCTCCCGCGATCGATTGTGCCGCGAGGGCTTTCCGGTACGTCAGGTGGCACGCTGGCTGAACGACGAATTAAGTGACGAGGGCAAGGCGTATAGCGATAGCTGGGGATATGACAATACCTGGCTATCGTTGTTGTTTCATCATGCGGGCATGCTGCCGGGCTTTCGTCTGGAAGCGCTGAGAATTCTACTGAGTGAAGATCAGCAGGCGCTATGGAGCGATACCAAGGAAGCGGTCATCGCCGAGCGCGGCATTCATCGCCATCGTGCCGGTGAAGACGCGCGGTTACTGCAACTGACTTACCAGCGCACCCAGCAGCTTTGTCAGTAAGCGTAGGCGTTATTTAACCATCCCCCTTATCTTTCAAGCGCCTCAAGCATTGCCTTGGGTGTTTCGGCGTCGAGCAGCATGTCTCGCGTTGCTTGTGCCATGAATCCCTGCTGGACGGTACTGTTCAAAAACGTCAGCAGCGGCGAGTAGAACCCGTCGACATTGAGGAGTCCCAGCGGCTTTTCATGCAGGCCCAGATACCCCCAGGTCCAGATTTCAAACAGTTCTTCAAAGGTACCGATACCGCCGGGCAGGGCAATGAACGCATCGGCATTGGCGGCCATCGTTGCCTTGCGCTCGTGCATATTGGGCACGCGTATCAGCTCGCTAAGGCCAAAGTGGGCCTGCTCGCGCTCGACCAGATGATCCGGCATCACGCCAACCACCTCGCCCCCGGCGTCAAGTGCCGCATTGGCCAGTACGCCCATCAAACCGACCCGGGCGCCGCCGTAGACCAGTGTATGACCGCGAGCTGCCAGGGTGTGCCCCAGTTCATGGGTGGCGTGACGAAAGGCAGGGCTATTGCCCTCCCGAGAGCCAAGATAAACGCAGATTCGGGACATCTTGCTTCCTTGTACTGATGGGGGCCGAGATGAAGGCTCAAGGCAGACAGGCGTCGACCTGATAGTGAGCATCCATCCATTGGCCAATCACATTGTTGCCGCAAAGGTGGTGGGCGTACTGGGTGTGCAGGCAGCGAACCTGCTGCCAGTTGCTGATGCCGCCAATACCGCGTTGGGTGAGTACGTCGGTGTAGCCGCGCTCTGCGACCTCGGCACGCTGAGCATCGTTCATCAGTGCCCAGCGAGTCTCCACATAGTCACGATGGCTCTGCTGGTAGGCGGCGAGAAAAGCGGGGTCGTCCTGTAGCTGCTGTTCCAGCGACTTGATAACGCCGACGGCTTCAATGCGCGATATCTCGACTTTGAGCACATCGGAGCACAGCCAGTAGAGCGTCGGGAAAGGTTTGCCCTCGACAACCGGGGCCATGCGCAGCACCAGTGGGGTGCCATTACCGTCGGTAGCCGTCACGGCCTCAATGCCCTTTGGCGGGCGGCCGAGCTGCTGGGTAATAATCGCCAGTTGGCGTTCGTCGGGCGCTTGATCAGTGCGAATCACCATGGGCGAGTCTCTTGCAGGCAGTCATCGGGTGTAAGGGAAGTGGTAGTGCGCAGGATTAATCCCGGACAAACTTGGTGGAGCGGCCAACGGCGCGAAAAAAGCAGCGATTGAGCTGTTCCGGAGAGGCCACATAATGCCAGGTACGCTCACAATATTCAGCCGCTCGCGCCATCAGTACATCGTACAGGCGGTTGAACGGCGCATCATAATCGTAGGGGTCGGCGCCGAACAAGCGAATATGCGGATAATCGGCAAAGCGTTCCATAAAGTAGCGCTCAAGGTCGGCCTCGACGGCGCGGTGTTGGGCGGTGTTGTCCGGGTCTAGCCAAAGGTTATAGCGGATCGCCATGGGGCACTCCTGGCCGCCCCGTTGCCGGGGCGTCGCGGTTCAGGCGGGGGCGGGCGCGTCTTGGAGATGGGCGGAGAGCGCTTCCCGCAACTCGCCTTCGATGGGCACAGTGCATTTAGCCTGATGATCGTACTGCACGAGAATGGTGTGCCCGACATTGGTTAACTTGCCATGCTGACGCGCTTCCTGGGTAACAGTAAAGGAGCTGTTGCCCAGGCGCGTCAGGTAGGTACGTAATTCGATATCATGACCATAAAACAGTTCAGCACGGTAGTCGACCTCCATCCGCGCCATGATCAGCCGCCATGCTTTGGGGTTCAGGTCGGGGGTGAATAACCTGAATAGGTCGTTGCGGGCCAACTCAAACCAGGCGGGAAGGCGAGTGTTGTTGATGTGGCCCAGGGCATCGGTGTCGTAAAACGCCGGCTCGATGGTGCGGGTAAACATGGCGCTATCCTTGTTGGTAGTAACAGGTTGTTAGTGGCGCGGAGCATCAAACAGTCGATGGACGACCTGCTTCAGGATTACCCCAAGCAAGCGCTTGGTCAAGTGTCGGCGGTGCTGGTTCACACCAGGCGAAGCCCTTGCTGGTCACGCCAAGCGGCTGCCAAGGCGCTTTTCAACGGGGCTTGCAAATGAGTTGGAAGTGCCAGATGCGCGTCTTCCAGGTGGTCAAAATGCCGGTTGCGCAGCCAGCAGTATGCCCAGGCGCAGGCTTCTGCATCGCTCTTGGGGACTGGTCGTGCGGGCATCTGGTTTAGCAGGAACACCGCTGTGCGCGGTGCCCATAGCGGAATGTCGGTGTCCTGAGCATGGCTCCAGGCATCCAGCGTGGCGCCTGTCGGCGTCTCGCTGGGTTCGCCAAGCTTGGCGACTCGCGCCGTCTCGGCGAGAATCAGTGCGAGGCGGTCGGCATCAGCCTGGCCGAGCGAACGCCATTGGCGTAATAGCGCCGGGCATCCTGCGCGGACCTTGGTATAAAAGTCATCTTGCGGCATGCTCTATAGCACCCCCGATTAGATAAGTGAGAGACATAATGGCATTTGATTTTGCCACGCCCATTGAACGACGCCACCCCAACGGGGGGTGGGCATCGCAAAAATGGCACCGGTACGCCGATGATGTGCTTCCCCTATGGGTCGCGGACATGGATTTTCACTCACCGCCCGCGGTGATAGAGGCCCTACACGCCAGGGTATCTCACGGTGTTTATGGCTACGGTGAAGTGCCTGATACGTTAACAGAAACCTTGTGCGAGTGGAGCGCTGACCACTACCTGTGGCCTATACAACCCGAGTGGCAACAGTGGCTGCCGGGCGTGGTGCCCGCGCTGCATCTGGCGGCCCTGGCGCTGACGGCTCCGGGTGACGGCGTGTTGACCGTGACCCCGATCTACCCGCCTTTTCTGGCGGTGGCCGAGCGTACCGGCCGGTTGCCTCAGCAGGCGGCATTGGCCACGCCGGTCAGCGCCGACGATAGCTGGCGGCTGGATATCGGCGCACTGGAAGCTGCGGTGACCCCGCAAACGCGCCTGCTACTGTGGTGTCACCCGCATAACCCCACTGGCCGCGTCTGGTCGCATGGCGAGCTGGCTGCACTGGCGGCATTTGTCGAACGCCATGATCTTTGGGTGGTGTCCGATGAGCTGCATTGCGATTTGCTGCTTGACGAAGGGGCGCACCACCAGCCGCTGGTCGCGGCTTTCCCGGCACTTGCCAAACGCACCATTACGCTCTGGGCACCGTCGAAGACGTTCAACCTGGCGGGCTTGACCACTGCCTGCGCGGTGATCCCCGACAAAAGCCTGCGCAAGCGCTTCGCCCAGGCCACCAAAGGCTTGTTGCCCGATGGCAACGTGCTGGGGTTGGTGGCAGCGGAAGCGGCTTACCGCCACGGAGATCCTTGGCGTCAGGCCTTACTAGGGGTTCTACGGGAGCATTGCGCGACGCTCAAGGCGAGGGTCGCGACGTGGCCGGGGGTCGAGATGAGCCCACCCGCGTCAACCTACCTGGCGTGGCTGGATATGCGCCGGGCTGGCCTGGGTGAATCGCCGCAGGCGTCACTGCTTGAGCAGGCGGGTGTCGCTCTTTCAGACGGTGCGGCGTTTGGCCACCCGGGGTTTGTGCGGCTCAACTTTGGCACCACCGCCTCGCAGTTGGAGGCGGCGTTAGCTCGTATGGATACGCTATTGGCCGGTTGAGCGATTAGTAGAGCAGGGCAAACAGCTTACGGCGATAGGTGACCGTCAGCGGGTGGTCAGCTCCCAGGGCGTCGAATACCTGCAGCAGTGTCTTGCGTGCGGCATCGTCATTGTAGGCGCGGTCCTGCTTCATGAGCGTCAGCAGCGCCTCCAGTCCGGCTTCGTACTGGCCATCCGCTACCTGACGCAGGGCGCGTTGGTATTGCGCTTCGCTATCGGTGCGGTCACCCAGGGAGGCAATTTCGTCGCTGGAAAGTGCCTGTTCGCCGAACTCGATGCTCGCCCGAACGCCGCGGGCAGACGGGGCGTCGCGCTCTTCCGGGGGCAGGTTGTCCAACAGGCTTCGGGCTTCATCGCGGCGCCCTTCGCTGACCAACGCCCGGGCAAGGCCGATCTGGTAGGGGTAGTGGTCCGGGTATTGGCTGACCAGGTTTTGGTAAATGTCCCGTGCACCAGCGTGATCGCCCTCGTTGAGAGCCGCTTCAGCCTGCTCTTCGGGGCTGGGTGGCGCGTCTTCCGGGGCTGGGAAATAGCGATTGAGCCACTCACGAATCTGTTTTTCAGGTAGCGCGCCCTGGAAACCATCGACCAGACCACCCTGGCTGATCAGTTTAACATCGGGTACTGATTGCACGCCCAACTGACTGGCAATCTCAGGGTTGGCCTGAGTATCCAGTTTGGCGAGCAGGAAGGCCCCTCCGTACTCGACCGCGAGCCGCTCCAATACCGCCATGAGCTGTTTGCACGGCTCGGAGTCAGGGGTCCAGCAGTCCATCAGTACCGGGACTTTCATGGAGGCTTCCAGGACTTGCTGGATATTACCGGCGTTGAGGTCAATGATGACGTCTTCGGGGCGAACCGGTGGCTGGTCGCCGCTGGCTTGGCCGTCCTGGCCAGATTCAGGACTGGTTAATGCTTCACCGGTGCGAGGATCAATGATGGATGACATAAACGGACTCGCGATATAAGGAAATTTGACTCCTTATATGCAGCCGCATCGGCGCGGATTCAAGGTGAATCGGCTAAAAAAGCGTGCTTGTCGCCGGACGGTGCGTTTATATTCTTTAATGATATAGAAGATGCCCGATAAAGCATTTTACGCTATCGTGAGCAATCGGTAGGCTCATCATCATTATTATCTATATCGACCAAAAGCGCCGGTTTCCCCGCCAGGCGCTTTTGGTGTTGCCAAGGTGACTGTATGTCGACAACGACTGAAACCCCCTCCTCCCCGTATCGTGTGCCACTTATCGCCACAGCGGCGGTTGTGCTGGGCGCACTGGTCATTGGTGTGGTCTTTGAGGCCAATACCGGTCTGCTGATGATCGTCGGTGGGCTATTTGGCATGGTGCTTTATCATGCGGCGTTTGGCTTTACGTCTGCGTGGCGGGTGTTCATCAAAGAGCGGCGTGGACGTGGCCTGCGGGCACAGATGATCATGCTGGCGCTGGCCGTGGTGCTGTTTTTCCCCGCATTGGGCGCGGGTACGCTGTTTGGTCAAGAGGTGTACGGCTTTGTGGCGCCCATAGGTATCTCGGTGCTGGTCGGCGCTTTTCTGTTTGGCGTGGGTATGCAACTAGGCGGCGGCTGCGCCTCGGGGACCCTCTTCACGGCCGGTGGCGGCAATGCCCGCATGGTCATCACGCTGATCTTTTTCATCGTCGGGTCGGTGATCGGCACCGCGCACTTTAGCTGGTGGCAAAGCCTGCCCGCCTTTCAGCCCGTTTCCCTGGTGAGGGTGGCAGGCGCCGGTGGCGGTATCGCCATTAGCCTGGTGCTGTTTGCCGCCATTGCAGCGTTTACCGTGGTGATGGAAAAAGGCCGCCATGGCAGTCTCGAACAAGCCACGCCAGTAGACAAGCATGGTTATCAGCGCTGGCTAGCGGGCCCCTGGCTGCTGGTGGCAGGCGCAATTGGCCTTGCGGTATTGAACTTTGCCACCCTGGCGTTGGCTGGGCGTCCGTGGGGGATTACCTCGGCGTTCGCACTGTGGGGCGCTAAAGGCTTCGAGCTGATGGGTGGCGATGTATCCCAGTGGGGCTATTGGCAGTCGCCAGGCAATGAGGCAGCGCTTGCCGCAAGCATTTGGGGCGACGTGACCACTGTCATGAATGTGGGCATCATGCTGGGGGCGTTAGCGGCGGCCAGCCTTGCCGGACGCTTTGCGCCTAACTTCAGGATTCCGCTACGCTCAATACTGGCGGCGATCATCGGTGGCCTTTTGCTGGGTTATGGGGCGCGACTGGCCTTTGGTTGCAATATCGGCGCCTATTTCAGTGGCATTGCGTCCGGCAGCCTCCATGGCTGGCTTTGGTTAGTGGCGGCATTTGTCGGCAATATGGCAGGCGTCAAACTGCGCCCGTTATTTTTCACCGGGGAAGCTGCGCGTAAGCCGACGGCCAAAACATGCTAAGAAGTCATTAGCTAGCGCCATTTTCAGGCTACTTTTCTATTTACGCCTCAACGTTGGTTGGGGCTTTTTTGTCGCTTTAAAACGCCTGTTTGCTACCTTTGTAGGGTGGGCATGTTACATTACGCTCAACGGCTGCAGACGCGCTATGTTGCTGCATTGCAATAGAAATTTGCTAAAAAACGAGACTGCTTATGACCACCGCGAGCAAACGCCCCTTATACCTTCCTTATGCCGGTCCTTCCCTACTTGAAATGCCGCTATTGAATAAAGGCAGTGCGTTTACTCAGGAGGAGCGGCTGGCGTTCAACCTGATCGGTCTCTTGCCACAGAAGGTGGAGACGATCGATGAACAACTTGAGCGCGCCTATCGGCAATATCAGCAGTGCCACAGTGACCTGGAGCGCCATATTCACCTGCGTGCCATCCAGGATGATAACGAAACACTGTATTTTCGCCTGGTGTCACAGCACCTCGAAGAAATGCTGCCAATCATCTACACGCCGACGGTGGGCAAGGCGTGTCAGGAGTTTTCCAATATCTACCGCAACCACCGCGGGTTGTTTATCAGCTACCCTGACCGCGAGCACATGGACGACATCCTGCGCAGCGCCACCAAGGACAACGTCAAGGTGATCGTTGTCACTGACGGTGAGCGGATTCTCGGCCTGGGCGACCAGGGCATCGGCGGGATGGGCATTCCCATTGGCAAGCTGGCCCTGTATACGGCCTGTGGCGGCATCAGCCCCGCGTACACGCTGCCGATCATGCTTGATGTGGGTACCAACAATAAGTCGCTGCTGGATGACCCGATGTACATGGGCTGGCGGCACGAGCGGATCGGTCAGGAGGAATACAATGAGTTCATGGCCACCTTCATTGCTGCCGTCAAACGTCGCTGGCCCAGCGTATTGCTGCAGTTTGAGGATTTTGCCCAGGCCAACGCCATGCCTTTGCTGGAGCAGTATCGTGACCAGCTGTGCTGCTTTAATGACGATGTTCAGGGTACCGCCTCGGTAGTCGTAGGGACGCTCCTGGCGGCGTGCCAGGCTCGCGGGCAAACCATTGCTGATCAGCGGGTGGTTTTCGTCGGCGGCGGCTCTGCCGGTTGCGGCATTGCCGAGCAGGTGGTGGTGGCCATGCAGACGGAGGGCTTGCCCGAAAGCGAAGCCCGCGCGCGCATCTACATGGTGGACCGAGAAGGCCTGATGACTGACGATCAGCCCTGGCAGCGCGATTTTCAACGCCGCCTGGCCCACGAGGCAGACCTGGTCGCCAACTGGAACGGGCAAGGGCTTGAAGAGACGATTGCGCAGATCAAGCCGACAGTGCTGATTGGCGTATGTGGCCAGCGCGGGATTTTTACCGAGCAGGTGGTGCGCACCATGCACGCGGGGTGTGAGCATCCTGTGATCATGCCGTTATCCAACCCGACCTCCCAGGCGGAAGCGGTGCCCGAGGATGTCATTCGTTGGACGGAAGGCCAGGCGTTGGTGGCAACCGGCAGCCCGTTTCCACCGGTGGTCTTTAACGGCCGCACCTATCCGATTGCGCAGTGTAACAACGCCTATATTTTCCCCGGCATCGGGCTTGGGGTCGTGGCTGCCAGGGCATCGCGCGTCACTGATGAAATGTTGATGAGTGCTTCGCGGGCATTGGCGCGGGAGGCGCCATTGGTCAAGGAGGGCAAGGGCGCGCTGCTGCCACCGCTGTCGCGTATCCGTGACATCAGTCAGTCCATCGCCTTTGAAGTGGCGGCCCAGGCGCAACAGAACGGTGTGGCCCTCAAGACCGGCGGTACCGAACTGCGCGCTGCCATCGATCGTGCTTCATGGAATCCGGAATACCGCACCTACCGGCGGCGCGCTTTCTAGGCTTACGTGCAAAAAAAAGCCCCCACAAGGTGGGGGCCAGCAAGCATTGGTCGGTTTCCCGATTAGGCTGCGCCAATCATGTTACGCAGCACGTAATGTAGGATACCACCATGACGGAAGTAAGCCAGTTCGTTTTCCGTATCAATCCGGCACTTGGCATCAACGGTTTTTTCGCCATCAGCAGTTTTGATGGTCACCTTGACGCTACCTCCAGGTGTTAAATCGCTGAGTCCGGCAATCGATACCTCTTCATCACCGGTTAGCCCCAGCGTCTTGCGGCTCTCCCCTTCGGGGAACTGCAGCGGTACCACGCCCATGCCGATCAGGTTGGAACGGTGGATGCGTTCGTAAGACTCGGCGAGCACGGCGCGAACGCCCAGCAGGCGGGTGCCTTTGGCCGCCCAGTCACGCGAAGAGCCGGTGCCGTACTCTTTGCCGGCGATCACGACGAGCGGCTTGCCTTCTTCCTTGTACTTCATCGCGGCGTCGTAGATCGCCATCTGCTCACCGCTTGGCACATGACGGGTTTCGCCGCCAACCACGCCATCGAGCATTTCGTTTTTGATCCGCACGTTGGCGAAGGTGCCACGCATCATGACTTCATGGTTACCGCGGCGCGAGCCGTAGGAGTTGAAGTCCACCGGCTTGACGCCGTTCTCCTGAAGGTAGCGCCCGGCGGGACTATCGGGTTTGATGGCGCCGGCCGGGGAGATATGGTCGGTGGTCACCGAATCGCCCAGCATGGCGAGTACGCGGGCGTTGTGGACGTCCTCGATGGCGTCGGGTTCACGGCCCATGCCCTCGAAAAACGGCGGGTGCTGGATATAGGTCGACTCAGGCCACTGATAGACCTTGCTTTCGGGTACCTTGATGGCCTTCCATATATCGTCGCCTTCAAACACCTCACCATATTCTTTATGGAACATCGCGGTATTGACCTGCTCGACAGCGGTGGCGATTTCCGCCTGGCTTGGCCAGATATCCTTGAGATAAACCGGATTGCCGTTGCTGTCCTGACCCAGTGGATCCTTGCTCAGGTCGCACTGGACGTTGCCCGCCAGCGCGTAAGCGACGACCAAGGGGGGCGATGCCAGCCAGTTGGTCTTGACCAACGGGTGAACGCGACCTTCAAAGTTACGGTTACCCGACAGTACCGAGGCAACGGCCATGTCCCCGTCGGAAATAGCCTTTTCGATCTCATCGGGCAGTGGACCGGAGTTGCCGATACAGGTGGTGCAGCCGTAGCCCACCAGATTGAAGCCCAGCGCGTCCAAGTCATAATTCAAATCGGCGGCCTCCAGGTAATCGGTGACGACCTTGGAGCCCGGTGCGAGGGATGTCTTGACCCAGGGTTTGGTGGTGAGACCTTTTTCGCGCGCTTTGCGGGCGAGCAGGCCGGCCGCCATCATCACGCTGGGGTTGGACGTGTTGGTACACGACGTAATGGCGGCAATCACCACGGCACCGGGGTCGAGGCTGAAATCGTGGTCATTGAGCTTAACGGCCTGACTGGTGTCATGTTCAAAGCTGCGCTCAACCCCCACGGCAGTCTGGCCGCCCTCAGAGGAAAGTTTTCCGTTGGCGGTCGGTTCCGCGTTGGTATCTTCCTGCATGAATTTTTCAAAGGCCGACGCCATGTCTTTCAGGGCCACGCGGTCCTGGGGACGCTTGGGGCCTGCGAGGCTGGCTTCGACCTCGGTCATGTCGAGATGCAGGTTGTCAGAGAAAATCGGCTCGTCGCCCGGTTCGCGCCATAGGCCTTGAGCCTTCGAGTAGGCTTCGACCAGGGCAACCTGCTCATCTTCACGGCCGGTCAGGCGCATGTAGTTAAGCGTTTCGTCGTCAACCGGGAAGAAACCACAGGTGGCGCCATATTCCGGTGCCATGTTGGCAATGGTCGCCCGGTCGGCCAGCGGCAGGTCTTTCAGGCCATCGCCGTAGAATTCGACAAATTTACCCACGACGCCTTTCTTGCGCAGCATCTCTGTCACGGTCAGTACCAAGTCGGTTGCCGTGATGCCCTCGCGTAGCTTGCCGGTGAGCTTGAAACCGATCACTTCGGGGATCAGCATGGAAACCGGTTGGCCGAGCATGGCCGCTTCGGCCTCGATACCGCCAACACCCCAGCCAAGGACACCAAGCCCGTTGATCATGGTGGTGTGTGAGTCAGTGCCGACCAGCGTGTCGGGGTAGGCAAGGGTGCGACCATCTTCCTGCTTGGTCCACACGGCTTTGCCCAGGTATTCCAGGTTGACCTGGTGGCAAATGCCGGTGCCGGGCGGCACCACGCGGAAATTATCGAAGGCCTGTTGCCCCCAGCGCAGGAACTCGTAACGTTCCCGGTTGCGCTGCATTTCAATGTCGACGTTTTCCTGAAAAGCGGCTGGGTTGCCAAATTTATCGACCATCACCGAGTGGTCGATGACCAGGTCCACCGGCGACAGCGGGTTGATCTTGGCAGGATCCTCGCCGAGCTTTTCAACAGCGGCGCGCATGGACGCCAGGTCGACCACGCCCGGCACGCCGGTAAAATCCTGCATCAGCACGCGGGCGGGACGGTAGCCGATCTCACGACTGGATTTGCCTTCTTTTTGCCAGTCGACCAGGGCCTGCATGTCATCCTGGGAAACGCTCTCGTCGTCGGCAAAACGCAGCTGGTTTTCGAGCAGAATTTTGAGTGTCTTGGGTAGCCGGTCGATGTTGCCAAGAGTGTCTGCTGCGTCTGGCAGACTGAAATAGTGGTAGGACGTGTTGCCTACCGTTAATGTTTTTTCCGTGTCAGAAAGCTTGCTCATGCGATTCTCCTCTCTATTGCTTGGCGTTGCGCGATGCGCGCCGGTCACTGTCTTCCTTTCCTCTGGCTGATCTTGATATGACGACTATCAGTATGGCTCATCCGGGTCGTTACACCCGAGCATCATGGCCCATCGTTGTTATTAGAGGTGGGTCTGTACGCCTGCGGTTTCAAGTCGCAGCGACCTTTTTGGGTAATACTGGCCTTGCAATCCCTTGTACTTGACGCCATTTCAGGCAGACTCTGTGCAAAATTATCAGCCGACTCTTTACAAGGTGGTGTCATGCAAACACGTCACGAGCGCTTAATCATTCTGGGATCTGGCCCGGCAGGCTACACGGCAGCGGTCTATGCGGCGCGCGCCAATTTGAAGCCGCTGTTGATTACCGGACTGCAAGCAGGTGGCCAGTTAACGACCACCACCGACGTGGATAACTGGCCCGGTGATGCGCAAGGCGTACAAGGCCCTGAGCTCATGGAGCGCATGAAGCTGCACGCCGAGCGTTTCAATACCGAAGTGCTTTTTGATCATATCCACGAGGTTAGCGTAAGCGATAAACCCTTTACCTTGAAAGGCGACAATGGTGTATATACCTGCGATGCGCTGATCGTGGCGACGGGAGCCAGCGCGCGTTACCTGGGCCTGCCCAGCGAACAGCAGTTCATGGGGCAGGGCGTGTCGGCCTGCGCCACCTGTGACGGGTTCTTCTATCGTAATCAAGAGGTCGTTGTCGTCGGCGGCGGCAACACCGCGGTTGAGGAAGCGCTTTACCTTTCGAATATCGCCTCCAAGGTGACCCTTGTGCATCGTCGTGACACCCTTCGCGCAGAGAAAATTCTCCAGGACAAGCTGTTTGAAAAAGTCGATGCGGGCAAGATCGTGCTGGAGTGGTTTCAGCAGGTGGAAGAAGTGCTCGGTGATAACACCGGGGTGACCGGCGTGCGGGTGAAATCGACAAAAGACGACACTCTGAAGGATATTCACGCGCCGGGGCTGTTCATTGCCATTGGGCATAGCCCGAATACCGGCATTTTCGACGGTCAGCTGGATATGAGCGGTGGCTATATCAAGGTGAAGTCGGGGCTGGAAGGCAATGCCACAGCGACCAGTGTGCCTGGTGTCTTTGCCTGCGGCGATGTCATGGATCATGTCTACCGTCAGGCGATCACCTCTGCGGGAAGTGGCTGCATGGCGGCGCTGGACGCTGAGCGTTACCTGGACGGCATTAGCGGCTGACAGACGCCCCTGGCCAGGCTAGTGGGTGCATTGGGTTGGTGAGGGCGCCACTCGCCAGCGTCCAAGTTGGCTCAAGATCAGGGTGCTGCCCCTGGAGCGGGATTTTTCGCCCTGGGGGCAGAGGATAAATCGTCCGTTGTAACCGTTGCTGTGGCCCAGCGCATCGTAGCGTATTCGCCGCCAGCCCCGACTGTAGCGAACGTCGATGCGTTCGCTGGCGGGAAATGTGCGTAGTATGTCGATTGTCGCAATATCCCCGGTTTGATCTCCACGGACCACCATCAGAGCCTGGCTCCAGTTATCGCCGCAGCGCGATGTAGTCTGTGAGTCGGCGATGGGGCATAGCGTGATCGACCGACGCTGGGTAATGGCGGTTTGCCGGGCAAAGCCCAGCGCCGTTTGCAGTCGATTGATTTCGCCGGTGCGCGCAGTCCGTTCACCCAGCGCCTGAAAGCTGGGAATGCCCCAGACAGCGATGATGCCCATGACCAGCAGGGTGACCAAGAGCTCCAGCAGGGTAAATCCCCGAGCCTTGGCAACGTTCATGCGCCATTCTGGTTGATACATATCGCCTCCTTGCACTTGACCCCTTGGCGCCCACCGTTATGCTCGTGAGCAAGCGGCAGGTGGTGAAACTCTTACCTTAGGGGCTGCCGATACTTTTTTATGTAAGCCAAAGCGGACAAAGTGTGTGAGCGATTTCTTAATTGTGGGTGGCGGCGTCATCGGCATGATGACCGCGCTGCAGCTAGCCGATGCAGGGCAAAAGGTCAGTCTGGTCGAGCGTGGCGACTGTGGACAAGAAGCCTCATGGGCGGGGGGCGGCATCGTTTCGCCGCTGTATCCATGGCGTTACGCTCCAGCGATTTCCCAACTGTCGCGCTGGTCGGAAGGCGCCTATCCAAGCCTCGCCCTGCGTTTGCTGGAAGAGACCGGTATCGACCCGGAGTACCGTCAAAAAGGGCTGCTGTACCTGAGCGTGGATGATCCGGATTCCGCGCTGTCCTGGGCGCGGCAAATGGGCAAGCCGCTTGAGCGTGTGAGTGCGGATATGGTGCGTGCCAAAGAACATTGCCTGCCACCGACCGAGGGAGCACTCTGGATGCCGACGCTGGGCAGCGTGCGTAACCCGCGCCTTGGCAAGGCGCTGCGTGCCCGGTTATCGGCGATGCCCAGCGTGACGCTGCATGAGCAGTGTGAGGTGAATGGCTTTGTACGTCGCGGCGAGCGCATTGAGGGTGTAAGCACTGCCCAGCGGACGCTGACCGCGGCGCATACGATTGTATGTGGCGGCGCCTGGGCCGGGGCGCTGCTGGAAACGCTTGAGGTCTCGCTGCCCGTCAGGCCGGTAAAAGGCCAGATGCTTGCTTATCAAACGCCGCCTGGCTTGGTAAAGCGCGTTGTGCTCAAGGACGGGCGCTACGTGATTCCGCGGGCCGACGGTCTGCTGCTGGTCGGCTCGACACTCGAGGAGTGTGGGTTCGACAAGGCGACTGATCAGGAAGCGTTGATGTCGCTTCGCCGGAGTGCGGAGGGCATCGTGCCAGCGCTTGCCGACTATCCGGTGGCGTATCATTGGGCAGGGTTGAGACCGGGGTCGCCGGATGGCGTACCCTTTATCGGCGAACTGCCCGGCTGGAAGAATATATCGGTGAATGCGGGGCATTACCGCAATGGTCTGGTGCTTGCCCCAGCGTCAACGCACCTGCTGGTGGATCAGTTGCTCGGGCGCCCACCGTTGATCGATCCGGCGCCGTATCAGATGACGCCAGAACGATTAACTGCCGGGTAGGCTATGGGTCGGTGTCGTTATCACGCTGGCTCTGCTGCTCCTGCAGGAAACGGTCGCGATGGGCGCTTGAGCAAAACCATTGCTCAGCCTCGCGCAGTGCTTCCTCTTCGGGTAAATGCACGTCGCACCAGCGGCAGCGTACCATATGGCCGCCGTCGTGCTGTTGGTCATGCTGCTGGGTAAGACGTTCACGCTGCCATTGGCGGTACATGCTGAAAAGCTTGAGACCGGCGTAGAACAACACCGCGAAAATGAGTAGCCGAATAATCAAAAGGTTCATCCTGTTAGCGCCCTCATGCAATTTGCAAGCGCGGCCTTTGCCTGCGAGCGGCCCTTGCGGGACAATGCGTATTGATGGTGTGTCTCCATTCTAAAAGATTCTCAAGAGATTTTATCGCCCATGCAAGATTTAACGCTGGTCATGGCTCAACTCGACCCCTTGGTGGGGGATATTCCCGGCAATGCCGCACGCGCCATTGAAGCCGTGCGAGAAGCGCGCATTGAGCACGGTGCCGACATTGTGGTGTTTCCCGAGTTATTTTTGTCGGGTTATCCGCCGGAAGATTTGCTGCTGCGTCCGTCCATGGAAACGCGTCTGCGTGAAGCGCGTGCCCGCATGGCCGAGAAGATGTCGCCGGACGTGCTGGTGATCATTGGGTATCCCGGTGTACGGGAAGGCCACTGTTATAATCTGGCGGGGTTGTTGTACAACGGCCAATGGGAGGCCGAGTACGCCAAGCAGGCGCTGCCCAACTATCAGGTGTTCGACGAGCAGCGCTATTTCACACCGGGCACCGAGACGCTGGTGCATGAGCACAAAGGGGTGAAACTGGGCATCGCCATCTGTGAAGACTTGTGGGATGGCGCGCCGATCAAAGCCGCGGCAACGGCTGGCGCTGAAGTGCTGATCACCTTGCATGCGTCGCCGTATCATCAGGATAAGCCCAGTGAACGTCTTCGCCTGCTCGAGCAGCGTGCTCAGGATGTCGAGCGGCCCATCGTCTACGTCAATACCATTGGCGGCCAGGACGAGCTGGTATTTGACGGCGGATCCTGTTGCTTCAACGCCCAGGGGCAGCTACAGGTGTTGGCGCCTTACTGGGAGGTCGGCTTGATGCCGGTGCAGTTACTGCAAACCAGTGCCGCGACCTGGGAGCCGCAACCCGGGGAGATAGAGCCTGAAGTTGAGCCCGAAGAAAGTCTCTATTGTGCCCTGGTAACCGGCGTGCGCGATTACGTCAATAAAAGCGGGTTTGATGGTGTGGTGCTGGGCCTTTCCGGTGGTATCGATTCGGGACTCTCATTGGCGATTGCCGTGGATGCACTGGGGCCGCAACGGGTCCAGGCGGTGATGATGCCCTACCACTACACCGCTGACATCTCCAAGCAGGATGCCGCCGAGCAGGCCCGCTTATTGGGCGTGCATTATGACATCATGCCCATCGAGCCCATGGTGGAGGCGTTCATGGGCACACTGGCGGAAAGCTTTGCGGGCACCGAGCGGGATACTACCGAGGAAAATCTGCAGTCGCGTTGCCGTGGTGTGCTGCTGATGGCGATCTCCAATAAAAAGGGCTTGATGGTCCTGACCACCGGCAATAAAAGCGAAATGGCCGTGGGCTATGCCACGCTCTACGGCGATATGGTGGGCGGCTACAACGCCATCAAGGACGTATACAAAACCTGGGTGTACCGGCTGGCGCGCTGGCGCAATACCCAGTCACCGGCGATACCCGAGCGCGTCATAGAACGCCCGCCCAGCGCCGAGCTGGCACCTGATCAGCAGGATAGCGACTCGTTACCCGATTATGACGTACTCGACGCCATTCTGGCTCGCTATATCGAAGGCGATATGAGTGCCGAAGCGATCATTGCGGCGGGCTTTGCCCGGGAGGATGTCTATCAGGTCGTCAAGCTGGTTGACCGCTGCGAATACAAGCGGCGACAGGCACCAGTTGGTGTGCGGGTCACCCCGCGTGGCTTTGGCCGCGACCGGCGCTACCCGATCGTTAATGGCTGGCAGCCCGGCGAGTAGCCGGGCATTCCGAGACCTAGTCAAGTATCGGCGGTGGTGCCAGACTCCGCTTTACCATTTCGACAGCGGAGACCGGTTTGCTGAAATAGTAACCCTGGTAGGCATGGCACTGGTGATCGTTGAGGTGGCGCCAGTGCTCCTGGGTTTCTACGCCTTCGGCGATCACGTTCAAACCCAGTGCCTGCCCCATGGCAATAATGGTTTGCACAATCGCCATATCGTCCGCGTCCTTATGCAGGTCGCGGACAAACGCCTGATCGATTTTGATCTGGTCCAGCGGCAGTCGTTTAAGGTACTGGAGCGATGAATAACCGGTACCAAAATCATCCATGGCGAAACTGATCCCCAGCGCTTTAAGCTGATGCATGCGGGCAATGGTATCGTCCACGTTACCAATTATCATGCTTTCGGTGAGTTCCAGCTTTAACCGTTGTGGCAGAGCGCCGCTCCTGGCGAGTACGCAACGTACGCTATCGACAAAATCGGGCTGCTGAAACTGTTTGGCGCTGACGTTGACCGCAAGCGTCAGATGCGCGGTGCTCTCATCGTCGGCCCAGGCAACGAGCTGCTCACAAGCGGTTTCGAGCACCCATTGGCCCATCGGTACGATCAGTCCGGTTTCTTCGGCCAAGGGGATAAAAGTCCCTGGCGATACCATGCCTTTCTGCGGATGTTCCCACCGAATCAGCGCTTCCGCGCCAATCGCCCGCCCTGTGCTATCGACCTGCGTTTGATAAACGAGTATGAATTCCTGACGTTCAATGGCCAAGCGCAGGTCGCGCTCCAGCTCGGTCCTGGCTTCTAGTTCAGCTTGCACCGCCGGGTCATAAAACCTCAGGCCGTTGGGAGCTGACTGTTTGGCAAGGTGGGCAGCCGCGTTGGCGTATTGAAAAAGGTTGTCGACGCTATGCGCTGCGTCGCCAAACAGTACTACGCCAATACTCGTGCTCAGGAAGTGCTCTTTTTCTTCCCAAAGATAAGGCTGGCCGAGAGCGTGATGGAGTTTCTCGGTAAGCAGCTCGGTTTTCTCGGCGGCCTTCAGTTGATCCGCCGGTAATCCATCCACAACCATGACAAATTCATCACCGCCTATTCGTCCAATGGTTGCGCCTTCGATACCAAGGGCCGATAACCGCCGGGAAAGTTCTTGAAGCAGGCTATCGCCTGCCCGGTGACCGCAGCTGTCATTGATGCGTTTGAAGTCGTCCACGTCCAGGTATAGCAACGCGCCGTAGGTCTCTGTCTGCTGGTTGGTGTCCAGGGAATGCTGAAGGTGCTCTTTCATTAGCTGCCAGTTAGGCAGTTGGGTGAGGCTGTCGTAGTAGGCCAGTCGGTGTACCTTGCGTTCGGCCTCACGACGCTGCTGCTCGGTTTTTCGAAACGATAGCAGTGCTGAGGCAATGCGCTTCAGTGGCCCTCGCTGACGTTGGCTAAGGTGTTGGATATCGGCAAAGTCAGGTAATGCTTGGTGCGTGTTGGAAAGCGCCAGGATGGCGTCACCAACCATCACCAGTCGACGGTTGATACGCCAAGCGGCAAAGACAGCGGCGACGACCAGTATGCTCAATAATCCTAATCCCAGCCAGGCAAGGGTAGTTATAGATCGGCTCAGGGTATGGAAGGTTTGTTGATGACGTTCACTGGCGCGTTCGGTGAGTGTTTCAAAGGTACCTTGGGTGAGGATCATGAAACGATTGAAGTTGCTTTCCGCCTCCTGCATCAAAAAACCGATGTCTGCTTGATTAAGCGTGGCGGCTTCGTTGGCCATTTGGATAAAACGCCGATATTTTTGAAAAGCGACCAGTAGCGTTTCAGCACTTTCGGCATGCATGCCATCAATCAGGCCCGAAGACGCCAAATGCTCGATACGCTCGCCCATTTCGTTCAGCTTGAGGTGAATTTGACTGTATTCGCTATAGCTATCAAACGCACTGAGCTGGTCGTTGTCGGCTTCAACGAGAACGTGGCTAAGGCGTTCGTGAAGGGCGCCGAGACGGCGCTCGAAGGTTGCCATTTCAACCAGGCTGGCAAGATCGTTTGATTGCGTCTGGTGACGGTCGAGGAACTGTTCTCGGGCAATGCCCAGGGCAAGCATGCCCAACACAAAGGCAGGAACAACGAACATCAAGACGGGCAGCAGGAAAAACACGATAAGATTTTGGGTGGGTTTCATATTCGCCTCAGCACAGAGGGCCTTGAATAGTGGGCTCCCTTCCCATTGGGAGCCTTTCTTTTGGTGAGTGCCTATCCGTGGCAATGAAGACAGGGGGCCTTTGCCTAGAAGCTTTCCCACTCTGGCTGAGGTTGTTGCTGCTGACGCAATGCGGGTCGAGAGGCGGCTGGCATAGTGTTAGCGGTGGTCTGAGACGAGGCCAAGGCCATCGTGTGGTCTGAGCCGCTAGTAGGCAGCTTGAAGATGGACATGGAGTCGATCAGTTTATGGGCATTCTGACGTAAATTGTTGGCAGCTGTGGCACTTTCATGTACGAGGGAAGCGTTCTGCTGGGTGACCTGATCCATCTCGGTAACCGCTTGGCCGACTTCCTGCACCCCGGCACTTTGTTCAGCACTGGCATGGCTGATTTCTTTCATGATGTCGGTGACCCGGCCAATTGCCGCCACGATCTCTTCGGTGGACTTGTTGGCGTCGGCGGCACGTTCATTGCCGTGCTTGACGCGCTCAAGATTGCTGGAGATCAAATCATTGATTTCGCGGGCGGCGTCGGCACTGCGCTGGGCAAGTTTGCGAACTTCTTCGGCCACCACGGCGAAGCCGCGGCCGTGTTCGCCAGCACGGGCCGCTTCAACGGAAGCGTTCAGCGCCAGGATGTTGGTCTGGAAGGCGATGGCATCGATGGTCGAGATAATCCCGGCGATTTCCTGTGAACTCTTGTTGAGATCGTTCATGGTGTCAGCCACCTGACGCACGGCGTCACCGCCTTGTGTCGCTGTACGGGAAGCACTGGTCGCTTCCTGGCTGGCCTGTTCGGAGTTGTCGGCGTTGAGTTTGACGGTGCTGTTGAGCTGTTCCATGGCCGAGGCGGTCTCTGCCAGTGCGCTGGCCTGTTGCTCGGTACGCGATGACAGGTCGTTATTGCCCTCGGCAATTTGCTCGCTGTTGCTGGCGACCGCCTGGGCTGATGCCCGAACGTCAGCGACGATGCCCTGCAGTTGACGCGCCATCTCCACCTGAGAGGCCATGATGCTGCGCTTGTCGCCCTTCTTCAAGCGCCCTTGGCTATCCAGCTCGCCACGCCCAATGGCTTCGGCAAACGCCTTGACTTCATGGGGCTCGGCGCCCAGCTCACGCATCAGCTGACGGGTCATGAAGACCGCAATAAAGCCGCCTACAAGCAAGGCGAATACAGTCAGGCCGAGCATCTGCATCTGGAAGCCGGATGCGGTATCGCGAGCGGACGCAGTGGTAGCGTTATTCAGCTGTTCCTGATAATCGATGAACTGGTTGATGCGGTTGAGCCATTCGGCATAGGCAGGCCCGGCTTCAGCCAGCAGTAACTGCTCAGCCGCTTGATAATTTCCTTGCGCATGGGCATCCAGTACTTCGTCGGTGAGCGCACGGGTCGACTCGGCTTGCTCTTCAATACGGCTGAGTATGTTTTGCTCTTCGCTGTTGTTTTGGCCCTGTAGGCTGGCGTTGTTGGCGATAACGCTCTGCATGCCTGCTGAGGCGCTAGTGTAGTTGTCCTGCAAACGCTGCATGGTGTCCTGAAGCGCAGCAATGTTGCCGTCGCCAGTGAGCACAATGTCGCGCAGCGCGATGGCGCGGTCATGGACACTGCCTCGCCAGTCAATCGCGTGACGCTGCTTTTCGCCGTTGACGTCGTTGATGACTGCGAGGTCGCGGTCAATCTGGTTGACCTGGTAGATACCAATGCCCGTCAATATCACGAGAAGCGCAAGGAGTGCCGAAAACCCCAGGGTAAGACGCGTACTGATCTTGGTTCCCGTGAACCGTGAGTTTGACAAAAGCATTGAGTTTCTCCTTAGGCACCGTTTAGATGCTTGATCATGTTGGTACGAGGATATTAGTCATTTATATAGCTTTTGTACAACTATTGGCGGCGGATTTAGCGTGGTTTTTTGTTAACTAATTGATAAGTATAAGTATAAAAAGAAAAGCCACGCGAATGCGTGGCTTTTAAAATGGCGGTTTAGCAAGAAAACTTGTACAGCTTTCTTGCTAGCTCATGTCAACGCCTGACATGGCGAATACGCGATACGCTAATCGATATGCTTGGGTACAAACCGATTGCCTTCTAGCTGGTCATGGTTGGGCGCATTGTCGCGCAGAACCGCGAGCACTTCGTTGGCTCGGTCGTCCATCTCCAGACCCTGGTAGCCTTCTATCATGGTGGCAAGTGCATCGTGAGTGGCGTTGGATTCAGGGTAGTTTTCGATCACCCAGCGACCGCGCTTAACGGCGGCAAGATAGGCGCCGCGACGCAGGTAGTAATCGGCCACATGGAGTTCATGGCGAGCGAGCAATTCACGCAGGTACACGATTCGCTGCTGAGCATCCGGTGCATACTCGCTTTGTGGGTAGCGCTGAATCAGCTCACGGAAATCGCTGTAAGCATCACGTGTGGCGCCTAAGTCGCGCTTGGAGATATCAATCAAGCGCAGGCGCTCAAGGCTGAAACGCCCTGCCTGCCAGGCAGACAAGCCCCGCAGGTAATAGGCATAATCGACCTGAGGGTGATCGGGGTGCAAGCGAATGAATCGGCTGGCGGCGGCGCGCGCTTCTTCCCAGTCGCCATTCTCGTAATAGGCGTAAATCAACTCCAACTGGGCCTGTTCAGCGTGCTCGCCAAACGGGTAGCGGGTGTCCAGCGCCTCCAGGCGTTCTACCGCGATATTGAAGCGGTTCGCATCAAGAGCATCGCGCGCCCGTTCGTAGAGTTCACGCTCGGCAACGCCAGCGTATTCGTCATCGTCGTAGGCTGTGTCGTTGTTGCCATTGCTGGCGCACCCAGCCAGTAGAGCAAAACTTAAAGCAAACACGCCAAAGCGGTTGGCAGCGGAAAAAGCGCGCATCATCATCCTCGTTGCAAACAAGCCTCAATCACCGAAAAGCGACGATGGCCATGAGTAGAAATGGTAGAATAAGTCACAGTCAGCCCACTATAAATCACCTCGGCAAAAAACGCAGGCTTCGTATTACATTGCCGGGGTGTCGTTAAAGGAAGTTATCCTATGCCTCGCAGTGTTGAAGCGACGCAACGCGTGCCAACGTCATTGGCAGGTGCCCGTTTGGACCAAGCGGCGGCCGAGTTGTTCAGTGATTACTCTCGTGAACGTTTGAAAGCGTGGATCAATGCCGGTGCGTTGACGGTCGATGGCGAAAAAGCCAAACCCAAGGCGAAGTTGCACGGTTACGAGACGCTCGTGCTGCAAGCAACACTCGAGGAAGATACGCGTTTTGAGCCTCAGGCGATCCCGCTGGATATCGTCTTTGAAGACGAGACGGTGATGGTGGTCAACAAGCCAGCGGGGATGGTGGTTCACCCGGCGGCGGGCAACCCGGATGGCACGTTGTTGAACGCCCTGTTGTATCATCATCCTGCGTTGGCGGAAGTCCCCCGGGCAGGCATCGTCCACCGGCTGGATAAAGATACCACCGGGCTAATGATGGTGGCCAAGACCCTGCCCGCGCAAACCGCTCTGGTTGAGCAGCTACAGGCGCGCACTGTTTCCCGCCAGTACGATGCCGTGGTGATTGGCAAGCCGATCGCGGGCAGCACGATCGATGCACCGATTGGACGCCATCCCAAAGATCGTAAACGCCAGGCGGTGAACGCCTCAGGCAAACCGGCGGTGACCCATTTTCGTGTGGTGGAGCGCTTTCGTGCGCATACGCACGTTCGCTGCCAGCTGGAAACCGGGCGCACTCACCAGATCCGTGTCCACATGGCCCACGCCCGCTACCCGCTGATTGGTGATCAGCTCTATGGCGGGCGCGCCAAGCTGCCGCCTGGCGCTGCTGGTCCATTAAAAGACATACTGCGCGAGTTTCCCCGTCAGGCGCTGCACGCGCGCAAGCTGCGATTTATCCACCCTGTTAGCGGCGAAACACTGACTTTCCACGCAGGCCTGCCTGATGATCTACTAATGTTGTTGGACTACCTGCGCGACGATAGCGAGACCATGCAATGAGCGATGCCATTGACCTGAAGCCCACGCTGTTGGTGCCTGATTGGCCGGCACCGGCTAACGTGGGGGCGTTTGTCACCACCCGGGAAACGGGGCCCAGCCAAGGTGATTTTGCTGCCTTCAATCCGGCTGCCCATGTCGGTGATAACGCTGACCACGTTGATCTGTGTCGTCGGTTACTTGAAAAAGAACTCGGTGATGAGCGTCCATTGCTGTGGCTCAATCAAGTCCATGGCGCGCGCGTTCAGCAGGCGTTTCAATGTGATGCGCCAGAGGCTGACGCGGCGATTGCCAATGACCGCGGCTACGCCTGTGTGGTGCTGACGGCCGACTGCCTGCCGGTATTGTTTTGCAACCGAGCGGGGACCCAGGTGGCGGTTGCCCACGCGGGCTGGCGTGGCATGGCCACGGGCGTGTTGGAAGCCACGGTCTCAGCGATGAACAGTGAACCGGACGATATTCTGGTGTGGCTGGGCCCGGCGATATCGAACGCGCAATTTGAAGTGGGCCCCGAGGTCTACGGGGCCTTTGTGGCAGCTCAGCCTGAAACGGCGGATGCGTTCGACCACAGCCCTTATCGTCTGGGGCATCACATGGCTGACCTCTACCGGTTGGCCCGCTTTCGTCTTGAGGCGTTGGGGATTCATCACATCAGCGGCGGTCACTTCTGCACTGCCTGCGAGTCACGCTTTTACTCCTATCGTCGAGACGGCGGCCGTACCGGCAGAATGGCGAGCGTGATCTGGATCAAGTAAATCAGCAGACGGTCACACTTCCCCTTGAAACCTCCTGGCGCTGACGCCATTTAACTAGTCAATCTAATCGTGATTAGCACGATGATGACAGGTTATCGGGATACGCCGTACGTCCAAACGCGCGGCCACCCCCAGGAGGAAACTATGCGATTTGATAAATTTACCGCCAAGCTTCAGGCCGCCATTGCCGAGGCGCAATCAGTGGCTGTTGGCCGTGGACACAACCAGCTTGAGCCTGCTCACTTGCTGCTGGCGCTACTGGATACCAAAGATACCGGCATCAAGGCCCTGGTCGAAAAAGCTGAGGGCAGTAGTTCGCGCCTGCGCGATGGCTTGGTTCAGCAACTTGACGATTTGCCCAAGGTCGGCCAGTTCGATGGCGAGGTGCAGCCCTCGCGGGATTTGGTCAAGCTTTTCAACTTGACCGACCGCGAAGCGCAGAAGCGTGACGACCAGTTTATTGCCAGCGAGCTGGTGCTGCTGGCCGCGCTGGAAATGAACAGCGCCATCACCAAGTTGATGAAGCAGGTCGGGCTTACCCGCAAATCGCTTGAAGCCGCCATAGATAGCTTGCGCGGGGGCGCCAAGGTGGACGACCCGAACGCTGAGGACCAGCGTGAGGCGCTCAACAAGTACACCTTGGACCTGACTCAGCGCGCGCTGGACGGCAAGCTGGATCCGGTGATTGGCCGCGACGACGAAATTCGTCGCACCATCCAGGTGCTGCAGCGTCGCACCAAGAACAACCCTGTTCTCATCGGTGAGCCCGGTGTCGGTAAAACTGCCATTGTCGAAGGTCTGGCGCAGCGGATCGTCGATGGCGAAGTCCCAGAAGGCCTGAAAGACAAGCGCGTGCTGTCGTTGGATATGGGCGCGTTGCTGGCGGGGGCCAAGTTCCGCGGCGATTTTGAAGAGCGCCTGAAAGCGGTGCTCAAGGAGCTCTCCCAGGAAGAAGGCCGGGTGATCCTGTTCATCGATGAGCTGCACACCATGGTTGGCGCAGGCAAGGCCGAAGGCGCCATGGATGCGGGTAATATGCTTAAGCCGGCGCTGGCTCGCGGTGAGTTGCATTGCGTGGGCGCCACTACCCTGGATGAGTATCGCCAGCATATCGAGAAAGATGCCGCGCTTGAGCGCCGTTTCCAGAAGGTGCTGGTCGACGAGCCGACGGAAGAGGACACTGTGGCGATTCTGCGTGGCCTTAAGGAGCGCTACGAGGTCCACCACGGCGTCGATATCACGGACTCGGCGATTATTGCCGCGGCAAAACTCTCCACTCGCTACATTACCGACCGCCAGTTGCCCGATAAAGCCATCGACCTGATCGATGAAGCAGCCTCGCGTATTCGTATGGAGCTGGATTCCAAGCCTGAGGAGATGGATAAGCTCGACCGCCGCTTGATTCAGCTCAAGATGGAGCGCGAAGCGCTTAAGAAAGAGACCGACGAGGCGACCAAAAAACGCCTGGAAGCGCTCAACAACCAGATCCACGAGTTGGAGCGCGAGTACGCGGATCTGGATGAGATCTGGAAAGCCGAGAAGGCCAGTATTCAGGGGGCAGCGCAGTTCAAGGCCGACCTGGAACAGGCCCGTATCGATCTTGAACAGGCCCGCCGCCAGGGTGACCTGGGCCGCATGTCGGAGATTCAGTACGGCAAGATACCCGAGCTGGAGAAGAAAATCGCTGAAAGCGCCGACAGCGAAACGGATACCTCAAGCCATCAACTGCTGCGCTCCAACGTGACGGAGGAGGAGATTGCCGAGGTCGTTTCCCGCTGGACGGGTATTCCGGTCGCCAAGATGCTGGAAGGCGAGCGGGACAAGCTGCTGCGTATGGAAGAGGCGCTGCACGAACGGGTAATCGGCCAGGATGAAGCGGTCGAGGCCGTGGCCAACGCCGTGCGTCGCTCACGGGCCGGTCTTGCTGACCCCAACCGCCCGAACGGCTCGTTCCTGTTTCTCGGCCCCACCGGGGTAGGTAAGACAGAGCTGTGCAAGTCGCTGGCCAACTACCTGTTCGACACCGAGGAAGCCATGGTGCGTATCGACATGTCGGAGTTCATGGAGAAGCACTCCGTGGCCCGTCTGATCGGTGCGCCGCCCGGTTACGTGGGCTACGAAGAGGGCGGCTACTTGACTGAAGCGGTGCGCCGCAAGCCCTATTCGGTAATGCTGTTGGACGAGGTAGAGAAGGCTCACCCTGATGTGTTCAATATCCTGCTCCAGGTGCTGGAAGACGGGCGTTTGACCGACGGTCAGGGCCGCACGGTAGATTTTCGCAATACCGTGATCGTCATGACCTCCAACATGGGATCGGACATTATCCAGCGTATGGGCGGAGGCGCTGGTGAGGATCAAGACAGTGATTACGAAGTGATGAAAAATAGCGTCATGGAGGTGGTGGGTAACCACTTCCGGCCTGAATTGATCAACCGTATCGATGAAGTGGTGGTGTTCCACGCGCTTGGCCAAGAGCAGATTCAGGCGATTGCCGGCATTCAGCTTGAGCGCCTGAAAGCGCGCCTTGCTGAGCACGAGTTACGTCTGGAAATCAGTGACGATGCCTTGGCACAGTTAGCCGTAGTGGGGTTTGACCCGGTATATGGTGCAAGGCCGCTCAAGCGGGCGATTCAAAGCCGTATCGAGAACCCCTTGTCCCAGGATCTGCTGGCCGGCAAATTTTCACCCGGCGACACCATTCATATCAGTGCGGCCGATGGTAAATTAGTGTTCTCTTAATATAAGGTTCTCTGCCTATCAGCCCCGCTTGACGATGTCAGCGGGGCTTTTTTTGCTTTCAAATAACCTGTTTGTCGGCTTTCGTTGGATCGAAGGTTGACAGGCTGAGGATGCTAATGGAATCTTGAGGGTTCCTGATTTGCGGGCGCGGAACCAACGGGTAATCCCCAGTCCCCGCGCGAAGGGTAGGCGAATGCCTCTACCCGCCGAAGGACTTCCGGGCTTGGGCTAACCGCCCGACCTGGCCAACGCCCCGACACGGCGAACTGCCGTGATAAGAGTGCAGGCCCTAACCGGGCCTTATGCCAGGGTTTGGCATCAGGTGCCAGCGATGGCTGGCAGCGGCATACCGCCGCACTCGACACCGTAGAATTGTCTGCGGATCGCACTCGAGACCTTCAGGGGAGAAACACTGTGGAACTGCTTTCCGGCGCAGATATGATTGCCCGCTTCTTGCAAGATGAGGGCGTCGAATACATTTATGGTTATCCCGGCGGTGCGGCGCTGCATATCTATGATGCGCTCTTCCGCCAGGACAAGGTGAAGCACATTCTGGTGCGTCACGAACAAGCGGCGACCCATGCAGCCGACGGTTATGCACGCGCGTCCGGCAAGCCCGGCTGTGTGCTGGTGACCTCGGGCCCGGGTGCCACCAACGCCGTGACCGGCATTGCTACCGCTTATATGGACTCGATTCCCATGGTGGTGCTGTGTGGGCAGGTAATGAGTCACCTGATCGGCGATGATGCCTTCCAGGAGACCGATATCGTCGGTGTGACCCGCCCGATTGTGAAGCACAGCTTCTCGATTCGTCACCCATCCGAAATCCCGGAAGTGCTAAAAAAAGCCTTCTACCTGGCGGCCACTGGACGTCCCGGCCCCGTCGTGGTCGATATTCCCAAAGACATGACCGCACCCACCGAGCGTTACGAGTACGTCTACCCGAAGAAGGTCAAGATGCGCTCCTACAACCCGGTGACCCGAGGCCATACAGGGCAGATAAAGAAAGCCGTCGAGATGATGCTCAAGGCCAAGCGCCCGGTATTCTATACCGGCGGCGGTGTCGTGCTGGGTAAGGCCAGCGACGGTCTGACCGACCTGGTCAAGCAACTGGGCTTTCCGATAACCACCACATTGATGGGGATTGGCTCGTACCCTCAAAGTGACCGGCAGTGTTTGGGCTGGCTGGGGATGCATGGTTCCTATGAATCCAATATGGCGATGCATCATGCGGACCTGATCATCGCCATTGGTGCGCGCTTTGACGACCGCGTGACGAACAATACGTCGAAGTTCTGCCCAACGGCGAAGATTATTCACGTCGATGTCGACCCAAGCTCCATCTCCAAGACCGTACGCGCCGATGTGCCGATTGTGGGCCCGGCCTCAAGTGTCATTAATGAGATGATTAGTCTGGTGCAGGGGCAGGAAATTGCGCATCCGGAAGCACTGACGGAATGGTGGCAGAAGATTGATGACTGGCGCGCCGACCGTGAAGGCAAACTTTACGAGCCGTCCAGCACGGGGGAAGCCCTCAAGCCTCAGGAGGTAATCGAAGCGCTTTGCCGGGTGACCCGCGGTGAGGCCTACGTGACCACCGACGTGGGCCAGCACCAGATGTTCGCGGCGCAATACTACAAGTTTGATAAACCCAACCGACTGATTACCTCAGGGGGGCTGGGCACCATGGGATTTGGCTTCCCGGCTGCCATGGGTATCAAGCAGAACTTCCCGGACGATGACGTGGTATGCGTCACCGGTGAAGGCAGCTTTCAGATGATGATGCAGGAGCTTTCGACCTGTAAGCAGTACGGTGTCGGTGTCAAGATTGTCAATCTCAACAATGCCTCGCTTGGCATGGTGCGTCAGTGGCAGGACTTGAACTACAAGTCGCGCCACGCCCACTCCTATATGGAGTCGCTGCCCGATTTTCATATGTTGATTGAGGCGTATGGGTTCACCGCGATCACCGTGACAACCATTGATGAGTTGGAACCGGCGATGGAGCGGGCGTTTGCTGACAAGCACGAGCTGGTGTTTCTTGACGTGAAGGTCGACCCTTTTGAGCACGTCTATCCGATGCAGGTGCCGTTGGGCGCCATGCGCGACATGCTGCTGTCTAAAACGGAGCGTACCTGATGCGTCATATCATCTCGATTCTGATGGAAAACGAACCGGGTGCGCTGTCACGTGTGGTCGGGCTGTTTTCCCAGCGAAACTTCAACATTGAAACGCTTAACGTCGCACCCACGGAAGACCCGTCGCTGTCGCGCCTTACAGTGACGACGGTGGGCGATGACCGGGTGATTGAGCAGATCACCAAGCACCTCAACAAACTGATTGATGTGGTCAAACTGGTGGATCTCACCGAAGGCAACCATATCGAGCGTGAACTGATGCTGGTGAAGGTGAAAGCGCTAGGCGCCGCGCGTGACGAGGTGAAGCGCACGGTGGATATCTTCCGCGCCCAGGTGGTCGATGTCACGCCGAGCCTTTACACGGTACAGATCACCGGCGATGCCGCCAAGCTGGATGCCTTCCTTCAGGCCATGGCACCGGTGGGTATTCTGGAAGTGGCGCGTACCGGGGTGTCGGGTATTGCCCGCGGCGACAAGGTGCTGTCGCTGTAGGCAGCTCTGTTGACGAATGCCTCTGGTCGAAAGGCCGCCCTCTCTGGGCGGCCTTTTTCATGGGTGAAGGTTTTTACCGGGCGCTGACGGTTGCCCAGAAAGCGTCGATCATGGGATTTTTTAAACGTCGGTTGAGTACGCATAACCCAACATCGTAGTGAGGGAGTTCAGGTTTCACGTTCAGCACCTGAACCCGCCCGGCCAGCGGGCTGTTATCCAGTACAATTTTCGGCACTACGCCCACGCCAAAACCCAGGCCTACCATGCTGACGATGGCTTCATGTCCGGCCACCTGGGCATAAATCCGCGGTGCGATTCCCAATGCCTTGAACCAGGTATTGGTATGCTCCCTGGATAGCCCCGCTTCAGACAGAATCATGGGCACCCGTTGCCACTGCGCAGCGGTCGAGCTTTCGGGTTCGAGTGGTAGCCAGTCCTGTGTCTCGTTGGACGCAATAAATACTAACGGCGAGCGTGTGAGCGATTTAAAGGCCAGTGCGCCAGGCGGTATGCGCGGGCGCGGTGTAATCGCCATATCGTCAGCGCCATCCAGCACCCGGGTCATGGCGTTGGCGGGGTCGCCGGTGTGCAGCTTGAGCTCAATGCCCGGATGACGCGTGCGGACATCGCTCAATAACTCATAGAGAAAGCTGTAGCTGGCGGTGACCGAGCAGTAAATGCTGATTTCACCGCGCAGCTGTTCGGTGGTGGCCGCGAGGGTGCGCTTTTGCGTTTCCCACTGCTCCAGCGTGTCTTTGGCGTAGTGATGAAACGCCAAGCCTTGCGAGGTCAGCGTGACATGACGGTTGTCGCGCTCAAACAGGCGAGTGCCAAGTTCAGCTTCAACGTGCTGAATCGAGCGGCTGAGTGTTGACGGACTGATGTGGCAAAGTTCGCTGGCGCGACCATAATGCAGCGTCTCGGCCAGGGTGACCACATGTTTGAGTAAGCGGAAGTCCATGGCAGGCCAGTATCCTCGAGAATATTTCATAAAGTGAAATAGTATGTTGCAAACATAGCGTTTTACGCAACGGCGATGCTGTCGTAGAGTGACTCCAATGACGAATCCCAGTGCTGCAGAAGACGGCACGGGTGGCCATCAACGCTGAACCACACGCTATTCAAACTGCTGATTCAACCCATTTTTGGAGTATTGCCATGCGCGTTTATTACGATAAAGACTGTGACCTGTCCCTTATCCAAGCCAAGAAAGTCACCATCGTTGGTTATGGTTCTCAGGGGCATGCCCACGCCAACAACCTGAAAGAATCAGGTGTCGATGTCACCGTTGCATTGCGCAAAGGTTCTTCGTCGGCGGCCAAGGCAGAAGGCGCTGGCCTGAAAGTCGCTACTGTTCCTGAAGCCTGCCAAACCGCCGATGTGGTGATGATTCTGGCGCCGGATGAGAATCAAAAGGCTATCTATGAGCAGGAAGTCGAGCCGAACCTGAAAGAGGGTGCCACTCTGGCGTTTGCCCATGGCTTCAACATTCACTACAACCAGATTGAACCGCGTAAAGATCTCGATGTGATCATGATTGCACCGAAAGCGCCGGGTCACACTGTACGCTCTGAGTTTGTAAAAGGTGGCGGTATTCCTGATCTGATCGCTATCCATCAGGATGCATCGGGCAGTGCCAAGGAATTGGCGCTTTCCTATGCGGCGGGTGTAGGCGGTGGCCGCAGCGGCATCATTGAAACTACCTTCAAAGACGAGACCGAAACGGATCTGTTTGGTGAGCAGGCAGTGTTATGTGGTGGTGCCGTTGAGTTGGTAAAAGCTGGTTTCGAAACCCTCACAGAGGCGGGTTACGCACCAGAAATGGCTTACTTTGAGTGTCTGCACGAGCTCAAGCTGATCGTCGACCTGATGTACGAAGGCGGCATTGCCAACATGAACTACTCCATCTCCAATAACGCGGAGTATGGCGAGTACGTGACCGGCACCGAGGTCATCAATGAGCAGTCGCGTGCCGCCATGCGCAATGCATTGAAACGTATTCAAACGGGTGAGTACGCCAAGATGTTCATCAACGAAGGTAACAGCAACTATCCTTCAATGACCGCGCGTCGCCGCCTTAATGCCGAGCACGACATTGAGCAGGTGGGTGCCAAGCTGCGTGGCATGATGCCATGGATCGCCGCTAATCAACTGGTTGATAAGTCTAAAAACTGATGGTGGTAAGTCATTAACACCACAGGGAAGGCTAACGGGGTGCGCACTGGCGCGCCCCGTTTTTTATGGTGCGATTGTTTAAGGCACGCTCGGGCGCAATTGACTGGCTGATAAGTCTTCAGCGTGTAGAATGAAAGTGATCACTGTTCCCGTGATTTACTTTTAATGGATGAGACCTATGACCCAGGACGCTCGCGATCAAGAGCAACCAAGTTCAGATCATTCTGGCGAAAACCAGGCAGGCAGTACGCGACCAGATACCGCTGACCAATCAGAAATAGGCGGCAATGAGGACTTGGCAGCAGCCTTCTTGCGCGACACGGAAGTGGTTGAAGAAGCGGTTGAAGATGGCAAAAAGGTTCGCCGCAAGGGTATCTACCTGCTGCCCAACTTGTTTACTACTTCGGCGCTGTTTTCAGGATTCTTTGCCGTGGTGGCGGGGATCAATGGTGACTTTACAGCGGCGGCCGTCGCCATCTTTATTGCCATGGTGCTTGACGGGCTAGATGGTCGAGTTGCTCGTATGACCAATACAGAAAGTGCTTTTGGTGCCGAATACGACAGTCTTGCCGACATGATTTCTTTTGGCATGGCGCCCGCGCTCGTCGCCTTTACCTGGATTCTGCAGGACATTGGTAAAACAGGCTGGGTGGTGGCATTTCTCTACGTTGCTTGCGCGGCACTGCGCTTGGCGCGCTTTAATGTGCAGATTGGTAGCGTGGACAAAAAATGGTTTATCGGCTTGCCCAGCCCCTCAGCCGCGGCGCTGGTGGCGGCGAGCGTATGGACATTCCATAGCTTCGACGCAGATGCTTTTGGCTTCAAACTGTTGATGCTGGTGGTTGTGGCGGCGGCTGGCGTGCTGATGGTCAGCAACATTCGCTATTACAGCTTCAAGGACCTCGACTTCAAAAAACCAGTGCCTTTCGTGGTCCTGCTAGCCGTGGTGCTGGGCTTTGTGATGATTTCCGTTGAGCCGTCTGTCATGCTGCTTTTGCTGTTTGGTACCTACGTGCTCTCTGGTCCTGTATTGGCCGTCATGCGCAAGGCAAAACCGAAAAGTTAAAAAATTCCGCACGCCCCTTGCGTCCTCGTCAGCAAAGCCGTAAAGTACGCATCCGCTGCCGGGGACGCCCAGCGTTGCCAGCGGTGAATGAGGTGTAAAAACCTCGGTTTGTCAGTAGGTTAGGCAAATAGCAGGAAGGAAAGTTGAGTTAAACATTTCCTTCGCTTCTGCCAAACAGCCGTTGACAAACATTGG
>NZ_JAXOVU010000017.1:0-54628 GCF_036663435.1 Halomonas sp. 5021
GCCATGATCTACCTGATTGGCAGCCCGGTGGGCCGCCTGTTCGATCAGGCCAAATCCACATGAAGTGACGAAGAACCCTTTCTTAGTATTGTCAGAAGGAGGCTGAATTGCAAATATATCTATATTGATACCTGCACTTTCAACCGAACTTCCTAGAAAATGACTGATCACAACAAAGTCGGTAGCGCCTTCACATACAACCCCTACCCTCATTTAGATTTCCTCTTCAATGCCATTCGCGCCTGAGATCATTCCGTCCAGCCATAACTGAGAAAGGTTCTTACCATCCATTAACTCTGACCACTTCTCCCGCGTAAACCCCTCACGAGGTTTGAGAGGATCAATAATTGTTTGCCCTTTATCATTTCTTTTTACAATAAATATTTTTTGATCTTCGTCGAAAAGATCAAAAGCATCTAAAGATGTTGGATTGTGACTCGTTAGGAATACTTGCCTAGGTCCGACGTCCATATCAAACTCAGAAACATATTTTGTCATGCTAATAATTTTTTCTACTAACTTTCTAGTTAGCCGTGGATTCAAGGCATTATCAACATTATCGAGAGCGAAGTATTTTGGTGCTTCGACATGCGCGAGCAAAATTGAAATAAATAAAAGAAAAAGCGTACCTTCACTACTATCATAAGCAGTTAAAGTATTCCTACCTTCACGCATAAATCTATCTATAAAATAAACCATATCGGTTTCTGTGTCTTGAACCCCTCTTGAAATAAAAGATTTATCTATTTTCCCTACTTTTACCGAGTTTGTCCATTGGGGCAAAAAAACCAGATCGAGCGCCTGCTGAGTTAAATGGTGTATATTTTTTTGCCTTTCACTTTTTTTTCCTATTTTATTTAGATCGTGAAACTGTCCTATCAAATCATTTACCGCTAAAGGCAACCCCTCGCCATGAAGGCCAATGGGAGACTTCAGTACGCTACCAAGCTTCACACCTCTCAAATAATCAGTTTGCGGTGAATATATAGAATATTTCGAGAACTCTTCAAAAACATTTCCCAATTGATTATCAAAATCATAGGCCACTCGAATTTGATCCCACAAACCTCTTGACTTGTCTATTCTTGCTTTAAGAGTCTCTCCAAAAGCTCTACTTCCATTTCCACTTCTTCCAAACTGACTCACCCCATTAAAGTAACAACTCTCTGAATGAAACCTAAGGTGAGGGTCATTTTCTTTTGAAGTCAGGTTGCACTTATAATTTATATTATTATCAAAATTGCAATCTAGCTCAAATGTTTTAGGAATCTCAAAGTTTTTATGTGCGGACTTCATTAACTCTGGTGATGAAAGCCTTACTCCTTTTTCATTTAAATCTATATCACCAATTCCGCGCCCAAAAGAAGCTGAAGCCAGACCTATAGCCTCTAAGATATTAGACTTACCTGAACCATTACCGCCTACAAAAAGATTAACCTTTCCCAAACTTAGTTTTTGAGACCGTATTGATTTAAACCTATGTATACCTATGCTTTTTAGCATTGAAACACCTTTATAGGTTGATCATAAATCATGCCTATTTAAGAAATGTATTTTACTTATAGTTAGCAAAAGAAGAATCTCCTAAAGAAATGGTTAAAATACATTTAATTATTAACCATTTCTTGGAAAACCTCAGCCAAAATTAAAAATTTCTCAATCACTCCCACTCAATAGTAGCAGGCGGCTTGCTGGAGACATCATAGGTAACCCGCGAAACCCCTTCCAACTCATTGATAATCCGGTTGGAAACCTTTTCCAGCAGCTCGTAAGGCAGGTGCGCCCAGCGGGCGGTCATGAAGTCGATGGTTTCGACGGCGCGTAGCGCGATGACCCATTCGTAGCGGCGGCCGTCGCCGACGACGCCTACCGATTTCACCGGCAGGAAGACGGCAAACGCCTGGCTGGTTTTTTCGTACCAGCCGGCATTGCGCAGCTCTTCGATGAAAATGGCGTCGGCTTCGCGGAGGATGTCGGCGTACTCTTTTTTGACTTCGCCGAGGATGCGTACGCCCAGGCCCGGCCCCGGGAAGGGGTGGCGGTAGACCATGTCGTAGGGCAGGCCGAGTTCCAGGCCGAGTTTGCGCACTTCGTCCTTGAACAGTTCGCGCAGCGGCTCGACGAGCTTGAGCTTCATGGTTTCCGGCAGGCCGCCCACGTTGTGGTGGGATTTGATCACGTGGGCCTTGCCGGTTTTGCTGGCGGCAGATTCGATCACGTCCGGGTAGATGGTGCCCTGGGCGAGGAAGTCCACATCCTCGATCTTGCTGGCTTCATCATCGAACACGTCGATGAAGGTGTTGCCGATGATCTTGCGCTTCACTTCCGGGTCCTGTTCGCCCTTCAGCTTGTCGAGGAACAGGTCTTCGGCGTCCACTCGGATGACCTTCACGCCCATGTGCTTGGCGAAGGTTTCCATCACCTGGTCGCCTTCCGCCTTGCGTAGCAGGCCGTTGTCCACGAAGACGCAGGTCAGCTGGGTGCCAATGGCCTTGTGCAGCAGCGCGGCGACCACGGAGGAATCCACGCCGCCGGAGAGGCCGAGCAGCACGTGGCGGTCGCCGACCTGTTCGCGTACGCGCTGTACCTGGTCTTCGATGATCTGCGCGGGCGTCCACAGCTTCTCGGCTTTACAGATATCCAGCACGAAGTGCTCGAGGATGCGCTGGCCCTGCAGCGTATGGGTCACTTCCGGGTGGAACTGCACGCCGTAGAACTGTTTCTCTTCCCAGGCCATGGCGGCGATCGGGCAGCTGGGTGTGGAAGCGGTCACAGTGAAGGTGTCCGGCGCCTGGGCGACTTTATCGCCGTGGCTCATCCATACGTCCAGCAACGCTTTGCCGGTCTCGTGGTCGACGTGGTCCTTGATGTCGTTGAACAGCGCCGTAGGTTCGTCCAGGCGGATCTGGGCGTAGCCGAATTCGCGCTGGTTGGAGCCTTCCACCTTGCCGCCCAGTTGCTCGGCCATGGTCTGCATGCCGTAGCAGATACCAAAGACCGGCAGGCCCATTTCGAACACGCACTGCGGCGCACGCGGGGAATCCAGCTCGGTGACGGATTCAGGCCCACCGGCCATGATGATGCCGTTGGGGTTGTACTCGCGGATCTCTTCTTCGGTGATATCGAAGGCGCGAACTTCGGAATACACACCGATTTCGCGGACCCGGCGGGCGATCAACTGGGTGTACTGGGAGCCGAAGTCGAGAATCAGGATCTTGTGGGCGTGAATGTCACTCATGGCGGTATCTCGTTAAGCGGGGCGGGGGCACGGTAAGGCCAAAAAGCAAGCGGCGAGCCATGCCCGCCGCTATTGAACTAAAGCGCTGGTTAGCTCACCCGGTAGTTGGGCGCTTCTTTGGTGATCTGCACGTTGTGGACGTGGGATTCGTTAAAGCCAGCGCCGGTGATTTTCACGAACTCCGGCTTGGTGCGCATCTCTTGAATGGTGCTGCAGCCGGTGTAACCCATGGAGGCACGCAGGCCGCCCATCAGCTGGTGGACGATGGCGCCCATCACGCCTTTGTAAGGTACGCGGCCTTCGATGCCTTCCGGCACCAGCTTTTCGGCACCTTCGGCTTTATCCTGGAAGTAGCGGTCGGCACTGCCCTGATTCTCGGACATGGCACCCATGGAGCCCATGCCGCGGTAGGCTTTGTAAGTACGGCCCTGGTAAAGCTCCACCTCGCCCGGGGCTTCTTCGGTACCGGCCAGCAGGCCGCCCACCATCACCGCGCTTGCGCCGGCGGCAATGGCTTTTGAAAGGTCGCCGGAGAAACGGATGCCGCCGTCGGCAATCAGCGGAATGTCGAACTCTTTGAGCGCTTCAGCCACGTTGGAGACCGCGGTGATTTGCGGTACACCCACGCCCGTGACGATCCGCGTGGTGCAGATAGAGCCGGGGCCGATGCCCACTTTCACCGCATCGGCACCCGCTTCGGCCAGTGCCTTGGCGGCGGCGGCGGTGGCGATGTTGCCGCCAATCACCTGAATGGCCGGGAAGTGTTCCTTGATCCAGCGAACGCGGTCAATTACGCCTTCGGAGTGACCGTGGGCGGTGTCCACCACTATCACGTCCACACCGGCTTCGGCCAGCGCCGCGATGCGGTCCGGGGTTTCCGGGCCAGTACCCACGGCAGCGCCGACCAGCAGACGGCCGTCGCTGTCTTTGGCGGCCATCGGGTAGGTGCGGGCTTTTTCGATGTCCTGGAAAGTCACCAGGCCGCGCAGGTGGAAGGCGTCGTCAACGATCAGCATCTTTTCGATGCGGTGTTCGCGCATCTTGGCTTTGCTTTCTTCAAGCTGGGTGCCTTCCGGCACGGTGACCAACCGCTCGCGGGGGGTCATGATGTCGGCCACGCTGTCGCCGTGGTTGGGCTGGAAGCGCATGTCGCGCTCGGTCACAATACCCACCAGGGTTTCGCCCTCGACCACCGGGAAACCGGAGAACCCGTACTCGCGCGCCATGGCGAGCAGGTCTTCAAGCTTGGCTTTGGGGCTGACGGTAATCGGGTCTTTAACGATCACGCTTTCGTGCTTCTTCACCTTGCGCACTTCAGCGGCCTGCTGCGACATGGTCATGCTTTTATGAATGATACCAATGCCACCTTCCTGCGCCATGGCAATCGCCAACCGCGCTTCGGTCACCGTGTCCATCGCGGCGGAGACAAGCGGAATGTTCAGCGAGAGATTGCGGGTCAGGCGGGTTTTAAGGTTAACATTCTTGGGGAGAACGTCCGAATAACCGGGCAGGAGGAGTACGTCGTCGAACGTAAGTGCTTCTTGAGCCATACGTAGCATAGCGGCAACACCCAATTTGAAGTGGAAGACGGGGCGTGAAAAGTTAATCCCCCATTATAACGGGTAGAGGGCCATCCCAGCAATGCAGAGACGCCATTACGCTTATACCAATGGATAATGACGATTGATGGTAGCCTGACAGCCGATTCATTTACCGACCCAAGGGGTGCGTGTTGACCCAGCAAATCATTGTCTACAGCGATTACGTCTGCCCCTTCTGCCTGCTGGCCGAAGAGGTGCTTGCCGAGGCCACCAAAGGCCTGGACGTCGACATCCAATGGCGCCCGTTCGAGCTGCGCCCGGCGCCGGTGCCCACCTTGAAGGTCGAAGACCCGTACCTGCCCAAAGTGTGGCGCGAGGCGGTCTACCCCATGGCAGAAAAACTGGGCGTGCCCATCAAGCTGCCCAATATTTCGCCGCAGCCGCGCACCGACAAGGCCTTTGAAGTCTTCGCCATGGCTGAAGAGCACGGCCTGGGCCACGCCTATTCGATGGCAACGTTGAAGGCGTTCTTCCAGCAGGAACGCGATATTGGCGACCCGGACGTGCTGGCCGACATTGCCGAATCCGTCGGCCTGGAACGCCAGGCGGTGCTCGATGCGCTTGCCGAGGGCCGCTACAGCGAGCAGCACCAGGCGGCGCTGCGCCACGCCATGGAAGAAGCGCGCATTCAGTCGGTGCCCACCTTGATCATCGACGGCGAAACCATTCAGGGCGTCCCCGATCCAGCGACGCTGAAACACTTCCTCACCGAGCGCGCTTAACGTTATGTCCTCTGCCACGCCCCAGGCGCTTTCCGTCAGTCAGCTCAATCAGCGCGCCAAGCAGACGCTCGAGCGCGACGTGGGCGAGGTGTGGGTAGAGGGTGAGCTTTCCAACGTCTCGCGCCCGGCGTCCGGGCATGTTTACTTCACCCTGAAGGATGACCGGGCGCAGATCCGCTGTGTGCTGTTTCGTCAGCGGGCACGGTTTGTGTCGGCACCGATGCGCGACGGCGACCAGGTCAAGCTGCGCGGGCGGGTGTCGCTGTTCGAGCCCCGTGGCGATTACCAGCTGATTGCCGAGGCGGTTCAGGCAGCGGGGCTGGGCGAACTGCTGGCGGCGTTCGAACACCTGAAAGCCCAGCTCGACGGCGAAGGCGTGTTTGCCAACGCCCGCCCCCTGCCCTTTCCGCCGCGCAAGCTGTTGATTTTAAGCTCGGCGACGGGCGCGGCGATTCGTGACGTATTGGCGGTATTGGCCGCCCGCTGGCCGCTGGCGGATGTCACGCTGATTCCGGTGCCGGTACAGGGGGCCGAGGCGGCGCCTGCGATGATCTCGGCGCTGGCCCTGCTCAATCGTCAGGCGCGGCTGGACCCGGAACGCGATGCCATCCTGATCACCCGCGGCGGCGGCAGTCTGGAAGATTTGTGGGCGTTCAACAACGAGCACCTGGCGCGGGCGATTTTTCATTCGCGGCTGCCGGTGATGTCGGCGGTGGGTCACGAGGTGGATATCACCCTGGCAGACTTTGCCGCCGACATGCGTGCGCCCACGCCTTCCGCCGCGGCCGAGCGCCTGGTGCCGGACCAGCACACCCTCAAGCGCCAGCTTGAGCACCATGAAAACCGATTGATGCGGGCCATGCAGGCGCGCCTGGAGCGGGACAGTCAGCGGTTGGATACCCTGCGCGCCAAACTGCGCCATCCCGGCGAGCAGCTCAATCGTCAGCGCCAGTATTTAACCGCGCTGCACCAACGCTTGAGCCGCGCCATGCAGCACACGCTCACCCAGCAGAAAGCGCAGGTATCGCAATTGAGCCGACGCCTGGCCAGCCAGGATATGGCACGTTTGCACCGCGTGGAAAGCGAGCGGGTCAGTCAGCTTCAGCGCCGCTTGAGCGCGGCCATGCAGCGCCAGCTGGAAAGCCGCCAGGCGCGGTTAACCAGCGCCGCCCGGGAGTTGAATGCCATCAGCCCGCTCGCGGTATTGGGACGGGGCTACGCCATCGCCCAGGACGAGCAGGGTCAGATCGTGCGGCGCGCGGACGATACCTCGCCGGGGCAAAAACTCAAGCTGCGTCTGGGCGAAGGTCAACTCAGCGTGGAAGTAAAACGGCGCTACAAGGGATAGCGCCGCGATGGCTGAGTTGACGGGATCAACCTGGCTTACTACTTGTCTTTTTGCCTGTCCTTGCCCGGTTTCTGGGGCGAGTCCTCGGACTCAGGGTTTACATGATGCGTATCCGGCATCGGATTGGCTTCACTGTAGTGTTCGTCCTGAGGTTTGGGTGATTTCTCGTCTTTCCTGTCGGGATGAGACATAACGCGTACTCCTTACGGTTAATGGTGCTCGGCATTACGTTGCCTGTCTTCACTGTAGTGCGTCACGCGTAACTTGCAATTAAGCACCTCTCGCCCATCCATCCCCTTCGAATTAAAAAACAATTTAAAAACAATGCCATATATGAACCATGGTATTCAGCAAGGTGATTAGCAAACTGAATAAGGCACATCGTCTGTCACTATCGTCGTGGATTCCGGCTTACGCCATGCTGTAGATGCCCCGGTTTGCCCCTACTGGCGAGCCGGGTCTACATTAAAAAACGGGTGTCCAAGGAGGCCGGCACCTGCTGCATCTTACTTTTTGATGTTTGTGCCAACAAAGGAGTGACCGCACATGAGCAATCAGCAACAACCCCCTCAGCATCAAGCCAAACAGCCGGGCGACGAACACATCATGCACCCGGAACCCGAGTTTATTCGCGAAAGCTACCGAGGTGCCGACAAGCTGCTGGATAAAGTGGCAATCATTACCGGCGGCGACAGCGGTATTGGCCGCGCGGTGGCAGTGCACTATGCACGCGAAGGCGCCGACAGCGTGATCGTGCATTTGAAGGAAACCCAAGATGCCAAAGAAACCCAACGACTGGTTGAGGCTGAAGGCCGTCGCTGCCTGGTTGTGAAAGGTGACGTAGGAACTCCCAGCTTCTGCCGTGAGATTGTGAAGCGCGCCCTGAAAGAATTCGGCAAGCTCAATATCGTCGTCAATAACGCGGCTGAGCAGTACGACTGGCGCGATATTACCGAGATCCCCGACGACCAGTTGCAGCGTACCTTTCAAACTAACCTGTTCAGCCACTTTTACATGACCAAGGCCGCGCTACCCCACATGAGCGAGGGCGATACGATCATCGCCACCTCGTCGATCAACGCCTTCAAGGGCAACGACACGCTGATCGACTACACCGCCACCAAAGGGGCGATTCAGGGCCTGGTGCGCTCGCTTGCCATGTCGCTGATGGACCGCGGCATTCGGGTCAACGCCGTTGCCCCCGGGCCGGTATGGACGCCGCTGATTCCCGCCAGCTTCGACGACGATAAAGTCGCCTCCTTTGGCGGCCAAGTGCCGATGAAGCGCGCTGGCCAGCCCAGCGAAATGGGGCCTGCCTATGTGTATTTGGCAAGCGAAGAGTCGTCCTACATGACCGGACAAACAATGCATCTGAACGGCGGTGTGATCCTCAATACCTAACTCGCCAGCGTTTTGACCAGCACCTTGGATTTGCGCGCGTGGTTGTAGGTTTCGCGCTTCAGCGTCGGCAGCTCTTCAAGGCTGGCGGCGCGGAAGCCCCGCTCCACAAACCAGTGCGCCGTGTGGGTGGTCAGCACAAACATCTCCTGCACCGCGCGCTGGCGGGCACGGCGCTCCAGCGCCTCGACCAGACGCTCACCGCGTTCGCCACCGCGGTAATTGGTATGCACCGCTACGCAGGCCAGTTCGGCCACGCCCGTATCAGGGAAGACATGCAGCGCCGCGCAACCGATCACCATGCCGTCGCGCTCAATCACCATGTAGTCATCGATTTCATGCTCCAGCCGCTCGCGGGAGCGTGCCACCAGCATGCCTCTGTTTTCCAGCGGCTCCAGCAGCTCCAACAGGCCCGCCACATCGTTGAGCGTGGCCGGGCGCAGCTGTTCATAGCGGTGCTGGGTAATCATGGTACCCACACCGTCGCGGGTGAAGAGTTCTCCCAGCAAGGCATCGTGATTGCGCCAGGAAAGCAGGTGAGTGCGGGCCACGCCTTCCCGCGCGGCGGTACAGGCGGCATTGAGATGGCGGGCCAGTTCACTGCCCGGCGCGGCATGCTGGATGCGCGGCTCGGCATCGGCGGGAGACAGCTGGCGCAGCAGTGCACCCTGCTCGTCTTCCAGACCTTCGGACTCGCCCAGCAGAATCAGCTTGTCGGCCTTGAGCGCCACCGCGGCATGTTGGGCCACTTCGGAAGCATCCAGGTCGAATACCTCGCCGGTGCTTGAAAACCCCAGCGGCGGCAACAGTACCAGCGAGCCTTTTTCCAGCAACCCTTCAATGGCGCTGGCGCGCACGCGACGCACCTCGCCGCTGTGGTCGAAATCCACCCCTTCGCGCACGCCCAACGGTTTGGCGGTCACCAGGTTGCCGGAAATCACGCTTAGCTCCACGCCATGCAGCGGCGTACTGGGCAGGCCCAGCGAAAGCCGCGCCTCCAGCCACAGGCGCTGATGGGCAGCCACCTGTTCCACATGCGCCATAACCGCGCGATCGGCGACCCAGCGGCCGTTGAGACGCGTCGGTTCAACCCCCGCCGCACTCAGCGCCTCGTGCACCTGGGGGCGAATGCCAAACACCACCACCAGTCGCACGCCCAGCGTATGCAGCAGCGCCAGGTCCTGGATCAGTTGCTCCCCTCGGCCAGACGCCATGGCTTCGCCTTCGATCAAGATGACAAAGGTTCGCCCCCGGTGCGCATTGATATAGGGGGAGGCATTACGAAACCAGTCGACAAAGGGGAAGCGTGTATCCAAGGGGCCGCTCTCCGGCAGCAGGTGAATGGAAGAACTATGGTTAATAACTACGGTTACTTTACCAGAGCACAAAAAATAGCGGCACCTTCTAATGCACTTATGCATAAAGAAGATGCCGCTTTGGGGTACCAGGCGTTGGCGTGCCGGGTCAGTTGTACTGCCCTCGCCGCTTAACCGAACATACCCTTGAACATAAAGAAGAACAGAATAGAGAGCGCCGCGCCTGCAGGCAGCGTAATCAACCACGACATGGCGATCGTACCGATCACCCGCAGGTTGAGCGCCGTCATGCCGCGCGCCAGGCCAACCCCTAGAATGGCACCAACCAGGGTATGGGTGGTGGAAATCGGCAAGCCGGTGCCTGACGCAAGTACGACGGTGGTGGCCGCCGCCAGGGTCGCAGCAAAGCCGCGGCTAGGCGTCAGCTCGGTGATGCCTGTACCCACGGTGGCAATCACTTTATGACCGTAGGTCACCAGACCGGCCACGATACCGCCACCGCCTAGTACCAGTACCCACCAGGGGACCAGCGCCGAGCCGCCAATCTCACCACCGGTCTGCACCACGCTGATCACCGCCGCCAGCGGGCCAACCGCGTTGGCCACGTCGTTAGAGCCGTGCGCAAAGGCCATGGCGCAGGCGGTGAAGATCATCAACACACCAAAAGCGCGCTCCACGTTGGCATAGCCAAAGTGATCATCGCTGCTTTCTACGTACTTCACACGGCGTTCCATCAAGACACCGACACCGGCGAGCAACCCGCCCAGGATCAACGAGATCACCAGGCTCTGGCCAAACGAAAGATTCAGGCCAACGTGTTTCAGGCCCTTGGTCATGGTGACCATGGAGACGACAAAGCCTACCAGGAACACATAGGCGGGCAGATAACGCTTGGCGGCTGCCAGTGGGTTGCGGTCTTCAAACACCAGGTGATGGACCGACTTAAACAGCACGAAACCGGCCGTACCGGCCAATAGCGGCGACACCAGCCAACTCGCGGCGATACTACCGACCGCCCCCCAGTCGACGGCCTCGGCCCCCAGGCCTGCCACTGCAAAGCCGACAATCGCACCCACAATCGAGTGAGTGGTCGAAACCGGCCACCCCTTCATCGAGGCAACCAACAGCCAGGTGGCCGCTGCCAGCAGCGCCGACAACATGCCGTACACCAGCAGTTGTGGTTCCCCCTGCAGCAGTTCAGGATCGATAATGCCCTTGCGGATGGTATTGGTGACTTCGCCGCCCGCAAGCCAGGCACCTAGAAACTCAAACACAATGGCAATCAGGATTGCCTGTTTGATGGTGATGGCCTTGGAGCCGACCGAGGTACCCATGGCGTTGGCCACGTCGTTGGCCCCCACGCCCCAGGCCATGAAAAAGCCGAAAAGACAGGCCAGGATGATAAAAATATCACCGTGCTGAGCAATGATCTGCATAACGCTTCCCTTGGTTGGGATCAGGTATTAGGTTTGGATCACAAATTAGTTGGCGGTCATGATCTGCAGGCGGCTACCGACCCGTTCGGCGCGGTCGGAAAGTTCGCCTACCCAATCAATGATCTGGTAGAGGAAGACCACATCGACCGGCGGTAGCTCGCTTTCCAGACTGAACAACTGACGGCGGATCGCGACTTGCTGACCATCGGCCTGGTGCTCAAGGGTATGCAGTTCGCGGATCATGTTGTGCATGACATCCGATACATTGCGCCCAAAGCCTGACTCCAACAGGTCCTTGAGTTCTTCCAGCGCCTGGCGGGCTTGCGCCACACAGGCCACGCTGGTGCGGATATAGTCACGCATGGGGTCAGCCAACTCGTCAGGCACGGTCATTTTACGGCCCAGCATAATGCCGGTAATGTCTCGTGCTTTATTGGCAATCTTGTCCTGAACGCTGATCAGGTCGAGCAGATCGGAGCGCGAAACAGGCAAGAACATGGTGTTAGGCAGGTTCAGACGTAACTCGGTCTTGAGTACGTCGGCATCGTGTTCTAAACGGGTGACGTTTTCGCGTAGTTGCGCAGCGCTCTCCCAATCGCCTGCCAGCGTCGCTTCGAAGAAGGGCAGGAGTTGATCGGCACATTCGTTTGCCTTGACGATGTGAGCGAGCAGCGGCTGGAATGGCGAGCGGCCAAACATCGAGGAAAAAGGGTTGGAAGTAACCATAAAGCCTTTACGCCTTTTTTCGGGAAGCCGGGAAATGGCGGCAATAGTATAGAGAGTGCGTCTGCCGCCGTCATGAAAAGTTCATAATGTCATTAAAATTTAACCTAAATGTCATAGTATAGAGGTGGCAATTGTCATGAAACCCTCAGAGCCAACCGAGATTGAACTGAAGCTTGCCCTGTCCCCCGAGGGGCCGGTGGCCCTGCGCCAGTACCCCCTGTTACAGACCCTGACACCCAGTCGGCAAACCCTGACCAACACCTATTACGACACCTCTGGGGGAGCACTTGCCCAGGCGCGCATCGCGGTGCGTCTGCGTCAGGTGGACGATCAGGTGCTGCAGACCGTCAAGACCGCCGGCCACGGCGGCGGCGGGTTTTCGCAACGCCATGAGTGGGAATGGCCGCTGACGACACGCCACCTGGATACCCAAGGGCTTGCCGAGCTCCCGCCGTTTCAGGGCGCCCTGGGCGAGGCAATTCCCACGCTGCAGCCTCAGCTGAGCACCGATTTTGAACGGTGGAGCTGGCAGGTGATGTGGCAGGACAGCCATATCGAACTGGCACTGGATGAAGGCAGGATTCACAGCGGCGGGCATCAGGCGATCATCTGCGAAGCGGAACTCGAGCTTAAACACGGCGCGCCCGAGGCACTCTGGTCGCTGGCCCAGGCGATCGCCGAACGCGTTCCCCTGCGCCCTTCAGACACCAGCAAGGCCGCCCGTGGCAACGCCCTCGCCGCCCAGCAATGGCCGCTTCCCGACGCTGACGCCGCCGCGCAATGGATGCACCGGGCAACGCTGTCGCTTGATGCCTACCACGACAGCCACCGCGCCGAGCACCTGGCGGCGGCTCAGGAGGCACTTGCCATGCTGGCCGCCGATCCGGCGCTCACCGACCAGGCCCGTGATGACGCAAGCGCCATGCGCGATGCGCTGGGAAGCACCGGCCAGCCAAGCGTGACGTATGCCAAGGCCGCACTGGCCCTTGCCCATCGCATGGCGCATCAAACCGCGCTACGCTAGCGCTCACAGCCTTTTTCAGGACGGCCTGATGAATCTTTCATTAAAACCTGGCGCAGAGGGACTTCGCGCGCAGCTTTTCCACATCATTTTCGAGTCCGATACGCCGGGTGCCAAAGCCTTTGACATTGGCTTGATTCTGGCGATCCTGCTCAGCGTCGGGGTCATATTACTGGATAGCGTTGAGGCCTATGCCGAGCGCTACGGCATGCTTTTTTATGTCCTGGAGTGGATATTCACCATCTTGTTCAGCATCGAGCTGGTGCTGCGCCTTTACTGCCTTGAGCGCCCCACGCTCTACCTAAAAAGCTTTTACGGTATTGTCGATCTGATCGCCATTCTGCCCACCTGGCTGGTATTGCTGATACCCGGCGCCCACGGTCTGGTGATTGTGCGAATCCTGCGGGTATTGCGGATCTTCCGCATTCTGCGGTTGATGGAGTTTGTCGGTGAGGCGCGGCTGCTGATCGATGCGTTAAAGCGCAGCCTGCGCCAGATCCTGCTGTTCTTCTTCAGCATTTTCATGGTGGTCACGCTGTTTGCGGCGCTAATGTATGTGATCGAATCGCCAGAAGCCGGTTTTACCAGTATTCCCATGTCGATCTACTGGGCGATCGTCAGCATGACCACGGTAGGCTACGGCGACATCGTGCCGGCAACGCCGTTAGGCAAATCCATCACCGTGGTGCTGATGCTGCTCGGTTACTCGATCATCGCCGTGCCCACCGGGGTGTTCTCCGCCCAGGTCATACGCTCGATCCGCGAGGATCGCTACTCTGAAGAAGCCTGCCCAGGTTGCGGCCACGAGCGCCACGAAAAACGCGCCTACTATTGCCTGCGCTGCGGCACCTGGCTGGATGAACACAGTGAAGACCCGCGCAAGAAAGAGGAAGAAAAGAAAGAAGAAAAGAAGAAAGACGACAACGGCGACGACACAGATAAAAACGCGCCCCAGGATAGTGACACCTGAGGCGCGCCGTTAGACGATGAGGACGTTAAGCATTCAAGCGATTAACAGATCAACCACTTAAACGGTAAAGGGCGTGACATCCCCGCGGCCTTCGCGGACGATCTTGGGCGGCAGTTCGCGTAGATCGATGACGCTGGTGGGGTCCAGGTGGCAGGCGCCACCGTCAATGATCAGGTCCAGGTGTGCCCCAAAGCGCTCGCGGATATCCTCGGCGTCGCTCATTGGCAGGTCCTCGCCGACGGGAATCAGGGTGACGCTCATCAGCGGCTCGCCCAGTGCATCCAGGAGCGCGTGGGTGATGCGGTGGTCGGGCACGCGAACACCGATAGAACGCCGTTTGGGGTGCAGCAGCAGGCGTGGCACTTCGGTGCTGGCGTCTAGAATGAAGGTGTAGGGGCCAGGCGTATGCGCCTTGAGCAGGCGGAACACGTCGTTATCGACCTTGGCGTAGGTGCCGATCTGCGACAGGTCCGAGCACACCAGGGTGAAGTTGTGCTTGTCGTCCAGCGAGCGCAGCCATTTGATTTTCTCGATGGCTTTTTTCTCGCCCAGGTGGCAACCCAGCGCGTAGCCGGAATCGGTGGGGTACGCCACCACGCCGCCTTTGCGGATAATCTCGATGGCTTGGTCGATCAGGCGTTTTTGCGGATTCTCGGGATGAATCTGAAAGTATTGGCTCATGGCGTACTCCTGCCTGTGGATATTAGTGGTCCTACCGCCTACCTTAGCTTATGCAGCGGCGAGAGGCCCAGCCGGTGCGTCCTGCAGGTGGCGTAAACGCGGATGCTGCCAGATAGGCGGCGCTGCGGTTCGCGGTATCATGCTCATGCTGCCAGGGGCGGCGTGGCTGCCGGGAAAGTGAAAGTCACTGCCCATCGAGGCGTATAACTCGCGTTCGACCAGTTGGCGCGCCAGATCCCGGGTGCTGTCCGGATTTTGCTGGCCGCTGACCAGTTCCACCGCCTGGCCGCCGGCTGCCTGAAAGGTATCCATCAACAGGCCACGCTTGCGCCGGGTCAGGCCGTGTCGCAGCGGATGAGCCAGCACCGCCACGCCGCCTGAGGCGACAACCCAGCCCACCGCGTCGCTGATTTCCGGCCAATGGGCCTTTACATCGCCTTTCTTGCCGCTGCCCAAAAAGCGCTTAAAGGCGCTGGCCCAATCGGCCACCATGCCGTCGGCCACCAGGGCTCGGGCAAAGTCGGGGCGACCTAGTGGCCGGTCGCTACCGGCCTGCTCGCGGGCCTTGGCCAGGGCGTCAGTCAGACCGGCCTTTTCAAGCCGCTCGGCAATCACCTCGGCGCGTTTGATACGCGCCTCACGCTGATGGATCAACCCTTCCACCAGCGGGCCCTGGAGGCCGCCCGGCATCAGCGCCACCATGTGAATATTGATACCCTGCCAGCGAGTGGATAACTCACAGCCGGGCAGCAGGCACATACCTGTGGATGCCGCCGCCTGGCCCGCCTCCACCACGCCATCCATGGTATCGTGGTCGGTCAACGCCATGTGGGTAAGCCCACGTTCGGCGCACAGCGTGACGAGTTGCGTCGGCGTCAAGGCACCGTCGGAGGCCGTCGAATGCATATGCAAATCAACGGGGTAACGCTGGTCGGTCTCAAACGTGGCAGGAAGTCGGAGCATAGGCATGACGCCGTGTGGCGAGTTTGTCAGAATAAGGCTTAGGTTGATGCGATATGGTGCTCGCTTATACCGGTCCGGTCAATTGAAGCCGTGGTTACCTACCTTTTTGTTCCTTCTTTCATTCAAGGAGTTATGCACATGCTATATGCCATCATCAGTGAAGATACGGCTAACAGTCTGGAACGCCGCCTGGCCGCCCGGCCTGACCATTTAGCGCGTCTGGAAGCCTTGCGCGACGAAGGGCGCCTGGTGCTCGCAGGCCCCCACCCGGCCATTGATGCCAATGACCCTGGCGAAGCGGGCTTCAGCGGCAGCCTGGTGATTGCCGAGTTCGGCAGCCTGGAAGACGCCAAAAGCTGGGCCGATGCCGACCCCTACGTCATTGCCGGTGTTTATTCCCAGGTGACCGTCAAGCCGTTCAAGAAAGTTTTACCTTGACCCTGACGAGTGAATATGGAGGGTCCGTCGGCTTTTTCACAGAGGCTGTGGAAAACTCTGTGAAAACACGGCGGACGCATTTCCCTAAGCCAGGAATAACGCCCCTATTCACAAATTGGTCATTTTTTAACCATCTTTCTGCAACACGGATGACTGCGTGACGCAACACCCTTACCCTTTGCCGCCTCTGGCGGCGCTGACGTCGCCGTCGCTCACCTGGAACGACGCGGCGCCGCACTCGGACGCCTTCGACGACGTTTATTTTTCCCGTGATAACGGCCGCGCTGAAACCGAGCACGTGTTTATCAACGCCAACCACCTGCCTGCTCGCTTTACCGAGTGGCAGCAGCGGCGTGCCTTTGTGATCGGCGAGACCGGCTTTGGCACCGGGCTGAATATGCTGTGTGCCTGGGCCTGCTTTGCCGCGCATGCACCGGCCCACGCCCGGCTTCACCTGTTATCCACAGAGAAGTTTCCCCTGGATCGCGCCTCGCTTATCCGCGCGTTGAGCGCATGGCCGTCGCTTGCCACTTATGCACAGGTGCTTTGCGACCAGTGGCCCGACGCGGTCAGCGGCATCCACCGTTTGCACCTGAGCGAACGCGTGACGCTGGATCTGCATTTTGGTGACACCACCGAGCGCCTGTTGCAGTTGGATGGCCAGGTCGACGCCTGGTTTCTGGATGGCTTTGCACCTTCCAAGAACCCTGAGATGTGGCAACCTGAGCTATTTGAGGCCATGGCGGCGCGCTCACGCCCCGGGGCGACATTCGCCACCTTCACCTGCGCCGGTATCGTCAAACGCGGGCTGAAAGCCGCCGGGTTTGGGTGGCAAAAAGTGCCGGGCTTTGGACGCAAGCGGGAAATGCTGGCAGGCGCGATCGCCGCGCCACCCGGCGATACGCGCCGCCGCGCCACGCCATGGTTTACGCCGCCTGCAGGCCTGGATAACCGACACGTCGCCGTGATCGGCGCGGGCATCGCCGGGGCCAGCGTCGCCGCCGCCCTTGCCAGGCGCGGGATCAAGGTCAGCGTGGTAGAGCGTGAGGCACCCGGTGCGGGCGGCTCGGGCAATCGCCAAGGAGCGCTATACGTCAAACTGGCCGCCGAGACGAACCATCAAAGCCGGTTTTATTTGGCCGGGTTGATGTATTCCCAGCGCTGGCTTGGGCAGTTAGCCACGGACACGCCTGTATGGCGGCAAAGCGGCGTGGTACAGCTGGCGTTAAGCGATAAGGAAGCCCGCCGCCAGCAGCGCTTCATGGCGTACCATGCGCTGCCTGAAGCGGTGGTGTCGGCTCATACGGAAAACCTGAGCGAGCTTGCCGGGGTACCGATCAGTGCCCGGCAGGCGCTGTTTTATCCCCAGGCAGGCTGGGTACACCCCAAGGCGCTGTGCGAGCAGCTGCTCGCCCATCCGCTTATCAGTATTATTCAGGGGGATGTGACACAACTGCAGCGAGACGGGCAGCATTGGCAGCTCGACCTGGCCAACGGCGATACCGTAAGCGCCGATCAGGTCGTGATTGCCAACGCTCAGTTGGCCAACCACTTTGCGCAAACCACACAACTGCCGCTGCAGCAGGTGCGTGGCCAGGTCAGCGAAGTGGTGCTGCCAGAAAGCGTGCAAGCGCCTCAGCGGGTGGTTTGCGCTGGCGGCTATGTCTCACCGCCTGTGGATGGCGTACTGACTTTTGGCGCCAGCTTTGTGCCCAATAACGACACCCGCCACGTCACCCATGACGACCACCAGCGCAATATTGACGAGCTGCGACAGGCATTGCCCGACTGGGTGGCGGCTATTGAGGCATCAGGCGTTGACCTCAGCCCCGAAACACTCGAGGGCCGGGCCGCCGTGCGTGCGGCAAGCCCGGACAAAAGCCCCTATGCAGGGCCGGTGCCGATAGCTGAATCCTGGCAGGAGGCGTATCAAGCATTAGGCAAGGACGCCTCGAAAGTGCCTGATACACGGGGGGAGCATTACCCGGGGCTGTGGATATCCACCGCCCACGGTTCCCGTGGGCTTGCCAGCGCGCCGCTGTGCGCCGAGGTGATTGCCTCGCGTATCAGCGACGACCCGCAGCCGTTGGAGTTGCCGCTGGTCGACCACCTCCACCCGGGGCGGCGGCTTATCAGCGCGATTATTCGGGGAACGATGGCCTAGATGTCACCTTCCTCCTCATCGTCGGCTATATCGCGGCCAAAGGAACGCCATTGGGCCAGGGTCATCACCTCGGTCATCTCTAGCTCAAGGTCGTGGGCAATGATCAGCTCATTGCGCTCAAGCTGCTTTTTAATCTGCGCAATCCAGCCATGCATGCCCTCGCCCGTGGTATCGGTCGTGTCGTAGCCCTGACGAGTCACAAACGCCTCGAGCAGGGCATCCAGGGTTTCCTGCGGCAGCATTCTGGCGGGTACTTCAATAAATCGGCTCATTAGCTCTGCTCCCACTCTGCCAATCGGTCTATAAAGGTCGCTTCATCGATGACGTCGACACCCATCTGCTCGGCCTTGGTGAGTTTGCTGCCCGCGGCTTCGCCCGCCACCAGGCAGGCAGTTTTCTTGGAGACGCTGCCTGCCACCTTGGCACCCAGCGCCTGCAGGCGCGCCTTACCTTCATCCCGGGTCATCGACTCAAGGGTGCCGGTGAGCACCCAGGTCTGGCCGTCAAGGGGCGTGGGGCCCTGGGTAACCTCTGCTTCTTGCCAGGTTACGCCTGCGTCTATCAGCGCCTGCAATGTTTCCAGGTTATGCGGCTGGCGGAAAAAGGTGTACAGGTGAGCCGCGACCACCGGCCCGACATCGTTCACCGCTTCCAGCCCTGCCTGGTCGGCGTCCTGCAGTGCCTGGAGGGTGCCGAAGTGATTCGCCAGGTTGGACGCCGTGGCTTCACCCACCTCGCGTATACCCAATGCGTAGATAAACCGCGCCAGCGTTGTCGATTTGGCGTTATCCAGGGCGTTGACCAGATTGCGGGATGACTTTTCCCCCATGCGTGGCAGGCCTTGCAGTTGCTCAACGGTCAGATGAAACAAATCTGCCGGGGTTTTCACCCAGTCCAGATCAACGAGCTGCTCGATCAGCTTTTCGCCCAGACCGTCGATATCCAGTGCCTTGCGGCTGGCGAAATGCTTCAGCGCTTCTTTGCGCTGGGCGGCGCAGTAAAGCCCCCCGGAGCAGCGGGCAACGGCCTCATCGGCTAAACGCTCGATCTCTGAGTCGCACACCGGGCAACGGTCGGGAAAGATAATGGGCCGGGCATCCGCGGGGCGCTTGTCGGTATCCACCCGGACCACCTGTGGAATCACATCACCGGCACGACGAATCGCGACGGTATCGCCAATCATGACGCCCAAGCGAGTAATTTCATCGGCATTGTGCAACGTGGCATTGGAAACCGTCACGCCTGCCACGGTCACCGGTTCAAGCCGTGCCACCGGGGTAATGGCGCCGGTACGCCCCACCTGAAATTCCACCTCGTTGAGCGTTGTGACTTCTTCCTGGGCGGGGAACTTGAAGGCCACAGCCCAGCGCGGCGCCCGGGCGACAAAGCCAAGCTCCCGCTGGTGGCGCAGATCGTTCACCTTGATGACCACGCCATCGATATCGTAGCCCAGCTGGTCACGCTTCTCGCCGAGCTGTTCGCAGTAATCGGCGACGGCTTTGGGGCCCTTCATGGTGGTCAGCTCGGCGCTGGTGCGAAAACCGAGTGTTGATAACCGCGCCATCAAGGCGCTATGGCTGGTATCGCCCAGGTCGGGCTCAAGGCGAGCCGCCTGGTAGGCATGAAACTCCAGCGGCCGTTTAGCGGTAATGCGCGGGTCCAGCTGACGCAGGCTACCCGCCGCTGCGTTACGCGGGTTGGCAAACACCTTGCTGCCCTCTTCCCGGGCGCGTTCGTTGAGCGCTTCAAAACCCGCATGGCGCATGATCACTTCGCCGCGCACTTCCAGCAGCTCGGGGACGTTTTTCCCCATCAGCTTCAAGGGCACCGAGCGTAGCGTGCGCAGGTTGGAGGTAATTCCCTCGCCGGTGCGACCATCGCCCCGAGTCGCCCCACTGACCAGCACACCCTGCTCGTAAACCAGCGACACCGCCGCACCATCCAGCTTGGGCTCGCAGCTAAACTCGATATCATCCGCCTCGCTCTCCAGGCGTTCGGCAACGCGCTCGGCAAATGCGTGGATATCCTCACGGCTAAAGGCGTTATCCAACGACAGCATGGGAATGGCGTGGGCCACTTCGGGGAAGCCATCGGCAGGCGCCGCGCCCACCCGCTGGGTAGGGGAATCCGGCGAGACAAGTTCAGGGTTATCGTCTTCAATGGCTTTTAAACGCTGAAACTTACGGTCGTAGTCCGCGTCGGATAGCGTGGGCTCATCCAACACGTAGTAGCGGTAGTTGGCGTCGTCCAGCTCGGCGCGAAGCTGGCTGACTTCTTGCCGCACATCGGGGGAAGGCTGACTCATTGAAGCGGGTTCTCGATAGCGGTGGTACGAATTAACAGTATTATAAAATAAAAAACACCCGCCCTCTGCAAGAGGACGGGTGCTGGATGACAAGCGCGCTGTTAGTGCGCCTGCATATGGCGGTGCAGGCGATGTCGGCGTTCAAACTCGTGTACGCGTTGGCGCGCAAACTCGATGGTTTGTGCCGTCATCACGCTATGGTTCTCGTCTTTCAGCTCGCCACCCATATGCCGCACAACTACCATGGCGGTTTCGACCATGGCCTCGAACGCTGCCGAGCTGTCGTGGGCGCCGGGTAGCGGCATCAGCAAGGTAATGCCGGGGGTCACAAACTCATCCATCTCTTCAATGGGGAAGGTGCCGGGCTTGACGACATTGACCATGGAGAATTGCAGTTCGCTGTCGGCACTTTCGGTTTCGAAGCGGTGGAAAACCCCCATGGCGCTGCTATAGCGGAGGCCACAGGCCATCATCAATTCCAGCAGCTTGCCACCGTCAAAGCCTTCCGGATCGCGTGACAGCACGCTGATGACGATCATTTCTTCTGCATTGGTCAAGGTTTCCTTGGCGTGTTCACCGCAGACATCGTGACGCAATGCTTTTTCCAGTGCAGGGTGAGTCCGTACTACCCCTTCATCAGGCTCGTGCCGGGTCGCTTGTGGCTCCAGCGAGTCGTAAGTTTCTTCCTCGGCGGCATACTGGGCCATCTCGGACGCCTGGGCGAGACGTTCTTCTTCAGCGGCCTGGGCAGCCAACTCACGTTCTTTCGCCTGTTCCTGAGCGATGCGGGCTTTCTCTGCCTCGGCGGCTTCCTCGGCTGCCCGGCGCTGCTCTGCCTCAAGCGCCTTACGCTCTGCTTTCTGCTTGGCTAATGCGTCGGCGCGACGCGCCTTCTCGGCTTTTTTCTTTGCCCGGGCTTTGCGATGGTCGATCATTTTCTGTTTCAGTGAACGACCAATTTCCTCAAAGTCGACCAGACGATAGGTATCTTCTTCGTCTTCATCCGGGTATTCACCGGCAATATCGTTGCGCAGATGACGACGTTTCGTCGATCCATCAGAGGAGGCGTGTTTGGCGAACGCGGCGTCCTCCGGCTCAGCCCTCAGTACCGGCCTGTCGTCATGGACGTCTTGCGTGGCCGCCGAACGTTCAACCTCGTTTTCCTCCATGGCACTTAAACGAGGCTCGCGGCTGGCAGCGGTGGCGTTTTCATCTGGCGCAGGGCTGGCGCCGTCTGAGGAGGACAACGCAGGTTCGCGATGGCCTTCTTCTGGCGCTGGCGTTGGCTCAGGCATTTTCACCTCGGGGCGCTGGGCACGCGTCGTTGTCGATGCTTCGGCTGTGCGCGTGGTGGCTGGTTGCTCATCCCGGCTCTCTTTCCAGCTCTCTTTTACCCTCGAGGAGACAGATGAACTTGTCTTGGAGCTACCGCGCTTAAACTGGGAAAGTATTTTTGAGGGTCCCGGGTGTTCTTGGCGTTCCAACTTGGGCTTTTGATTGAAACCGCTATAATCAGCAGGCTTTACGACACGGGCTCCGCCGTTGGGAAGCTCCCAGTTGACCTCAGCTTCTTTAGCCGCGTCATCGAACTCGGTGGATCGACTTGCCGGTGTCTCGCCGACAGACTGGTCAAGGCGAGGAACACGGCGCTGGCGCTGAAGTCGTCTCACCCCATCAATCACGATGAGGGAAACCAACGCCAGCCCTAAAATGATTAGCCACTCTCTTAATTCCATGTTGAAAATTCCATGGGTCATTTTGACGGTTGCTAAGGCGCGATGCCTGAAAATTAGATCACTACTGTTAAACCTATACTTACCCCAAGCATAGCGCGATTACTACGAAAAGGGCCACTTTTTGCTAATTTTCACGTTATCGCACAGTTTTTAACGTTATTTAAGGCAAAAATTCGACTATACCGTCGGCGATAAGTGCCCCAATGCCTGTCTATTAATTAACTACCTTACGCGACAGCAACATCGTTTGCGATTGAAGCCCGTGTTAGTAATGCATGCCCAGTCCTTTAAACATCACCCTGCTGAGTACCGGAAGCTGGATGCGGTTACCACATTTTCTAACACTACTGAAGGCCAAAATCACTCATCGCCCTATAATATAGATAAGTTTAGCGCCTCAAGTCACCTTTTTTAACGCTGGGGCGTGGATCATTAACCGTTAGGGTAGTTAATAACGTTAACACTTGCGAGCATTAATCCACCAACGCTGTTGCTTCTTCAATCCCTACCGAGACCATCCGTGAGACCCCCGGCTCCTGCATGGTGACCCCCATTAATCGCTCGGCAGCCTCCATGGCAATTTTGTTGTGGGTGATATAGATGAACTGAACGTTTTCCGACATCTCTTTTACCAACTTGGCATAGCGACCAACGTTAGCATCATCCAAGGGGGCATCGACTTCATCCAGCATACAAAAAGGCGCCGGGTTTAACTGGAATATAGCGAACACGAGGGAAAGTGCCGTCAGTGCTTTTTCCCCCCCGGATAAGAGATGAATCGTGCTGTTCTTTTTACCCGGTGGACGCGCCATGATCGCCACACCGGTTTCCAATAAGTCATCACCGGTGAGCGTTAACCAGGCAGTGCCGCCGCCAAACACTCTCGGAAACAAGGTTTGCAATCCGGTATTGACCCGATCAAACGTATCTCTAAAACGAATGCGGGTTTCTTGATCAATACGTTTAATGGCGCGTTCCAGGGTTTCCAGCGCTTCGCTTAGCTCAGCGTGCTGGGCTTCCAGATAGTCACGCCGTTCGGCCTGTTGATCATATTCTTCAATCGCCGCCAGGTTAATGGCCCCCAGGCGACGAATTTTGTCGGTGGTGCTTTCCAGATGCTCCTGCCAGGCGGTTTCAGTGGCGTCGTCGGCAAGCTGTTCTGCCAATGCATCGCCATCGTGGCCAAGCTCAGTGAGCTGCTCATCCTGAGTAGCAGCTTTTAGCGCCAGCGCCTGAACGTCCATTCGCCGCTGCTGCAACTGCTCGCGGCTTTGTTCCAGATTACGTTCATGCTGCTGACGGGTCAGTTCGTCGTTACGCAACTGCTCTGCCAGCGTCTGGGTTTGCTGGCGGGTGTCGTTTAAACGCTGCTCCTGCTGTTCGCGCTGGTGAAGCAGCTCTTCAAGCTCCTCGGCGGCAAGCTCGTCAGGTTCAAGCAGGGTCTCCCGCGATGCTTCCAACTCTTCAATGCGCAGCGCCAGGCGCTCTTCGCTTTCATGGCTACGCGACTGCTGGGAACGCAGGCTATTAACCTCGGTGTTGAGACGTTCCCGTTCAAGCGCCAGCGCCTGTTGGCGGGCTTTCAGCGGTGCATGCTGCTGATTCAACCGTTCGCGTTGTTCGCGCTGGTGATCCCGCTGCTCGGCGCTTTCGTCGCGGGCCTGGGCCGCCATTTCCAGCTGTTCCATGGCCTCATGCCAGCGGGCACGCTGCTCATCGAGAGTAAGCGCTAACTCTGCTTCATCTTCCTGCAGTTGACTCAATTCTTCGTCAAGTTCTGTGGCTCGGCTTTCCAGATGTTCCAGACGCTGAGAAAGGCGCTGCTCGGTGACCGCCAGCTGCTGGAGCGTGGCGGCGTGGGCACGCTCTTCCTCCGCCTGTTGATCGCGGGTGTGCTCCAGCGTCTCGATGGTTTCACTGGCCGCCTCGCACTGGGCTTCAGCAAGCGCCAGCGCCTCTTCATCCTGCTCCCGGCGGGCCGCCAGCTCATCATAGCGACGCCGGGTGACCAACAGCGCGTCCACGCCGTCGCCGTTGGCCTGCTGGTGCAACCAGCCACGCCCGCGCCACACTCCCTCCCGCGTGACCACGCTTTCACCCGGGGCAAGTGTGGCTAATAGCGCATCCGCCTCGGCGCTGCTCTCGGCATAGTGAATACTTGCCAACCATTCACCCAGCGCGCCCGCCCCACTCACCAGCGCGTCCAGGCGTTGTCCACCGTGCAAGGCAGGCGACGCCCGGTCAATCAAACACCAGTCGGTGGCCAGCGCGTCGGGCAGGGCCTGCAACTGATCAACGGCAACCAGACGGGCATTGAGCCAGGGCGCCAGCAGCCAGGAAATCACCCGTTCCCAGCCGGGTTCGACACTGATGGCCTCCCCCAACCGTGGCGCCTCGGCAAGCCCGTGGGCGGCTAACGCCTCGGTGATGTGCGGGTCGTGATCGGCAAGCGCGGCATCAATCAGCGCCTCCAGCGAGGCAAGTTCGCCCTGTCGCTGACTCAACTCGGCGCGCTGTTGATCGCGGGTCTGGGTCGCCTGCTGGTAAGCCGCCTTGGCTTCGCTGTAGCGCTGCTGCCATTGGTCGCGCTCGGTTTGGAATGCCTCAGCGCGCTGTTCGGCCTCTTCCTTGCGGGCCTGGCATTCAGCGTGCTCGCTGCGTAATTCGGTGACATCGGCAAGCTCGCCCCGCTGCTGACGGCGGCGCTGGCGTTCGGCCTGCAGGCGGGCAATGCGCTGTTCAAGGTCACGCAACTGATCCTGGCGGCGCTCGGCCTCGCGGCTGGCATCCCGCCAGTGGCTTTCGGCATCCGCCCACTGCTGCTCGGCGGCCTCCAGAGAGGGGCTGGCATCGGCCAGGGCCTGCTCCAGGGTTTCCAGCTGTTCGTCGAGTGCTTCGTGCTCGGGCAGCAATTCGTCCAACCGCGCTTCAATGGCGGCCAGGCGTTCCTGATCGCCTTCGCTGACCTGGCGCTGCTCGTCGAGGTCTCGCCGCGCCGTCTGGATGTCGCTTGCCAGTTGCGCTTCCCGGCTGCGCCGGTGGGCCTGGTCCTGCTCCAGACGGGCGATGCGGGTTGTGGTCTCAAAGAACTGCTGCTGATGGCGCTCGAGGACTTCGGCCAGCTCATCGTGTTGCTCACGGGCCTGTTCGAGGCGGGTTTCGCACTGGCGCACGCCGAATACGTCTTTCTCGACGGCGATTTCCAGCTCGCGCACACGGCTTTCCTGCTGGGCCTGTTCCGCCCGCAGGGCACGCCCGCGCAGCACGGCAAGCTCGCCTTTTAGCTGGAATTCCTGCTGCTTTAATGCCTGGTAACGCTTGGCGGCCTCGGCCTGACGCTTGAGGCGCTCAAGCTGCTTATCCAGTTCTTCGCGGATGTCGTCCAGGCGCTCCAGGTTTTCCTGGGTACGCCGCATGCGGTTTTCGGTTTCCCGGCGGCGCTCTTTGTATTTGGAGATCCCCGCCGCCTCTTCCAGGGTGGCACGCAGGTCATCCGGACGAGCTTCGATCAGCCGCGATATCATCCCCTGGCCAATAATGGCGTAGGAACGCGGGCCCAGCCCGGTCCCCATGAACAGGTCGGCGATATCCCGGCGGCGGCATTTCTGGCCATTGAAAAAGTAGTTGGACTGACCGTCGCGGGTCACCAGCCGCTTCACCGCAATTTCAGCGTACTGGGCATAGACCCCACCCATGGCGCCATCCCGGTTATCGAACTTCAGTTCAATGGAGGCCTGCCCCACCGGTTTACGGCCCGTCGAGCCGTTGAAGATGACGTCGGCCATGGACTCACCGCGCAACGTCTTGGCGGAAGACTCGCCCATCACCCAGCGCACGGCGTCGATAATATTTGATTTACCGCAACCATTGGGCCCGACGACAGCCGTCATATTTCCGTCGAAAGGCACCGTGACCGGGTCGACAAAGGATTTGAAACCGACGAGACGTATTGACGTTAAACGCATGGAGAGTTCACGTTGAGATTATTCAAAAACACGATCAATGGTCACCCTGGTAGTCTCTCGTGCGTTAATCGGGCCAACGTCGACCCGGTCGACAGAGCCCCATAAATCCCCCGCCTGAGGAGTAGCCTGGCCGCTTGGCGAAACACGCACCATCAGACGAACCTCACGCGCTTGCGATATCTGCGCGTCAGCCGTCATGGCCGCGCGGTCGTCCAGCACGACGGTCATTGGCAGTTCTGACACCAGGCCCTGAACCACCGCCAGTGGCGGCTGTTCGCCGTCTACATCGCGCGCAACGATAAAGACTTTATCATCACCGTCAACCTGACTTGCCAGATCGGGATCGAGCGACACGCTGACCCGCACCCCCGGGCCGTCTGCCTGCGCAACTTGACGGCCTTCTTCTCCCAGGCGCGATTGCGCCACCTGAATTCCCTCGCGCAGCGACGCGGCGATATCGGGATTCTCAACATTGGCCACGGCGCGCCGCCAGCGGTCGATTGCCTGCGCATAATCGCCAGCGTCGAAGGCGTGAATGCCGAGTATACCCAAGGCAGTGGGCTGACGGGGATCTTCCGCCAGCACTTCGTCCACAAGCCCCTGCACCTCGTCGGTGAGTTCTCGCCCGGCCATGAAAAAGCGCAGCTGCGCGAGCTGGGCTAACAGCGATGGCAAGCGCCCTTCGAGGGCGATCAAGCGCTCAAGCGCTGTCACGGCGTTATCCGCTTGGCCGGTTTCCCGATAAAGCGGGAAAAGTGTGCTCCACAGGTTGGGGTTGGTCGGCTGCCGGGACGTCTGGGCTTCAAGCCGTTCGATATACATCTCCCGCGAGCCCTCCGGATGTTCGCGAACCTCCTGGCCAATGGCCCACAGCACAAGATCGTCTTCAGCGCCCTGCTGCTGGTACCACACCACGCTGCCCGCCCCAAGCGCGAGCATCGCCAGTGGCACGATCCAACGCCCCGATACATAAGGCTTGAGCGGCCGACACTGCAAGGTGGCGGTATCGTCCAGCAGACTGCGTTCCAGTTCAAGACGTTCTTCCGCCAATTGCGCTGCGTCGACTTTGCCGTCGGCGTGGGCGTTTTCAAGCGCCGCGAGACGCCGCCGAAAGATGGCGACATTTTGTTCAGCGGCGCTGTCATGCTGCTCAAAGGCCATTTGCTCGTCGCGCCACCGGCGCGCCGTGCGCAACGGCAACACCAACAGCCAGAGCGCGGGCAGCAATACGCAGGCAAGAGCGGTCCAGAGCAGGGTCACGACGACTCCTTACGCTCGATAAGGGCATCCAGTCGCGCCTGTTCGTCAGGGCTAAGGGCCTTCGCCGAGGCGTGGCGACGAGACCTGACGATCCATGCCACCACAACGCCTACCACTACCAGCAGCCCGACCGGCAAGCCCCACAGCAAGTAGGTACGCTGTTCCAAACGCGGGTTATAGAGAATGTAGTCGCCAAACCGCTGCACCATGTGCTGGATGATTTCCGTATCCGATTTGCCCTCGTCAAGCAACTGATACACCCGTTCCCGCATGTCCGCCGAAATAGGCGCATCGGAATCATCGATTGCCTGGTTTTCACACAGTGGGCAGCGCATCGAAGCCGTTAGGTCGCGATAGCGCTGCTCCGTTACCGGGTCGTCAAAGTCGCGCAGCTCGATACCGGCCGACCACGCCGGTAGCGCGCATAGCATCAGCACCACCAGGCCTAAGCCGCGAATCAGCGCCATTTCTCCACCTCCGGCAGAAGACGGTTGCGAACATCCTCGGGAGATACATAGCCTTTATGGTGATAGCGAATGACACCTTGCGCATCGACCACAAAGGTTTCCGGCGCGCCAATGACGCCAAGCTCAAAGCCGAGTTCACCTTCAGGATCAAAAATGTTGGCCGCAAAAGGATCACCAAACTCGTCCAGAAACGCCAGGCCATTCTCACGGGTATCCCGGTAGTTAACCCCCACCAGTCGGATGCCCCGATCAGCCAGGTCAAGCAACTGGGGCATTTCCTGGCGACAGGCGGCACACCACTCTCCCCACACATTGACCAGTGTCAGTTGGCCTTGGAGCAACGATTGATCGACTCGCTGCTGCTCATCTTCCAGCGTCGTGGCCTCAAAGGCGGGGAAGTCGCGGGCCATCAGCGCCGAGTCACGATCGGCGGGGTCCTGGGACAAGCGCTCAAAGAAAAACAGCGCGAGACCTAAAAACGCAACGGGTAACAGAAACAAAAGCCAGCGTCGTTTCATGCCTGCCCCTCCTGGACCAATCTTGCCGGGCGCGTCTTACGATAGCGCTTGTCGAACACCGCCAGCACACCGCCCAGCGCCATCAGCAAACCGCCGAGCCATAGCCAGCGCACAAAGGGTTTGTACTGGATACGCATCGCCCAACTGCCGTCGTCCAGCTCTTCGCCCATGGCCACGTAAAGATCACGAAAGAGGCCCGGGCTAAGCGCCACCTGGGTCATGGGCATGCCCGTCGCCAGATACAGCCGCTTTTCTGGCTGCATCTCGAAACGGCGGCGACTGTCACCGCGCTGTACCTCAATAACAGCGGTATCGGCCAGAAAGTTGGCACCGCGCCGGTCAAAAAGCTCGGTCATGGTAAAGTGATAGCCTGCCACCTCGACGCTGGTATTCGGCGACATGCGCACGTTGCGCTCCACCGCATAATGGCTGACCACCGTGGCACCGACAATCGTCACCGCCACCCCCAGATGGCCCAGCACCATTCCCCAATAAGCTAACGACAGGCTGCGCAGCCCTTTCCATATCGAGTGCCGATGACGCACTTTGTCGAACAGGTCACGGCTCAATGACAGCCCTATCCACAGCGCCGTTGACAACCCCAAGGTCACCCAGAGGTTCCATTCGCCGCGATACACCAGCGGCACCAGTGCCCCCAGACCCAGCGCGACCAACCCGGCCAGCCACAACCTGCGCACCAGTTTGCCAGGCGACGTCGATTTCCAGTGCGCCATCGGCCCCAGGCCCATGAACAGGCAGGCGATCACGGTCAGCGGTACAAACAGTGCATTGAAATAAGGCGGCCCCACGCTGATCTTACCCAGCCCCAGCGAATCCAGGATCAACGGGTACAGGGTGCCCAGCAGCACCGTCATCGTCGCGGTCACCAGCAACCCGTTATTGATCAGCAGCAGGGCATCCCGGGACAACCAGTTAAAACCCACCGTATGGCTGACGCGCGGTGCTCGCAGCGCAAACACGACCAGGGAAAGCGTGACGGTGATAGCCAGCAGCACCAGGATAAACAGTCCCCTTGATGGGTCGTTGGCAAAGGCGTGTACCGAGGTCAGCACGCCGGAGCGGACCAGGAAGGTGCCCATCAGCGAAAGCGAAAAGGTGGCAATCGCCAGCAAGACCGTCCAGCTCTTGAAGGAGCCGCGTTTTTCGGTGACCGCCAGCGAGTGAATCAGGGCCGTACCGGTGAGCCATGGCAGCAGCGAGGCGTTTTCCACCGGGTCCCAGAACCACCAGCCGCCCCAGCCCAGTTCGTAATAGGCCCACCAGCTACCCAGCGCAATCCCGACCGTCAGAAACGCCCAGGCGGCGTTGGTCCAGGGCCTTGCCCAGCGGGTCCAGGCGGCATCCAGCCGCCCTCCCAACAAGGCGGCAATGGCAAAGGCGAACACCACCGAAAACCCGACATAGCCCATATACAGCATGGGTGGGTGAATGATCAGCCCGATATCCTGCAGCAAGGGGTTAAGGTCTGCGCCATCGGCGGGGATGTCAGGCAGATGCCGCTCGAAGGGATTGGAGGTCAACAGGATAAACAACAGAAAACCGGCGCTGATCAGCCCCAGGACACCGAGCACACGGGCAAGCATGTCGCGGGGCAGGCGCCGCGACCACCAGCCGGCAACGCATCCCCAGCCCGCCAGCATCAGGCTCCACAGCAGCACCGAGCCTTCATGGTTGCCCCATACGGCGCTGAGCTTGTAATACCAGGGCAACAGTGAATTGGAGTTATTGGCGACATTCACCACGCTGAAGTCGTCCATCGCGTAACTGGCCGTCAAGCAAACGTAGGCCAGCAGCACAAACAGGAACTGGCCGGTGGCCATGGGCTGCCCGTAGGCCATCCACAAGGGACGCCGCGTTGCGGCCCCGGCCAATGGCAGTATTGACTGCACAACCGCCATCAGTAGGGCAACGATCAAGGCGAAATGACCTATTTCGGGCAATATTCGGGTCAGCATGGGGACTCCGGCTGAACACGACGAACGATGGCGAGGTAGCGGGGCATCACGTATCGTCCTCGCGCGGCTGCCTCACCTCGGCGGCCCTGGCCTGAAAATCGGCGGGCGAGTAACCGGCCTCTTCCAGGGCCTGTGCGACCTCGGGCGGCATATAGTTCTCATCGTGCCGGGCTAAGACGTCATCGGCACGAAAACGGCCATCCTCCTGCAGCTCCCCCACCACGACCACGCCCTGCCCCTCACGAAACAGGTCGGGCAGGATACCCTGGTAATCAACGTGCAGATCACCCACGTAATCGGTAACGGTAAATTCGACATTCAAACTATCGGCATCGCGGGATACCGAGCCGACTTTCACCATGCCCCCCGCACGGATGGAACGCGACACGGGGGCCTCGCCCTGGGCAATCTGTACGGGGCTAAAAAACAGATTGATGTTGGCCCGCAGCGCATACAGGGTCAGGCCCACGGCCACTGCTGCCAGGCTGACCAGCGTGACAATCACATAAAGCTTGCGCTTACGCTTTGGGGTCATCGTCATGCCCTCTTTGCTGCGGGGGTGAGGCTTGGCGGCGCGCTACCCGCTTGAGATGTTTGAGCAATTGTCGACGTTCCAGCCGGGCATGGAGCGTAAGGCCCAGCATAAACAAGGCCGTGATACCCCAGGCAGACCACACGTAGACACCGTGCTCACCCATGGATACCCATTCAGCCAACGAGGCCACCATCAGTTAACCTCCTCAAGCAACGCTCTCACCCATCGGGTATTGGCTTCGCGACGGAGTATTTCGCTGCGCGTACGGGTAAGCGTAAGGGCGATAAAGAAGCCGTAAAAGCCCACCACCATCATCAGCAGCGGCAGCCACATTTCCACCGGCATTGCGGGGCGGGAGGTCAGGGTAAATGAGGCGGGCTGGTGCAAGGTGTACCACCAGTCCACCGAGTATTTGATGATGGGAATATTGATCACGCCAACCATTGCCAGCACCGATGCCGCCCGCGCACCGCTATCCCGACGACTAAAGGCACCGCGCAGTGCTATCACCCCTATATATAAAAACAGAAGAATGAGCATGGACGTCAATCGGGCGTCCCATATCCACCATGTTCCCCAGGTTGGCACGCCCCACACCGCGCCGGAAAACAGCGCGACAAAGGTCATGGCCGCCCCCAACGGGGCCATGGCAGTCGCCGCCATATCGGCAATCTTGATTTTCCAGACCATGAAAACAAGCCCGGAAACGGCCATGGCGACAAACACCGACTGGGCCAAAAAAGCGGCGGGCACATGGACATAAATGATGCGGAAGCTGTTGCCCTGCTGGTAGTCGGCGGGGGCAAAGACGAGCCCCCATACGCTGCCGACCAGCAGCAACGCGGCGGCCACGCCCCAGCACCAGGGCTGCAGCGCTGCACTCCGGTAATAAAACCACTTTGGCGACCCCAGCTTATGTATCAAGCCCCACATACAGTGCTCATCCCTACCCGTTAATACTGATACGCAGCGACGCGGCGATGGCCCAGGGAGCAAATATCAGCGCTGCCGCCAGCAAGGCGCCAAGCATCGCCAGGTGAGGCAATGCGGTATCGCCCTGGATTGCCGCCTGAACCGCCCCGGTGCCAAAAATCAGCACCGGAATATACAGCGGCAGTACCAGTAGCGAGAGTAGCACGCCACCCCGGGGCAAACCGACGGTTAATGCCGCGCCAATGCCGCCGATGAGGCTCAAGCTGGCGCTGCCCAGCGCTAACGATGCCATCAGCACGCCGACACTCTGGAAAGGCAGTGCCAGCATGATACCCAGCAGCGGCGCCATGAGCGCCAGCGGCAAACCGGTAACTAGCCAATGGGCAGCCACTTTGGCGACACTCAGCGCCGCAAGCGGCTGAGGGGAAAGCATCATCTGCTCCAGGCTGCCGTCATCGAAATCACTGCGAAAAAGTCCATCCAGCGACAACAGTGTGGCGAGCAGCGCCGTGACCCATAAAAGCCCCGGCGCCATGACAGCCAGCAGCTCTGCCTCGGGTGAAATACCGATGGGAAATAAGCTAACCGTCAAGGCATAGAAGACCAACGGGTTCAGCACGTCACCGCGCCGACGGCGAACGCGATTGAGATCACGCACCAGGGTAGCGCCAAAGGCGACGCCCAGGCGCCTGGATGTCGGCTCGGCCAGGACCGCAACGCGCTCTGTGGTTTCTGAAGGCGGCAACTCTGGCTCCTTAGCCCAACGCAACATGACGCAGTGGATGGTCAATCTCGAGTACGTGATGGGTCGTCATCACCACGGCCCCACCAGCCCTGGCATGGGCGACCAGCTGCGCCTCCAGCGCCTCGACGCCCGCCTGATCGATGGCCGTAAAGGGCTCATCCAGTATCCATAGCACACGCGGAGTGAGATTCAGCCTTGCCAGCGCCACGCGGCGTTGCTGGCCTGCTGATAAATGCCCCACCGGAACATCTTCAAAGCCTTCAAGCCCCATGGTCGCAAGGGCGGCTTCGCGCTGTACCTCGTCGCTACATTCATCGTGCAACGCCTGGTACCAGGCCAGGTTTTCCAGCGGCGTCAGGCCCGCGCTCACGCCCGGCGAATGCCCCAGATAAAGCATGTTGGCGGCAAAATGTTCACGCCCCTGACCAAGCGGCTTGCCCTGCCAGTGGAGCGACCCGCAATAGTCATTGAATTGCCCCGCCAGCACTTTTAACAGCGTGGTCTTGCCACTGCCATTGGGGCCGGCTACATGCCATATATCGCCGCGATTGACGTCAATATCCAGCCCCTCAAAGAGCCAGCGGCCATCGCGCTCACAACCCAATTGACGGCCTTGCAAACTCAGCGACACATGCCACCCCACGCAATCAAATACTGTCTTGAACTCTACACTCAAAGCCATTTCCCCGCTAGTCGCGCCGGTCTTCGACGCTCGCATAGGTCGGTTTGCCAAACCACTGGATAATTATTTCTGGCACTGTATGCAAAAACAGGTTTATACTGGACAAACACTGTATGAAAGAACATGTAAAAAACCTAACAACCGTATCGTGTCTACCGATAGATCTTGCCTAGGGACCGGGCGCTGATTTGGAGAAAGCCGATGAACATGTCGATGAACGCCGCAATACCGACGACTCGCCCGACGCCACCCCCCTATTCAATCCCGTCGGCAGCAGCGCGAATGACTCGCCGTAACACCTATACACTGAAGGTACGCGGCAACCGGATGGCCGATTGCAACCTGTTCGATGGCGACGTCATCGTGATTCGGCGCTATCAGGACGACAGTCAGGGCGAGACGGTTATCGCCGAAATCAATCAGCAAAGCCTCGCCCTCAAGCAGCTATCCATCAGCCGGGCGGGCGTACGCCTGTGGCTGGATGATGCCCGGCACCCCGAAGTGTTTTTGCATAATCGCGATATTCAGGTACTTGGCATGTTCATGGGAATTGAGCATCATCCCGTGACACACTAAATTGCCGGGATAATCATGCGCTATCGCGTCCCCCAACTGCCGCCAGGCACTTGGCATATTGACGAGATCGAGGTTGAGAAGAGCCGTTTCATTGCCTGGATAGCCCATACCCCTGAGCTTGACGCCGTGGAAGCATTGGCAAAGGCCGCCAAACAGGCACACCCCAGTGCGAGCCACCACTGCCTGGCCTACATTGCCGGCGCCCCGGGCGAGCAACAGCAGATTGGCTTTTCCGATGACGGCGAGCCCGGCGGCACCGCCGGTCGGCCCATGTTTCACTCGCTGCAAGGTAGTCAGCTGGGCGAAATCGGCTGCGTGGTCATCCGCTACTTTGGCGGTACCAAATTGGGTACCGGCGGGCTGGCCCGGTCGTATGCCCAAGCGGTAAACAAGACACTCGACACCCTTGGTACCCGGGAAATCATCCAACGCATTCACTACCGGGTGCGCTTTTCCTTCGCCGACGAATCCGTTGCCCGCGGGTGGTGCGACGAACAGGCCATTCCCGTGGTCAACGCCGAGTATGACGGAAAGGGAGTGGCGCTCACCATCGGCTGGCCGAGTGATTGCGAGCTTGACTTAACACCATTGGAAAGCCGCCTGAAGCAGTCCATTACCGCGCAGGTCATCAACGACTAAGCAAAAAAACGGCCGCCCCTCAAGGGGGCGGCCGTTTTGCTATGGGCGAGGCCCTTTAGCCTAACCCAAGTACTTGATCATCACCCCGGCGGCTACCGCCGAGCCGATCACCCCGGCCACGTTGGGCCCCATGGCGTGCATCAGCAGGAAGTTATGCGGGTTGGACTCGAGTCCCACCTTGTTGGCCACACGTGCGGCCATGGGCACCGCCGAAACGCCTGCCGCGCCAATCAATGGGTTGATCGGCATTTTGCTCACCAGGTTCATCAATTTGGCCATCAGCACGCCTGCCGTGGTGCCAATCCCGAAGGCGACGATCCCCAGCGCCATGATGCCCAGCGTTTCGACCGCCAGGAAGCTGTCGGCCATGAGCTTGGAGCCCACTGCCAGCCCGAGCATGATCGTCACGATGTTGATCAGGGAGTTTTGCGCCGTGTCGCTTAACCGCTCGACCACGCCGCATTCGCGCATCAGGTTGCCAAAGCAGAACATCCCCAGCAGCGGCGACGCATCGGGCAGAAACAACGCCACCAGGATCAACAGCAGCAGCGGAAACACAATCTTCTCGAGCTTCGACACCGGGCGCAGCTGCGTCATGGTGATCTCGCGCTCTTTCTGGGAGGTCAGAAGGCGCATGATCGGCGGCTGGATCAACGGTACCAGCGCCATGTAGGCATACGCGGCCACGGCAATCGCACCCAGCAGTTCAGGCGCCAGCATGCTCGAGACGTAGATCGAAGTCGGACCATCTGCACCGCCGATAATGCCGATGGCAGCCGCCTGGTTGAGCGAGAAATCCATCCAGCCCATCGACGACAGCAGTACGGCCCCGAAGAGGGTGGCAAAGATCCCGAACTGCGCGGCGGCGCCGAGAAACAGCGTTCTCGGATTGGCCAGCAGCGGCCCAAAGTCGGTCATGGCGCCAACGCCCATGAAGATAATCAGCGGTGCAATGCCTGAGGTAATCGCCACGGTGTAAAACATGTACAGCAAACCATCGCCATAGCCTGCGCCATTGGCCACGGCTTTTGCGGTGGCAAGCTGTTCGGCTGCGCCATTGGCCATCATCTGTTGAAGGCTCGTGCGCCAGCTCTCGATACTCGCCTGGGTGTCGAGGCTGCCCCCCAACGCCGAAGCAAGCTGCTCCAGCACGGCGGGGCGCCCCACATCAATCGCTTGTTCAAGAGCGGACAGCGCCAAACCGGCTTCCGGGATATTGGCGAGAATGCCACCAAAACCAATCGGCACCAGCAGCAGTGGCTCAAATTTCTTGTAGATAGCGAGATAGAGCAGTAACAGGCCCACCATCACCATCACGGCTTGGCCCAGCTCCAGGTTATAAAGCCCGGAGCCTTGCCATAGGGTCAGTAATTTATCCATGCGAGGTCCTTAAAGTTCGATCAGCGTATCGCCAACGACAACGCTGTCGCCTTCACTGACGCTAACAGCCGAAACGGTCCCGGCACTGCTGGCGCGCACTTCGGTTTCCATTTTCATCGCTTCGAGAATAATCACCACGTCACCTTCTTCGACGGTGTCGCCCTGGCGAACATTGACCTTGAAGATGTTGCCAGCGAGCGGGGCGGTGATTGCCTCGCCGCTGGGGGCCGGTGCTTCTTCCTTGGCAGCGGTGGCAGATGCACTTGTCTGCTCTTGCACGTTGCTGATGTCACCACCCTCGGCGACTTCCACAACGAACGCCTTGCCGTTGAGCTTGACGGTATAGGTTTCCGGGCCGTTACTGGCGGCAGGTGCTTTGCTTTCCCCTTTGGCAGGCCCGCTGACCGTTTCCGCCTCGGCTGCCTGGGGCTCGGGCTCAAAGGCGTCGGGATTATCCCGGTTCTTGAGGAACTTGAGGCCAATCTGCGGAAACAGCGCGTAGGTCAGCACGTCGTCGACTTGCTGCTCGCCGTCGGCCAGGCGAATGCCGTCGGCCTTGGCATTGTCCTTCAGTTCGCTGGCCAGCTTGTCCATTTCCGGCGAGAGATTATCCGCCGGGCGGCAGGTAATCGGCTCGCTGCCTTCCAGCACGCGCTGTTGCAGCTCGCTGTTGAAGGGCGCAGGTGCGGCGCCGTATTCGCCTTTGAGCAACGCCTGGACTTCCTTGGAAATCGACTTGTAGCGCTCCTCCATCATGACATTCATCACTGCCTGGGTGCCGACAATCTGCGAAGTCGGCGTGACCAGCGGAATAAAGCCCAGGTCTTCGCGTACGCGGGGGATTTCGGTGAGAACATCGTCGAGCTTATCGCCCGCGCCCTGCTCCTTGAGCTGGCCTTCCATATTGGTCAGCATGCCGCCGGGTACCTGGGCGATCAGAATCCGCGAGTCGATGCCACGCAGGGAGCCTTCAAAGGCGGCGTACTTCTTGCGCACGCCACGGAAATAGCTGGCAATATCTTCCAGCAGCTCAAGGTCGAGCCCGGTATCGCGGTCGGTATCCTTGAGCATCGCCACCACCGATTCAGTGGGGCTGTGGCCGTAAGTCATCGACATCGACGAAATGGCGGTATCAACGTTATCGATGCCCGCCTCGACCGCCTTGAGAATGGTCGAGGTGGAAAGCCCCGTGGTGGCGTGGCAGTGCAGGTGTACGGGAATCGACAGTTCTTTCTTGAGACGCGAGACCAGTTCAAACGCGGTGTAAGGCGTGAGTAGACCCGCCATATCCTTGATAGCCAACGAATCCGCACCCATGGCCGCGATGGTCTTGGCGAGGTCGACCCAGCTATCCAGGGTATGTACCGGACTAACCGTATAAGAAATAGTCCCCTGCGCATGACCGCCCACCTGGCGAACCGCCTTGATGGCGCGCTCCAGATTGCGCGGGTCGTTCATGGCATCAAAGACACGAAATACATCGACACCGTTGGTTTTGGCGCGCTCGACGAATTTATCGACCACATCGTCGGCGTAATGGCGATAGCCCAGCAGGTTCTGGCCGCGCAGCAACATCGCTTGCGGTGTGTTCGGCATCGCCTCTTTGAGTGCCCGAATGCGCTCCCAGGGATCTTCACCCAGATAACGGATGCAGGCGTCGAAGGTCGCGCCCCCCCAGGTTTCCAGCGACCAGTAGCCGACCTTATCCAGCTTTTCGGCAATCGGCAGCATATCGGCTAGACGTAAGCGGGTAGCAAACAGCGACTGATGGGCGTCGCGCAGCACGACATCGGTAATGCCTAGTGGTCTTTTTGTTTCGTTCATGGCTTGGCTCGTAGTCAAGGAATGTTTATTTGTAGTAAAAATAACAAAAAATTATGCGGTTTGCGCGGAGCACCCCAACAAAAGATGAAAGTTAACGACGTCTTTTCGAGCGATAACGGTGCACTGCAGCACTAATCACGGCAAGCGTCTCATCGCCCTGCCCTTTTGCTGGGGAGGCAGGCTTGGCGCTACCACCAGGCGCAACCGGCGCGGGGGCAGGCTGAAAACGCCGGATAATGCCTGACATCAAGGTCAGCAAAAAAACTAAAATCGCAAGAAAAACAAACACAAACCCCATGCCTAACGCCATAAGCCCCAGGCCTTCGTGTAATAATTCCGGGTCCTGCATAAGGCTTCTCCTATCTGGTAGCCAATAAGACCATCAACGCGACCGCTCATTGACGCTTGGCGCAATGCTGGGAATACACTAACCTGCCACACCCCCTGAAGAATGCAATGGCGCGATGGTGTAAGTCATGGTTGTTAATTTACTACATAAAGGCGAAATCGGACTAGCCCCCATGGAGGGTGTGATCGATGCTGTCACGCGCGAGCTGCTGACGGTCAGGCCCGGGTTTGACTGGACGGTGACGGAATTTGTGCGTGTCGTCGATGCCCGCTTACCCCCTCGGGTGTTTTACAAACACTGCCCTGAACTCGCCCGCGATCAGGTTGCCACACCCAGCGGCATTCCTGTTCACCTGCAACTCCTCGGCGCCGACCCGGTGGCTCTCGCCGCCAATGCCCGCCAGGCTTTGGCACTCGGGGCGCGCAGCATTGATCTTAATTTCGGCTGCCCGGCCAAGCTCGTCAACCGTCACGACGGCGGCGCATCGCTGCTGCGCCAGCCCGAGCGCGTTTACCAAGCCGTGAAAGCGGTTGCTAACGCCCTCGACGGCGAAATTCCCGTGACGGCAAAAATCCGCCTGGGGTTTTCTGACCGCCGCCTGGCCGTTGCCTGCGCCCAGGCCACTGAAGCCGGCGGCGCCGCACGGCTCGTCGTTCACGGGCGTACCCGTGACGAAGGCTACCGGCCACCCGCTCACTGGGAATGGATCGCCAGGATCCGACACCGCGTTTCACTGCCCGTGGTGGCCAATGGGGATATCTGGTCCCTGGAAGATTACTGGAAAGCGCGCACGCTCTCAGGATGCCGTGATGTCATGCTGGGACGCAGCGCCCTGGCCGATCCCTGGCTGGCGCCCAGGATACGACACTGGCAGAGCACCGGCGAGCGCCTGGCCGACACCACCTGGTCAATGCGCGCCAACGTTCTCAAGCAATACGCTCATCGTCAGCGTCAACAGTTGCCGAAGAAAGTGGTGGTATCGCTCGTTAAGCAGTGGCTTGCACAGATGCGCCAAGGCAACGCGGAAGCCAACCTTCACTTTCAGCGCGTCAAGCGGATTACCGATCTGGACACCCTGCTTGATAGCCTTGTGCTGCCAACCCGGATGGCCGAACCGGCATAAAAAAAGCGCCCTACCGTGAAGTGGGGCGCTAAACGAGCACGAGACTCAAGCGCGTGGCACTTGAGCCTGTCTAGAAAGCAGAAAACCCGCCCTTGAAAAGGACGGGTTTGGAATCTGGCGCGCCCGGGAGGATTCGAACCTCCGACCCTCTGATTCGTAGTCAGATACTCTATCCAGCTGAGCTACGGGCGCTTACCTTGGTGTGCGGCTGGCGGAGAGAGAGGGATTCGAACCCTCGATAGGGCTATAAACCCTATACTCCCTTAGCAGGGGAGCGCCTTCAGCCACTCGGCCACCTCTCCTTAACGGCACGGCGCGAATATTACCGATTTGGCAGGAAGTTGTCCAGCCCTGCTCGGATTTTTTTCGCGCCGGCCTTACCTTACGCGTAAAACGCGGCACTATCGCACCATCAAACAGCGCTTATTCGGCTTCACTTTCACCGCTTCGTTCGCGCTGAATACGCTGGTATATCTCTTCACGATGAACCGCCACGTCTTTAGGCGCATTGACGCCGATACGAACCTGGTTACCCTTCACACCTAGTACGGTGACGGTGATTTCATCCCCGATCATCAGGGTTTCGCCGACACGGCGGGTTAGGATGAGCATGGCTGATCTCCTTCTCAGACGTTATATACAACGGGATGTGTCCGCCGGCAGCGGTACCATGCCATTATGCGGCATGGTACCCCCTGCCACCAAAGGCACCGGCTCCATGACACCTTAACCTCCCGTTGAAAGAAAGCTCACCACCACACGGCAGCAAGTACCCTTCAGCGTAGAAGGTATAAGGCGTTAATGTTATTCAGATTCGATATCTGACTTATCCAGGCCGAATGCCTTGTGCAAGGCATTCACGGCCAGCTCCATATGTTTCTCGTCAATCACTACCGAAATTTTAATCTCGGAGGTCGACACCATACGGATATTAACGTTTTCGTCAGCCAGCACGCGAAACATTTTCGATGCCACGCCCGCGTGAGAACGCATACCGACACCCACCAGCGATACTTTCGCGATGTTGTCGTCACCACGCAATTCACCGCCGCCCAGGCCTGGAATCACCGTCTCTTCAAGCAGCTTCTTGGTGGCCTTGTAATCACCCTTGGCCACAGTAAACGTGAAGTCGGTGTAATCGCCTGCCGGGGCCACGTTTTGAACGATCATGTCGACTTCAATATTGGCGTCGGCAATCGGGCCCAGAATACGTGAGGCAACACCCGGCACATCAGGCGTGTTGAGCAGGGTCAGTTTGGCTTCGTTTTTGGTAAAGGCGATACCGGAGATCAGCGGTTCTTCCATGGAATCCTCGTCTTTGTCTGCTTCAGCAACAATTAGGGTACCGGGGCCATCTTCAAAGCTCGACAGCACCCGCAGGGGAACGTTGTATTTGCCAGCAAATTCGACCGCGCGAATTTGCAGTATTTTTGAGCCCAGGCTTGATAGCTCGAGCATTTCTTCGACGGTAATATTTTCCAGACGCTGCGCCTTGGAACAGACACGGGGGTCGGTGGTGTACACGCCGTCGACGTCGGTGTAGATCTGGCACTCATCGGCGCCCAGTGCTGCCGCCAAGGCCACACCGGTGGTATCTGAACCGCCACGACCCAGCGTGGTGATGTTGCCGTCTTCATCGACACCCTGGAAGCCCGCCACCACGACAACCTGACCGGCGTCGAGGTCGGCTCTCAGGTCTTCGGTTTCGATGCGCTGGATGCGCGCCTTGGTATAGGCACTGTCGGTATGGATACCCACCTGGGCACCGGTATGCGACGTTGCCGCCACACCTGCCTGCTGCAGCGCCATCGCCAACAGGGAAATCGTCACCTGCTCACCGGTCGACAACAGCATGTCCATCTCGCGCGGGGCGGGATCGCTGTTTAGCGCTTGGGCCATATCGGTCAGGCGATTGGTCTCCCCGCTCATCGCAGAGACGACGACGACTACCTGATGGCCCTGGTCGCGGAAACCTTTGACCTTTTCCGCCACGGCCTTGATACGGTCGACAGAGCCCACCGAGGTGCCGCCGAACTTCTGTACGTATAATGCCATATGCCGTTTTCCTGTGGTTTGGACATGTATGAAGAAAAAAGCCGATAGCAAATAATGCCACCGGCCTGTCTGTTTAGCTAAGCGTGTTTTCCAACCATGCCGGTACGCTGTTCAACGCACCGGGGAGGGCATCGGGCTGGCTACCCCCGGCCTGGGCCATGTCAGGGCGCCCACCACCTTTGCCCCCAACCTGTGAGGCCACGTGGTTAACCAGTTCGCCCGCTTTGACCCGGTCGGTGAGGTCTTTGGTGACCCCAGCAATCAGGCTGACCTTGCCAGTGTCTGTATCGGCAACGCCAAGAATGATCACCCCCGAACCCAGCTTGTTCTTCAGCTGGTCGAGTACGCCGCGCAGCTCTTTACCTGATACCCCGTCCAGCTGGGTCGCCAGCAGTTTAACGCCGTTAACGTCCTGCGCCTGGCTGAGCATGTCACTACCGGCGGCGCTGGCAAGCTTGGCCTTGAGTTGCTCAAGTTCTTTTTCCAGACTGCGATTGCGTTCGACCAGCCCTTCGACGCGCGCTTCAACCTGCTCGGGCTTGGTCTTCAGCCGCTCCCCAAGCCGCTGGACACGGGCCTCCTGTTCGCGGAAATATGCCAGGGCATTTTCGCCGGTAATCGCTTCGATGCGGCGCACGCCCGAGGCAATGCCTGCTTCGCTGACCAGATGGCAACAACCGATGTCGCCGCTGCGCGCCACGTGGGTACCACCGCACAGCTCAATCGAGAAGTCATCTTCACCGATGGTCAGCACGCGGACGTTGTCGGCGTACTTGGCTTCAAACAACGCCGCAGCCCCTTTGGCCTTGGCCTGATCCAGGCTCATTTGCTCGATTTTGGTCGGCGCGTTGGCGAGAATCTGTTCGTTGACCAGCCGCTCCACTTCGGCCAGCTGCTCGGCGGTCATGGGCTCGAAGTGGCTAAAGTCAAAACGCAGGCGCTCGGCATTAACCAATGAGCCCTTTTGCTGCACATGGTCGCCCAGCACCATGCGTAGCGCCTGATGCAGCAGGTGAGTCGCCGAGTGGTTGCGAACAGTGGCATTACGCAGGCTCGCATCCACCTCGCCGCGCACCTTGGCCCCGACACTCATCGTGCCCTCGACCATGATCCCCTGGTGAAGATGGTGGCCACTTTGTTTCTGGGTGTCGGTGACCTGGAAGCGCCCACCGTCGACATGCAGGTAACCGGTATCGCCGACCTGACCGCCCGATTCACCGTAAAAGGGGGTGCGATCAAGGACGACAACGCCTTTCTGCCCCGCTTCCAGTGCTGCCAATTCATTGCCTTCAGCATCCACCAGAGCGGTCACGCTGGACTGGTCTTCCAGCCGGTCGTAGCCGGTAAAGGTGGTTTCGCCGTCCAATTCGATGGAAGCGCTGTAGTCAGCGCCAAACTGGCTGGCCGCGCGGGCACGCTCGCGCTGGGCTTCCAGTTCACGGTGGAAGCCCTCTTCATCCAGCGTGACCTCGCGCTCGCGGCACACATCGGCGGTCAAATCGTAGGGGAACCCGTACGTATCATAGAGTTTGAACACCGTCTCGCCCGGCAATACGTCGCCCTGCAGGTTATCGAGTGCCGCGCTTAAAAGCCCCATGCCGTGGTCCAGTGTCCGGGCAAACTGCTCTTCTTCCTTGAGCAGGACACGGGTGATCTGATCGCTTGCGTCGCGCAGCTCGGGATAGGCATCGCCCATTTCCGTATCGAGTGCGTCCACCAGCTTGTGGAAGAACGGCTCTGTCGCCCCCAGTTTGTGGCCATGGCGAATCGCTCGACGAATGATCCGGCGCAGTACATAGCCACGCCCCTCATTGGACGGCAGTACGTCATCGGCAATCAAGAACGCGCAGGAACGGATGTGATCGGCTATCACCCGCAAGGAAGGCGCGGTGGTATCCGCGTAGCCAGTGGCGCTTGCGGCGGCCTGGAGCAGGTTCTGGAACAGGTCGATTTCATAGTTGGAGTGTACGCCCTGCATGACGGCCGCGACACGCTCCAACCCCATGCCGGTATCGATGGACGGCTTGGGCAGTGGGTTAAGCGTTCCTTCGGCGTCGCGATCGAACTGCATGAACACCAGGTTCCAGATTTCGATGTAGCGGTCGCCATCCTCTTCCGGGCTTCCCGGCGGGCCACCCCAGACCTCGGGACCGTGGTCAAAGAAAATTTCGGAACTGGGGCCACAGGGGCCGGTATCGCCCATCTGCCAGAAGTTATCTTCATCGAGCTTGGAAAAACGTTCAGGATCGATACCGATCTCATCTTTCCAGATGCGTTCGGCTTCGTCGTCGCTGATATGTACCGTTACCCACAGCTTGTCCTTGGGCAACCCCAGGGTCTCGGTAAGAAAGGTCCAGGCGAAACGAATGGCATCACGCTTGAAGTAGTCACCAAAGCTGAAGTTGCCCAGCATTTCAAAGAAGGTGTGGTGGCGCGCGGTATAGCCGACGTTATCCAGGTCGTTGTGCTTGCCACCCGCACGAACACAACGCTGCGCCGAGGTGGCACGCACGTAGGGGCGCGGGTCTCGCCCCAGAAAAACGTCCTTGAACGGCACCATGCCGGCATTGGTAAACAATAGCGTCGGGTCGTTGCCCGGCACCAGCGAACTCGTGGGTACGATGGTGTGCCCGTGTTCTTCGAAGAAGGATAGAAAGGCCTGTCTGATCTCTGCGCTCTTCATAGGGTATCCGTAACAATAAAGCGTGATGCCCCAGGGCGCTGTCGCCGCTACCCGCTGGGGTCGCAAAAGCGCCATTATAGCGCAGTTGTCAAACGACTAAAGCCGCAGTTAGTGGCAGAGCTATCAGAAAGGAGGCTAAATCGCCCGGCAAAGCAGGCTACAAGCAGTCTAATGCGTAGCGAATCTGGTCAAAATCAAACCCCCGCATCGCCAGAAAACGTTCGCGTTTAGCCCGTTCTTTAGGGGTAGCGCCAGGCGATGAGAAGCGCCGCGCCAGGGTGTCCCGGGCCAGTTCAAACCAGTCGACGGCCTCGCGTTCCTCAACGGTCGCAAACGCTGCCGTGGCGATTTCCTGGTCGACACCACGCTGGCGCAACTCGCCTTTGATGCGAATAACGCCCTGCCCCCGATTCACTCGCGACCGAATGAAGCTTTCGGCAAATCGCTCATCCGACTGCAGGCCCTGCTCGATCAGGGCGTCCAGGCAGGCGTCGATATCCTCAGCAGCAAACGTCTTCTGTTCCAGCTTTCGTGCCAGCTCGGTACGCGAGTATTCGCGCCTCGCCAGCAATTGGATAGCCACCTCGCGGGGGGTGGCTTCGTGGGACGATGGGAACATGCTGACGCCCGCGGCTTAGAGCAGATCGTCTTCGGCGTTCGCGTCAGCCGCTTCTTCCTTCTTGGCAGCCTCTTCTTTCTTCGGCTCGGGCTGGGCAAGCAGCTGGGCGCGAATCTGGCTTTCGATCTCTTCCATGACGTCAGGGTGCTCTTCCAGGTACTGGGCCGCATTGGCCTTGCCCTGACCGATCTTTTTACCCTTGTAGCTGTACCAGGCACCGGCTTTGTCTACCAGGTTCTGCTGCACGCCCAGATCGACGACTTCGCCGGCGTGGTATATGCCTTTGCCGTAGAGAATCTGGAATTCGGCCTGACGGAACGGCGGCGCCACCTTGTTCTTGACCACTTTAACGCGGGTTTCGTTACCGGTGACCTCGTCGCCAACTTTCACCGACCCCGTGCGCCGGATGTCCAGCCGCACGCTTGAGTAAAACTTCAGTGCGTTACCGCCAGTGGTCGTTTCGGGACTGCCGAACATCACGCCGATCTTCATGCGGATCTGGTTGATGAACACCACCAGGCAGTTGGCATTCTTGATGTTGCCGCTGATCTTGCGCAGCGCCTGCGACATCAGGCGTGCCTGCAGGCCAACGTGGGCATCGCCCATTTCGCCTTCAATTTCAGCACGTGGGGTCAACGCCGCCACCGAGTCGATAATGATCACATCGACACCGCCGGAACGCACCAGCATATCGGTGATTTCCAGCGCCTGTTCGCCGGTATCCGGCTGAGACACCAGCAGGTCGTCCAGATTAACACCCAGTTTTTCAGCATAGCTGGGGTCCAGCGCATGCTCGGCATCCACGAATGCGCAGACCTTGCCCTGTTTCTGGGCTTGCGCAATCACCGACAGGGTCAGGGTCGTCTTACCCGAGGACTCCGGGCCGAAAATTTCAGCCACCCGGCCATACGGCAGGCCACCGATACCAAGGGCGATATCCAGACCCAGCGAGCCGGTGGACACCGACGGCATGACAACGCGGGGAGCGTCGCCCAGCCGCATGACCGTGCCTTTGCCAAACTGGCGATCAATCTGGCTGAGCGCAGCGTTGAGCGCCTTGGTGCGATTATCATCCTGAGCCATTCAGTCAATCCTCATCATAAGCTGTATAATTAGCCAGTAGTATGCCAAAGATTAGCCGCTAAACAAATCCTCAGCTAGTGTTTCGCGCGATTATTTCTCGCTGCCGTCACCCACTTTTTCCGCCAGCCGCACTATCAGCCCTGCCAGTGCCTGGCGCACGGCCTGCTCACGAACGGCCTGACGGTCACCGGGAAAAACAAACCGCTCGGCTTGCTGCTGGTCCGCATTGCCCCACGCCAGCCAGACAGTCCCCACGGGCTTGTCTTCGCTACCGCCGTCAGGACCCGCGACGCCGCTGACGGCCACCGCAAGCCCGGCACCGCTTTCCCGGCAGGCGCCCGCCACCATGGCCTTGACCACGACGTCGCTGACCGCGCCATGGGTGTCCAGCGTGGCTTCCGGCACGCCCAGAAGACGCGTCTTGGCCGCATTGGCGTAGGTGACGTAGCCGGTGGTGAAGTACGCCGAACTGCCCGCCACCGAGGTGATCGCGCTGGCAATGCCGCCGCCGGTACACGACTCGGCCGCGGTCACTTCCAGTTGCGCCTGCTGGCACAGGCGCCCCAGGCGTTGGGCTAGCAGGGATAAATCCAGATTCATCAAGCTTGAGACACTGGGTGACATCGTCGCTCCTTCATGTGCGTCATCAATTCAGCGTAGAATACTGTGTTTCAGTTGCTCAAAGAACAGGCAGCAAGTTCCACGCGCTTGCGCCCCGCTCAATTAGGACGTCCATGTCACAGGCCAGCCCCGCGCACACGCCAATGATCGCGCAATATTTGAAGATCAAACGCGAGCACCCCGAGGTACTGCTGTTTTACCGAATGGGGGACTTTTACGAGCTGTTTTTCGACGATGCCAAGCGCGCCGCTGCGCTGCTGGATATCACCCTGACCCAGCGCGGCCAGTCGGGCGGCAAGCCCATCCCCATGGCGGGCGTGCCCTATCATAGTGCCGAAGGCTACCTGGCACGCCTGGTCGCCGCTGGCGAATCCGTTGCCATCTGCGAACAGATTGGCGACCCGGCTACCAGCAAAGGCCCCGTTGATCGCCAGGTTGTGCGTATTGTCACGCCCGGCACCCTGCACGACGAGGCCTTGCTGGACGCCCGGCGCGATAACGTACTGGTGGCCGTTGCGCCCGGCAACGAACAGTGGGGGCTGGCCTGGCTTGAGCTTTCCAGCGGCCGCTTTAGCGTGCTGGAAGTCGACGGTGAAGCCGAGATGCTGGCCGAGTTGACGCGGTTATCGCCGGCTGAGTTGCTGGTCCCCGAAAGCCTTACCCTGCCCGACGCATGGTCGCAGACCCGTGGCCTGCGCCGCCAGGGGGAGTGGCTGTTTGACCTGCAGAGTGCGACGCGCAGTTTGTGCGACCAGTTCGAGGTGCAGGACTTACGCGGCTTTGGCTGCGCCCACTTGACCACAGCGCTGGTCGCCGCCGGCGTGCTGATCGACTACGCGCGGGACACCCAGCGCTCACGCCTGCCCCACGTGACGGCCATCAGCGTCGAGAACCGTGACGACGCGGTGGTGATCGATGCCGCCAGCCGACGCAATCTGGAAATCGATATCAACCTCGGGGGCGGGACTGACAACACCCTGGCAAGCGTTCTGGATACCTGCACAACGGCAATGGGCTCGCGCCTGCTGAAGCGCTGGCTGAATCGACCGCTGCGCCAACGCGACGTCATTCAGGGTCGCCAGGCAGGCGTTGCGCTATTAAGCCTGGACGCCAACTACCTGGCCATCCGCGATACCCTAAACGACGTGGGTGACGTCGAACGTATTCTTGCCCGGGTGGCGCTGTATAGCGCCCGTCCACGTGACCTGGCGCGTCTGCGCGATGCCCTGGCCACGCTGCCCACGCTGGAGCAGCAGTTGGGTGAGGTCGAAAACGGCAGCCTGCTGGATAGCCTGCGCCCGCATATTCGCCCCTACCCGGAGATAACCGATACGCTCCAGCGAGCGCTGATCGACAATCCGCCGGTGGTAATCCGCGACGGCGGCGTCATCGCCCAGGGGTACGACGCTGAGCTGGATGAACACCGCGGCCTGGCCGAGAACGCCGGCGACTATCTGGTTCAACTGGAACAGCGCGAGCGCGAGCGCACCGGCCTTGCCAACCTGAAGGTCGGCTATAACCGCGTGCATGGCTACTTTATCGAACTGCCCCGGGCCCAGGCCCAGCAGGCCCCGGCCGACTATATTCGCCGCCAGACGCTGAAAAATGCCGAGCGGTTTATCATCCCCGAGCTTAAAGAGTTCGAAGATAAAGCGCTGTCGGCGAAATCCCGCGCGCTAAGCCGGGAAAAGTGGCTTTATGACCAGCTGCTCAACGAGCTCAACGAGGATCTCAACGCACTGCAGCGGACATCCCAGGCGCTGGCCGAGCTGGATGTGCTGTGCGCCTTTGCCGAACGCGCCGAAGCACTCAACTGGGTACGCCCAACCCTGGTGGAGGCCACCGGTCTGACCATCCACGCCGGTCGTCACCCGGTGGTCGAGCAGGTGAGTGATCATCCCTTCGTGCCCAACGATGTGACCCTCACCCCCGAGCAGCACATGCTGATTATCACTGGCCCCAACATGGGGGGTAAATCAACCTACATGCGGCAAACCGCGCTGATTGCACTGCTGGCCCACAGCGGCAGCTTTGTCCCGGCGGACGCTGCCGAAATAGGCCCCGTCGACCGTATCTTTACCCGCATCGGCTCTTCGGATGACCTGGCGGGCGGACGCTCGACCTTCATGGTCGAAATGACCGAGACCGCCAATATCCTGCACAATGCCACCGAGCACAGCCTGGTGCTGATGGACGAGATCGGCCGCGGCACCAGCACCTTTGATGGTCTGTCACTGGCGTGGGCAAGTGCAGAGCATCTGGCCAGTGCCCGCGCCTTGACGCTATTCGCGACCCACTACTTTGAAATGACCGGGCTACCCGACCAGGCCGACGGCGTGGCCAATATTCACTTAACCGCTACCGAGCATGGCGACAATATCGTCTTCATGCACCGTATCGAGTCAGGGCCCGCCAGCCAGAGTTACGGCTTGCAGGTCGCCCAACTCGCCGGGGTGCCCAGCCAGGTCATCCAGCGGGCGCGTGAAAAGCTGGTTACCCTTGAACAGCGCGACGTTGAGGAACAGCGTCAAATGCCGCTGTCTCAAACGGCCGCACCTCAACAGAATGATTTGTTTGCCAGCGCACCTCATCCGGTGGTGGAGGCGCTGGAAAACGCGGATGTGGATGGTTTATCGCCACGAGAGGCTCTGTCGCTGCTATATCAATGGCGCGAGCTGCTTTAATTCGCGTAACAGAACATCGCCACGGCGCTTGCCGCGGCCTTAGGGCACCTCTAGAATGTCGCCCATACTTTTTAGCTTATAAAAAACGGCTGATTTATAACCATTCACGATTGACCACGACCAAGGGCGTCCCCTTGGTCCCGCAAGAGGGATAGCAAGATGACGTTTGTCGTTACCGAGAACTGCATCCAATGTAAATACACCGACTGTGTAGAAGTCTGCCCGGTCGACTGCTTTTATGAAGGCCCCAATTTTCTGGTGATCCACCCGGACGAGTGTATCGACTGTGCGCTTTGCGAGCCGGAATGCCCTGCCGAGGCAATCTATTCGGAGGATGAACTGCCCGAGGGACAAGAGCAGTTTATTGAAATCAACGCGGAACTGTCAGAAGTGTGGCCCAACATTGCCGAGAAGAAAGACCCGCTGCCCGATGCCGAGGAGTGGGATGGCAAAAGCGGCAAGCTGGAGAAGCTTGAACGGTAAGTGATGCGCGAATCGAGTCGCCATTGCACACCTTTTAGAAACCAGCGACTGCGCTGGTTTTTTTATGCCTGCGGCAGGCATAAAAAAAGGCGGCCCGTAGGCCGCCCGCTCCAAGCACTTCCTCTTGACCACTCCCTGTGTCAACTTCCTTTGGTGCTGTCCTTGCCAGGACTTACATCACTGTTTCACCCGGCGCACCAACCTGCATCCCGTTGCATCCTGCCTGGGGGACATCCTTGCCTCCCTTGTCCTTGATGAGCATTGTGGCAGAACCGGCTGACACCACAAGGCGGTCCAAAACGACAAAGGGTAGGCCATGCTGGCCTACCCTTTTTCATAAACACCTTTAAAAACAGATAGTTAAAATTTAATTAGTGAAAAATTTCTGTTTTTCTTACATCTATCGAGCGATTTTCGACGGCATTTGTAAGAGATCTCTTACAAAATCTTGAGACATCTCTTACAAAGCCACTGCCATTTCTTGCCTTATTGGCCCTTAATGGCCTTGATCCCCGGGTAGCTGACGTCGCCCAATTCATCTTCGATCACCAACAGGCGGTTGTATTTGGCAACGCGGTCGCTACGGCACAGCGAGCCGGTTTTAATCTGCCCGGCACAGGTACCGACGGCCAAATCGGCGATGGTGGTATCTTCGGTCTCACCGCTACGATGGGAAATCACCGCGGTAAAGCCCGCGTCCTGGGCCATCTTGATGGCATCCAGCGTTTCCGACAGCGAACCGATCTGGTTGAACTTGATCAGAATCGAGTTGCCGATCTGCTCGTCGATGCCGCGCTTGAGAATCCTGGTATTGGTGACGAATAGATCATCACCCACCAGCTGCACTTTATCGCCCAGCTTGTCGGTCAGCGCTTTCCAACCCGCCCAATCGGATTCATCCATGCCATCCTCGATGGACACGATCGGGTAGTCCGCGCACAGGCCTGCAAGGTAATCAGTGAAGCCCTGGGCGTCGTAGCTTTTGCCTTCACCGGCAAGGTTGTACTGACCGTCTTTGTAGAATTCGGAAGACGCACAGTCCAGCGCCAGCGTCACATCGCTGCCCAGCGAGTAGCCCGCATCGGCAACCGCCTGCTTGATAACCGCCAGCGCGTCAGCGTTGGACGCCAGGTTGGGGGCGAAACCGCCTTCGTCGCCTACCGAGGTGGAAAGCCCCTTGGCCGACAGTACCTTTTTCAGGGCGTGGAAAATTTCCGCGCCCATGCGCAGGCCTTCGCGGAAGTTGGCCGCGCCTACTGGCTGGACCATGAATTCCTGGATATCGACGTTGTTATCCGCATGCTCGCCACCGTTCAGGATGTTCATCATCGGCACGGGCATGCGGTACTGGCCAGGCTGGCCGTATAGCTCGGCGATGTGCGCGTAGAGTGGCACGCCTTTGGCATTGGCAGCGGCTTTAGCTGCCGCAAGCGATACGGCCAGAATCGCATTGGCGCCCAGGTTGGCCTTGTTATCCGTGCCGTCCAGGGCAAGCATGGCGTCGTCCAGGCCACGCTGATCGCGCGCGTCCATCCCCAGCAATGCCTCTCGGATTCTGCCATTGACCGCGTCCACTGCTTTGAGCACGCCTTTACCCAGGTAGCGCGCCTTGTCGCCATCACGTAGTTCGAGCGCTTCCCGCGAGCCGGTAGAGGCGCCGCTTGGGGCACAGGCGTCGCCTACCGCACCGCTTGCCAGGCGAACGGTTGCCTGAACGGTGGGGTTACCGCGTGAATCGAGTACTTCCAACGCACGGATATCAACGATTTTGGTCATGACAGTGTCCTTAGTTGTCGGTCTAATGGAGGTTTAACGTATCACGTTTGGCGGCGCCATCAGCGAATGGACAGCGGCGCAAAGCCTTTCACCAGCGCATCCAGCTGCATGAGCTGGGTCAGAAACGGCTCCAGCTGATCCAGCGGCAAAGCGCAGGGGCCATCGCACTTGGCATTATCGGGGTCCGGGTGCGCTTCCAGGAACAGCCCGGCCAAACCCACCGCGACGCCCGCGCGAGCCAATTCCGCCACCTGGGCACGGCGCCCATCGGCGCTATCGGCACGCCCACCCGGGCGCTGCAGTGCGTGGGTCACGTCGAAAAACACCGGCGACCCGGTTTGCTTCATGTCGCCCAGGCCCAGCATATCCACAATCAGGTTGTTATAGCCAAAACTGGTGCCCCGCTCGCAAAGCATCAGGCGGTCGTTACCGGCTTCCCGGAACTTGGTGAGGATATGACGCATTTCATGCGGCGCCAAAAACTGCGGTTTCTTGATATTGATCGCCGCCCCCGTCCTGGCCATGGCCACGACCAGATCGGTCTGGCGTGCAAGAAACGCTGGCAGTTGGATAATATCGGCCACTTCGGCTGCCGGTGCGGCCTGCCAGGGTTCGTGGACGTCGGTGATGACCGGCACTCCGTGGCGGGCTTTTATGTCCGCCAGGATCTGCAGGCCTTTTTCCAGTCCCGGTCCACGGTAGGAGTGGATCGAGCTGCGGTTGGCCTTATCAAAACTCGCCTTGTAGACGTAGGGCATGCCCAGCTTTTGCGTCACCTTGACGTAGGTCTCGGCCACTTCATCCGCCAGCTCAGCCGACTCCAGGACGTTCATGCCCCCCAGCAGCATCAGTGGCAAAGAATTGCCGGCAGTTAGGCCGGCAACGTTGATATGGTGCTCTTGGAATGTCTCTTGAGAAGCCATGCTTCCCCCTGTTATTCCTGAGGCGCCGCGTGGGCACGTGCCCTTGCGGCTTTGTGCTCGACGGCGGCATTGATAAAGCCTGAAAAGAGCGGATGGCCATCCCGCGGCGTCGAGGTGAATTCCGGGTGGAATTGGCAGGCGACGTACCAGGGATGGTCAGCAAGCTCGACCATTTCCACCAGCGACTGGTCGACACTCTTGCCTGAAATTACCAGCCCGGCCTTTTCCAGGTCATCGATAAACTGGTTATTGACCTCGAAACGATGGCGGTGGCGCTCGACGATTTCATCAGCGCCATAGGCTTCACGTGCCTTGCTACCTGACGCGAGGCGGCATACCTGACCGCCCAGGCGCATGGTGCCACCCAGGTCGGAAGCCGCATCGCGCAGCTCGATTTTGCCTTCTGCGTTAAGCCACTCGGTAATCAGGCCGACAACGGGGTGCTGGGTATCGTGGGTGAACTCGGTGGAGTTGGCATCCTTCCAGCCCGCCACATGGCGCGCAAACTCGATCACAGCCACCTGCATGCCCAAGCAGATCCCCAGATACGGCACCTTGTTTTCACGGGCAAACTGGGCGGTCATGATCTTGCCTTCAACGCCGCGCTCACCAAAGCCGCCCGGCACCAGGATGGCGTCTTTACCGGCCAGCCGTTCGGTACCATGGCGCTCGATATCTTCCGAGTCGACGAAGTCGATATTGACCTTGATGCGCCCCTGGATACCGGCATGGGTCAACGCTTCATTAAGCGATTTATAGGCGTCGAGCAATTCCATGTACTTGCCGACCATGGCGATGCTGACCGACTTCAGCGGGTTAAGCTTGGCATCCAGGACCTTCACCCACTCGGAAAGATCCGCCGGGCCGGCCTCCAGACGCAGTTTGTCACAGACGATATCGTCCAGCCCATGCTCGTGAAGCATCAGCGGGATACGGTAGATCGTATCGGCATCCTGCAGCGGCACAACGGCACGCTCTTCAACGTTGGTGAACAGGGCGATTTTGCGGCGTTCGCTCTCTTCCAACTCGACTTCGCTGCGGCAGATCAGGATGTCCGGCTGGATACCGATGGAGCGGAGCTCCTTGACGCTGTGCTGGGTCGGCTTGGTTTTGGTTTCACCCGCCGTCTTGATGTAAGGCACCAGCGTCAGGTGCATGAACAACGCGCGGTTGGCGCCCTGTTCGCTGCGAATCTGGCGGATCGATTCCAGGAAGGGTAGCGACTCGATATCGCCGACCGTACCGCCAATTTCCACCAGCGCGACGTCAAAGCCTTCACCACCGGCATAAACGCGCTGCTTGATTTCGTCGGTAATATGCGGGATGACCTGAACGGTACCACCTAGATAATCGCCACGCCGCTCTTTACGCAGTACGTGCTCGTAAACACGCCCGGTCGTAAAGTTGTTACGCTGGGTCATTTTGGTGCGAATAAAGCGTTCGTAGTGGCCAAGGTCCAGGTCGGTTTCTGCACCATCCTCGGTGACAAATACCTCGCCATGCTGGAAGGGGCTCATGGTGCCCGGGTCGACGTTGATGTAGGGGTCGAGCTTGAGCATGGTGACCTTAAGGCCGCGTGCCTCGAGGATCGCCGCCAGCGAGGCCGACGCGATGCCTTTGCCAAGAGAGGACACAACGCCGCCGGTCACGAAGATATATCGTGTCATGAAAAACCTGTCGAAACGTGATCAGAAGGCACGGCAGAAAGCCACACCAGGATGGGACGACAGAATAGCAGAGTACGACCTAAGGCTCAATTACGGCGGGAAGAGGGATCGAGGCGCCGAGGGTGATAGCCAGTCAATGGCCTGATCGCCCGACAAGTCGGGCTCCTACATGGCCTCGCGCAAGACGGGGTGGTAGATACCGTCTCTCGATACCAACTGCAAGGGGCTTTATGTCCCTTGCGGCCGATATTCACTTTGTGACTTCAACACGCCGAAAGCGATATGCACCAATTTCCGCATAGCCGCTCCCAACGCCGACAGTGTTGGTTTACCACGGGCTTTGAGTCGTGCAAATTGCTCGCTGATATCAGGATTACATCGGGTCGATACGACGGCGGCCATATAAAGCTTCCGGCGGATGCCGGGCGCCCCTGCCTTGGAAAGATGGGATCGTAATTTCACCGATGTACCTGACTCTTTTAGTATCGGTACGAGGCCCAGGAACGCGGCTGCCTGTCGAGCACTGCGAAAATCTCGACTGCGTAGTGTGGCGACCAAGCGAGCTGACAGGACGTTTCCGATACCGGGAATACTCTCGAGTAGTTTGCGATCCTGTTTAAGCGGCGGATGCGCCTCGAAATGGTCAGCGATCGCCTGCTGCAGCCGCTGTACTTCTCGCTCAAGGGCGACCAGCATATAGCTAATGGATTCGCTCGCTTGAGTGTCGGTGTTGAATTCGGCCTTCTCCAGGCGGTTACGCTCGCGTTGCAGATCGTCCTCTACGGCTTCTAACCGGTTGATGAGACGCTTTAGCTCTCTCACCTCCGTTGGCTCTGGTTGCCACGGTTGAGGGTTCCGTTCGATCCCATAGCGGGCGAGCATCATGCTGTCCTTGCGGTCAGTCTTGCTGCGGACGCCCATCCCCTTGGCGTGATGGCGCACCTGGGCAGGATTCAGTACGTACACGGTGGCACCAACGTCATGCAGCCAGTAAGCTAA
>NZ_JAXOVU010000018.1:0-53440 GCF_036663435.1 Halomonas sp. 5021
GCCATGATCTACCTGATTGGCAGCCCGGTGGGCCGCCTGTTCGATCAGGCCAAATCCACATGAAGTGACGAAGAACCCATTATTTTTTCTAGAGCTTCGCTTCCGAGTTGAGAAGGAATGTTGTGCACTCTAAGATATATCTATCAACGAAGAGGAGGCTAAAGATGAAAGATAAGAATCAAGTTTATGAAACCGAAAATAAACGCTCTGTGTCGGTGCTGAGAATGAATCACATGAAGAATAAGCTGGGTATTAGCCGTTCTTGTATCTATGAGAAATTGGATCCAAAATCGCCAAGATATGATCCTACTTTCCCAAAGCCAATAAAGATTGGGCTTTCTGCTATAGGCTGGCTGGAGGATAAAGTTGATGCATGGATTGTGGCGAAAGAGCACTAATGCTTAACGTTTTATCGAGTTGGCTTGGTAAGCGTTTCTACATTTAGGGTCGTTCCTAAGCCAACTCTTAAGTTTAGTGTTGACTTCTTCGAGATCTGTTCTATAAATAGCTGTTTTATCACTTTTGTTGTGGCTATCAAGGACATGCTGTGCTAAGTATCCTGCAGCTGATGTTTGAGATTGCCACCCCTCTTTAGGAGCTTTGCTATATAAAAATTCGATGAAATAACTTTTAAGATTATCATATCGGGAGTACGATTGACTTCCATACTTACGACTTTTTTCTCTTTTTAATACAACCTCAACCTCATAGGTCAGGAGTTCGGTTAAAATATGGCTTTCATATTGATGACAAAGCAATAGGGACCATGCCTTAGTATACTCACCCTCTTTTTCTAGAAGGTCGGCACAAATAATTGATACAAGTGATCTACAATAGTATACATTTAACTCATTGGAGAAAGCATGCTCGAATATCTTTTCAAGACGAAAACAACATCTGGTTGCCGATGTTCCTTTTTTTACATTTTCTAAGTAGTTATTGTAGGTCTCTCGGAAGAAAGCTTCATTATTTTTTTCTTTTTCTTCATCAATTCCATATCGTATTACAAGTATGTCAGTATAAGTTTCCAGCAAAAAGCCATGAGATCTAAGAATATGATCTGTCAAACTTATTTCTGAAAAACGGTGGAAAAAGTCCTGTCCACTCATGACCGGACCGGGATTTTCTTCATCAATTTCAGCCCTTTGAGTAGAATGACCTGGCCATGAATGGTAATAAGGTAAAGGATTATAATCTGATGACATAGCTGGATCCAAACGTGTCTATATTTAGCGAATGATAAGAGGCCTCCTTTATGAGCTTGGTTTTAGGAACAAGCTCATGCTTTTCCGGATCGATAGGTGGCCAGACTTGGCCTAATTCAAGCCGATCTTTTCGCAAAACACAATTGTAGAATACTGAAGCTGAAGGTCAGGCCGCGCCACGCACTCGAATTAGATGGCGCACAAGCACTGTGGCGAAATGCCGTGTGCCCTTAACCCCTTGGGACGGGAGCCCTTCACCCACTCTTCAGCCATCACAACGGGATCAACTCTGCCCCCTGTGATCGATAGATTCTGGTCCGTACCTATACTCACCAGAATGAGGTAATACGCACCAGGCCCAAGAACGGATGCAACGCTAAGTTAATTCCAAGGCTAGTGATAGGGGACGTTCGCTCAGGGGCTATCGCCCCATGAACCCCGGTTCTCTGCTGGCCCTTGCCATTTAAGTACCAGGACAACGCTATAGCCTGCAAAAATCTGCTACTGAAAATGGGGTGACATTAAAAACGACATATTCCGCTACACCCAGCCATTCAAACTGGTTGAACCCATGCTCAAAGGCGTCTTGATCTCAGCGCTTGGAAGTCACAGAGTATACCTATAAATGAATAAACTGAGCAGGTTGCAGGCATGACCACAGAGCGCATCACGGACTACCACGCCAAGTACTATGCCTACGAATTAACCCGGCAACGGCGTGGTGGTGATGTTGATCGCTTGGCGGCATCCCTGTTCGATGCTTCGGTGGATCTCAACCCTCATCAGATCGATGCAGCGTTGTTCGCTCTGCAAAACCCACTGACCAAAGGGGTCCTGTTAGCCGACGAGGTAGGACTAGGCAAAACTATCGAAGCGGCACTGGTCGTCTGCCAGTACTGGGCTGAGCGTCGGCGCCGCCTGCTGGTGATTGCCCCAGCCGCTCTTCGCAAGCAGTGGGCGACCGAGCTATCTGAGAAATTCCATCTGCCTACTCAGGTATTGGATGCCCGCACCTACAAGCAGCAACGAGACCAGGGGATCTACGATCCACTGAATCAAGATGTCATCAGTGTGATGTCTTATCACTTTGCGGCCAAGCTCGAGCCTCAGCTACGTACTATTCCCTGGGACCTGGTGGTGATCGACGAAGCCCACAAACTGCGCAATGCCCACCGCGAGAGCCACAGGACGGGGCAGGCAATAAAGCGCGCTTTCGCTGGTAGTCGGAAGCTACTTCTAACAGCGACGCCATTACAAAATTCCTTGCTAGAGCTCTACGGCCTCTCCACGGTCATCGATGACCAGCTGTTTGGAGACGCCGTCAGCTTCCGCCGCCAGTTCATGCGCGGTGGTAACGACATTGAGGGGTTGAGACGCAGGTTAGAGGAGTTCGCCAAACGCACCCTCCGTCGTCAGGTACTGGAGTACGTGCAGTACACTGAGCGTAAGGCACTGACGATACCTTTCACTCCATCACAGGATGAGCAGCGGCTTTATCACCTTGTCTCAGGCTACCTGGAACGCGAGGACAGCTATGGCGTACCGTCTCGCCAACGCCATTTAGTATCATTGGTCATACGCAAGCTGTTGGCCTCCTCTACGACAGCCATCATACAGACGCTGGAGACCCTCAAGGAGCGGCTTGAGTCTCTGCATGACCGGCACAAAGTCGAGCAGGATTGGCTGGAACGGTTGATGGCCGATGAGTCACTCGATGAAGAGCTGCTGGAAGCCACGGAAGTTGATGAGGTGGAAGAGGCGGATGCCAAATATATAGAACAGGAGGTCAATCCCACTCGCTTGCAAGGTGAGATCGCTGAAATTGAGCAGTATCTAAACCTAGCTCGGGGTATTCACGAGGATGCCAAGTCCCATGCGCTGGTTACCGCTCTGGAAACGGGCTTCGCTCGCATGGATGAGATGGGGGCTCCTCGCAAGGCTGTGGTTTTCACTGAGTCGCGACGCACCTTGGAGTATCTCAGCCGCTTTCTGGAGCGTCATGGCTTTGCTGACCAAGTCGTGACCTTTAGCGGTACCAACAACAGCCCAGGGGTGACTGGAATATATCAGCGTTGGTTGGTAGAGCACGCTGGCGGCGACCGAGTAACAGGCAGCCCTGCCATCGATCGGCGAACTGCCATCATCGACCATTTCCGGGACAAAGCACAGATCTTGGTGGCTACCGAAGCGGCCGCTGAAGGCGTTAACCTACAGTTCTGCAATCTGGTGGTGAATTACGATCTACCCTGGAACCCCCAGCGTGTGGAGCAGCGCATTGGTCGCTGTCACCGTTACGGCCAGAAGTTTGACGTGGTGGTGGTAAACTTCCTCAATCAGCGCAATGAGGCCGACAAACGTGTGCTCGAGCTACTGAGTGAGAAGTTCCAGCTCTTCGATGGTCTGTTCGGTGCTTCTGACGAAATTCTGGGACGGCTGGAGTCGGGCGTGGATGTCGAGAAGCGCATCGCCGATATTTATGCTACCTGCCGCACGCCAGACGCCATCGAGACGGCCTTCATAGAGCTCCGCAAGCAGTTGGAAGTCGATATCGATGCCCGCATGCGAGATACAGAGAATAAATTGCTGGAGCACTTCGACGAACAGATTCACGATCTGCTACGCATTCAGCGTGACAAGGCCGAGGCGCAGCTTGATCGCACCGGTAAGCTATTCTGGCAATTGACCCGCCACTGCTTGGCAGAGCAGGCCGATTTCAATGACAACAAACTGACTTTTCACCTGGAAAAATCACCCGTCACGAACGTTCCCGCCGGTGACTATTGGCTGATTCGTAAAGGGAAGGGGATAAAGCCGCCCGAGCATGCCCATGTCTATCGTCTAACACACCCTCTTGGTGAGCATGTGCTCGATAGCGGTCGTCGCCGTGAGACGCCAACTGTGACTCTACGTTTCCAGCTATCGGATCATCCGCTGAGGATCTCAGTACTTGATCAGCTCAATGCTCGCAGCGGCTGGCTGGAGCTGAATCTACTTGAACTAGATAGCTTCCAGCATGAGGAGCATTTGGTCTTCACCGGACTGGCTGACGATGGTGCACGGCTAGACCAGGAGGGCTGTGAGAGGTTATTCAATGTAGCGGCAGAGGTAGTGCCGCCCATTGCCGATGAGCCCCCACAGGAGCTCTCTGCGCTTGCCAAGCGCCAGTTGAATGCAAAGCTCAGCCGAGTGTTGGAAGAGAACCACTGTTACTTTCAGCGCGAGCGAGACAAATTAGAGGCCTGGGCCGATGACCAGATCTCCTCCAGTGAGGCAAAGCTAGAGGACACTCGTGTCAAGATCAAGGATGCTAAGCGTCGTTCACGCACCGCTGAAAGCCTGGAAGAACAGAAAACTGCTCAGGAAGCACTTAAGACCCTCGAGCGTCAGCAGCGTCGAGACCGTCAAGCAATATTCGACGTGCAGGATGAGATCGAGGAGAAGCGTGATGCGCTCATTGATGCCCTGGAACACCAGATGCATCGTAAGAGCCAGACGCACCGTTTGTTCCGTGTACGCTGGGAACTAGTATAAGTCTGAGCTTCACTGGCCGACTTCCCATGACGGCTGTCGCGTTGAGCGGTATCATCTCTGCGAATTGAATCACACTGGGCTGAACACATCGTTCAGCCCGGTTTTATTGTAGAAATCCGATATTTCAGAAATTTATCGTCATATCGAGAGAAGCAACGGGAACGTGTTAATGGCTGCTAACATCGCAGAAGATCGAAAGGAACGCTTCATCAAGCTTCTTCACGAGCTTTTCCAGCTCGACAAGCCGGAGCTCGATTTTGGGTTATACCGCATCATGCATGCTAAAAGTGATCAGCTCTCTCGCTTTATCCGTGAGGACCTTTCTGAAGCCATTGAAGCTGCATTTGCCGAACAAGGGGAACAGCAGCTCGCGACGTTACGTCATGATATCGAAGAGAAGCGCCGACAGGCCGAAGAATTTGGCGCTCCTGACCCAGATGGTACATCTGCAGTGAAGCAGGCGCGGGCGGCCTATGATGTCGCCAAGCGGGAGCAGAACGCTTCAGCGGACATTTACGACCATCTCTACCGCTTCTTCTCGCGCTACTACGACAAAGGCGACTTCATGAGCCGCCGCCATCACGTTGCTGAGAATGACAGCCGTGCCGCTCCTTATGCGGTGCCCTTCGACGGGCGTGAGGTCTATCTCCATTGGGCCAACAAAGACCAGTACTACGTAAAATCCTCCGAGACGCTGGCCAACTTCACGTTCAACCTCAACGAAGCTCTGAAGAAGCTGCAGGGGGCTGCCCCACAGGGTGGCCTGAGCTTCGATTCGGTGGACTCTGCGCTCAAGGTGCACTGTCGCGTGGTGGAAGCTACCGAAGGCGAGCATAACGATGTGAAAGAGAGCTCCGAGCGCTTCTTTATCATCCATCATGACGAGCCGATGCGACTGCTAGGTGCTGACCTGGTGCTGCAGTTCGAGTATCGGCCCGATCCGGACAAGACGGGGCAGAGCGGCACCTGGCAGAAGAAACGCTTGGAGGAGGCCGAAGAGGTCATCATGTCGTCGCTGCGCACTACCGATGGCGTCGCCGCCTATCGGGATGGGCTTGCTACCCCAGCACCGACCGAAAAGCAGAAAAGCCGGACACTACTGGGCAAGTACCTGCAGCAGTACACTGCCCGCAATACCATGGACTATTTTATCCACAAGGACCTGGGCGGATTCCTCTCACGCGAGCTGGATTTCTATATCAAGAATGAGATCCTGCGTCTGGACGATATCGACAATGCCGATGTTTTGATCGTTGAGCAGCAGCTCAAGAAAATTCAAGTACTGCGAAAAATTGCCAAGCAGATAATCACTTTTTTGGCTCAGCTTGAAAACTTTCAGAAAAAGCTCTGGCTGAAGAAAAAGTTTGTAACTAATTCCGATTATTGCATTACTCTAGATCGGTTAGAAAAACATGGGGAATTACTTAAGTCTATTTTTAGAAGTGATGCCCAAATAAAGCAGTGGCAAGAGGTTTGTTCTCTAGATCCGTGTCGGCTAAGTTCTTTCCTTGAAAAGGAGAGTGTTGTTGATGTTGTTAAGAAAGATGAGTTCCGTTACCTCATGGTTGACACTGCATGCATTAGTAGCGAGCTGAAGGCTGATGTGCTAGCTTGCATCCACTCAATAGATGAAAGTACGGGCGGCGTGATAATTAATTCGGATAACTATCAGTCTCTCAGCCTTTCTGAAGCTAAATACTTAAAGTCTGTCGGGGCTGTATATATAGACCCTCCTTATAATACTGATGCTTCCGCAATACTTTATAAGAATGATTATAAGGATTCATCCTGGATAAGCCTCATGCATGATAGGCTTAGAAAGTGCAGCGAATTGATGCGCGATGATGGCATGGTTAGTGTTGCAATTGATGATGAGGAGTTTTCTTTTCTAAATATTCTGCTAACAGGTTTATTTGATAAAGAGATAGGTGTTGCACCTGTTAGGTCTAATCCTCAGAGCCGTAAATCAAAAGGAACTCTTTCTCCATCGCACGAGTATGCTGTTTTTTATGGAAAAACTGCCTCGTGTCAGCCGGGAAGTCTGGACTTAACCGATAAGCGTATGGATCGATACCCCTTGTCTGATGATAAAGGCAGGTATGCGTGGATGAACTTGATCAGAACGGGTACCAATGACCGCAGAGAGGATCGTCCGAAGCTTTTTTATCCAATTTATGTTTCTGATGCTGATGGACTTCGTGTTCCTAAAATGGAGTGGATAGAAGGAGAGAAAAAGTATTTCATAAAAGACAAACCAGCTTCAAATGAAGTTTCGGTATATCCGGTTCGTTATTTCAATGATAAAAAGATAGAAAAGCGTTGGCATCGCGGCTGGCAGCGTGTAATCGATGAGCCTGAAGATTACAGAGTTAGAAGAAGTTCTTCAGGAGAAGTTAGTATTGATTTCAAAACTCGCATTGATTCAAAAGCGATGGCAAGCACTTGGTGGGACCGAAAAGAATATGCCTCTGCAAATTACGGCACCGCGGAGATAAAAGAACTTTTTGGCGAGAGTGGTTTTGATTTTCCTAAAGCAACCACGCTTGTAGAGGACTGCTTAAAAGTAATACTCGGAGAAAGTAGGTCAGGTGTTGTTTTTGATTTTTTTGCGGGCTCAGGAACCACGGCGCATGCTTTGATTAATTTGGAAAGGGAGTGGGGTGGTGAATCTAGATATGTTCTAAGTGAAGTTGGTGAGCATTTTTATAAAATTATTAAACCAAGAATTCAAAAGGCGGTATTTTCGGCATCTTGGAAGGAAGGTTATCCCCACAGTGAAGATGGGGAAAGCTTTGGTGGTATTTCACATTGTTTTAAATATCTTCGTCTTGAGAGCTACGATGATACTCTCAACAATCTCGAACTGAACAATAACCCTCAGCGCGATGCGTTAATGGAAGAGAACTCTGAACTTCGTAGTGACTATACTCTCAAGTACCTGCTAGAAATAGAAACCCGAGGCTCGGCCAGCCTTCTCAATACCGAGTGGTTTCGCGACCCTGAAAGCTACACGCTGAAGGTCAAGCAGCCCGGCAGCGATGAAACCCGTGAAACATCCGTCGATCTGGTCGAAACTTTCAACTGGTTGATCGGCCTACATGTCACCCATCTGGATAAGCCCCGCACATACGTCGCTCGCTTCGAGCGTGAAGCAGATCCCGAGTTACCGGAAGACCATAACACCCGGCTCAAAGCGGTTAGTCTGCGTGAGAATGAAGACGGCGCCTACTGGATACGCCAGGTGGAAGGGCGCGTGCGTCGTATACCAGGCAGCGACGAGGACCTGGCCAAGGTGTTGGTGGTGTGGCGCAAGTTGACCGACGATCCGGAAAAGGACGCCGCGGTGCTGGAGGCGTTACTGGCGAAATATAAAATCGGCACCACCGACAGCGAGTTCGATGCAATCTACATCAATGGCCCGCATGGCTTAAATCTGGCTGGCAGTGCGCGTAGCCGCGTGCATAGCTTGGAAGAGACCTTCCATGCCCGCATGTGGGAGGGATGTGATGATGACCTCTGAAGTTAGCGCTCCCACTTGCTGGATCGTTGCAGGCCCAAACGGCGCTGGTAAGACGACGTTTGCGCTCCACTACCTGCCCCAAGTGGCTAAGTGCGCGCGCTTTATCAATGCTGACCTAATTGCCGCCGGCCTGTCGCCCCTGGCCCCGGAGCGGGAACTGCTGGCTGCCAGCCGGATATTTCTACGTGAGATAGAAGATGCTATCAAAGAGGGCGAAAGTTTTGCCTTTGAGACGACGCTTTCGGGGCGTGGTTATCTGAGCCTTGTGAAACGGCTGCTGGCCACTGGCTGGCGAGTTGAGCTGGTCTACTTGGCATTGCCCTCGGTGGAGATGTCGCGCCTTCGTGTGGCAGAGCGCGTCTCTCATGGCGGACACAACATTCCTCTGAAGGACATCCAACGCCGTTTCCCGCGCAGCCTGAATAACTTGTTTGAACTCTATGCACCAAGTGTTTCCCGTGCTCGCTGTTTTATGAATGCGGGTGGTACGCCTGAACCAGTGTTTGAACAAGAAGGTGGTCAGCGCCAAATTCTCAACGATCCATACTTCCAGGTACTCCTCAAGGAGGCGCAGTCATGACACAGCTAGCTCCGGACACTCAAAAAATGCTTGATAGCCTGCGTTCTGCCGTGTCAGAAACGCTTGAGCGAAAGCGCCGCCTTGGTCAGTACGCGGTTATTTGGCAAGACGGAAAGCCAGTATTGGTTGGTGAGGATGCCCCCAAAGATCAGGAAATAAGTTCCGAACACCAAGATCGGGAGGCGTATTGATGGCACGGAGGCCACGCCAAACCAAAGTCAAGCAGCTAAGCGCCAAGAGCGATTTTCTCAAAAAACTGGTACTCAATCAGTGGGTGTTAACCCGTTTCGGTATTGATCCGTTGGATCAATACCGGGATGGAGGTAGCCGAGTGCGCCCAATCACACTTCTAAGCAAGACGCTAAAGGAGAGTGGGCCGGGGCTAACTGGGGATCGCCACCATCACTATCTGCACGCTTTGCTAGGCAGCTATCAGTCCAGCTGGAAGTACAGCGAGGAAGATCTGAAACGATTCGATGCCAATATCGTCGAGCATACCGATGCACTCAACCAGCAACGTGAGGTTGAGGTAGAGTGGAAGTACTTCCAATGGCTGACTCTGCTGTTTGTTGAGATCTACCTCCATGAGTACTTCAGAGACCGTGAGGCGCTCAAAGCCGGCCTCAACCGGCAAGTCATGCTGTTCAATAGCTACTGGCAGGGGCAGGGCTACCAGACTGGTATCGGCCCCTATGAAGACGACGAACTTAACAAGCTGTGTTTACAAAACGCCACTGGCTCGGGCAAGACGTTGCTTATGCATACCAACGTGCGTCAGTTCCGCCATTACGCTCGTGAGTATCACCGGATTGCTGATTACGGTCAGATCATCCTAATCACTCCGAACGAGCGTCTCAGCGACCAGCACCTATTGGAGTGTCGCGACTCCAGTTTGGAAGCAGAACGGCTGAGCCAGGACGGGGGTGACCTGTTCAGTGGGGAGCGTAAATCCCTCAGCCGCGTTGCTGTAACTGAGATCACCAAGCTTGGCATTGAGCAGGGCAAAAAGACCATGGCGGTCGACAGCTTCGGCGATGGCAATCTTCTGTTAGTAGATGAAGGCCACCGTGGTCTGGGTTCTGCAAGCGAAGAGAAGGGTTGGCTGTCGCATCGTAACAAGCTGGCTGGGTGCGGCTTCACTTTCGAATACTCGGCCACCTTCAAGGAGGCAGTAGTTGCCGCCAAAGATAGTGCGGTGGAGGAGACGTATGCCAAGAGTGTCCTCTTCGACTATGGCTACCGCTACTTCTACGAAGATGGCTACGGCAAAGATTACCGGATCTTTAACCTACCGGAGAAGGAAACCCAGCAGCGCTACACCTACCTCACGGCGGCGTTACTTGCCTTCTACCAGCAGCAGCGCTACTACCAAGAAGAGCACGGCCAGCTGCCTCAGTGGAATCTAGCCGCTCCGCTTTGGGTGTTCGTCGGGGCCAGCGTGGTCAGAGACGACGGCAGCAAAGAGACCGCAAAGAACTATAGTGAGCGTGCTTCCGATATCGCACAGGTACTGGGCTTTCTGGCCTGGTTCCTAGGGGAGAAAGAAGAGGCTCGCCGGGCACTCAGTGCCGTTTATGAAGGTGACGCTGCTAGTGCTGGCCTGATTGATAAGCAAGGTAATGAGATCTTCTCGGGTAGCTTTCCTTGGCTCAAGGCGCAGGGGCCATCCGTTTATGAGCTTTACCGGGACATTCTCGCTCACACTTTCCATGCTCCGGGAGGCGGCACGTTGAACGTCGACCGCATTACCGGGGACTCTGGCGAACTACTGCTGAAGGTAGGAGAAGCAGAGAAGCCTTTTGGTCTGATCAATGTGGGTGATGCGTTAGGGTTGGCTGAGCACCTCGATAGCCGCAAGATCCAACACCTGCAAGTCCGTAAGTCGGAGCTGGCAAACCCAATCTTCTCTGAGGTCAACCGCGAGAGCTCGCCGGTCAACCTACTTATTGGGTCAAAAAAATTCATCGAAGGCTGGAACTGCTGGCGAGTCTCTAGCATGGGGCTGATGAACACCGGCAAGAAGGAGGGCTCTCAAATCATCCAGTTATTCGGCCGCGGCGTGCGTTTGAAAGGCCGTGATATGAGTCTGATGCGCTCCAGCCGACTCGATCCGGTGCTGGCTCCTAAGCACCTCTACTTACTGGAAACCCTCAACGTTTTCGGCGTCGGTGCTGACTTCATGGCGACGTTCCGCGACTTCCTGGAAGACGAGGGCCTACCGGGCAACGATCAGCCAGAAATCCATACGCTGAAGCTGAACGTGATGGAAGACGTGGGCAAGTCGTTAATGATGTTGCGTCCTAAGGTTCGCCAGGACACCAAGCAGGCTTACAGCTTCCACCGTAATGGACCTCTGGTGCGTTTCGGCCTGCCAACAACCGCTTCAAGCAGTGAGTTCTCCAGCGAGCTGGGACTGACACCGGATATTGTCCTCAAAGAGCGCAAGATCGAGCTCGATCGCTATCCGCGGGTCGAAAGCCTTCAAGCTTCGGGAGTGAAGGACGTAATGGCCAAGCCTGGGCAGGCCAAGCAACATGAGCGCTACTTCGACGACGAGCGCCTGCTTTTCGTTGATATGGCCGCACTGGAGCGCGACTTAGAGCGGTATCGTCGAACCCGTGGCTACGCGAACTTGTTGATTGATGCTAGCCGATTCCCGGCGTTGCTGAAAAGCCAGGTGTGGTACACGTTGTTGGTACCCGATGACCAGTGGAAGCTGCATGCCGACAACTTTAAGCGCTACCAGAGCGTGGCACTGGAGCTCTTATCCCTGCTGATGGACCGTGTATTCAACTATCACCGCCGGGCCTATCTGGAGCCGCGCATGGAGCTGGTGGCGCTTGAGGATGCTCGAGGTAATCTACCAGATACAAACGAGTATCAGTTGGTCATTGATGGTAGCGAATCGGCGCTGATTGATGACATCAAACAAATGAAAGAGGCTATCGAGGAGAATCGCCAAGCCTCCTATCGCTCGTCCAAGTCCAATGGTGTTAGCGCAGTGCAAATTGGAGCACACCTTTATAACCCGCTTTTGCACTTGGGCAAGGACAGCCGTATCCGAGTCGAGCCTGTCGCCCTTAACGATAGCGAATTCCGCTTTGTTGAGGATCTAAAAGTATGGCTTGAGCGTAATCAGCAGGCGATAGCAGAGCGTGGTGAGCAACTTTATCTTCTGCGTAATCTGGTCAAGCAGGGAGTCGGCTTTTTCGAAGCAGGTGGTTTCTACCCCGACTTTATCCTCTGGCATGTACAAGAGGATCACCAGCGTATCGTCTTCGTTGATCCCCATGGGCTGCGTCATACCGGCCCCAAGGACGAAAAGATCGAGTTCGGGGAGCGTATTAAGGATGTTGAGCGTCGGTTGAAGAATAATCAGGTCGAACTGGAAAGTGTCATTCTTGCCCCATCCAGTACTACGCGGGAGTGGATTATCAGCCATTGGGACATGACCACTGAGGAGTTGCGCGACAAGCATGTGCTATTCATGTCGGACTCGGACTACTTGGATAGCCTTATGAAGGTGGTGGTTGGAGAGCCGAAAGCAGAAGTACTCATTCGACCATGACTTTTACTGCTTTATAGTTGGGATATTTCCTGGCAAATCTGTAACCAGTTGAAGAGTGCACACTGCGCTTTATGCCAGCATAAAACTTACCCTGTCAACGACTAACTTTCAGTTGTTGGCAGGGTTTTATAATTAATGTAAAGATTGATTTAGCGCAGTAGTAACACAATTCAGTTTGGTTATTGTGCGCAGAAAATGCAAACAGTGTTGAGGGATATGTCAATCCTTGCACCCTTTTCTATGGGGCAATATGAAGGGTCATTTGCGCTTATATGGTTTAATTTCATTTGCTCGTGAGATAAATACAATGTTGTCCACCCTTCAGTCAACTCAATCAACTCGAACTGATCTTGGGTGAGACCGACAACATCAAGATAAAACGTATTTTCGAGCTCACATTGAGAGTCACACTGGTCTGTGCACGGGATAGTAATGGCATCGTACATGAGAGATTCTCCTGGCTATGCTGGTGCGTTTTCATCAGTTCGCAATCAGTATATTTTTGACACCCTACCTCACGTCAACAGCCATTTGTAATTTATACGTAAATAGACTTGCTTGGACAGAAATTAAGAAGATGCACCGCCTTATTTGTAATTAAATACTGTAGTGGTCAACTATTTCCGGACCGTATTTTAAATTTTTTCTTCTTCAACCATGGGCGGCATGCCTCCATTGAATGTATGGGGAAGCTGACGGTTATAGTAGTTCATCAGGTAGCCGCCAATATCATTCCTTGCGTCAGACGTCGAGCGATATCCGAGCGAGGATATCCATTTTCTCCTCAAGCTTCAGAAGGCCTTTTACATCATGGGCGTTATCACAGCAATTTTTGAATGGTTGCGACCAGCGGTTTGTTGCAGAGCGTGTAGCTGTGTTGAATCTTTTGTCCCTCTAAGCACTTAAATTTAGTTTTCGAACGATAGCTTTGATAGAAGGCACGGTGTTGATCAAAGCCATTCTACTCAAGGGATTTCGTGCTTTGTTGCTATTTTCAGGCTTGCCATCAACTTTGAAAGCTCTAGAAAGCCAATGTAATAGCTAGCTTCGAAGCGCCTGCCACTATTATAATTTTACTTGTGTTGTGGCTGACAGGGTTGATATGCCATGCTTATATGCTGATAATCCATGGTGAGTTTAAAATGAGGAGTTAATGAGATGGCGTCAGTCTTAAACGATTACATCAAGAAAGAGCAGCTTCTAAAGCAGCTACAAGATGAACTGCAAGAGCTGGAAAGCAATAGCGAGCTTAAGAAAGAACTCGAATTCAAAGATAGGCTCCATGCATTGATGAGTGAGCATGGTAAATTTGCACGTGATGTATGTGAGATTTTAGACCCTTCGTATCGTGAAGCGACAACCAAGGGAGCTAGTCCCGGCGCCCGAAAAAAGCGTCCCCTAAAAGTCTACAAAAACCCCCACACAGGGCAGGTTGTGGAAACACGAGGCGGAAATCACAAGGTTATCCAACAGTGGAAAGCAGAGTTCGGTAATGAAGAGGTGGTTAGTTGGATTGTGGAAGAACGCCCATAAATAGAAAAGTCATGAGTGTGATTGCCTGTTGCTGGAGTTATTGAGGCAGCTCTTGAACCAGCATGGAGCACAGCAATGATAGTGGATCTTCTAGGTGCTAATAGTATTTTATTGGTCACGTTTTTAGATATTGAAGCGTCTGGGCTTGATCAGCCTGGAAGTTAACCCATCGAGGTAGGTTGGACTGACACGTTCGGTAAAAGGGACGGATTTTTCATCCGTCCCTTTTGCAGTTGGTCGCACCGGTGTCCAATTGCAGAGTTTATGCACGGTATTCAGCTAGAGGAGCTGTTAGAAAAAGGTTAATCTGAACTCGCGATCATTTCTGCTTGGCATAACTTCTTCTCTACAGATAAAAAAATAGAGTCTTAAAATCAGCCAAGATAGTCAGCCCACTCCTGCATCATTGCACGTCGTTTCTCGAAAAGGTCGCCCCGACGGTAGGCTGCTTCCACCTTGTTTTCGATGGTATGAGCTAAAGCCATCTCAGCAACATCGCGTGGGTAGCTTGTAACCTCTCCAGTCCAGTCGCGGAAGCTAGAGCGAAACCCATGGGGTACATAATTACCTTTTTCGCCACTTGGCCCGTACCCCATTCCGCGCATGAATTGCAGTAGCGCCATATTAGAAAGTGGGCGGGCGAACTTCATACCGGGAAATACAAACGAGCTCCCTTTTACTTGTGGTAGGTTCGAGAGTAGCGATAGAGCTTGCTTGGAAAGCGGCACTCGATGTTCGCGGTTGGTTTTCATTCGATTAGCAGGGATTGTCCATGTGGCGTTATTCAGGTCAATCTCGTTCCACTCGGCATTCAACACCTCGGAGGTGCGCGATGCGGTCAAAATCAAAAACTGCAGCGCTTTAGAAGACATACTGCTGTATTGTTGAATCGAGTTCATGAAGTCAGAAACGTCGTCATAGGGCATGGCAGGGTGGTGATTAACCTTCTGAATACGCGACGGTTTGGCTAGTAGCTTATCCAGGTGCCCGCGCCAGCGGGCGGGATTAACCGGATCGCGATAGCCGTGTGCAGCCGCATAATCCAAAATATTCTCGACGCGTCCCTGTACACGTTTGGCCGTCTCGTTTTTATTTGCCCAGATGGGTTTTAGGACTTCAAGCACATCCTGGGTCGAAATATTTTCTATAGGCTTTTCACCGATTTTTGGACGCACATAGGTTTTGAGCGTACTGACCCACTGACGGGCATGCTTGGCATTTCGCCAACTACGGCGGTGTGCCTTGATAAAGCGAGCGGCGCAGCTTGTGAATGTGACAGCTTCCTTCTGAGCTTCTTTCTCTTCTTTTAAGCGCGCTTCCAGTGGGTCAATCCCTTGCTTGACCATTTTGCGGTTATCCGCTGCGAGCTCGCGGGCTTCGGAGAGGCTTACGCCAGGATGCGACCCTAGACCCATATAGCGCTGCTTGCCTTGAAGCTTAAAACGGTAAATCCAGCTAACCGACCCGCCAGCGGTAATTTGCAGGTATAGGCCTTGGCCGTCACCCGTCGATCCCTTTTTACGTTCTTTCGCAAGCTTCTGAACTGTCTTGCTAGTGAGCTTACCCATGGCAATGCCTCTCTGTGGTACAGCCGACTGATTGCTGAAGAGCCTACCACAATATAACCCACACTTTTGCCCTGGGATAAGCTGGATTTGATAGGAGAGGATTGGACAGTTAATAATGTATTATTTCAATAAAAACAGTTTATTAATGTACCGCCTTGGACTTTCTGGGAGTGCATGTATACGGACTCCTCCTCCGCCAAGATTATTAAAAAAAGCCCGCTGAACTATTTTCAGCGGGCTTTTTTGTTCTCTGCACTTCAGTTTATCTTCAGACAGCTATCTTCATTAAATACGCCACCCCCTATTTTCTGCCATCCTTGCACGCAGGTAGCGCCATAGGCGTATCATGGCCTTAGCGTACAAGGAGAATGGCAACCAATGGCTCGAAATCGCACATTACTCAGTGCTGTCGTTCTTCTGCTACCCAGGTTGTTGCACTTTGCTTGGCGAGTATTGTGCAATTTTCTGAAGAACCGCGGCATCCTGTTGGCGGGAGGGGTGGGGTACAACGTCCTGCTGTCCATCGTGCCGCTGTTTGCTTTGCTGGTTGTGTTGCTAGCGCAAGTCGTGGACGAGCAGCATCTTCTCAATGTGTTGGCCTTACAGGCACGCCATTTAACGCCTGCCAATGCTGAGGTTTTGCTGGAAGCTGTAAGAGGGATACTGGATTCTCGCGATGTGATCGGCATTTTCGGTTTTCCGATCATGCTGCTCTTCAGCTCGTTTGCTTTTCGAATGCTCGAGGATGCGCTGGCGATTATTTTCCATGCGCCAGAGACGCCACATATCAAACGCAGTGCCTGGGTGTCCGTGATGCTGCCATATGCCTTCATGCTGGTGCTCGGGGCAGGATTGATGGCGTTAACGCTGGTCGTGACCCTGGCGAGTTCGCTCAATACGATGGTGCTGGCAATCTTCGAGCGGGAGCTGCCGCTGGCTCAATTTTCAGAGCCGGTGCTTAACCTGATCAGCTTTGTCGGTGTTTTCCTGTTATTCAGTGCCATCTACAAGATACTTCCGGTTGTGCGCATCGCCTTGAGGCGCGCGGTGGTTGGCGGTTTTGTTGCAGCGCTTTTATGGGAAGGCGTACGGCTGTTGCTGGTCTACTATTTCACGCACCTTTCTTTGGTCAACGCCGTTTACGGCTCTCTGGCGACACTGGTGATTGTGCTGCTCAGCCTTGAAATTGGCGCGATCATTTTATTGCTGGGTGCCCAGGTGATTGCTGAGCTGGAACGTAATACTCGCCTAAGCCTGCCATGGTATATCGACCCTGACCACCAGCCCGTCACCCGGCTGGAATGATCTGACACCCTCTCTCATGACCCCTTGGCAGGGGATAACTTGGTGATACAGAGGCGGATCAACCGCTATTTATGTCCAGCCACTTGTGGGGGAGCCGCCTGGGCGCGCAAGATGGTCGTAATGTTCATTTCGGAGTCGTCATCTTATGCGTGTTTTCGCCAATCCCGTCGGAACGGGGAATCTCTGGTTCGACAATCTCAGCACCGCAGACGGCACCCCTGTCGGTTATGATCCCCAGGCACGGGCGTTTGTACCGATGCCTCCCTTTTGTGCCAACCGGGAAAGAATCGGTTGCAACTGGATTGCGCCAGAGGAGGGGGCGTTTTGCCGCTCCTGCGCCATGACGGCGCTGGCACCTGACCCTTCCATCCCCGATGCCATCCCCAACTGGGCGCAGACTGAAGCGGCCAAGCGCTGGGTATTGGATAATCTGGGGCGCTGGCACTGGTTCCGGCCGGAAGATCCAGGGGCACGGCCTGTGTTTCATCTGCTTGCTGAAGGCCCTACCCCTGTTCCCATGGGGCATGCACAGGGTGTGGTGACCATCAGCGTTGCGGAGATGGACCCTGTGTTGCTCACCACGCGCCGAGAAGCGCTGGAAGAGCCTTACCGGACCATGATTGGCCATATGCGCCATGAAATTGCCCACATGTTGTGGTGGAGATTGAGCCTGCGCGAGGATTTTCTGGATGCCTTCCGCGCCATGTTCGGCGACGAGCGGATCGATTATCCAGCCGCGTTGCGTTACCACTATGAAAATGGCCCGCCGTCGGAGTGGAAACAGCATTACCTGACAAGTTACGCTTCTGCGCACCCCCACGAGGACTGGGCCGAAACGGCGGCACATTTGCTTCATCTCACCGATATTGCCGACAGTTTTGTCGCCACAGGCCTGTCGTCGCCGCAAATACCCAGCGCTGGTTGGGATCCGTATTCGGAGCCTGACGCCGGTCAGTTGATCCACATTGCCGCCTCCGTGACCGTGGGTGTCAACCACATCAATCGCTCTATGGGGTTATCGGACCTTTATCCGTTTGTACTCTCGGAGCACGCGCGCCATAAGCTGGCCTTTGTACATAACTGGTTACGGCGCGGCGCTCAGGGGCTTTAAACGCCTGAATGGACAAGAGGTTTAGAGCTCTCGTTGCAGCGCTTTGCCTAATGTCGAGAAATAGTCGCCAAATAGCCGATTGATTCGTTCGCGCTGCTCGCCTTCAGGGTAAAGCCCCTTTTCGGCTTCCGGCGAAGCCTTGCTGCCCTTTACCAAGAAATGGTTGGTGATCGCGGCGTCCTGTACAAAGGCTTCAAAGGCGCGGGCACAGAGTTCTTCGGGGCGGCTGTAGTACAGCTGGCCAAGTTGTTTATCCATTCGGGCCGAGTGCCTGAATAGTTCGCTTGGCTGGTCGCCTTCCGGCTGCAGTAAAATGGCATGAAAGCAGTGCATTAACCGATCATTAAGTGGGTGGGGAACAGGCTTGGCATCCGAAAGCCAGGCCGTCGAGGCAAATTGGCCGCTGGGCGTGCCGCGAAAGCACTTGGTGACAATGTAATGATCGAATGCATGAAACCACTCGTGAGCGATGCTCCCGGGGCCCGCATTTTTGGCCAGTGCAAAGCTGCGCTGGCTGGGGTCGTAGTGGGCGGAGACGCCCGGCCTTCCGCCGCTACCGTACTGTAAGGCGAGCGAGCCGCGTAGCGAAATCAATGCTTCAGGTCCCTGCAAGATCAACATTAAATCGCATAGTGCATCATGGAACAGCTCCGCTGCGCGGTCGCGCTCGGTGTTTGTCACCCAGCGGCCAATTTCGATGGAGCGAAAATCGAACTGGCGACGAATTAGCGCAAAGCTACTCGTGTGCGCTTGGCGGTGGCGTGGTCCGTTGCGATAAAATTCCCGCGCACTGATACTCAAGGCATGGCTCGCTCAGGTGGGTCAAGAGAACTCGTAGCCTCATGATATCGCGTTGGCATCTGGTTTGCTCGGGGTGCCCATGCCACAATCGATAAACGCTTGGATTGACCAGTAAGGAATGCAATGAAGTCGAGTATTAATGTGGGCCTTGTCGGCTACGGTTTTGCCAGCAAAACATTTCATGCTCCCCTGATTCAGGCGACCGAAGGTCTGGATCTGGTCGCTGTCTCCTCGAGCGATGCGGCAAAAGTGCGTGCTGACTTGCCCGATGTCGAGGTCGAAAGCAAAACGGTGGCGTTATGCGAGCGCAAGGATATCGACCTGATCGTGATTCCCACGCCCAATGACACCCACTTTCCGCTTGCCAAGGCGGCCCTGACGGCAGGCAAGCATGTCGTGGTCGATAAACCCTTTACCGTTACGCTCTCTGAAGCCAAGCAGCTAAAAGCATTAGCGACCGACAAGGAGCGGATGGTGTCGGTATTTCATAACCGTCGCTGGGATAGTGACTTCTTGACCGTCAAGGGGTTGCTCCAGGCGGGGACATTGGGGCGTGTGACCGGGTTTGAGTCGCACTTTGACCGTTTCCGGCCTGAAGTGCGCGATCGCTGGCGGGAAAAGGCGACGCTAGGCGGCGGTATCTGGTATGACCTGGGGCCTCACCTTCTGGATCAAGCCTGTGAACTGTTTGGCATGCCCAACGCCATTTTGCTGGAGCTGGGCGCGTTGCGCGAGGGGGCCAAGGCCGATGACGACTTTCTTGCCCTGCTTGATTATGAGGGAGTTCGCGTCACCCTTGCGGCGGGCACTCTGGTGGCTGAACCCACGCCACGCTTTCGGATTCACGGTACCCAGGGAAGTTTCGTCAAGTACGGCCTGGACCCTCAGGAAGATCGCTTGAAAGCCGGTGAATTGCCTGCCTCCCAGTGGGGCGAAGATACCCAGCACGGCACACTGACGCTGCGGGAAGGCGAGGGAGAAAGTGCCCCACTGGTACGCCAGGAATACCCCACCCAGCATGGCGATTACCTGGCGTATTATCAGGGCATTGCCAGTGCGCTTCTCGATGAAGCGCCATTGCCGGTGAGTATTGAAGATGCGCTGCGCAGCATGTCACTTCTGGAAGCCGGTCTTGATAGCCATCGCCAACGGCGCTGGATTTCGTTGAAAAATCATCTCTAAGCACGGTGCAAGACTGGGACGGCCGGCGGGTCGTCCTGTGTTAAAGCAGATTCGTCGTGCTATTGCGTTTATCTTCACGCAGTTTATCGCGGGCAATGTACAGCGCAGCGATTGCCCGTGCTTCATGAAAATCCTCACGCATTAACAAGGCGGGAAGCTCCTCCAGGGCATGGGTCTCAACGATTAATGGCTCGGGCTCGTCGCCGGGCAGGCGCTTGGGATAAAGGTCAGTCGCCAGCAGTACCTGCATCCGGTGGCGCATATAGTTGGGTGCCAGGGAAAGCTCGGCGAGTGGCTCAAGGTGATTCGCACCGAAACCGCATTCCTCCATTAACTCCCGGTTGGCCGCGGTGACGATATCTTCACCGGGGTCAACCAGGCCTTTGGGCAGCGTCAGTACGTAATCCTCGAAGCCCGCCGCGTATTCACGGATCAACAATACGTGTTCCGGGTCGGGCATGGCGACGATCATCACCGCGCCTCTGTCGGCGCCGGTCAAGCGCTCAAACTGACGCTCCTCGCCGTTTGAGAAGCGCAAGTCAAGCGCTTCAACCTGAAACAAGCGACTTTGTGCGACGGTATTGCGCGCTATGATTTGCGGTCTTTTCAGGTAGCCGGGCGAGGTATGATCGGCGGTTGAGTCGTATTGGGACATCGGGCCTCCATGGCTGGTAAACGGTAGTTAGGCTACAATAGCACGCTTATAACTTTCACGATGGGAGTGGCAATGATCGAGTGGAGTGAAATTGATACCGTGCTGTTGGACATGGACGGCACGCTGCTGGATTTGCACTTCGACAGCCATTTCTGGCTGGAACATCTGCCACGCCGCTACGTTGAACTTCACCAGTTGGACGAGGCAACCCAAGACACTCTGCGCGCCCGTATCATCGGCGAGCAGGGCACGCTCAACTGGTACAGCCTGGCCTATTGGAGCCGCGAACTTGGCGTCGATATCGTCGCCCTCAAGCGAGAAGTGCAGCACTTGATCGGTCTGCGCGGCGACGCCCTGGATTTTCTGACCTGGCTGAAGCAAGCCCATCCCCGCGTCATACTGGCAACCAACGCCGATCGGGCCAGCCTGGCTCTCAAGCTGCCGCTCACGGGGTTGGAAAACTACCTGGACGCCATCATCTCATCAGAAGACGTCGGTGCGGCAAAAGAAGAGCAGGCCTTCTGGTCAGCGCTGCAGGCGCTCGAACCGTTCGATCCCGCGCGAACATTATTTATCGACGACAACCCTCACGTGCTTGCCAGCGCCCGGACCTTTGGTATCCGCTATCTGATGGGTATCAAGCAGCCCGATAGCCAGCGGCCTGAAAAGGCGCTTGAGGAATTTGTCGCCCTGGACCGATTTGCCCAACTGCTGCCGCATGCTTGAGCAGCGAGGAGAGCGTTAATGAGCGATAGCGTTCGCTTGGATAAATGGCTGTGGGCCGCGCGGTTCTTTAAAACCCGCGCGCTGGCCAAGAAGGCCATCGAAGGTGGCAAGGTGCAATACGACGGCACCCGCGCCAAAACCAGCAAAAACGTTGAGTTGGGTGCACTGATCAAGGTGCCCCAGGGCTGGGACGTGTACGAGGTGGAAGTGACCGCGCTGTCAGATCAGCGGAAGGGTGCTCCCGAAGCCCGCAAACTGTACGCCGAAACCCAGGAAAGCGTTGAGCGCCGCGCCCGTGAGGCCGAGGCACGGCGGTTGAACAATGAAGTCATGCAGCATCCGATCAAGCGGCCTGACAAAAAACAACGCCGCGATATCCAGCGTTTCCAACGCGAGCAAGGGGGGTGAGCTCCCCGCTCGTCGGTTCCTTTTTTATTTCCCCCAACGGTTGTCTTATGTCTGACCAAATCCAACGTTTCCTGTTTGACCAAACCAATGTGCGCGGCGAAATCGTGACGCTATCCAGCGCCTACCATGAAGTGCTTGACCGTCATGCCTACCCACCTGCAGTCAACCAGCTGCTGGGCGAATTATTGGCCGCCGTTGCATTGCTGACGGATACCGTAAAGCTGGACGGGACCCTCAGCATAGAAGTTCGTGGCCAGGGCGAACTGTCGCTGTTGATGGCGGAATCCAACCCGGGTGGCGAGTTGCGGGCCATTGCCCGGATTGCCGATGGCGGCGCTTTACCCAGTGAGCACGCCAGCTTTCGTGACCTGGTCGGTGACGGGCAGATCGTGATTACCCTCGACCCCCGCGGCGGCAATCGCTATCAGGGGGTGGTTGCACTTGATCACGATACCTTGAGTGGCTGTCTGGAGGCCTATTTCAGCCAGTCGGAGCAACTGCCCACACGGCTATGGCTGGCCGCGGACGGGGAGCGGGCAGGGGGCTTGCTGCTGCAGCGCCTGCCGGACGCCTCCCAGAACCAGGACGTGGACGCCTGGGAGCGCAGCGTGCATCTGGCCGATACCATCAAACCCGAAGAGCTGCTGGGTCTTGAGCAGCGTGAAGTGCTGTACCGGCTCTATCATGAGGAGACAGTGCGCGTCTTCGAGCCGAAAGCGCTGCGCTTTGGCTGTACCTGCTCTCGCGAGCGTATGAGTAGCGGATTGTTGACACTGGGTGGTGCCGAGCTGCGGGATATTTTGCGCGAACAGGGTGAAATCAATACCCAGTGCCACTTTTGCCACACGAAATATCACTACACGGCCGCGGATATTGAAAGTTTATTGGACAACCCTGACGCGCCGTCACCCACGATCCATTGATTTTGTAGTCATGTCGGTAAAGACCCATGTTTAAAACGCCACTGACGGGCGCGAGCCATACCAGTCACTTGAGCACATTGGCCAAACAGTTGTTTGAAAAAATACTGCGCCGCAACACAAAATATAGTGTCAATGTTGTAGTTTAACTACAACATATTTGCTTCCAGCCCCCGTTTTCCGGGGGCTTTCTTTTTGCCATAATGCGCCGGACTTAAGCGCCCAGCCACGTGCCGGGATGAACTTTAAGGCGTCGGTGGCGCCCGGTAATCGAGAAAATCCAGGAATCGACATGACCACGACTCAAGCCGCTCATCAAGCCCACGTTAACCTCTGTAGCGCCGAATTGATCGAGCGCGCCGTGGCGCGTGGCGAAGGCCGCCTGTCGGCAAACGGTGCTCTGGTAGTGAACACGGGCATTCGCACCGGGCGTTCACCGAAAGACCGCTTTATCGTTGATGAACCCTCTACTCGCGACAGTATTGACTGGGGCAGCGTCAACCGGCCTTTTGATGCGGACAAGTTCTCGGCGCTCTGGTCGCGGGTTGAAGATTATCTGGGTGCGCGCGAGCATTTCGTTTCCGAGTTGCACGTAGGCAGCGACGACGTTCATTACCTGCCGGTGCGGGTTCAAACGGAAACCGCCTGGCAAAATCTATTCGGGCGTACCATGTTTGTGCGGCCTCAGGTGTTTAACCCGGCCGTCAAAGATGAGTGGACCATTCTCAACGCCGCCGATTTTGCCTGTGACCCCAGCCGCGACGGCACGTCCTCCGAAGGGTGTGTAATCATTAACTTCGCCGAGAAGAAGGTGCTTATCGCCGGTATGCGCTACGCCGGTGAAATGAAGAAAGCCATGTTCTCGGTGCAAAACTTCCTGCTGCCTGACGCCGATGTGCTGCCCATGCACTGCTCAGCCAACGTGGGTGAAGATGGCGAAACCTGCCTGTTCTTCGGCCTTTCCGGTACCGGCAAAACCACCCTTTCCGCCGATCCGGCGCGCTACCTGATCGGTGACGACGAGCATGCCTGGGGCGACGGCATCGTGTTCAACATGGAAGGCGGCTGCTACGCGAAGTGCATCGACCTGTCCGAAAAGAACGAGCCGGTGATCTGGAACGCCATCAAGTTCGGCACCGTGCTGGAAAACGTAGTGCTGGACGACCGTCGCGAGCCGGATTACATCGACGATAGCCTGACCCAGAACTCGCGTGCCGCCTACCCGCTGGAGCACGTTGAAAAGCGCGTGCCGGAAAACCTTGCGGGTGAACCCAACGCCATTGTGTTCTTGACCTGCGACATGTCCGGCGTGCTGCCGCCGGTATCGGTACTTTCCAAGGAAGCGGCGGCGTATCACTTCCTGTCGGGCTACACCGCCAAGGTGGGCTCGACGGAAATGGGTTCTTCTGAAGGGCTGGCGGCGACGTTTTCTACCTGTTTCGGCGCTCCCTTTTTCCCGCGTCCCGCGCGGGAATACGCCGACCTGCTGATCAAGCGTGTAGATAAGCAAGGCGCCCAGGTGTACCTGGTGAATACTGGCTGGACGGGCGGTGCCTTTGGTGAGGGCGGTGCACGCTTTTCAATTCCAACCACTCGCGCCATTATCAGCGCCATCCAGTCCGGTGTGCTGCGCGATGTACAAACCAAGCACATCGATGGGTTGAACCTGGACGTCCCCGTCGCGGTGCCGGGCGTGGATTCAAGCCTGCTTGATCCGCGCGATACCTGGGAAGACCGCACGGCTTATGACCGTCACCTGCAAGAGTTGGTTACCAAGTTTGTCGATAACTTCAAGAAATTTGAAGGCGTTAACCAGGCGATTGTGAATGCAGGTCCGCAGTTGACTTGATCTTGAGGCCTAGCCTGTAAGGTTTAGAACGCAAGCACCACTAAAGTGTCTGAAGGGGTAGCGCCACGGCGTTACCCTTTTTGGGTTCGCCGGTCTTTGATCGCTACAGGAGCAGACGCATGAAACGTCGTCACTTTTTAGGCCTTGCCGGTTTCACGGGGCTGGCCGGGGTCATCCCCGGTGTATCGTTTGGCTTTCCAAGGCTCGATCTCGAAGCGGCGCCGGATATCGAACCGCTTGAACTCAGCGAAGCGGAGTGGCGTGAACGGCTTTCCGATAAAGCCTTTGACGTACTGCGCGATCATGGCACTGAACCCGCCTTCTCAAGCCCGCTGGACGATGAGTGGCGGGAAGGCGAGTATCGCTGTGCGGGCTGTGATCTATTGCTTTTTACCAGCGCCATGAAATTCGATTCCGGCACCGGCTGGCCGAGTTTCTTCGAGCATGTTGAGGGCCATCTGCTGACTGAACTTGATTTCAAAATGGTATGGCCGCGTACCGAATACCACTGTGCCCGCTGCGGTGGCCACCAAGGTCACGTGTTCGAGGATGGCCCCGACCCGACGGGGCTACGCTGGTGCAATAACGGCGTGGCGTTACGGTTCGTGGCCGCGTAACGCTGGCAGCCTCTAAAGCCTGAAGCCTTCACCAATATGCTCGGCCAGGCTATCGATAATCGGCGATTGGGTGGATGAGGTGTGCAACAACACGATGGAGGCTTCCGGCAATTCGGGAAATCCGTCCTCTTTACCCAGTATCTGCATCTCGGCGGTTACCAGGCTGCGCATCCAGGCAGAGACTGCCAGCCCTGCTCCCACAACTGCCTGCAGTGTCGCCAGGCTCGGGCTGCTGTAAGCGACGCGATAGGCACGGCCTGCACGGTCCAGCGCATTGCAGGCATGTCGGCGACAAAAGCAGGGCGCTTCAAAGAGCGCAAGCGGTACCGGTGTCTGTAAATGGGTGCTGTGACTTTCGGCCGCGACCCAGACGGTCGGCTCTCGTCTTAGTATTGTGCCAATCTCGTCGCCTATTTCCCGGGTCATGATGATCAGGTCCAGGCTCCCCTGCGGCTGCTGGGAAAGTACGGAGGAGGGCGCACAGTGTACGTCCACATCCACCAACGGCCATGCCTGGGAAAACGTCCTGAGAATGCCCGGTAGAAAGCGCATCACATAGTCATCGGGCACGCCCAGCCTGACGCGGCCCACCATATCGGGTTGGCGAAGCAGTGTCAGCGCCTCGCCCTGCAGCGATAAAATCTTCCGTGCATAGCCGAGCAGGGTGTTGCCCTCGCTGGTCAGCAGTAGCTGGCGGTTCTGGCGCACAAACAGCGGGCGCTGAATCACGTCTTCCTCCAGCCGTTTGATTTGCATGCTCACGGCCGATTGCGTGCGGTTGACGGCCGCTGCGGCGCGGGTAAAGCCCCCTTGATCCACAATGGCAACAAAGGTGCGCAGCAGCTCGTGATCGATGGTGGGTAGTGTTGCCATTGGTATCAATCTTCTTGATGTTGTGCATAAGCACTATTCGTTGGATTGATTGTAGGCGCCGTTCAATACTTCTTTCAACACTTAAATTGCCCTGCCGAGCGTATGGGTGATCTAACCGGAGAGGAGAGATTGAAATGGAATGCTCGCTATCATGCCACCAAGCCGGACAGCGCCATCAGAACGACGAATCTCAGCAGATCGAACAGCACCAGCAGATCGAAGGCAAGCCTTGCAGGGTAACCTGGCGGGAAAGGCTATATCGCTGGCGACAGCTACGTCACGAGCGCAATACATTGCGTTACTTAAGTGACGACATGTTGAAAGATATCGGTATGAGTCGTGAGGCTGTTCTGCGCGAATCCCGTCGCCCGTTCTGGGATGATCGGGGATGGCGTCGCTGATGTCTCAATTCATGCCAGTCAGAGCGGGATTGTGATACCTTGTGGGCACTAAAAAGTGCCGCATGAGTTAGTTGTCATTTATGGATGTTAATCAGCGAATTATTGCCCGCTTGGCTGACGAGCTGAGCGTTCGCCCCGAACAAGTGACGGCCACGGTAGAGCTTATTGATGGTGGCGCTACCGTGCCGTTTATCGCCCGCTATCGTAAGGAAGTCACCGGCGCGCTGGACGACAGTCAATTACGCCAGTTGGATGAACGCTTACGCTATCTGCGGGAACTGGAAGAACGTCGCACTGCGATTCTGGCCGCCATTGAGGAACAAGGTAAGCTGGACGCGACGTTAAAAGCAGCGATTGATACTGCGCAGACCAAGCAGCGTCTGGAAGATTTATACCTGCCCTTCAAGAAAAAGCGCCGCACCAAGGCGCAAATCGCCCGTGAGGCAGGCTTGGAACCGCTGGCGGATGCGTTGCTTGGCGATCCATCGCTTGATCCTGAAAGCGAGGCGGACCGCTATCTGCGGCCTGCAGAGGGCGATATTCCGGCAATTGAAGACGCCAAGGCAGCACTCGATGGGGCCAAGCAGATTCTGATGGAGCGCTTTGCCGAAGACCCCGATCTGATCGGCCAGCTTCGCGAGCGGCTCTGGCAGGAAGGAGAATTAAGCGCCCGCGTGCTGGACGGTAAGCAGCAGGAGGGTGCCAAGTTCGCCGATTATTTCGAGCATGACGAAAAACTTGCCAAGGTGCCATCGCACCGTGCGCTTGCCATGTTCCGTGGTCGTAACGAGGGCGTGTTGAGCCTTGCCATTCGTCTGCCGGGCGAAGACGAAGCGCCTATTCACCCTGCCCAGGTGGCGATTGCCAAACACGTGGGCATCACCGACCAGGGCCGTGCCGCCGATAAATGGTTGGTGGAAGTTGTGCGCTGGACGTGGCGCGTCAAACTCTACACGGCGTTGGAAACCGAACTGTTGGGTCGCCTGCGCGAGACGGCGGAACAAACCGCGATTGACGTCTTTGCGGCCAACCTCAAGGACCTGTTGTTGGCCGCACCGGCGGGGCCGAAAGTCACCCTGGCGATTGACCCGGGCCTGAGAACCGGCTGCAAAGTGGCTGTCGTCGATGCCACCGGTCAGTTTGTCGACCAGGCAACGATTTACCCCCATGCACCGCAGAAACGCTGGGATGATGCGCTTGGCGTGCTCGCGAAGCTGGTCAAGCAGCACGGCGTTCAATTGATTGCCGTGGGTAACGGCACCGCCAGCCGTGAAACCGACAAGCTGGCAGGGGAGTTGCTCAAGGCGCTTGCGCCTGACCATCGGCTCAGCAAGGTCATGGTCAGCGAGGCTGGGGCCTCGGTTTACTCCGCGTCGGAATACGCTTCCAGAGAGCTCCCGGACCTGGACGTGACAGTGCGCGGCGCGGTGTCGATCGCCCGCCGTTTGCAGGACCCGCTGGCCGAGCTGGTCAAGATCGAGCCCAAGTCGATTGGGGTTGGGCAGTACCAGCACGATGTCTCGCAAATTCAGTTGTCCCGTAGCCTTGAGGCGGTCATTGAAGACTGTGTCAACGCGGTGGGCGTGGATTTGAATACCGCATCGAGTGCGCTGCTGTCTCGGGTGGCTGGGTTGAGCGCCGCCATCGCCGAGAATGTGGTTGCCCAGCGCAATGCTCAGGGTGCCTTCAAAAGCCGCCAGTCGCTTCTCGAGGTCAGCCGTCTTGGCCCCAAGACGTTTGAGCAATGCGCTGGCTTCTTGCGCATCAGTAACGCCGACAACCCGCTGGATGCCAGTGCGGTTCACCCAGAAGCCTATCCCGTGGTGGAACGCATGGCGAAGCAAAGCGGCCGGGATGTCAGAGGGTTGATTGGCGATAGCGCCACGCTCAAATCATTAAACCCTGCCGATTTTGCCGACGAACGCTTTGGCGTGCCCACGGTAAGCGACATCCTGGCTGAGCTGGATAAACCTGGCCGCGACCCAAGGCCTGAATTCAAGGCTGCCGAGTTCCGTGAAGGCGTCGAAACCCTCAATGACCTGACGCAGGGAATGGTGCTGGAAGGCACGGTCACTAACGTGACCCATTTCGGTGCCTTTGTGGATATCGGCGTTCATCAGGACGGACTGGTCCATATCTCGGCGCTCTCTCACCGCTTTATCGACGATCCCCGCAGTGTGGTCAAGGCGGGCGATATTGTCACGGTCAAGGTCATGAGCGTGGATATTCCGCGCAAGCGGGTAGGCCTTTCCATGCGTTTGGAAGATGAGCCGGAACGCGAACCAAGTGGGGCTCGCCCCTCCGCGGACAGTGAGCCGCGCAAGCCATCGCGCAGCCAGCGGCAGGCAAAAAAGGCTAACGAAACGCCCGCAGCGGTGGGCGCGTTGGGCGCTGCATTGCTTAAAGCCAAACAGGACAAATAGTCGCGCGTCTTGAAAGTTGAACGGCTGCCGCCATATCCTGCTGTTTATTCTCGATGGGTAGACGCTGGCAATGCCACCTGATTCCACCAAGGCCCGCGCGTGCGCGGGCTTACTGACAAGGAGTGTTCACCTTGCCTGAACCACTCACTGTGCCATCTTCACTAACGGCCACGATTGACCGCTTGCTACCCAGCGCCCGGTTGGGTCGCCTCGGTCGTCTTCGCCGCGGACTCGAAAAAGAAGGGCTGCGGGTCGATGCGCAGGGGCATATTGCGCAAACGTCGCACCCTTATGCATTGGGCTCGAAACTGACCCATCCGCATATCACCACCGACTATTCGGAGTCGTTGATCGAGTACATCACGCCGGTGTATTCAGAGCCAGGCGAAGCATTGGCGTTCCTTTCTGACCTGCATACCTTCACCTATCAGCATCTGTCGGATGAGTGGATATGGCCAGGCAGTATGCCATCGCGTCTGTCGGGTAATGACAGTGTACCGATCGCCGATTACGGCCACTCAAATGTCGGTACCATGAAACACGTATATCGCAAAGGTCTTGACGTTCGCTATGGGCGGATCATGCAGGCTATCGCCGGGGTGCATTACAACATGTCGCTGCCCGACGATATGTGGCAGGCGCTGCGTGAGCAGGAACAGGCGACCAATGTGCCCTTCAACGATTATCGCTCAACCCGCTATTTCAGCATGATCCGGCATTTCCGACGCCATAGCTGGCTGCTGTTGTATCTATTCGGCGCTTCGCCTGCCGTGGACAAGAGCTTCCTGCCCGACGGCAAGGTGCCAGACAAGCTTAAACCACTGAGCGACGATACCTACTATGCCCCTTACGCGACCACGCTGCGCATGTCGGACCTGGGTTACCAGAACAAGGTGCAGTCGCAGTTGAAAATCTGCTTCAACTCGCTTTCCAATTACGTCAATACCCTGCGGCACGCGATTTCCTCGCCCTGGCCGGACTATCAAGAAATGGGGGTAAAGGTGGGCGACGAGTGGCAACAGCTCAATGCCAATATTCTGCAGATCGAAAACGAGTACTACAGCGATATTCGCCCCAAGCGGGTCGCCAAGCATAATGAAACGCCCAGCCAGGCGCTTGAAGCTCGTGGTGTCGAGTACATCGAAGTACGCTGTCTGGATCTAAATCCCTTTGATCCACTGGGCATTGACGAAACACAAATGCGCTTTGTCGATACCTTCTTGATCTGGTGTCTGCTGAGCGAGAGCCCATGGATTTCGGACGAAGAGTGCGACAGGCTCGATGACAATCGCCGTTTTGTGGTGGAAAGAGGGCGCGACCCGGCATTGACGCTGGTGCGTGATGGTGAATCGACCACAGTGGCCGCATGGGGTGAGCAGATATTCGCCGAGATGGCAGAGGTGGCACGACTGCTGGATGCGGTTGAGGAGGGCACACCGCATGCGAAGTCATTAGAGGCGTTGGCGCCGCGCCTCAAGGATCCTTCGTTGACGCCGTCGGCGCAGTTGCTTGCGCAATTGCAAGCCGGTAATGGGTCACTCAGTGATACCTTATTAAGTCTTGCCCAAGCCCAGGCTGCTGAGTTAAAAGCCAAGCCCATGCTGCGCTCACGCGAGGCGCTCTTGGCCCAGCTGATTGATACCTCCCATCAGCAACAGCACGATATTGAAGTCGATGACAAAGTGAGCTTCGATGACTTTTTACGTGACTATTTTGCCCATGCACGGGAATCTCGCGCGCTATCTTCACTGACAGCGGAGAAGAAATGATGAAGACGCCGTCCATACGTTCAGCGGCGCTGTTGGGCGTCGTTTTTTGTATTGTCATGATGGCGGTGGCGTTGGGGCTTGAGCATATCGGTGGCTTTGAGCCCTGCCCGCTATGCGTTTTTCAGCGCGTTGCGGTGATCGCAACCGGTTTGGTGTTGCTGATAGCCGCGATACACAATCCGGCGAGCCGTGGTGGCAAGGTGGTCTACGGCGTTTTCGGCTTGCTGACCGCTGGGACAGGGGCTTTCATTGCCGGTCGCCATGTCTGGCTTCAGTCTCTGCCCGCTGATGAAGTGCCTACCTGCGGTCCAGGCCTGGATTACATGATCGATGTTCTGCCTATGCAGGAGGTGGTCGCCATGGTCCTGACAGGCTCTGGCGAGTGCGCCGATATCGACTTTAGCTTATTGGGGCTATCGCTGCCGGCGTGGACACTGATCGGTTTTGCGGTGCTGTTGCTCATACCGTTGCGTATGATTGTACTGGCACGCCAGCGTGCCATGCTCTTCAGTCAGTAGGCTTAATCATGGTACGAGGGAAACCATCCTGATGAGGATTGACAGCGCAGAGTGGAAAAGCGAGTCTAGCCTTGTTAACGGCGGCGACAAGCAAGGAGAGCCCCATGCTCGAAGATTGTAAAAATGCCCAGGAGCGCTGGGGTGGCGTGCACAGTCTGATTGATCGATGGCTGCAGCAGCGCCGCGATTTACTGATCAGCTTTATCGAGCTGAAAGAGGCCTGTGACACAGAACTCGAAAGTGTCAGCAAGGCACGCATTGATCATTTCAGTGAATTGCTGATGGATTACATCAGCGCGGGACATTTCGAGATTTACCCGCAGTTGGCTGAAGAAGCGCGCGCTTTCAACGATGAGAGTGCGCTTGATATCGCAGACAAACTGCTTGAGCGGTTGGATATGTCGACGGAAATGGTGTTGTCGTTTGACACCGACTTTTCTTGCACCTCCAGTTGCGAGCAGAACATCGCCCGTCTGCCAGCATGGATTGACCGCCTGGCGCGCGGGTTGACCGAACGCTTTGCCCTGGAAGACCAGCTGATTGCCCGTCTGCACGCCGCCCACAGCCCTGAAACCTCCAATGCCCCCGCCTGATGATCATTGATCGTGCCGCCGTCGTTTAACGCTTTTAGATGGCCTTATCGCCCGACAAGTCGGGCTCATTCAGGGTTGTCTGTATGATTGGGTTTTGTAAGAGCGCAATTCATTGCGCTCAGCAGCGATCTTGCCGCTGAAAATGATCGCTCGTAGATACCTGGTCGAGCGCTTGGCATTAGCGCCATCTCCCCCCAATCACTAACATGCAGGGCGTCAGCAGCAAGGTGAGAGCGGTGGCAAAGGTGAGCCCACCGGCTATGGCGCTGGACATCTGAGTCCACCATTGGGCGGAAGGGGCGTTAAAGCCGAGCGCCGGTGTGAATAAGTCCACATTGATCCCGAGGACCATCGGCATGAGTCCGAGTACTGTGGTGATCGCCGTTAACAGCACCGGGCGAAGGCGCAAGCAGCCTGCTTCCAGGGCAGCTTCGACGGGCGTCATGCCTTGGTCGCGTAGTTCGTTGTAGGTGTCGATCAAAACGATATTGTTATTGACCACGATGCCCGCCAGGGCAATCACCCCCATTCCCACCATGACAATGCCGAAAGCCTGGCCGGTAATCAGCAAGCCCATCAACACACCCGCGGTGGAGAACATAATGGCCGAAAGCACCAGGCCCGCCTGATAAAAGCTATTGAACTGGGTCACCAGAATCAGCGCCATCAAACCGATAGCAATCAGGAAAGCGCTGGCCAGGAACTGCATTGATTCCTGCTGATCCTCCTGCTCACCGGCCACATTCACCATCAAACCGTCGGGTAGACTATCGTTGCCGGCTTCTAACAGGGCGTTCAGACGCTCGTCAGCCAGATAGCCAGGGGCAAGGTCGGCATCGATAGTGATTGCCCGGCGGCCATCAATGCGGTTCAGCGTGCCGACTTTAGGGGCCGGTTCCAGGGTCACGAAATGCGAGATCGGTACCTGCCCCCGCTGAGTATTGATGGTCAAGCGCTCAAGCTGATTCAGCGAGCGCCAGTTTTGCGGTAGCCGTACGCGGATATCCACTTCATCGTTCACCTCGGGCGGACGATAGCTTGCTACCTGAAGGCCGGTGGTGAGCAACTGCACCGCGCTCCCAATGGTTGTCACGTCCGTGCCCATACGCGCCGCAGCTTCCCGATCCACGTTCACCCGCCACTCCACACCGGGCAGGCTGCGGTTATCCTGAATATCGGTAAAGCCGCCCAGCTCGCGCATTAACTGGGTCAGTTGGTCAACGCCGGCATCGGCAACATCAGGATTCGTGGCGCTCACTTCGAGCACAATGGGTTTGCCGCCGCCTGGGCCCATTTCCTGTTCCTGAAACTCCAGCGTAATGCCGGGGATATCCCCGGCGCGCTTGGCCATATCGTCCAGAATGGCCTGGGCAGGGCGGCGCTCATGCCAGTCGATAAACTGGAACTGCAGCATGCCGATGACGTCATTGCCCATCTGCTCGTTGGGCACTGCGAAGGAGCGCGCATAAAGCGCACGTACTTCGCTCATGCCGGATAGCTTGGCTTCTACCCGCTGCACGATGGCGTCGGTCTCCTGCGCAGAGAAATCCCCCCGGGCACGCACCAGCACCTGGGCGCTGTCCGGCTCCACATTGGGAAAGAAGTCGACGCCGTGGTTGAAGCGCGCATAGCCGGTATACAGCAGCGCCATTAACAACAGGGCGATCAACAGCACCCAAGCGGGATGCTTGAGCAGCCTGGCCAGCAGGTGACGATAGCCGCGACCAAAGGACGTCGTCGCCTCTTCAGGGGGCGCACTATTCGACGCTGCCGCGGTACGTGTAAACAAACGGCCTAGCGCCGGCAAGAATACCAGCGCCATGGCCAGCGACGCTAAAAGGCACAAGATCACCGTGGCGGGCAGGTACTTCATGAACTGGCCGACCACGCCGGGCCAGAACAGCAGGGGAATAAACACCGCGAGCGTGGTGGCTGTGGAGGCAATGACCGGCCAGCTCATCCGCGAAGCGGCGTTAAGCCATGCCTGGTGAGGGGCTTGGCCATCGCGCAGGTGGCGGTCGGCAAGCTCGCTGACAACGATCGCCCCATCCACCAGCATGCCGGCTACCAGAATCAGCGCGAACAGCACCACGATATTGAGCGTAAAGCCGCATGCCCAAACCAGCAGGATGCCGGTCAAAAAAGCGCCGGGTATGGTAAGCCCGACCAGCAAGGCCATACGCCACCCCATTGCTGCTACCACCACAATCAGTACCAGCACCACGGCGGTGAGCACGTTGTTCAAGAGCTCTGAGAGCATATTCTCAACGGTGGTCGACTCATCCAGAATGGTGGTGAAGCGCAACTGGTCGGGGAGCAGGTCATCGGCTTGGGCTAACCTTTCACGCACAGCGCCAATGGTAGCGATAATATTGGCCCCGGCACGTTTGGAAATTTCCAGTACGACCGCAGGTTGGCCGTCAATTCGGGCAAAGCCTTCGGGGTCTTTGTAGGTCGGGTTGATCCAGGCCACATCGCCAAAGGTGACCACTCGGTCCTCATCGACCTTGACCGGCATATTCATGACATCGTCAAGGGACTCGATGATACCGGGGACTTTTAACGCCAGGCGCCCCGCGCCGGTATCCAGGCTGCCCGCTGCCACCAGGCGATTATTGCGCGATACCTGATTGAACAGCGTATCAAAATCAACCCCGTAGCTCTCCAGCACCAGTGGATCGACGACGATTTCCAGCAGGTCTTCCCGCTCACCGGCAATATCGACTTCCAGCACATCGGCAATGCCTTCGATCTCTTCCTGTAGGCGCCGGGCTACGGTCATGCGTTCGCGGGTGTCCAGCTGCCCAGAAAGACCAATGGTCAATACCGGGAACTCCGATACATTGACCTCCATGACCCGAGGCTCATCGGCCTCGTCAGGTAGTTCGCTACGGGCAATATCCACTCGGTCGCGGACATCTGTCAGCGCAGTGTCAGGGTCAAAGCCAGGGTCGAATTCCAGCGTGATCGAGCCATGCCCCTCGCTGGATTGGGCTGTAAATTTACGCAGCCCCTCAATACCGCGCAGTTCCTGCTCCATGGGGCGAATCAGCAGCCGCTCGCCGTCCTCGGGGCTAACGCCCTCCAGCGACAGCGAGACGTAGATCATCGGAATGGTGACGTCGGGGTTGGCTTCCTTGGGGATCACCTGCCAGGCCGTCATACCTGCCAGTAGCAAACTGACTAACAGCAGTAGTGTTGTACGGCTGTGGGCTAGCGCGGCATCAATCAACTGGCGCATGAACGCTATCCTGGCCAGTTAACGGTTGTGAAATCGTGGCTTCTTCCATTATTACCGGGGTGACCGTTTCGCCAACGTCCGCCATACCTGCGCCCAATGTCACCAAGCGTAGCGGGTCGGGCAGGCCGGTCACGTAGGCGCGCTGGGTATCGGCACTGACCAGTTCCACGGCGGTCTGCTGCACCTGGTTGTTGTCATCCAGGTGCTTGACCGCCAGTTGCCCTTCGCTATTCAGGCTGAGCAGCGCAGGGGATAGGGTATGCACCTGGCGAGGCGGCAGGGTGATAGTCAGCTCGGCGCTGCCGCCTGCAAGGCGTTTACCGGCTGGGTTATCAAGCGTGGCTTCGACATAGAAAGTGCGTGTGGCTTCTTCTGCACGGTGGCTGATAAAGGTCAGCTCGCCCTCCAGGTGGTCGCCGTTCAGCAGTCGAGCGGTGACCGGCAGGCCCACGCTCAAATCGCCCACCTGTTGCTGTGACACCCAGGCAACGCCTTTCAAGCGGCGATCATCAACCAGTTGGCCCCACTCTTCGCCGGGCTGGAGTAAATCACCTAGCTCTACCTGTACACGGTTAAGCACGCCGTCAAAAGGCGCGGTGGGACGGCTGTCATCCAACTGCTTCTGCAACTGGGCCACCGAGGCGGCGCTGGCGCTAAGCGCGCTCTCAAGGCGTAATAGTTCGGGCTGGGAGATCAGTTCCCGCTCACGCAGGTTACGGGCACCAGCATATTCCGCCTCGGCGACGGCCAGCTCGTCCCGGGCCTGTTGCAGTTGCTCGGGCAATGCGTCGTTATCCAGTACTAACAGTGTATCGCCCGACTCAACGCGGCTACCCTGGGTCACCGGCTTCTCGGCCACAAAGCCCGCTATATTGGCACGTAGTGTGGTTTCGCGCTCAGCTGTCAATTGGCCTTGGGTAACCTGCTGCGGGATAAAGACGATGCTTTGTTGCTCAACTACCTCGACCCTCGGGCCTTCAGTCTGGCGATCAGGGGCATCCGGGGGGGTGCTTTGAAAGCCCTGGAAGTTACCCAAGGCGAGCCATATCACCAGCGCCAGCACGAGCAGGCTGGCGAGTGCGTAGGAGAACGGGATTCTTCGCATGGGGCGTCCATGTCCTTGGCAACACGAGAAAAGCAACTGTTGAACGTTGACACCATAGCGCAACTGAACCTGTTCGGCGAGTCGCAAACGGCTGTGTCGATAGCAAGCATGCCAAATGGGTACTAGTCGCATGTCTGATTGAGTTTTTGCCTAACTGGGCATACCATCTTTGCGTCTTGAGTTCTGTCGACCCACCCTCAGGCGAGAACCATCCCTAGGCGAACCCATCAAGGAGCAATGATGAAAGATCCAGTACGTATTGCGATTACCGGCGGTGCCGGTCAGATTAGCTACTCTCTTATTTTCCGCATCGCCGCCGGCGACATGCTGGGGCCGGATCAGCCTGTCATTCTCCAGCTGCTGGAAATTCCCCCGGCAATGGATGCACTGACGGGCGTGGTGATGGAAGTCAACGACTGCGCCTTCCCGCTCGTTCAGGATGTCGTCGCCACCGACGACCCGAATGTCGCGTTCAAAGACGCTGACTTCGCCCTGTTGGTGGGTGCACGTCCGCGTGGCCCTGGCATGGAACGTAAGGACCTGCTGGAAGCCAACGCAGCGATCTTCTCTGTTCAAGGCAAGGCGCTTAACGACCACGCCAGCCGTGACGTGAAAGTACTGGTTGTCGGTAATCCGGCCAACACAAACGCGCTGATTGCTTCCTGCAACGCGCCGGACCTGGATGCGGGTCAGTTTACGGCCATGACGCGTCTGGATCATAACCGCGCCCTGACGCAACTGGCACAGAAAACCGGCAAGCACGTCACTGACGTTGAAGACTTGATCATCTGGGGCAACCACAGCGCGACTCAGTACCCGGATCTGGCTCAGTGCAAAGTCGACGGCAAGGCAGCGTTCGATCTGGTTGAGCGCGACTGGTACGAAAACGACTTTATCCCCACCGTGCAGCAACGCGGTGCGGCGATCATCAAGGCACGTGGCGCCTCTTCTGCTGCCTCTGCTGCTTCTTCTGCCATCGACCATATGCACGATTGGGCGCTGGGTTCCAAGGGCATCGTCAGCATGGCGATTCCGTCTGACGGCAGCTACGGCATCGACGAAGGCATCATCTACTCCTACCCGGTACGTTGCCAGGGTGGCAAGTATGAAATCGTTCAAGGCTTCGAGATTGACGAGTTCAGCCAAGAGAAGATGAAGGCTACCGAGACAGAACTGCGCGAAGAACGTGCGGCCGTCGAGCACCTGCTCGGCTGAGCGGAGAAAAGCAAGAAATTAGAAGTAAGCAATAAGATGTAAGAGAGCCCCGCAGGCTGTGACCTGTGGGGCTTTTTTGGTTGATATCTTGAGCTATCCTGGCTCTCTTTCAGGCACAAAGCGGCGCTTTTCAAGCTTCCAGCTGGTTATCAGTCCCGTAAACTCATGATCCGCCATTGGCGCTCTTCGGCGATCTGGCGAAGGGTATCGTCAGGGTCGACGGCCACCGGGTTTTCGACTTTCTCCAGTAGCGGCAGGTCATTGTGGGAATCGCTGTAGAACCATGCGTCGTCCATGGTCATTTGCTGTTCTTCCAGCCATTGTTCCAGGCGGATGACCTTGCCTTCACGGTAGCTGGGTACACCCTTCACACGGCCGGTGTAGTGGCCGTCGATGCATTCGGGTTCAACAGCAATCAGGTGCTCAATGCCCAGGCGCTCGGCAATCGGCCCGGTAATGAAGCGATTGGTAGCGGTAATAATCAGTAGCGTATCGCCCATGGTGCGGTGGCGGGCCAGCAATTCCTCAGCTTTCGGCAGGATATGTGGCTCGACCTTGCTGGCCATGAATTGCTGATGCCAAGCGGCAAGCTGCTCTGGCGTGTTGTCGGCAAGCGGCTTTAGCGCGACAGCCAGAAAGTCGGCCATGTCGAGCGTGCCCGCTTGGTAATCGGCCATAAACCGGTCATTGGCTTCCCGGTAGGCAACGGGATCTACCGCCCCCTGCTCAAGCAGGAACTCCCCCCAGGCATGATCGCTATCGATTGATAGCAAGGTATTATCCAAGTCGAAAATGGCCAGACTCACGGCGCTCCCCTTATGCTTGATGATGGTCGTTTGCAGCCAGACGTGAAGCGCCGGATTATCGCAGAGTCACCGATGCTTTGACACCGACGCGCCGCGCTGCGTTGGTAACTTGGCGCTATATTGTATTGATACGCTTGTTGTCCTTGTGGAAAAATGGTCACAACTGAAAATTTATAAGGTGATGTCCGTGATCGACGCTGACGGCTTTCGCCCCAATGTTGGCATTATTATCGCCAACCGCCAGGGGCAGCTGCTATGGGCGCGTCGTGTAGGACAGAATGCGTGGCAGTTCCCCCAGGGAGGCATCAAATCAAGCGAGACGCCGCAAGAAGCTCTTTTCCGTGAGCTTCACGAAGAAATTGGCCTGACGGCCAATGACGTTGATATTGTCGCCTGCACCCGGGGCTGGCTGCGCTACCGTCTGCCACGACGCATGATTCGCACACATTCGCGGCCAGTTTGTATTGGCCAGAAGCAGAAGTGGTTTTTACTCCAGATCCGCTGCGAGGACAGTCGTATCTGCATGACGGCGACACCCAAGCCCGAATTTGATGGGTGGCGATGGGTTAGCTACTGGTACCCTCTTGGTCAGGTTGTGCCGTTCAAGCGTGAAGTGTATCGCCGTGCGCTCCGCGAGCTGTCGCCCCGCGTTCAACGATTGGCATTAATTGATGAGTAAACTGCCGCCCTGCGATAGGGTGGAGGTTGACGGCCAAGAAATTCCTCAGCGAGGCAAATAACAGTGAAAAGTAAAACGTCCATGCTTGAGGTTCTGCGCCGCGTTATTCAGGAAGTGAATGGCGCGCGCAACCTGGATGCTGCATTGGCCACCATGGTGCGGCGCATTCGCAAAGCGATGCAAACCGATGTGTGCTCTTTTTACCTTTACGATAAAGAGCTTGAATCCCTTGTGCTCATGGAAACTATCGGTCTGCGCACTCAGGCCGTCGGGCAGGTGGTGCTTCCACTAGGCGAGGGGCTGGTGGGGCTCGTCGCCAAACGCAGCGAGCCGCTTAACCTCGAAGATGCTCAATCTCATCCCCACTTTCGCTATTTTGAGGCGACCGGCGAGGAGCGTTATTCGAGCTTTCTGGGTGTTCCCATCATCCATCAACGTCTCATGCTGGGTGTGCTGGTCGTGCAGCAAGCCGAGCAGCGCCAGTACGACGACGAAGACGAAGCCTTCCTGGTGACCATGGCGGCTCAGCTCGCGGGTGTGTTGGCGCACGCGTTGGCGACAGGCAATTTAAACCGCCGTGCGCTGCCCAGTGGGCAGACCATGTTCAAGGGCGTGGCTGCGTCGCCGGGTATGGCGATGGGTGAGGCCGTGGTGATCACTCCGCCATCGGATCTCAACAGCGTGCCTGATCTGGTCCCCAGTGATGAGGACTTCGAAGTCGCGCGGCTCAAGGAGGCCATTGGCAAAACGCGCGCTGAAATCCGTGCGGCGGCTGAACGATTGGTCAATCGTATTTCGACCCAGGAGTTGGCGCTGTTCGACGTTTATCAACAAATGCTGGGTGAAGCAGCGCTTTCAGAGGAAGTTGAAAAACGTATTCGTGAAGGGCAGTGGGCACCTGGTGCCCTGGCCGACGTGGTTCGACGTCATGTGCAATACCTTGAGCGCGTGGATGATAATTATCTGCGCGAGCGGGCGGCGGATATTCGCGACCTGGGGCGCCGCGTGCTGGCCCACTTGCAGGAGGATTCCCCCTCAACGCCGGAGACCTATCCCGATAACGCCATACTGGTCGGCGATGAAATCAGTGTTGCGATGCTCGGTGAGGTGCCCCGCGACAAGTTGAAAGGGCTGGTGTCGGTGCGCGGTTCGAGTACGTCTCACGTAGCGATTGTTGCCCGCGCAATGGGCATACCCACGGTGCTTGGCATGGTGGATCTGCCGCTTCCGCGCCTGTCGGGAGCGCCAGTCGTGCTCGACGGCCACCGGGGGCGGTTATTCGTCAGGCCTGCCCCTGAGTTGAAAGCCCGCTATGAAAGCCTGATTGCCGAAGAAGAAGCCCTCAGTGAACTGTTGTCGCACGAACAGGATCTGCCCAGCGAGACGCCGGATGGTCATGATATGCCGCTGATGGTGAATACAGGGCTTGCTGTCGATGCCGCTGCCTTGCTCAAAAGCCGTATTAGTGGCGTGGGGCTTTATCGTACCGAAGTGCCGTTCATGATTACTGAGCGTTTCCCAGGCGAGAAAGAACAGACACGACTCTACCGCGATCAGTTGGAAAGCTTTTCGCCGCTACCGGTGGTCATGCGTACGCTGGATATCGGCGGCGACAAAGACCTGCCGTATTTCCCGATCGAAGAAGCCAACCCCTTCCTGGGCTGGCGCGGCATGCGAGTGACCCTGGACCACCCTGAAGTCTTGATGGTTCAGCTGCGGGCGATGCTGAAAGCGTCCAAGGAACTCGATAACCTCTACGTACTTTTCCCGATGATTACCAACGTCGAAGAAGTGGACGAAGCACTGCGATTGCTGGACCGTGCGATCCTGGAGCTAGGCGAGGAGGGTATCGACGTAGAGCGTCCCAAGGTGGGGGTAATGATCGAGGTGCCGGCCACTATCTATCAAATGGATGCCTTGGCCAAGCGGGTGGATTTCTTCTCGGTGGGCAGTAACGACCTGACTCAGTACCTTCTTGCGGTAGACCGTAACAACCCGCGCGTTTCTAGCCTCTATGATGCACTGCACCCAGCGCTGCTTGGTGCGCTGCAGGAGCTGTCCCAGGATGCACAACGACTCAAAAAGCCTATTTCGTTGTGCGGTGAGCTGGCCGGTGACCCGTCGGGGGCATTACTGCTAATGGCGATGGGCTTCACCAGCCTGTCCATGAATGCCCCCAGTCTGCCCAAAGTGCGCGCGGCGATTCGCCGTGTTCCTTTCAGGGATGCCCAGCAGTTGCTGTCGGAAGTCATGCTGCTGGATACGCCTGCTCAGGTGCATATGCACCTGGATAAACGGATGGATGACTGGCAGCTCTCGCATTTGCTACCCCCGCGTGACTAGATGCGTTGCTCAGCGCTCGCAAGGGACGCTGAGCGTCGTTTCTCCTTCAAATGTCCCACACGGCCCAAAACGTTGCTCGGTGAGAGAGATGTCGCCATTGTCAGCTAGCGTTAACCAACTGGTGGCACGTGTACCGTAGCGTTCGCCGACGATAAACGCTGCTGATAGCTGTTTTTCAAGTTCGGTTCCCACGCCGGTATCCGGTAGTGCGGATAGGGGGGCTTGCCGAGAATTCTGGAAGGCGTCCAGCGCCTTCCCCGGGAAGTGCATGGGGTCAACCTCTTCAAGCGCAGCTCTGGCCGTTAGCAGTTTCGGCCATGGGCTGTTGAGTGTCGCATTAGACAGGCCGTGAATGCCCGCCGACACTTCATGGAGTGACACCTGCTCGCGGCCGCGATGCAAGCACCAAAGCTGAGTCGGGGTGGCAACCAGCAAGTTGAACCCCGCGTACTCAGTTGCCCCGCCGTCAGCGAGGTTGTCTAACCAGACCATGATGTTGTCGCACTCCAATGCTTGTTTCACCAGATGCCCGCGGCTTGGCGCGCCAGGCGCTGAGGCCAGGGCAGGATCACGAACATTGGTAATCGCCGCGACCCTGCCCTGATGACTGGCGGCAAGCCAGCTTCCTCCTGCCTCCAGATCGCGTCCACCTACCAGGCAGGGAGCGTCCTGCCAGGTTGCGAGGGGGGCTGTTGGTCGCGCGTGGAACTCATCGCGGTTGCCGATCAGTTGCAAAGGGGTTGCAGATTCGGGGTGCCAGCGGAAAGCGATTAAACACATGGAGGGCTCAATGTCAGGTTAGTGTTTGTCAGGTGAGTGTTTCAGACAGTGCGTACATGACACTCCACGCGTCTCGACGTACACTTGCTGCCTGTCATTTCCTACACTAACGCAAATTACCGCAAAAATTCGTGGATTATCAGGTTTACGCATTCGTTCGAGTCAATTTGCCAGAGAGGAAGGCGCTTCTTTTATGCAACCTAGTCAGCGGGAACATTTCTGGAACACGTTGATATGGCCAGTGCTTTGGCCATTACTACTCCTGCAGGCCACGCTGGTGGTGCTTTGCGTGCTGTTGGTTTGGCTGATTGGCTGGGTTTCGCCTGGCTACGCCTCATGGAGCATTTCGCTATGGTTGATGCTAGCACTACTGGTTGGCAGTTGTTTGAATGTGGCGGCGTTTTTGATGCTTGTGAAATCACGTGCCAAGCACAAAGAAGCGCGCCTGATGCAGCAGTTGGTTGAGCTCGAGAGGCATACGCAAGCCATCAGCCAGCAAATGTCGACAGCGTATTCTCAACAAGCGTCAACGCTTGACGAACTCCCTAAAACACCGCCTTTCGCACGCATTGCTAACGTTAATCGCGTGTTGGCAGGCCTGTCGACGTCGATGGCTGACGGTTCTTCATCAACACCGGAGAAACCGGCCAGCGCTGACGAAGATGCCAAGGTGCTACTCGATGACCTGCATGACCAGCAGCAGCAGGTAAAACGTTTGCTCGCCGGGCGCGACCGAGCGCGAGAAGAGTCGCGGCTCAAATCCGAGTACCTGGGCTTGTTACAGCGCGAGACCGATGCGCTGTTTGCACGTTTGAGTGAGCAGTTAAATAGTGAAGTCAGCGAAGATTGTCGGGCCAACATGCTCGAGGTGCGCGAGCGAATCGCGGATATTCGGGCATTGCTAATGAACCTGGTGCAAGACCGTGACGTCCAGACTGAGACTTCCGATCCAGCACCGGTGGCAATGTCGCTGCGCGTGCTGGTTGTCGATGACGGCCCTGTTAATCTCATGTTAGCGCGTCAGATGCTCGAAAATCACGGCCTGTATGTCGAGGGCGTGAGTAGTGGAGAACAGGCGCTGGAGCGTCAACAGCAAAGCGATTTTGACCTTGTTTTCATGGATATTTTCATGCCCACGCTCAGCGGGTTGGAAACGACCCGTCGCTGGCGGGAGGTTGAGGCAACCCAGGGGAGTCGCAAAAGTGTTCTCGTTGCGCTTACGGCGAACGCTGACAATATGGGGCAGGACGAATGCTTGTCTGCAGGGCTCGATGATCTGCTGACCAAACCCTATCAGCCGGACACCCTGCTGGGCATCATTGCCAAGTGGTTTCCCGATAATCAACGAGCACCGTCTGGCGCATGAGTACCTTGACGATAACGTTAGGTTATTGGCTGCTTGGCGCTGTCGCCGGCACGATGGCGGGTCTTTTTGGCGTCGGGGGCGGGTTGATTATTGTGCCCGCTTTAGCCGCGGCCTTTACCCTGCAAGGGCTATCGCCAGATGTTGTGATGCACCTTGCCATCGGTACCTCGCTGGCTACCATCGTGGTAACGGGAACGTCATCCACATTGGGCCACTGGCGACGGGGAAGTATCCATCTTGCCTGGTTTCTCGCCTTGCTACCCGGGTTGATGGCCGGTGCCATTCTGGGGGTGCTGGTTGCCGGGCAGTTGGAAGGGCCGCTGCTGGGTACGTTGTTTGGTCTGTTTGTCCTGTCGGTGGCCGTTAAAATGGCGCTGGGGTTCAGGCCTTCGCCACGCCGGGGTGCCCAGACACCCCGTTATGCGATGGTTCTGGCAGGGAGTGTCATTGGGGGCGTGTCGGCGTTGTTTGGCATCGGCGGTGGCACCTTGGCGGTTCCATGGCTGTCACGCTGTGGGGCGAGTGTAACCCAGGCGGTGGCGACATCAGCCGCTTGTGGTGTGCCTATCGCGTTATTCGGCACCGCCACTTTTGTATGGATGGGCTGGAACAATTCCCTGTTGCCTCCCTGGGCCACGGGTTATGTGATGTGGCCAGCCTTTATCATCATTGTCATGACAAGTATTCCCTTCGCCCGCCTGGGCGTTCGATTGGCACACCGACTGCCCAGCCATGTCTTGCGCTGGGCATTTGCGGCCCTGCTCACTGTTGTGGGGCTTAAGTTTTTATTGAGCTAGACATCGCTCAGCAAGACATGGTCGTTGAGCTTATCGCGTTAATCCTATTCAGACATATTAATAGACCCACTAAGTAGAGAGCCTAGATGATTAATTATCCAACAATCGACCCGGTTGCCATCGCCATTGGGCCGCTGCAAGTTCATTGGTATGGGCTGATGTACGTCGTGGGGTTTGTGGCCGCCTGGTGGTTGGGTTGTCGGCGAGCGGCGCGAATTGGGTTGAACCGGGACGATATCGGCGACTTGCTGTTTTACTGTGCCATCGGGGTGGTCGCCGGAGGGCGCTTAGGCTACGCGCTGTTCTATGGCCTGGGCCAGTGGACGGCCGACCCGCTATGGGTGTTTAAGGTCTGGGATGGCGGCATGAGTTTCCATGGCGGCCTGATAGGGGTGCTGCTGGCGGCCTGGCTCTTTGCGCGGCGTAAGCAATTGGCCATATTGACGTTAACCGACTTTATTGCCCCCCTGGTGCCCATTGGGCTAGGCGCTGGCCGCATCGGTAATTTCATAAACCATGAGCTGCCCGGACGTATCACCTCGCTGCCCTGGGGGATGCCATTCCCCGGTATGGGGCCGGAACCGCGTCATCCATCGGCCCTTTACGAAGCGTTGTTAGAAGGCCTCGTGCTGTTCTGTATCATATGGTGGGCATCTGCCAAACCGAAAGCGCGCGGCTTTATCTCAGGCCTGTTCTTGCTTGGTTACGGCATATTCCGCTTCCTGGTCGAGTTTTTCCGTATGCCCGACGCCCATATCGGCTTTATTGCCTTTGGCTGGGTGACCATGGGCATGTTGCTGACGCTGCCCATGATCGCACTGGGCACCGTGTTGATTGCCTGGTCGCGCCAACAGCCGGTGGATGCAGTTCGTTGAATTTTGGATAGTGAGTCGTCAGTGGTTCACTGTTCGCAGGCGGCTCACATGTATAGAATAGACGTTAATTGATGACTTGATCTGGGATTGCCGTGACTGCAACGACGCCGATGAAAGAGGCTCTCGAACAGCCCTATTTGGATTTAATGCAACTGGTATTGAATCAGGGAACCGATCGCCATGACCGCACCGGGGTGGGCACCCGCTCGGTGTTTGGCCACCAAATGCGCTTCGACTTGTCGCGTGGTTTCCCGCTGTTGACCACTAAGAAGCTGCATTTGCGCTCGATTATTCATGAGCTGCTGTGGTTTTTAAAAGGCGATACCAACATCGCCTACCTGAAAGATCATGGCGTGCGTATCTGGGATGACTGGGCGGATGAAAACGGCGACCTGGGGCCGGTTTATGGTTATCAATGGCGTAGCTGGCCCGACCCCAAAGGCGGCAGCGTTGATCAAATTGCCAATGTGCTGGAGCAGATTCGCACGTCGCCCCAGTCTCGTCGGCTGATAGTGTCAGCCTGGAACCCGGCTCAGGTGGACGATATGCAACTGCCGCCATGCCACTGCCTGTTCCAGTTTTACGTGGCGAACGGGCGACTTTCCTGTCAGCTTTATCAGCGCAGTGCTGATATTTTTCTGGGCGTGCCGTTCAATATCGCAAGCTATGCCTTGCTGCTGAGCATGGTGGCTCAGGTGACCGGGTTAGAGCCTGGTGAGTTTGTGCATACCTTGGGCGATGCCCACCTTTACAGTAATCACTTGGCCCAGGCGGAGCAGCAGCTTGGGCGCACGCCCAATGCACCGCCGCAGTTGAACCTGAACCCCGAGGTCAACGATCTCTTTGATTTCCAGTTCGACGATATCGAGATAGTCGACTATCAGCCACACCCCCACATTAAAGCAGCGGTGGCGGTATGAGCGAGTTCGAGTCGTTGGTACCGGTGGCCATGATCGTGGCCATGGCGAAAAATCGCGTTATCGGGGTGGAAGGGCAGTTGCCCTGGTACTTACCCGAAGATCTGAAATTCTTTAAGCGCATGACCCAGGCCAAACCGCTGGTGATGGGGCGTAAGACCTTTGCCTCGATTGGCAAGCCGTTGCCGAATCGGTTAAACATCGTGGTGACCCGTCAGGAAGCGTTCGCTCACGACGGTGTTCGAGTCTGTCACGACCTGTCGGCAGCACTTGCGCTGGCGGATCAGCAGGCAACCATTGAAGCGGCCGAAGAAATCATGGTGATGGGCGGGGGAGAAATATATCGTCAAGCCATGCCGTATGCGACCCGACTCTATGTCACAGAAGTTGACATTGAAGTGGAAGGTGATGCGTACTTTCCCTTGTTAGACCCCAGCGAGTGGCGTGAAACGCAACGCGTAGCCGGGCAGCCTAACGAAAAGCAGCCTGATTATGCGTTTGTTACTTACGAGCGCATCGTGGCAGAGGCCTAGCTGTGTTCAAGCTGTGTCTAAAAGCACCGCGAAGGAGAGCCCAGAATGTCGGTTAGCACTAAATCGGTAAGCGCTGAATCAAGCCCTATGGCGTTATTGGACGATCTGGAACGGCGCTTGATGCTCACGCAGGCAGAGCTGGCCCAGTTGCGTGCGGAAAACGCCAAGCTAAAGCAGCAACTGGCTCAGGCCCCCGGGTCGACGCCATCGGAAGCAGAGGCATCTGATGCTCAACAGTCGGCTTTTGAGTTCGTAGGCTCAAATGAAACAGACGAGTCTGAGCTCGAAGCGACGGCCTCGTCAGCGGTTGATGTTCCCGCGCAAGGGGCGCCCGGGTCTGAGCCTCCATCGCCGCATGCACTGCTGGCACAATGGTACAAACGCTACCCTAAAGCGTTTTTCAAGGGGCATACCCAGCCGCTGAAGGTGGGTATACACCACGATTTGGCAGAGCGTGAGCCATGGTCGGGTAAGCTCATTCGCCGCGCGCTGGCAAACTACGTCAATCTGCCGCGCTATATAAAATCGGTGCGGGAGGGGGCCACTCGGATTGATCTGGAAGGCAATGAAGCGGGAGTGGTAGACGCGGAAGCCGCGCGCCATGCGGCCCAAAAGCGTGCCCAGCAGGTGTCTTCTCCGCCAAGTGAGCCTGTCCAGGCGACCCAGGAAGCCCCCTCTCGCGCCAAGACGGCAAAGCCCAAGAAACCCAAGAAACAAACATCTGAAAAAGCGGGTGGCAGCGCAAAAAATACACCGACGGACGCTAACAAACCGCAAAAGCAACTTAGCCTGGAAGATAAGCTCTTGGGCTTGCAGCAGAAATTTCAGGGGCGGTAGGACCCCGCTTAAGTGGGCTTGGTTCCAAAAAAAATCACAAATAATAAAAAAACAGTGTTTTTTTCTATTGCGTTCCTCTGAATCCCGGTATAGAGTTTGCCCTGCGAGCATTGGAATATAACAAGGTGTTGTTGAGGAAGTGCCGCATTGAATTGGGAATGCTCCCGTCAGTGACACAAGAGCACACCCAGCATCCCGGCTGTCGACCTTAGGTCGGACAGAAACGATCAAAACAGTAAGCTTGTTAAGGAACCTACACCATGAAAAAGACACTTTTAGCGACTGCTATCGCTGGTGCTGCCTTCGCCTCTGGCGCCCAGGCAGCCACCATCTACAACGAAGATGGCACTAAGCTTGACCTGTACGGCAACATCCAAATTGCCTACAAAAGCATTGATCAAGGTGCTAATGGCAGCGAAGACGAAATCTTTGATAACGGCTCTACCATCGGTTTTGCTGGCGAGCACCTTATCACTCGTGACTTGACTGGTTACTTCAAAGCTGAAGTTGAGCACGATGCCGACGAAGCAAAAACTGCTGGTGGCCTCGACACTGGCGACCAAGCCTACCTGGGTTTGAAAGGCAATTTTGGTGATCTGCGTGTCGGTTCTTGGGATCCGCTGATCGACGACTGGATTCAAGATCCGATCACCAACAACGAATTCTTTGATGTATCTGATTCCAATGGACGCATTGTAGGTATCGAAAGTCGTGAAGGTGATAAGTTCACTTATACTTCTCCGTCTTTCAACGGCTTTACTTTCGCGGTTGGTACTCAGTACGAAGGCGATGCTGAAGGCGATGCTGAAGGCGGTGGTACTGTCAATACTGGCGGTGATACCGGTGCTAACATTACTGTTAGTGACGAGACTGGAAGTAACGCATCCGCTTTTGCTGGTGTTGAATACTCAGCGGGCGCTTTCTCTATCGCTGCCGTTTATGACGATCTGGGTAATAACGATGGTACTTTCACAGGTACGGATGCTGACGGCAACGCTGTAAGCGGCGACTACGACGCTGGCGAACAGTACGGTATTACTGGTCAGTACACTGTTGACACGCTGCGTGTTGCTCTCAAGCTGGAGCGTTTCCAGTCTGATAGTGACTTCCTGGCTGATACCAACTACTACGGCGTTGGTGCTCGTTATGGCTACGGCAACGGTGACATCTACGGCGCTTACCAGTATGTTGATGTTGGCGGTGACGACTTCACCGATACTGCCGATGCAGCCTTCACCAGTGGTGACTTCCCGAACGAAGTTTCTGATGAAAGCTACAACGAAATCGTTCTGGGTGTCACTTACAACGTTTCTGATGCAATGTACACCTTCATCGAAGGCGCTATGTACGATCGTGAAAACGACGAAGATGACGGCGTAGCGGTTGGTGCTGTCTACTTGTTCTAAACCCTCTTTCGAGACATGGGGGTTCCCAGTCTCCTAGGGTTTTGATATATAAAGCCGATCCCTTAGGGGTCGGCTTTTTTATTTGTGGGTACAAATGGAGTGTGGTGATATGAAGAAAGTAACGTTGACGGCTAGTCTGCTGGCTCTTGGAATCTGTGTTGCGAGCACTCCCGTCGTCGCCAGTACCATCGAAGAGCGCTTTCGCGAAGAAGGCAAGCAAATGGATTTGACGCGTTTTCTTAGCTCCGAAAACGATGCCCGCAGTCGGAGCTTTTTTTACGGTAGCGTTCACGAGCATGACTTCACGGTGGATGAGGAAGGCACTTATATATTCAGTAGCCAGGTGCCGGCGGGAGAGTCGGATGACTACCGTGTTGATGTTGTCTTGATGGATGATGCGGGCAATGTAGTCGCACGTGATGAACTGAACAGTAATGAGCGGTTGAGCCAGACACTTGTGCCTGGCGACTACGTTTTGCAGGTACAGGGCTATAAATACGGCAGCACGAGCACCGGCGGCAACAGTTTTTATGTCACCGTGGGTGGGCAGAATGTTGACCAAGGCATTTCAACCGGTGACGCCATTGCCTTTACGGGGAATCGTCGCGAAGGGGGCCAGTCAGCCTTTGTACGCCGATCAGACACGGTGGTCGCCATTGCTGCCAGTAATGATTCTGTTTCTCAAGAAGAGCCAACTTCATCGTCTAACACCAATGAGCGAGTAGCCAATAACGCGGCCGGCCAAGCATCGAATTCTGAAAGCCGTCAAGGCTTCCAGGAAATCGTCACCGACGTGAAAATTCGTGCAAAAGGGGAGGTGCTCAACTTCGAAATGCTCGAGGCCGGGCCTATTCTCATTACCACTTCCACCTTCGGTAATAACAGCAGTGAGTACCGTATCGTGGCAGAAGTCCTGAATGACCAAGGCCAAGTTGTAGCCCGTGATAGTGGCGAAGGTTTTGATGGTGATATTGATTTACGCACTGAGTTGCCACAAGGCCGTTACAGCATCCATGTTCAGGGGCAAAAATTCGGTGGTGCTCGTTCAGGTGTTAACAATTACGAGTTGAGAGTTAAGCGTCTGGATCCATAACACATCATTCATATGCATCATGATAAGCCCCAACAGCGTTGGGGCTTAAGGATCGAATCCTGCCGGTTTTTTACCCTTGTCCTATGACGACTTCACAATGTTGACCGAGCCGCTATACCGATGGCGATGTCGTTACAAAGCTCTGTGGTGTCAGATGTTTACCAGATGGCATTGTCATCAGGGTATTAGTCACGCTTGATTCTTTTGTCGTAAACGCTCAGGTAGCGGTACTATAGGCCGATAAACAATCAAGATACTAATTTCCTACGTTGAATATTCGGCAAAGTAAGCGAGGTGCGAGGGTTTGGTTCGCTGGTTAACACGCAAAACTTGCATCAGCTCGCTTCAGAACCGAATGCTGATGGGACTGGCTATTACCTGGCTACTGGTTGTGATGCTGGTACTGGGAATGGCTTGGCAGTTAGGTAATTCCATGGTAAAGGCCACCAATATGGCGCACTTGCGCTATGAATCAACGTTAGTGGCTGACGAGGTTACCGAGCAGATAGAAGCTCGAATTGATGCGCTAAGTCGTCTCGACAGCCAGGTCGAGGACGATGAGAATCGTGACGCCATACGCGCCACCCTGAAACGCAATGAAGCCCTGATGGCGTGGTTCGAAGGTGTCGTCGTCGCCAATAAAGAAGGGCAAGTGATTGCCGACTGGCCGAATGTTGCCGGGCGTGAAGGATTGGACACCTCTCAGTTGGAATACTTTAAAATGCTGCGTGGCGCACAAAGGCCTTATGTGAGTGAGCCCTTTGTGGGCCGTGCCAGCGGTATGCCCATGGTCCTGATCAGCGTGCCGCGCATTGATGAACGCGGTGAGTTTAAGGGCTTTTTAGGCGGGATTGTCAGTCTTGATTCCGGTGGCCTGTTTGATCGCCTATCGCGTGTAAGATTAGGCGGAGAAGGCTACGTCGGTGTGGCGACGGCGTCGGGGAAGATTCTTTATCACCCTAACCGAGACCTGATCATGACCGATGTGCCGGATAGGGATTTCAATCCCTGGCTAAATCTGGCATTGGATGGCTGGGAAGGTGAGTCCATCGGCTCGCTGCTTAACGGCCAGGAGGGTTTTCAGTCCTACGGTCAGGTTTGGCCGGCAAACTGGGTCGTCGGCCTGTACTTGCCCAGTGATCAAGCCCAGGCGCCGCTGAATGATTTTCTGCAGCGACTGTGGTGGCTCGGGGTTGCGCTGACACTGCTGATGCTGCCGGTACTCTGGTTGATCCTGCGCCGTATGCTGTCGCCATTAAAGCATTTGGCCAAACAGATCGGGCAAGTGGGGCGTGGTGAGCGCGCGCGAGTGGAGCTTGGCACCCGGATGCAAGAGTTGCAGCACGTGGCGGGCACCTTCAATCGCGTTGAGGACGAGCGCCAGGTATTAATGGCCAACCTTCAAGAGCGTGAAGCCTTTCTTGACTCTGTGCTGAATGCCACTCCCCAAGGCATGTTCGTCGCCAATTTTGATGGCGACATTACCTATATGAACCCTGCATTGCTCGATATGCTCGATATCCAGCCGAATACCCCGATGGAGACCTGGCTACATAAAATTCATTCGGATGATCGGGGGGGCGCCAAGGATATGTGGCAACACAGCTTGAAGTCCGGAAGCGATTTCGTCCGACAGTTGCGCTTTATGCGCAATGAGAAAGAAACGCTATGGCTGGATATTCATGCGCGAGTGGTCATGCTCTCCCAGGGCGGACATTCGCTGGGGTTGGTGGGAGTGGTCAAGGATATTACCGAGCGTCGCGAGCAGGAGGCCATTCAGCGCTGGGAAGCCGAACATGATCCGCTAACCGGCTTGCTTAATCGGCGCGGTTTCGAGCGGCGCCTTGATGATGCTTTTGCTGAGTTTCAAAAGACCAGCACGCCTTCGGCGCTATTGTTGTTTGACCTTGACCATTTCAAGCCGATTAATGATGAAGGCGGTCATGCGCTGGGTGATGAAATGCTTAGGCGCATTGCCCAAGTGGTGGCCTGGGAGGTGCGTCGCAGCGATCATGTTGCCCGTCAGGGCGGTGATGAGTTCGGCGTTCTTCTGCCCAGCTGTACCTTGAATCAGGCACAAAAGATAGCTGAATCCCTTTGTCATTCAGTAGGGGAAATTTCGGTTGTTCATGAAGGCAAAGAATATAGCGTAACGCTAAGCATTGGGGTCACGACCTTCCATGAGGATGATGGCAGTACTGAGGACGCAGTGGCTCGTGCCGACGCCGGAAGCTACGCGGCGAAAGACAAAGGCCGCAATGGGGTGGTAGTCAATTTGCATGACGAAAAAGAAGCTGACATTGTTAATCTTTTTGAGTAGTGTCTAGCCCAGCCTTTCATTACTTCCACTTTGGTCGACAAAATCTCGCCAACCGTAGAATATAAGCAGGTGCTGTTCTTGATATTGATATTCAGGAAAAGAGATTGCCGCCTGTGAGCCTATTTGAACTTTTTGCCCGGACCCTTGATGTTACGTTGCCTGTCTTTGCCATGGTATTCATTGGTTTGGGCTTAAAGCGACTGGGCTGGATTGATCGGGCATTCGTATCCACCGCCTCTGCACTGGTCTTCAGGGCGACCTTGCCGACGCTGATTTTCCTGAGCTTGATTAAAGCTGATCTGGCCGTGGCGCTGGATATACCACTGTTGGTGTTTTTCGCCTTGGCGACGCTTTGCCAATGCGCGCTCAGTTGGGGGTGGGCGCGCTTTCGGATCCCGCGTCGGGAGCGTGGTGTCTATGTGCAAGGCGCATTTCGCGGTAATTGTGGCGTGGTGGGGCTGGCCCTGGCGGCGGGCATGTACGGCAACTATGGTCTTTCGGCAGGTAGTTTGTTGCTGGGTATTGTCATCGTTACATATAACGTTCTTTCGGTCGTTATGCTGGCGATGTACCAGCCTGGCCAGGCCACCGACTGGCGAAGTCTGCTCTGGAAGATCGTTACCAACCCGCTGATTATCGCCGTAATAGCCGCGCTGCCATTCACTGCCTGGTCAGTTGAGTTGCCCCGTTGGTTGATGACATCGGGCGATTATTTTGCCTCTCTTACCTTGCCGCTGGCACTGATTTGTATCGGGGCCACTCTGTCGGTTAGCAGTCTGAGAGATAATCAGGAGGTTGCACTAAGCGCCAGCGTGATGAAAATGGTCATTCTTCCCGTCTTGTCGACCGGAGCTGCCTGGCTGATGGGGTTTTCCGGGCAATCGCTGGGCCTGCTTTTTCTCTTCTTTGCCAGTCCTACTGCGGCAGCCAGCTTTGTCATGGTCAAAGCGATTGGTGGTAATGTCGCCTTGGCAGCCAATATCATTGCCATCACCACACTGATGGCCAGCGTGACGGTAACCGTTGGGATTTTTGCGTTGCGATTGCTCGGCTGGATATAGCCCATGCCTTGGCCTGGGTTGGCCGAGACGTTATAATCCGCCTGCCTATAAGTCCCTGTAGCTCAGCAGGATAGAGCAGCCGCCTCCTAAGCGGCAGGTCGCAGGTTCGAATCCTGCCTGGGACGCCAATTAAATCAGTTGGTGAGTTGTGCATTTCCCTTAGTGTTTCCGCTGCATTTTCATTTCCTCTTCGCAGGTGCCCCTCAAACTCTCGCTTCTGTCAGTTATTCAAAACCTTCCTTGCCTTTGCTTCCGCAGCTTTTTCAGAAATCGAATGTTATTTCATCAACCTATTAGCCCGGACTGGTTTAACAGGTAAACCCCAGAATTATTGGTTCTTCGTCACTTCATGTGGATTTGGCCTGATCGAACAGGCGGCCCACCGGGCTGCCAATCAGGTAGATCATGGC
>NZ_JAXOVU010000019.1:0-41209 GCF_036663435.1 Halomonas sp. 5021
GTTACTCACCACGGCGAGCAACCCCAGGCGTTGGAAGAGGACGGCATCACCCAGGGTGATGCAAACGGTATGACCCGTTATTACAACCAGGTCACGCTGATCCCTGGCGATGCGCCCTGGCGGGCCACGCCAAATCCCAAGCCCCGTGTCGACGGCCCCCAGGTCGCCTTTGTGGTCGGCCCCGACGGCGAAGAGATTCACTGCGACGAACACGGCCGGGTCAAGGTCCAGTTCCCCTGGGACCGCTATGCCGAACCCAATGAAACGGCAAGCTGCTGGGTGCGGGTTGCCCAGGGCTGGGCAGGCGGCGGCTACGGCAGCATCGCCATCCCCCGCATTGGCCACGAGGTGATTGTCTCGTTTCTGGAAGGCGACCCGGACCAGCCCTTGGTCACCGGGCGTACTTATCACGCCGTCAACACCGCGCCGTACCCGCTGCCGGAACACAAGACCCGCACGGTACTGCGCACCCAAAGCCACAAGGCAGAAGGCTTCAACGAACTGCGCTTTGAAGACGAAGCGGGCGAAGAGCAAATCTGGCTCCACGCCCAGAAAGACCTGGAGCTGCTGACGCTTAACGACCGTATTGAAGAGACCCACAACGACAGCTTTTTGAAGGTCAATAACGACCGCATCAGCGAGATCGACAACGACGATCACCACACGGTACACGGCAACCGTTTCGAGCATACCGAAGGCCAGCAGCACCTCAGCGTGGACGGCACCCTGCATATCAATACAGGCCAGGCCTGGCTGAGTGAAAGCGGCCGGGAGCTGCACATCAAGGCAGGCCATAAAGTGGTGCTCGAAGCCGGTAACGAACTCACCCTGAACGCTGGCGGCAGCTTCCTCAAGCTGGACGGCAGCGGCGTCACCGTGGTGGGCCCCAAGGTGCGCGTCAACGCAGGCGGCAGCCCCGGCAGTGGCAGCGGGCAAGCGGTGGAAGGGCCGTTGTTGCCTGGGCATACGGTAGCAGAGGGGCATGAGCGAGTTGATCCGTCCTCTCAGAATGCACTGTTGGAGAGCCACTTAAAACTGCCGGAAGTATGTGAAGAGTGCTGGCAGAAAGCATTAGCTGAAGGACAGAACGCGATATCTGGAGAGCAAGTATGACTACCGGCAGCCTTTCTCCCTGGCAAAGTCCTTCAACAACGCAAGTACCGGAAATCGAACGTTATGCGTTGATAGAGATGGCTCCACTACCGGGGGCAGCACGAACGACCCTTTTTAATGAGATAGCTAACGACGGTCACTATTGGCCGCTAATTAAAGATGAACGCCAGCCTCACTTGCAGCGCGAAGGCCCTTGGTTGTTGAGTATAAGCCACGAAAAGCTTGATACATTGCAAACGCTTGAAGGCATGGAGTGTGCCTTGTACAGCTGGATAGAGACCCCGTTGACAGGGGATGAACTGGCTAGTCACTTGGCCCCAGCCATGGTGGTTGAAAGCCCGCAAAAGCAGCGTTCACTGCTACGGTTTTACCTCCCCGATGTAATTACCCAGCTACATCACGATGCGTATGAGAATCCAGCAAATGCGCTATTTTCAGGTGTTACCCGCTGGTGGTATCGAGATACAACAAAAGGCTGGGCGGCCATTGAAGGGAAAGCTATCCCAGAGAGTGTGCTCCCATGGCAGCTGAGAGTAGATGAAGCCCGTTGGCAGTCCCTGCACGGTGATCCGGAAGTTATGCAATTGACCGCTGAGTTAGTCGATTTTTCACCGTCATTATTTGAGGGTATATGTCTTTGCGAGCGGCCTCGTCAGGTGGCTAAAGCGCTTACCCTAGCCAGCAGCCATGGTTTGACCGCCACTGCTGACAAACGAACCTTTGTCTATGTGCAATTAAGCCAGGGTAATGACGCCTGGGCACCGGAAGAGATGCAACGCCTTTTGCAACGCGCGGCTAATAGTGACGCCTCACTGGCTGTCTTATTGGCGACCGCTTATCAACAGGCTGAAGAATGCTAGTTCGCTGGGCAATAAGCCGTTATATGCGCCTGATACCCGTTTGGCTTCAGGTGCCTTTAGGTGCGTTGGTTGTGGCATGGCTTTCTTGGAGCACACTTTTTAATACATCAAAAAGTGGCAGTTTAGTCGGGTACAATCATACAGATCGCCCTATAGGTAGATATTTTGTGGATGGTAATTATGGAGGAAATGGCGGGACGACCTGCTGCTGGTCCTTCAAAGGGGATATTGTCGAAGTGGAATGGATATTGAGTGTGACTGGAGAACAAAAGCGTCAGGGCTTAGAAGAAGAACGGCATAGCGTTACTCTACCCATGCCAGAATATAATCGAAAAGATCAATATTTACATGTGCATTTTCTACCAAATAATAATGTTGATTTAGTCTGGAGCTCTAATATCCGTTCTCCAAAGCTTGATCAATATCGCAGTTCTGAGGCCAGCCATGATAAGTAAAATCCGCATCAGGCTATTTGGTCGGCTTATTTTTTATTTACCAATCTTCAAAATAGAGTCAGTAACTATTAAAGAGTCAGTGCACAATAGCTATGGGAGTAATTGACGTATGTTAGCACGCTGGGCAATAAGCCGTTATATGCGCCTGATACCCATTTGGCTTCAGGTTCTTTTAGGTGCAATGATCGCTGCATGGCTAGCTTGGAGCATGCTTTTTAGCCCATCAAAGAGTGGTTCTTTAATGGGTCACAATCTTACTGAGAGACCTATTGGCAGTTTTTGGGTTGATGGTAATTGGGGGGGTAATCTATCCGCCTACTCTGGAGGTTTATATACAGGAGGTGGAACCACCTGCTGTTGGTCCTTTAAAGGAGATTCTGTTGAGGTAGTTTGGATTCTAAGCATGACAGGAGAACAGTCACGCCAAGGGATTGAGGAGGAAAGGCATAGCGTAGAACTTCCCATGCCAGAACATAAGCGAGAGGACCAGTATCTGCACGTACATTTTCTCCCAGATAACAAAGTCGAGTTTGCTTGGAGCCCTGACCTGCAATCTCCTCTGTCTGAGAAGCTTCGAGAAGAGGTTCAAAATGATTGACCAGAGTACACTGGAGTGCATCCAATCGTTGAGCGTGGATAACGGTATTACTTCAAATGAGTACCTAGGGGCTAACTGCAACCAGATACTTGATATTGGTTTCTTTTTTGATGGCATTAGCAGAAATCTTGAGCAAGATATACAAAGCGGAAAAGTAAGTAATATTGGTCGTTTATATAGCGCTTATCCAGAAAGAGCCCACAGTACCATTGCTCATAAATTTAATAGGCATTACTACTCAGGCCTTGGAACATCTTTCGACTCCAGTCTTTCTGACGATGTGGTGGGTGCTTCGAACCGAGTTCCTAGTGAAGCAGTCGGAACGGGTGAAGGGCAGTTGCGTTCCAGTGGCACGGATGCCGCAAAAGAAGTTCTTTCTGGTGGTGGTTCGGGGCGCTGGTACGAGGTTTTTGGGCGTTCATTTAAAGTATCTATCACTCAACCCTGGAACTGGATAAAAGCGGCCCGGGATGCCGCTATTCGCACGGGTATTGAAGCCGTTGCGCCTATCCGAGACTCTTCCCTTGCCGCTAATCTATTGATGAGCGGCAGCCATACACGCCTTTCCTCCGCTATTGGCGATTTCCGTCAAAGCGTTGCGGATGTTAAGCAAAATAGCGAACTAGAACTGACCCGAATACGCGTCTCCGTCTTTGGTTTTGATTTTGGGGCCGCCATGGCCAAGGCATTTGTGCGACAACTGTTGGATGAGGTATGCGAACGAGAAGGAGAGCGCTTTGTTTATCAGGGCAGCGATGTGGAGGTGGTGTTCGTTGGATTGCTCGACTGCGTGGATCGCACTCATCCTGAGATGGGGCCGATAGATTGGTTTCATCCGCTAACCCCGGTGCTTGATGATGGCGGAGAGCTGCACCCCGGCTGCCAGCGGGCGCTACACTTGATCGCTGCCCATGAGCGCCGCTACTACCGCCGCTGCCGCCCACTGGGAGGGCAAAATTCGCAATGGCATGAAGAACTCTGCCCTGGCATTAGTGAGGATATTGGCGGTGGTCTGGCCGCCGATGAGCAGAAATCGAGTACAGAGCTTTCGCGTGCAGCCCTGCACCGCATGTATCGCCGTGCCACTATCGCTGGCGTACCCTTTCCACCGCTGGATGCGCTGAATGAGCAAAATGAGTTTACCGCCCAATTGTTTGAGCTAAACGATGAGATCGAAGGCTACTCGCTACCGATCTTAGCGCGCCATTATCACCGGCAATCTGCCTCCCATGAAGAGCCTACAGAAGAAAACTTTCGTTTTCATACCTTGGTTTATCTGGCGTGGCTGGCGCAACGCTACCGCGACTACCAGGATACCCAGGCCGCTCTGGAAGCGCGCGAGGATGCCTTGCCCAACCGTTATTACCATCGCACCATTGGTTTGCTAGTGGCGTCTGTTTCAGGCGATCAAGAAGAGTGGTCGCTTCAAGCGGCTGAACGCGCTGAGATTGATGCAGCCATGGCCACATTAAAGCAAACCTGGGGCTGGCTCGAAGATGTGGACAGCGAGGCGCAGGATATACGCCGACGCGAACGTTCATCAGACAGGAATACCTATTTGCATGCTCGTGCAACGCTTCGCCATCATTTTCAACTGGCCAATAGTTGGCACCAATGGACAAGGGAAGTGCCACCCCCTGAGCTACCGGAGCCTATTGGATTACTGTTTGCTTATGGCTTACATGACAAGCAGCCCGAAGAGATGGCCTACCGAAATCACCAGCCCTCACAAATTACCGGAGGGTATCGTTTTATGACGTGGCGTGGGATTGATCGACCTGACGAGTCAAGCTCAACGGCTGAAAGCTCGGAAGCTAACCTCACAGCTGCATCGCAATAATGCTACCCACCATCCTGGCAACGCTAGCAGGGCTAACGCTCACGGCGCTAATGATACCTTCCGCCTGGGCACTGGACGACGAAGCGCAGGCCGCCAAAGAGGAGGGTATGCGCTTATACAATGCCCATCAACGCTCTCTTAGCACGCCCTATTTAGAAAAAGCAGCAGAAGCGGGTGATGTGGAGGCGATGTATTACTTAGGCGAAGTGAATCGTTTACGGCATATGGGGATGAACCAAGCCGCGCTGGACTGGTACTACCAGGCCGCCCAGCACGGTGACCCCCACGCCATGTTGCGCTTGTTTGATGGCGGTGCCTGCGAGCTCGGGGACGTCTGCCCGGAAAACGGTGACGACTGGCCACAGGCAGCGCTAGAACTCACCCTGCCCAAGGCCGAAGCAGGCGACCCCGAGGCCATGGCCGCGCTTTACGATATTTATTACTATGTTAAAGACCCCGATGAAGATGAGGCAATGAAGTGGCTACGGCGTGCCGCTGAAGCAGGCCATGTGGAGTCCATGCATTTGCTCGGCAAGATAGCCCGCAACGACGAAGAAGGTTACGCCAACGATACCGAGCGTTTGGAAGCCGCTGAGGTATGGTTTCGCAAGGCGGCGGAGGCAGGCTATGCACCCTCTATGAATAATCTCGCCTCTGTGTTGAATCATCTAGATCAGCCTGATGAGGCCTGGGAATGGATAACCAAGGCTTCCGAGGCAGGACATATGAATGGGCGTGGTTGGTTGGCCACCTGTAACATCGAGCCCGAAGAGGCAGGCCGAGAGTTATGTCGTTCAGCGCCGGCCCCAGACCCAGCCAAGGGGTGGGCAATATTTCTTGCTATTCACGAAGAAGTCCCAGGCAGTTCATCCGAGAATGCTTTGCGTGCTTACCGCAATAGCGTCACCCCTGAACAACGCGAAGAAGGCGAAGAAATGGTGGACGAATGGCTAAACCGTGAGCCGCCGCTATCCTATTTCCCTGAGAAATTTGGCCCCTGATGTTGTTACCGAAACGATCAACCATCCTGGCAACGCTAGCAGGACTAACGCTCACAGCGTTCATGCTGCCTTCCGCCTGGGCGTTGGACGAAGAGACTCAGGCCGCTAAAGAGGAAGGTATGCGCCTATACAATGCTCATCAACGCTCTCTTAGCACGCCCTATTTAGAAAAAGCAGCAGAAGCGGGTGATGTGGAGGCGATGTATTACCTGGGCGAGGTGAACCGTTTACGGCATATGGGGATGAGTCAAGCCGCGCTGGACTGGTACTACCAGGCCGCCCAGCACGGCGACCCCCACGCCATGCTGCGCCTGTTTGATGGCGGCGCCTGCAAACTGGGAGATGTCTGCCCGGAAAACGGCGACGACTGGCCTCAGGCAGCGTTGGAACTCACCCTGCCCAAAGCCGAAGCAGGCGACCCCGAGGCCATGGCCGCGCTTTACGATATTTATTACTATGTTAAAGACCCCGATGAAGATGAGGCAATGAAGTGGCTACGGCGTGCCGCTGAAGCAGGCCATGTGGAGTCCATGCATTTGCTGGGCGAGATTGCCCGCAACGACGAAGAAGGTTACGCCAACGATACCGAGCGTTTGGAAGCCGCTGAGGTGTGGTTTCGAAAGGCAGCAGAGGGAGGTTATGCCCCTTCTATGAATGATCTTGCGGTAGTTTTGAGCCATCTAGGTCATCATGAAGAAGCTTGGGAGTGGATGAGCAAGGCTTCAGAAGCAGGACATATTAATGGCAGGCAATGGCAAGCATCTTGTTATATCGAGCCTGAAGCAGCAGGACGTGAAATGTGTCAAACACAAAAGGATCCTGCTAAAGGTTGGGCCATTATGCTGGCTAGGAACGAAGAAGTGCCCGGCACGTCTTCAGAGCGAGCGTTACGAGTCTATCGGGACAGCATCACTCCCGAACAACGCGAAGAAGGCGAGCGTCTGATGGAAGAGTGGCTAAACCGTGAGCCGCCGCTCTCCTACTTCCCTGAGAAATTTGGCCCCTGATGTTTTCACCAAAACGACCAAACCTACTGATCAACCTTGATCTGGTCGAATGGGTACCGGGCGGGTTAGAGCGCTACCGTCCTAATCTTGAGTATCTCCTGTTGGATGAAGGCGCCATCGTTAACGACCCTGAATGGTCGGATAGAATGCGCAACGTCGCCGCGTCGAGCATTTGTGGTATGGATACGCCGAGCACTGCTGCCTAACCGGGCTCCCGAGATGGAATTGCCCGAGTTCAATGACTTACACGAGCTACATGAGGTACATCACATGTTGGCAGAACGCATTAAACAATGGCCGGAGCGCTGGGAAGAAAAAGGACGTTTGGAAGGGCTTCAGGAAGGGCTTCAAGAAGGTCGTCAGGAAGGTCTGCAAGAGGGGCAATTAGAGGCCAAGTGCTCAACAGCTCGCAATCTACTAGCCCTCGGTGTGCTCAGCAACGAGCAAATTGCTGATGTCACAGGGTTAACGGTAGAAGACATTGCCCAATTATGGGAAGAAACCAAGCACTGACATCGCCAGACGAAGGTCAGGCTCCCATAAAGCCCAATGCAGGCATTCATCCCCCGCACGAGCCCGACTTCTCGGGCAATCCCAGCAGTTAAGAGAGGAGGTGGCGATCACCCTCGACGCCCATATCCTTGCTGATCGCGCAATAAATTGCGTTCCTACAGGGGGATCAGGCCATCCACCATCAATCACCTTGGTGTCTCAATACGCAGTAGCGTAGTACCTATCATTAAGAGAATGTATGCTTATTGCTCATATGGTTTCTCAGTGTGCCAAACTCAGCCATAAGCATCTTCAACAGCCAGTTCCAACATGATCACTAGGTAGCCATGCCATGAGATTGAGTGCTCACGAAATTCAGATCATCAAAGCATCGGTCAAGGCAGTTTTTGGGCCCCAGGCAGAGGTCTCGCTGTTCGGTTCAAGAACGGATGATAATGCTAAAGGCGGTGATATCGACCTGCTGGTGTCGGTTAATGATGTTGTTGAACACCCCGCATGGGACGCCGCGCAGTTGCAGGCAAAAATCATCAAGCAATTGGGCGACAGGAAAATAGACGTGCTTCTGGACGCACCCAATATGCCAAGAGTTGCTATTCATCAGGTTGCGAAGTCGCAAGGAATAGCGCTGTGAATTTATATCCAGAGAGCCAAGAAAGACTCAGGTTTCTGAGCCGTGTAGTCGATAAAGAAATCAAACATCTAGAATATGCAGACCATCAGGTTTTTGGTGGGCTGTTAACTTACGACGCTGTTGAAAATCTGGATAAAACCCCAGAACTAGCGATGAAAGTAGAAGCATTTGTCAGTCGATTTTGTCGTTTGCAAGATACCCTCGGAGATAAGCTGTTACCAGCGCTGCTATAAGCACTGGGCGAGCCAGATCGGGCGTTGCTTATTAACCTTGAAAAGGCAGAAAAGTACGGTTGGTTGGCATCCTCTGAGCAATGGATCGCCCTCAGGCAACTACGCAACCAGATGATCCACGAATATATTGAAGATACGCAGACCCTGTTTGATGCGCTTACCACAGCGCATAGCAACAAAGCAGTACTTGAACATTTTGCGGATAAGCTTGAAAAACAGGTGTCGGATCTGCTGTCGGGATAACACTAAGTCTAAGCGATCCAACCTATCTCCTGGATGTCGTCACAATCTATTCTGATCGCGCAATAAATTGCGCTCCTACAAAAAACCATGCGCCTGCACACAACCCACGTAAGAGCTCGACTTTTCGGGCGATCAGGCCACCTACCAGCATCGTTCACTGCTTCTGCAAATGCGCGATGGGCACTTCCACCTGCTGCGGGCGGTTGAGCAGGGTGAGCAGCAGTAGGGCGCGGTCCTGGCCTTTCAGTTCGGTCAGCTGGGCCAGTTGGCCTTTGAAAGCCCCCTCGGTGACTTCCACGGCATCCCCCACGTGAAAATACGCCTCCTGCTGGGTCTCTTTACCCACAAGGTGCTGGTATAGCGTATCCACAATATGCTCAGGCACCACGGCGGGCTGGTCGCCGAAGGTCACCAGCTTCAACACTCCCCGCGTGGAACGGATAGGGCGCCAGTTACTCGCCACCTGGTCTAACCTGATAAACAGGTAGTGCGGGAAGAGGGGCTCGGTGACCCATGCCAGCTTGCCGCGGCGTTTTCGTTGCACCGCCAGCACCGGATGGAAGACATGATAGCCCTGGTTTTCCAGCTGCTCGGCAGCACGGAAAGACTCGCCCCCCTTACACTGAATAAGGTACCATTGCGCGCATTCTGCGTTGGCTTGGCTAGCATGAAGGCTCATGTCGCTCCTGGCGTTAGAATGAGTTGAAGCACAGGGTTTGATACCACTAGGGTCAACGGGCATTGTAACAAAAACGCAGCGACCCAACGCAGCGCAAATCAAGATCAGGGCAAGGGAAAGCGCCCGGAACAATCCCCGGGCGGTAGCGTGCCCGGACGCTTTATAAGACAGTCTGGTTCAAAAACGGAGCATCATGGAAGTAGCGGCGATATTTACCCTGATGGTGGTGGTTGCCACCTTAGCCGCCCTCGCGCTTACCCGCATTGCCCCCGACGCAATTCTGATGGCCGCCCTGGGATGCCTCGTCATCAGCGGCACGTTATCCCCCGTCCAAGCGCTACAAGGGTTCTCCAACCCCGGGGTGATCACCATTGCCACGCTCTACGTGGTGGCCGCAGGGCTAAAAGAAACCGGTGCCATTCAATGGCTCGCCCATCTTTTGCTGGGTCAGCCCTCAAGGTTGCGACAGGCCCAACTGCGTGTGCTGTTACCCGCCGCCGGGCTGAGTGCGTTCATGAACAACACCACCGTGGTCGCGATGTTCATCCCCGCGATACAAGAGTGGGCCACCCGGCTGAAACTGCCGCCGGGCAAGCTACTGCTACCGCTCAGCTACGCCGCGATTATCGGCGGTACCTGCACCCTGATAGGCACCAGCACCAACCTGGTGGTGGATGGCCTGCTGCAGACCGAGCGCGGTGTTAGCCTTTCAATGTTTTCGCTGGCGTGGGTCGGTGTACCGCTGGTCTTGGTAGGCGGCACCTTTCTGTATTTTTTTACCAACAAGCTACTGCCCGACCGCCAGGGCGTTTTAGAACAGCTTGAGCAAGCCCGCGAGTACGCCGTCGAAGTAGAGGTAGAAGCCAAAGGGCCGCTGGTAGGCAAAACCATTGCCGATGCCGGGTTACGCAGCCTGGCGCATGGCTACCTGGCGGACATCGAGCGCCATGGCCACCTGCTGACGGCCGTACCCCCCGAAACCGAGCTAGTGGCAGGGGATATCCTGGTGTTCATCGGCGCGCCGGAATGTGCCCGCGAGCTACGCCGCGTTCATGGCTTAAAACCTGCCAGCGGCGATATCCATAAGCTGGATATTGCCCACCACCGGCGCTGCCTGGTGGAGGCGGTTATCGGGCCGGATTTCGGTGGCCTCAACCAGACCGTTAAAGAATCGCGTTTTCGCTCCCGCTACCAGGCCGTGATTCTGTCCATTTCGCGCAATGGCAAACGTATACCCGGTAAGCTGGGTGCCGTGACGCTGCAGGTGGGCGATACTCTTTTGCTGGAAACCGCCCAGGATTTTGTCGACCAATACCGCTACCGCAAAGACTTTCTGCTGGTGAGTGGCCTGACCGATTCCACACCGCCGGATTTCCGCAAAGCCCCCGTGGCGCTTGGCATATTGGCGAGCATGGTGATACTCAGCGCCACTGGCCTGCTGTCGATTCTGGAAGCCGCGCTGCTGGCGGGTGGCGGTATGCTGGCCACTCGTTGCGTACCCATGAGCAAGGCCAGGCGTTATGTGGACCTGTCTGTACTGATTGTCATCGCCGCCTCGTTTGCGCTGGGCTCCGGCATGACCGAAACCGGCGCTGCCGCCCAGGTTGCCCAATGGTTACTGCTGGCCGATGACCTGGCTCCCTGGGCCGCGCTGGCACTGGTCTACTTATTGACCGTGGCGTTCACCGAGCTGATTACCAACAACGCCGCCGCCGTGCTGATGTTTCCCATTGCGGTATCGGTCGCGGATCAGCTAGGGGTCAACTTTCTACCCTTTGCCATCGCCATCATGTTTGCCGCCTCCGCCAGCTTCATGACCCCGCTGGGCTACCAGACCAACCTGATGGTCCTCGGCCCTGGCGGTTACCGTTTCAGCGACTATTTGCGCCTGGGTGCGCCGCTCAGCGCGATTGTTGCCGTCACGGTGATTACCCTGGTGCCATTGGTATGGCCATTTTAAGAAGGAAGACGCCGTTCTTCTTCCTTCTTCAATTTCCTTTCTCTATTCAAGGATCTTTTGTGACTGCTTTTATCTCGAATGAACGACGCGCCCGCCTGATCGAAGGTGTACACGCCGCCGGGCGTGAGGTCATGGCGGTTTATGAGCGTGACTTCTCCGTCGAGACCAAGGACGACCAAAGCCCGCTCACTGAAGCCGATATGGCCGCGCATCACTCGCTGGTAGCGCTGCTGGGGAACCTGACCCCTGACGTACCGGTGCTTTCCGAAGAGTCTGCCGAGGTGCCTTTTGCCACTCGCCAGACCTGGGAGCGCTACTGGCTGGTTGACCCGCTGGACGGCACCAAAGAGTTCATCAACAAGAACGGTGAATTCACCCTCAATGTGGCGCTGATTGAAAACGGCGTACCGGTCTTTGGCATCGTCTACGCACCGGTGCTGCAAACCACCTGGGTAGGGCAGGTAGGCGGAGAGGTGTTCAAGATCGCGCAGGGCATTTATATCAATATTCAGGTGCGTGAACTGCCAGACCCCGAAACGGCGCCCTGGAAGGTGGTCGGCAGCCGACGCCATGGCGCGGAAATCTTTGAAGCCTTCTGCAGCGGCTTGCCTGCCCACGAGTGCGTCTCAATGGGCAGCTCTATCAAGCTGTGCCTGGTGGCGGAAGGCAACGCGGACCTCTACCCGCGCCTCGCCCCCACCAGTGAGTGGGACACCGCCGCCGCCCAGGCCATCGTCACCGCCGCCGGTGGCGAGGTGCTCAATGCCGAAACCCTCGAGCCGCTACGCTGCAACCAGCAGGAGAGCGTACTCAACTCGTTCTTTATCGTCTGCGGCCAGCGCGACAGTCGATGGGAAAAAGCGCTAACTACAGCCCTCAATTAATCGATAAAACGGTAACCTATCAATCGCGGTAGCTCTAGTGCTTTGTACCCAGGTATAAAAAGCACTTTCAGGTATGGGCTCGATTTAATACAGGCCAAAGCTTCGACATGGACCATCCAAAAACACCGACGATTACCCAGCTGCCTTACGAGTTTCGGGATAATGACAGTAAAGCCAAAGTAGTATGGAACCGCGCAAGCGTAACGCCAGCGCTGCGCGCCCGTGTAAAAGGCCATACTGGCAAGTGCGTATGGTTTACGGGGCTTTCCGGTTCCGGTAAGTCCACCTTAGCTAACGCGCTGGAAGTGGAGCTTAATAAGCGTGGCTACCACACCATGTTGTTGGATGGCGACAACCTACGTCATGGCCTATGTAAGGACCTAGGCATGACGGAAGAAGACCGCACAGAAAATATCCGCCGTATTGGCGAGGTAGCGAAGCTATTTTCCGAAGCTGGCATAGTCGTGATTACGGCATTTATCTCGCCCTTCTGCAAAGACAGAGAAACCGCCCGCGCACTGTTCGAGGAAGGCAGCTTTATTGAGGTATACGTCGATACACCGCTGCACATTTGCGAGCAGCGCGACCCCAAAGGGCTCTACCAAAAAGCGCGGGAAGGGGTAATCAAAGACTTCACCGGCATCAACAGCCCGTATGAAGCGCCCAAAGATGCCGAATTGACCGTTAATACAGAAGCGTTTGAGCAAAGCGATATCATCAATAAATTAATTAAAATAATCGGTTAGCGTGTACTAGCCTTCGGCTACACCTAACAGGTTTCTGTAGGAGCTCAATTTATTGGGCGATTAGCAATGATACCGCCACCAAAAATCACGTTTAAACATTCAAAACGTCAAGATTGAACATTATGCCCATTAAAACGCTATGCGTATTCGGCACGCGCCCCGAAGCCATCAAGATGGCTCCATTGGCGTTATCACTGGCTGATGATGAACGATTTGATTCCCGTATTTGCGTCACCGGACAGCACCGCGAAATGCTCGACCAAGTGCTTAACCTGTTTAATATTACCCCGGACTTCGACCTCAATATCATGAAGCCAGGGCAGGATCTCACCGATGTGACCACGTCGATTCTGGAGGGCATGCAAAGCATTCTGAAGGACCTAAAGCCGGACATTGTGCTGGTACACGGCGACACCGCCACCACTTTTGCCACCACGCTAGCGGCTTACTATGCGCAAATCCCGGTGGGTCACGTAGAAGCCGGGCTACGCACCGGTAATCTGTATTCCCCATGGCCGGAAGAAGCTAACCGTAAGCTCACCGGTGTGTTGGCCGAGCTACACTTCGCACCGACGGCGCTATCCCAGCAAAACCTGTTGGATGAAGGCGTGGCACCTAACAAGGTAACCGTCACAGGCAACACCGTGATTGATGCGCTGCTGAGTGTGGTAGAAAAGCTGGAAAACGACAGCGCCTTCCAAGCGGAATTCGCCGAAACTTTTCACTACCTCAAGCCGGATAGCCAGATAATTCTGGTGACGGGCCACCGGCGTGAGAGTTTTGGCGGTGGTTTTGAACGCATTTGTGAGGCACTGCGTGAAACCGCTCTAAAGCACCCGCAAAGCCAAATCGTTTACCCAGTACATTTAAATCCTAACGTAAATGAGCCGGTTGAACGTCTACTGTCAGATATCGATAACGTTCACCTTATTGCACCGTTGGACTACCTGCCATTTGTCTACCTGATGAACCGCTCGGCCATTATTCTGACGGATTCCGGCGGCATTCAGGAAGAAGCACCCTCGTTAGGTAAACCTGTATTGGTAATGCGAGACACTACGGAACGCCCGGAAGCGGTAGACGCAGGCACCGTCAAGCTGGTGGGCACAAACATAGAGCGGATCGTCAGCCAACTGACCACGTTGCTAACCGATAAAGGTGCCTACGAGGCTATGAGCTACGCCCATAATCCTTACGGTGATGGAAAAGCGTGTGGTCGAATAATCGATGAGCTTGTAAGGTTTGAAAATAGGAATTCGACTAAATATGAGTAGATTCAATGGAGTTTAATAGAATTTCGGTAATTGGCTTGGGTTACATAGGCCTGCCAACTGCAGCCGTTATCGCATCACGTGGTAAACAGGTAGTAGGGGTTGATAGCAATCAGCACGTTGTTGATACCATCAATAGAGGTGATATCCACATTGTAGAGCCTGAGCTGGATAGTATGGTGCACTCGGCTGTAGTTGATGGCTACCTGCGCGCCACAGCTGAACCAGAGCAGGCAGATGTGTTTCTAATAGCAGTTCCTACGCCTTTCAAGGCCGAAGGCGGTGACGATCACGTCCCTGATCTTTCTTATATTGAAGCAGCTAGCAAATCAATTGCTCCTGCGATTCAGAAAGGCAATTTAGTAATACTCGAGTCTACTTCTCCGGTTGGTGCAACCGAGAAAATGGCACAGTGGTTAGCCGACGCTCGTCCTGATTTATCATTCCCTCAAGACGCAGGTGAAGGCTCAGACATCAGAATAGCTCACTGCCCCGAGCGAGTTTTGCCAGGAAATATACTTCAAGAATTGGTATCTAACGACAGAGTTGTAGGTGGTATTACTAAGCGCTGTTCTACTTTGGCTGCTGAGTTTTATAAAATTTTCGTAAGAGGCGAATGCATAGTTACTAATGCACGAACTGCGGAGATGTGTAAGTTAACCGAAAATAGTTTTCGAGACGTCAATATAGCTTTCGCTAATGAAATGTCAATTATTTGTGATGAGTTAGGCGTCGATGTTTGGGAGTTAATAAAACTGGCAAATAGGCATCCACGTGTAAATATTTTACAGCCTGGGCCTGGTGTAGGAGGACACTGCATTGCTGTGGATCCATGGTTTATTGCCAGTCAAGCGCCAGCAAGCTCGCGACTTATTAAAACAGCTAGATCTGTAAACGATGAAAAACCAAATTGGGTAGTCAGAAAAGTCAAAGAGCTTGTGACAGAGGTTGTGAAAGCGACGGGCAAACATGAAAGAGACATTCGAGTAGCGTGCTTGGGGCTGGCCTTTAAAGCAAATATCGATGACCTACGTGAAAGCCCTGCAATGGAAGTGGCTATTGAATTATCAAAGTGCTTTAAAAATCAGGTGTTGGCAGTAGAGCCTTATTTAGAAGAATTGCCGGAAAGTTTGTCAAGCAATGGAGCTAAACTGGTCGGGCTGAGTGAAGCAATGGAGTCAGATGTAATTGTCTTGCTTGTGGATCATAAAGAAATTGTCGACTACCCAATAGAGGTTGGGTCAAACCAACGAGCCCTGGATACGCGTGGCGTGTTGAAAAAAGATAAAGTATTCGATTTTACGGCGAAAGGGTAATTATGAAAAGCGATCTTATAAACAGACTTTATAACAAGCAGGCCGTTGTTGGAGTTGTTGGGCTTGGCTATGTTGGGCTCCCACTTGTACTTCGGTATTGCCAAGTAGGGTACAAGGTTTTAGCTTTTGATATAGATCAGGATAAAATTGATAGCCTTAATAAAGGCCTTAGCTATATTGAGCATATATCAAATGCTAAGGTTGCCGAAGCAATTGAAAAAAATCTTGAACCAACCACTGATTTCTCTCGAGCCAGCGAGGCCGATGCACTTATTATATGCGTGCCAACCCCTCTCAATAAATATAGAGAGCCAGATATTAGCTACGTAATCAAAACGGCTGAATCGCTGGCGCCTTATTTTCGCCCTGGACAGATTTTATCCTTAGAAAGCACAACTTATCCAGGAACGACAGAAGAGGAGCTATTGCCTATTGCTGAATCGGGCGGCCTCGAGGTAGGTAAAGATATTTTCTTGGTATATTCACCAGAAAGAGAAGACCCCGGTAATCTGGAATATACGACTCAGACGATACCCAAGATTTGTGGCGGCCATACTTCCGCGTGCAAAGAGGTAGGTATTAAGCTGTATGAGCAGGTGATTGATAAAGTAGTACCTGTGTCAACGACTAAAACGGCTGAAATGACCAAGTTGCTCGAAAATATACACAGGGCAGTTAATATTGGTCTAGTGAATGAGATGAAGATTGTCGCCGACAAAATGAATATCGATATTCATGAAGTAATTCGCGCCGCGGCGACTAAGCCTTTTGGGTTTGTAGCTTACCATCCGGGGCCAGGCTTGGGCGGCCACTGTATACCTATAGACCCCTTTTATCTGACATGGAAAGCGCGAGAATATGGGCTGCACACACGCTTTATTGAACTCGCAGGTGAAGTCAACTCCTCGATGCCTGATTATGTGGTTTCAAAAATAACTGCTGCTCTGAATAGTAAAAAGAAATCTGTTAACGGCAGTAAGATTTTAGTGATAGGCATCGCGTATAAAAAGAATGTAGATGACATGCGCGAATCACCCTCAGTGTTTATTATGGAAAAACTGAGAGAGTTAGGTGCGGATGTACAGTATAACGACCCACATGTTCCAGTTTTCCCAAAAATGAGAGAGCATTATTTCAATCTATCCAGCGTTGGATTGGAAAAAGAAGTAGTCGCCGAGTTTGACTGTGTTTTAATCGGAACTGACCACGATAGAATCGATTATAACATGATATGCGATCATGCCCAGTTAATAGTGGATGCGCGTGGTAGGTATCTTGAAAGTTATGATCACGTTCATAAAGCCTGATATAAGGGAAGTTGTGATGTTTGAAAATCAAACTATACTCGTCACCGGTGGAACAGGATCTTTTGGTCACACCTTTATCCCGATGACTCTAGAAAAATATAACCCTAAAAAAATAATCATCTTTTCTAGAGATGAAATGAAACAGTGGGATATGGCAAAAAAATTCGAAGGCGATCCAAGGGTACGCTTCTTTATTGGTGATGTAAGAGATAAAGAGCGCCTTTATCGAGCTTTGGATGGGGTAGACTGCGTGGTTCATGCTGCGGCAACTAAAATTGTACCTACAGCAGAGTATAACCCCTTCGAGTGCGTGAAAACTAATGTTACTGGTGCAATGAACCTTGTTGATGCTTGCATTGATAAAGGTGTTAAGAAAGTTGTAGCCTTATCAACTGATAAAGCAAGCAGCCCAATCAATCTTTATGGTGCCACTAAGCTGACCTCAGACAAACTTCTGGTTGCAGGTAATCATTACGCTGGACACAATCCTACTCGCTTCTCTGTAGTTCGCTACGGCAATGTGATGGGGTCGCGTGGATCTGTAATTCCATTCTTTATGTCAATTAAAGATAAAGGCGTATTGCCAATAACAGATGATCGGATGACACGCTTCATGATCTCTCTTGAAGAAGGTGTTGAGTTAGTATGGCACGCTTTTGAGGACATGGAAGGTGGCGAGATTTATGTTAAGAAAATCCCGTCCATGAAAGTAACTGACTTGGCACGGGTGGTGGCGCCGGGGGCTAAGCAGGAAGTGATTGGTATTCGCCCTGGTGAAAAGCTCCATGAGCAGATGATTAGTGGAGAAGACTCTTATTATACTTACGAATATCCGGAGCATTTCAAAATATTGCCACAGATTAACAACTGGGATAAAGATGCCAATCGAATTAAAGATGGAAAAAAAGTGCCTGAAGGGTTCGTCTACTCCAGTGACAACAATACTGAATGGATGAGTGACGCTGAGCTTCAGGACTGGATTGATCTGAATCGCGAGAAAATTGGAGCGATCTAATGATTCCTTATGGTCGTCAAGAAATTAATCAAGCGGATATCGATGCTGTCGTGTCGGTGCTTGAGTCTGATTTCCTCACTCAAGGGCCACAGGTACCCCGTTTTGAGCAATCTGTTGCTGCACACGTAGGTGCAAAACATGCCCTGGCGGTCAATAGTGCGACCTCCGCACTGCACATTGCCTGCTTGGCACTTGGTTTGGGTAAAGGCGACTGGCTTTGGACATCGCCCATCACCTTTGTCGCCTCGGCTAATTGCGGTCTGTACTGTGGTGCACAGGTAGATTTTGTCGATATCGACCCCCATACCTATAATCTTTGCCCAAAAGCACTAGAAACTAAGCTTGAGCGAGCTGAGAGAGAGGGGCGCTTACCCAAGGTAGTCGTCGCAGTACACCTATGCGGTCAGCCATGCGATATGCAGTCACTTCATTTGCTCAGCAAACGTTACGGGTTCAAGCTAATTGAGGATGCTTCTCATGCAATTGGAGCTAAATACCAAGGCGAGTTTGTAGGTAATAGCCGCTACAGTGACATTACTGTATTCAGCTTTCATCCGGTGAAGATCATTACAACGGCGGAAGGCGGCATGGCAGTTACTAATGATCAGTATCTCGCCGAGCGTATGGATTTATTACGTAGCCACGGAGTCACGCGTGACCCGGAACTAATGACTCATGAGGCTGACGGGCCTTGGTACTACCAGCAAGTCGAGCTCGGGTTCAATTACCGCATGACAGATTTGCAAGCGGCACTTGGCGCTTCCCAGATGACGCGTCTCGATGAGTACGTCGCCCGGCGAAATGCGCTGGCAGCTCGTTATGATGATCTGCTATCGGAACTATCACTGACAACGCCTTGGCAACATCCCGACAACTACTCGGGCCGTCACCTGTACGTGATCCGTTTACACCTAGATCGCCTGAAGGTCAGCCACCGAGAAGTCTTTGAGTCGCTTCGCGAACAGGGCATTGGCGTTAACCTACACTACATCCCTGTGCATTCTCAGCCTTATTACCAGACGATGGGATTCAATAAAGACGATTTCCCTGAGGCTGAGCAGTACTACTCCGAGGCCATTAGTGTACCCCTATTCCACACCATGACAGAAAGTCAGCAGGATGTGGTGGTCAGTGCATTAAAGAATGCGTTGGGAGACACATGAATATTGCGATCATTCCTGCGCGTGGCGGTAGTAAGCGCATACCGCGCAAGAACATCAAGGATTTCGGTGACCGCCCGATGATAGCGTGGTCCATCGACGCCGCTCGTGAAAGTAAGTGCTTCGATCGAATTATTGTAAGTACCGATGATGCTGAAATTGCGAGAGTGGCTGAGAAATACAACGCAGAAGTGCCGTTTATGCGACCTTCGACGTTAGCTGATGATCACACCGGCACAATTCCTGTTATCGCGCATGCGATTGAGTGGTTACAGGCTCAGGGTGAAACACCCGATACAGTATGTTGCCTCTATGCGACAGCTCCGTTTGTCACTGCTGAAGCATTACAGAAAGGCTATCGTGCACTTTGTGATCATGCTGATGCCGACTATGCATTCGCTGTGACTAGCTACGCATTTCCAATTCAACGAGCCTTGAGAAAGACAGCTAATGGGCGTGTCGAGATGTTTCAACCCGAGCATTTCAGTACACGCTCACAGGATCTCGAAGAAGCCTGGCACGACGCTGGTCAATTTTACTGGGGGCGAGCGCAAGCTTGGCAGGCTGGTCGTACCTTATTCGGTCAGCGCTCGATACCGATTCCTATGCCACGTCATCGCGTGCAAGATATTGATACCCCGGAAGACTGGCAGCGTGCCGAGTGGTTGATGCGGGTGCTAGACCAAGAAGATAGCAACTCATGACGGCCGCGGTTGATTCGATGCGTGTTGTCTTTCGTGTCGATGCTTCTATCGATATTGGAACAGGTCATGTCATGCGTTGTTTAACGCTGGCGGATGCCTTGTCGTCCAATGGAGCTGAGTGTCACTTCATTTCACGTGATTTGCACGGCAACCTAATTGAACAAACTCGTTTCCGAGGATATACCGTTCATGTGCTACCTGCACCTGACGATAGAACTAATCTAGCACAAGAGCCTCCTCACGCCTCATGGCTGGGTGTCGACTGGTTGACGGATGCCGACGAGAGTTCATCCGTTTTGCGCGACCTGAACCCTGAGTGGCTCGTGCTTGATCACTACGCGCTAGATAGTTGTTGGGAGAAAGCAACACGCCAGCACTGGAAGCGTTTGTTTGTCATCGACGACTTGGCGGACCGTACGCATATCGCCGATGTGCTGCTCGACCAAAATTTAGGGCGGCAAGTGTCGGATTATAAGTCACTGCTCCCTGAGCATGCGCATTGCCTGGTGGGACCTCAATACGCACTCCTTAGACCGGAGTTTGCTGAGTTAAGACCTTACAACCTCATGCGTCGCGAGGATGGCGAACTACGGCATCTACTGATTAGCTTGGGCGGGGTAGATAAAGACAATGCAACCGGTGCAGTGCTACGTGCATTGCAGGACTGTCCTTTACCCGAGGATTGTACTATCACGGTCGTGATGGGCGGGCATTCGCCACACTTGGATGATGTACAGGCGATAGCGTCAACCATGGCTTGGCCTACTGAAGTCGCTATTAATATTAACGATATGGCCAAGCGCATGACAGAAGCTGATCTAGCGATTGGTGCAGCTGGGAGTAGCAGTTGGGAACGGTGTTGTTTAGGCTTGCCAACCCTAATATTGATACTGGCCGAAAATCAGAAGCAAATAGCGTATGCAATGGATGCTTCTGGCGCTGCTCTTACACTAGGTGACCCTACTCAATTGGATAAACTACCAGTGCGTTGGGAGTCCTTGACACAGTCGCATGTATTGGCACAAGTAAGTAAAACTGCTCGATCAGTCACAGCTGGAGATGGTAGTGAAATTGTCTATGAGCTTATGCGGAAAATTTGAAATAGTAATACTTATTTCATGATATGACGAATAATAATGTTAACTTGCGACCACTTCAGAAAAGTGATCTTGAACTAGTGCTGTCGTGGCGTAATCACCCAAACGTGCGACGCTTTATGTACACACAGCACGAAATTAGTGCTGAAGAACATCGTGAATGGTTTGACCGTACCCGGGATGATCAAAATCGTTACCAAATGATTTTTGAACAGCAAGATCAGCCTACTGGCTTTGTTAACTTCAACATAGTGGATCCACAAGGCAAGCGTGCTAACTGGGGATTCTACCTCTCTCCAGAGGCTTCCGCCGGTAGTGGTAGGTTACTAGGCATTACCGCCCTGAATTATGCATTTGAACACCTTTACCTTCATAAAGTGTGTGGTGAGGCTTTGGCTTACAACATGCCGTCAATTCGTTTTCACGAGCGCCTAGGTTTTACCCGCGAAGCAATTCTTCGTGAGCATCATTTCGATGGTATCAAATATCACGATGTCATCGGTTTCGGCATGCTCGGCACCGAATGGTCAAATAGATAAGGAGCCAAACTACCATGACCCTACCGTATATAGAGATAGCTGGACGTCGCATTGCTGCAGACCAGCCGCCTTACATCATTGCTGAATTGTCAGCAAATCATAATGGGAAACTCGATACGGCTCTCAAAATTATTGAGGAAGCAAAAAAAGCAGGCGCGGATGCAGTGAAGCTACAGACGTACACTGCGGATACCATCACATTGAATTGCGACTCTGAAGATTTTCAGATCCATGGTGGCTTGTGGGATGGAAAAACGCTGTATGAGCTTTATCAGGAAGCACACATGCCTTGGGATTGGCATAAGCCTTTGTTTGAGCATGCGCGAAAACTGGATATCCCTATCTTTAGCTCACCTTTTGATAACACGGCAGTAGACCTGTTGGAAGACCTTAATGCGCCTGCTTATAAAATTGCGTCTTTTGAAGCGATTGATCTACCTCTGATCAGGTATGTCGCCAGTACGGGCAAGCCGATGATTATTTCAACTGGGATGACCAATGAAGAGGAAGTTCAAGAAGCCATTGAGGCCGCTGTAGATGGCGGATGCCGCGAGTTGGCGATTCTTCACTGTGTTAGTGGATATCCTGCACCTGCGGATGAGTACAACCTTCGCACTATTCCAGCAATGATCGAGCGCCATGGGTTGGTAACGGGGTTATCAGATCATACGCTCGATAATACAACGGCTATTACTAGTGTTGCTCTAGGTGCTTCAATCGTAGAGAAACATTTCACTCTCGATCGTAAAGGTGGAGGGCCAGATGACAGCTTCTCCCTCGAACCGGCAGATTTGGCTGATCTTTGTCGTCAGGCTAAAACTGCTTGGGCGGCGTTGGGCAAAGTAAAGACTGGTAGATCAGAAAGTGAAAAGGGCAATGCACAGTTCCGTAGGTCCCTTTATATTTGTAAGGAAGTTAAAGCTGGGGAGCTGCTCAGCACCCAAAATGTGCGTAGCGTCCGACCTGGTTATGGTTTGCCACCGAAAAATTTAGATAGCGTAATTGGAAAACGTGCTAAAGCGCAGCTTAATATTGGGACTCCAGTTGATTGGTCCTTATTTGAGTAATATGTTTTTAATTCTAAAAGTAAATAAACATGATAATTTGATATGCTATTTAAAAAGAAAAAGTCAACCTTCTACTTACAACCTATCCATCTGAAAGTACAAAAAATGAGGGAGGTCAATTAATCATAGAATCGGCAATTAAACTGATAAGGTATAGGGTCCCAGGATGTTCCCCAGAAATAGTTTTCAGAGACAAGCTACTAGACTCTTATGCTAATAAAAATCTGAAAACTATTTTGGCTCCAGGCTTTTTTGTGACAAACGATGTATATCCAAAAAAGTTCAAACTAAGTGAAGATTTGGAGCCGATGATTGATAAAATGTTTGCTGTAGGTTGCTCCTTTCAACATTGGCTGCCACTTCATTCTATATATAAAGAACATAATTATGATGAGAAAACCCTAGTTCTTTTAAGAAGATTGGCTGCTAATGATAGAGTATTGCCATGTAGGGATGATCTTATTGCTGAAATGTTAAATCGCAATGGCGTAGCCTCATCTTATTGCGGAGATCTAGCATTATATGATGGTGATATTATTGGATCTAAATTTGAACCTCCGAGTAAGGTCAAAAGTATTGCGGTCACCATACAGCATAAACGCAAGTTCTTAAGTCAGTAAAAAAAGCTTTTTGATTTGTTGCGTCGTGATTTTTCAGAAGCAGAACTATACGTGGTGCATCATAGTGTACCGACCGAAAGTTCTAAGGAAGTTGCAGACTATGTAAGTTCAATAGGCTTTAAAAAAAAAGATTTGTCTGGGAATATCAAAAAACTTAATTTCTACAATGATATAGACCTGCACATAGATTATAAGCTTCATGGGCATATAGCATTTCTACGCCGCAGAAAGCCAAGTGTCCTTATTGTAGAAGACGCAAGGTCATTTGGTATATCCCAAAGTGGTGCTATTAACATAGGTGCATTTTTAGGTGTTCTTGAAGATGAATCAACAATAGATAAAGATGCACCAGGAAAAGCTGTTAAGTTTTTAAGGTTACAAGCAATGATAAGTTTTTCTCTATGCAATAGAATTTTTTTAATGATAGATGGGCCCTATAGAAACTTCATACGCCCGTATTTCGATCGTTTTGAACAGAGGCTATAATAGAAATGTATGAAAGTAACGCATTAGAAAAGGGTTAATTATGAGTAAGTTAAGCTTAAAAGTAAAATCTTACCTAAGGCCATTTGCAGTAAGATATACTAAGAAATTCCTTCAGAAATATGCGCCTAGTGTATTAATGGAACCGAGGATTAAAAGTTGTAATGAAGGCTCAACAAAATTATTTTCTAGCTATTCGCTTTTGGTTCATGCAATTGAGGTTTCTAAAGAACCGGTTTTCACTTTAAATTATACACTTAATTCCTTAGATATTTCGGAGCGAGATATTTGGGCGGCGCTAAATGATTTGAAAGGCAGGGCTTGCCTTAATTTCACGAGTATAAAAAACTCTGTTAACCAGGTTGAGTCTGATGATATACGTTTAAGATTGATATTTGATGAAGTAATCTCTTCTCGAGATATTATTTCATCTTCTGATGTGCAGGCCTTAATTGCTCAATATTATGAAGCTTTGGATGTGCTTAAAAGTAAGCAGAGCATTCGATCCATGCTTGTGACTTTGATTTTGCTAAGAGCTCCTTTATCAAGTGTATCTGATAATTTAAAAAAATTATCATTTGATCCAGCAGTCCTTACTGAATCACAGGCGATAAAATTTATTTCGAGGATAAAATCAGAAAATGATAAGGCTGAATTTCAAAAATGGGAGCCGCGACTAAATATATCTACCAATGCCGCTAAAGCTAAATTAATGCAAATAAAAGGAGAGCTTTTTGGCGGCGGGCATAATGTATTTGAACGAATAGAAAAAGAATTTCTCAGTCTCGATTTTTCAATTTCAAGAGAATATAAAAATAAATTAAAGCCAATTTTGGATTCTATACCTGATGAAGATAATATCACTTGGATACAATATGATAATTCCGCGATAAATGATTTTCAGAATTTGCTAATTGATAAGTTAAGAAACAAACAATCTATTTGTTATATTCGAATCGGCGATGGGGAAAGTTATGCATTCTCAGATGGGGTATATGTTGATCAAGATGGAGTGTCGAGGCAAGAGCGCCACTGGTGGGGGGGGGAAATATGCCACGAGACTAGACAAAAAATACAAAGCCAATTCCTTTCTTCCTTATCTCATGCCGATATTTTAGGTATTCCAACGGTAACTAGGCTTGTAAAAGACTTTAACTTAGAGAAAAGAGATAGCTATGCAATTAATTCGGGTATTTCTCGTAACATGTGTGTAATGAAATCGATGAGAACTTTTCTAAGTGAAAAGAAAATTATCGATTGTCAAAGCAATCTGTTTTTATTTGATATTGAGTTTTGTGCATCACTGTTTAAAGAGGCAGAAAAGGTTTGTGTTGTCTCAGGTGTTAATGAGCGTTTAGTTAAAAGTTGGGCACCTGACGTTAGTAAGCTGGAATGTATTGAAGTGCCAACCCATAGATTGCTTCGAGATAATGAAGTTGGTAGTTCGGTTGTTGGTAATTTGCCCGAAGTCTACGAAAGCTATCTCGAAAGAATATTGCAATTAGCTTCTCCAGGAGTGGTTTTTTTAGTTTCTGCTGGATTTATTGGGAAAATTTTTATCGCTGAAGCCTCAAGAAGAGGAGCTTTTTGTTTGGATATGGGGCAAACTCTAGTTTCTGTAATTAGAATGCAAGAGGCTAACTCATGAGCTTTTTAAAATTTGTTTTTTGGTTTTACAAAGGGCTTGAAAGGAATTTTAAAATTATCCGTTATGGCGATGTGCCTGATATTTACAATACGGATAAAGTTCTTGAAAGGTTTTATTTTGCGTCGCCTGGAATAAAAGGGGTAATTAGTTCTGCTAAGGAGTTGGCTAAAAATCTTTTGCAAGGTGATATAAAAATTTATGATATTCCAGACGTGCATTTTATTTACTGCGGAGGGTCAGCAAATAATGAGCGCGAGTTTTCATTTTTCTCTAATTTACTATCCGAAAAGTTATTAGTTGAAAATTACAAACGAGAGAAAAATCTTTCGTTTGTGTCTGCTAAAACTTTCAAAAAAACGAAGTTTGAATTTTTAGTTTCATTATTATTGTTTGTTTTATGTCTTTTTTATTTTTTTCGTATTAAGTTAGGGCCAGTATCATTAAAGTATCTTTTGACTTATGCAAAGGTTTTTTTGAATGTCTATGCAAGTACACGCCGCCAAGAGATGAATGTGTGTGCGTTGGTAGTTGCTAATGACCATACAGATTTTCCTGTCGCGGCTTCGATGATTATGCAGTACTTGAAGATACCAGTTATTTACGTTCAGCACGCTGAGGTTTCAAGCTCCTTTCCACCGTTAGATTTCAGTGTATCAGTACTCCGTAATCATAAATCATTAGATGTTTACAGGAACATCGGAAAAGTAACTGGCGATGTTTTTATTGTGCCCCGTCGACCAAAATCTCAGAATTTATCTAGAATTCATCAAAGAACTACCGATAAAGCCTCCGTTGTTATCTATTTGAGCTCTGTTTTCAGTCAAGATGCAGTTCTGCTTTGTCTTGATGCGTTAAAGCGTAATGCAAATGTGCTCAGCGTAGGGGTCAAGCCCCATCCTAGAGCAAGTCAAGAATTTCTTCGTACTATTAGCGACATTACTATTTATGATAGTACCCCGCCGTTTGAACATATCGCCATTGTGCCTAACTCATCTGTTGTCATTGAGCTGCTGGAAGAAGGTATTCCTGTTTTTCAATATTTTGAGCTTGATGATGTTGGGCATGATTACTATGGCTTTGTAAGAGAAAGAATTGCGCCTGAAATCTCTACAAGAGACCTACAAGCTTCATTTTGGAATTCAGTTTTTTATGATGATCAGTGGCTTTCAAGATTCGCAGATTACAGCCCGTCGGTAACTGACTCTTGGCGCGCTTCATTGCCCGTGCTGATTTCCAAGGTGAAAAGTTATATACGGAATAATTTATAGAATAGGTGTTTTTTTGATATCTTCATTTTTAAAAAATGTTTGGATTAGATTGCCTTCAATTCAAGGGCTTTTATATAAACCACGAAAAAAAACATATTTGTTTCTTCCTATCAATGGCGCTGGGCTAGGACATCTGACGCGTTCCCTTGCCATTGCTAGGAAACTTCGCATTGAGCAACCAGACGCCGAGATCGTTTTTTTAACAACCAGTATTGGTGTGACGCTGGTTCATAAGGAGGGTTTCCAGTGCCACCACATTACACCAGCTAAGCTGCTCAAGTCAGATGCAATCACTTGGAATAAGCTCTTTTATCGTTCACTTGTGAATGTCTTGGGCATACATCGACCAAATTGCTTGGTGTTTGACGGCACTATCCCTTATCTTGGTTTGCGAAGAACCATGCGTGGGTATTCTAAGCTTCAGTGCATTTGGATCAAGCGGGGGCTATATAAAGAAGGGGTTAATCAGGCTCAGTTAAAGTCTCTTACATCGGGTTTCTCCTCAGTTGTAGCGCCTGGAGAGCTTGTACCTGAAGGTGAGGACCCTGTTGCACTAAATTTGTCTATTCATCAGGTAGAGCCTATATCATTGCTCGACAGCTGTGATTTGATGGAGCGTAATCTGGCACGCGATATTTTGCGCCTACCTAAAGATCAACCTTGTGCCTATGTACAACTTGGGGCCGGAAATATCAATGGTATAGAAGATGTTCAAGATAAAATAATTAATAACCTGAAAGAAAAGGGGATCCGGGTCGTGCTAGGTCAATCGCCGATAGCATTGAACCCACAGGTAAACCTAAATGCAGACTCGGTAATTGTCGATTACCCTAATAGCAAGTATTTCCGTGCGTTCGATTTTGCAGTTCTTGCAGGCGGTTACAATTCGGTGTGTGAAGCGGTGACACTTGACTTACCCGCTCTTTTTATTCCTAACAAAGAAACCGGGGCTGACGATCAATTAAAAAGAGTTCAACAGTCTCTGCACTACGGTCCCTATGAGGTAATGGTTGAATATTCCAAGGATTTTTTTGATGCTGCTGTTGATAGGTTATTAAAAATTGAATCTCGAGGTCATAGCTCTGATGTCACTAATGGAGCTGTATCTGCTGCTGAGCTGATTGCTCGGCATGGTGTTTAACCGACCTTGGGATGATGAAATGACGAGTACTGTTTACTCAGTTGGCCGTGCACTTCGTTGGTCAGTTACCTTGAGCCGTAAATTTATGCGGGTAGTGCCTTGGCTGACACTGCTAGCGGTTGTGTGTAGCATTTTAAGTCAGTTTTTCATGTTGGCCGGTTTTTTATTACCGCTAAAAGTTGTTTTGCTACTTGGCAGTGAAACTGTTCCAGTATACTTTCCTTCAGTATTTCAGGATGTTGGTCGAGACGGCTTGGTAGTATTCCTCAGCATTGCTTCTGTGTGTTTTTATCTTGCGCATCTTTTAACGGGAAAAATCGTTGATGTTGCTGCAACTTCAGCTTGTAAAAAGTTACTGAACCGTAGTAAGAAACTAGCAATTTTTGAAAATCAGCAGGAAATTGCATCAAAAGGCTACGCAAGATATAGCCAGAATTTGGCTACAGTCGGTTTTGTTTCATTGTGCCTGATGGTCATGGCATGGTTTTACTCAGATATCGCGATCGTCATTGCGCTTTATATCGGCTTATGTGTGCTACTCGTGTGCATAGTAGCTTCCTTCTCTAATTCGTTTCACTCAAAACTCTCTAAAGAACTAGGTTCCGTTTCCCGCTTGCTAGGAAGCCTTGGGTTTCTTTTATCATTTGCATATATTGTTCTAAACCATCTGTTAGGTAGTCCTCCAGGAATTCTGGTTTCAGTTGTTGCTTTGTTACTAGCTAGGCAAACATTTGGACGTCTAGCAACCTTTGCAAAAGACATCCAGGGGCTTTATGGGCAGAAAGCCCAGCTACGTGCCTTGTTTTTCCATGGTCATACATTTTCCCAGAAACCTATCTCTCGCAGCCAAGGGTTTTGGCCGTTGATTGTGCCTAGAGCTCGTGATGTCTGGATTGCTGAGATGCTGGCTGAAATAGTTGGTTCTGAAAGATTCGAGTCTGATACACAATGGTTTGATATCGGTTTGCCTGACATTGTCTGTTACCACGTAAAGGTATCGACTGATGATGGTAGGTTTGAGTATGTAATGAAGCTATTCAATAGTAATCGGTCTGCTTGGGCTAAGCATGAAGCGACTTTGCTTTCTAGTCAGAGATCTTTACCATCGGTCCAAATTGTAAAGTTTGCATCGGTAGAAGGGATTCATTGTCATGTTTTTGATGTCACTGGCCTTAAACGGTGTGGAAAAAAAGAAACGATAGATCAACTTGTTAAATTTCGTACTCAGCTCATGTCAACGTCTCCCCAAAATGATTTAGTTTCTTTGTATGCGCGATCTCACCCCATGCTGTGGCAGCGCTTAGACCAGCAGTCGATAATTCGAATGAGAGATTTGCTTGACCGCCTCGCCGATTTTGATGACGTTGAACAATTATTGATCCGCTTGAATGATATTAAGGAAACGTTGCGTTTATTACCTCTAGCTCTTATTGCCCAGGATATAAGGCCAGGAATGTTGTGGAAATCAGGTAACGGCGAGTGCTTTTTAATCAATTGGACCCGGTGGAGCATTGAACCTATTGGCGCGAAGTTGCCTGTACCGGTGCTTTATGAGCCTTCATTTATGGAGAGTCTTGGGGATATTGCATCTAAACGGGCAGACATTAATGAGTTAGAACCTCGCAATATACAGCTTGCAGCGTTAATTTCAGAATTCGAGCAGTGTTTGCAGCGCGCACGCTATGCCGAGGCTCATGCGCTAGTCTCTAAAATATTGTTAGCGGCCAAGCCCGCCTAAGTGCTTTTTCTTCATTGGAGGTTTCGTGTCCCGCGTTGCAATGATTGTATGGAATGATGTCCGAAATGATGCTCGTGTGAAAAATGAAGCAAATACTTTGTCATCTGCAGGTTACGAAGTATATGTCCATGGGCTGTTTACACTTGGTCTTACCCCTCGAGAGGAAAAGCTTTCATCGGGTGTCGTTATTGTTCGCCATGGACATCAGCAGGGTGCAATGCTTGTGAAGCCAAAGAAGCATACCGCCAAGCGGAGTCGGTTTGAGCTGTTTTTATTGATGGCCAGCCGTATGTTTACTCATGTTGGTTTTCTTGTGAGTCTTCTCAAGCTACGACCAGCAGTAGTTCATGCCCACGATGTGAATGTTTTACCCACGGCCTGGTTAGCGGCTCGCCTTTGTGGAGCAGAACTTGTATACGATGCCCACGAAATTAGCTCCGGTCGGGAAGGCTATCGAAAGATTGGTCGGCTTGTTGCTTGGGTCGAAAAGAGAATTATGCCTAGAGCAGCTGGAACAATTACTACCACAGATGCCAGGGCGAAGTTTTTTGCACGTGCTTATAAAATACCAAGATCTTTGGTGTTGCAGAACCGGCCCCGATTGGCGTCTGTTCAGGGAGATGGTCGAATTCGGAAAGAGCTGGGCTTGTCTGAGACTTACCCTATCGTAATTTACCAGGGCGGCCAGCAGCCTGGTCGAGGACTTGAGCGTCTGGTTAAGTGTGCAGCACAAGTTACTGAGGCCTACTTTGTATTCGTAGGAGGTGGTAGCCTCCATGAGGAGTTGAAGCACCTTGCTGTGTCTTTAGGTTTGGAAAATCGCGTTTTTTTCATTCCGACTGTGCCGCTTGACGAGCTTCCGAAATATACAGCCTCTGCAGATATCGGCGTTCAACCCATCGAAAATACTTGTTTGAACCATTTCACCACGGATTCCAATAAGTTATTCGAGTATGTTATTGCGGGCTTACCCTTGGTAGCATGCCAACTGCCCGAAATCAGCAAGGTGGTCCGCAAGTATGATTTGGGCTTGCTTGTACCTGATAGCGACACTCAAGCGCTGGCCAATGCTATCCAGAAGTTGGTGGATGATCCCGCACTTCGTGAGCGCTACCGTGTCAATGCGCAAATAGCGGCTCAGTCGCTGAACTGGGAAGCGCAGGAAAAAGGCTTATTGGATTTGTATGCGCGTATTTTACCTACCCATTCTGCATAAGGGTATGTGCGTTGAAGCCGCTTAATATTTTGCTTTTGAGTTTTTATTACCCCCCAGATATCAGTGCCGGCGCCTTCCGTGCCGAGGCGCTGGTAAATGCTTTTGAGCGCTTACTACCTAGCGGCAGCCAAGTGCATGTGCTGGCCTCTGCTCCTAATCGGGTGAACTACGCGGGTGGCAAAGCCGCGTTAGCGTGTGAAACCCAAGGTTTAGCCACTATTGAACGGCTAACCTTGCCGGGCGGCGGTCGTGGATTGGGCGGCCAGGCGCGGGCGTTTGCCAGCTATGCGCGACAGGTAAAAAAACGCGTTCAACAAGAAGACTACGATTTAGTTGTGGCGACCTCATCACGTTTGGTTACTACGTTGCTGGGGCGTTGGATGGCAAAGCGATGCGGTGCCGCACTCTACTTGGATATTCGAGATAACTTTGTCGAAAACCTGCCTTATGTATTGCCCTACAAATCGGGCTGGGGATTGGCGCCTGTGTTCGCTCTGGCGGAGCGTTGGGCGCTCAGCGGTGCCCAGCACATTAATTTAGTTTCTGGTGGCTTTGCGGCTTATTTTGAGAAGCGTTACCCATCAGCGCGTTTTTCCTACCACACCAACGGGATAGATTTGCCTTTTGTGCAGGCGGTAGAGCAGGGCGCTTTTGCACAATCATCTAACCCTGTTGTTTCTGCAAAGCGGCCGGTGGAAGTGCTTTATGCTGGCAACCTGGGTGTTGGCCAAGGGATCGAGTATATTGTGCCGCCGTTGGCACACCGATTGGGCAGCCGAGTTAGGTTTCGTATCATTGGAGATGGTGGGGGCGCAGCTGCCTTGAGTGAATACGTTGCCACCCAGGGGCTTGATAACGTTGTGGTTGAGCTGCCTGTGTCCCGTGATACGCTCATCAAGGCCTACCAAGATGCCGATGTTTTATTTCTCCATTTGAATACTTTGCCTTCTTTGTATAGTGTTCTGCCTTCAAAAATCTTTGAATACGCGGCCACGGGCAAACCAATGTGGGGAGGCTTACCTGGGTACTCCGCACGCTTTGTGAGCCAGGAGATCGATAACGCTGCCGTCTTCCCCCCCGGCTCAGTAGATGGGGCGATTAAGGCTTTTGAGCAGTTAGCAATGGGGATTACCCCTCGCCAGTCGTTTGTTGCCCAGTGGCGCAGGGACAAAATTATGAATGCCATGGTAAGTGAGATGATGATGTTGGTAAGCCATGAAGCGTGAATATCAACGTCGCCATTCCCGTTGGTACGAGTTGTTACTCTTCAGCCTGACATTCCACCTTGTAGTAGGCATGTCGCTTGCGGTGCTGCTGCCGGGATTAGAGCGCTGGGGGTGGGGCTTTTGGCATTACCTGCCCGATGTTCGCAGTAATACTTTAATTGCCATTGGGCTGGCGTTTACCGCGTCGGCGTTAACGTTGAGGCGGATGTCGCGGTTCCCAGGTGCCCAGCTTGGTGCCAATATCATGCCAACAGTATCCATCGCTTTTTTGCTGGTGGTGGCTGTTCTGTTTTTTTCCCGTGAGGGATATACCCGCCAAGTGATGTTTGGCGGTTATGTGGCAAGCCTGGTGTGGTTTTACGTGGGCTACTTATTGGGGCGGCGGTTTCGTAACTTGAAGTTGGCAGTGGTGCCGTTTGGTGATACGCAGCGGCTCCGTGGTAACACCAAAGTAGTCCTGCGCATGCTGGATGCCCCTGATATGAAAGGCCTGCGGGTGGATGGCGTCATGGCCGATCTACGCGCTCAGGATCTCCCCCCCGAGTGGCAGAAGTTTTTGGCGACCTGCACGCTGTGCCATATTCCTGTTTATCACTCGCGGCAGATATCAGAGACGATCTCGGGCCGCGTTCAGATCGACCGCCTTTCCGAGAATGAGTTTGGTAGCTTGCTGCCTCCGTTATTTTATGTAGGTTTTAAGCGCGTGATGGATTTTATCGGTGCGGTGGTGTTGCTGCCTTTTTTGCTGCCGGTGCTGTTGGCTATAGCGTTTTTGATCAAGCGCGATAGCCCAGGGCCGGTATTTTTTATGCAGCCCCGCGTTGGCTACCGTGGGCGTGCTTTCAACATGTTCAAGTTTCGTAGCATGTACCACGATATGAGTGGGGAGGATTTCACCATATCGGGCGATGACCCACGCATCACGCCATTGGGGAGTGTGTTGAGGCGTTATCGGCTGGATGAACTGCCCCAGTTATTTAATATCTTGCGCGGTGAAATGAGCTTTATTGGCCCGCGGCCAGAATCAGCCTCGCTTTCCGAGTGGTACGAGCAGGATGTGCCGTTTTTCAGCTATCGCCATGTTGTTCGGCCTGGAATCACCGGCTGGGCGCAGGTAGAGCAAGGCTACGCGGCCGAGGTAGACGGCATGACACGTAAGCTGCAATACGATTTTTACTACATCAAGCATTTCTCGCTGTGGCTGGATGTACTTATCATTCTGAAAACCGTGCGGATTATTTTTACCGGGTTTGGGGCGAGGTGAATTCGCTTTTTTGTGGTGTCAGCATTGCTGATCGTTCAACAAGTGGCTTTTGTTTAAAGGCGAGTAGGGCTGCCTAAAAAGGAGCTATGCCGTGGGACCAAGGCGGGGCGTAAAAAGATGCTATTGATGCGGCTTTGTAGAGCGGAGTAGGGGTGGAGTTGATGAGATGTGGTGGTAGCGCGCAGCGTAGTGCTCAACGAAGGGGTAGACCGTAATCCAGGGTTCTGAACCTTGTTATGCGTACGAGTAATCCAAGTAGCGAAATTTTTACGAGTGCAAGGCACTTATGGGAAGCACCAAACCGAAAGAAAATTGAAAAAACTGACTATCCATGCCAATGTCGCGCTCGGCAAATTCTAGAGAGTTATGCCGTTAAAGAAGAATCATCATTTTGGTTGCACACGTCATAGATCGAACAACCTTACGAAGAGGCAAAATGTGTCTACTGATATCAGTCCTGCAGGCGCCCCAAAATCAAAATTAAGAACGGATATTCAGGCTCTGCGAGGTTTCGCTGTCCTGCTGGTTCTGTTCTATCACGCAAAACTGACTGAATTGGACTTCGCTGGGTATCTTGGTGTAGATCTTTTCTTCGTCATTTCGGGATTCTTGATAACCGGTATTATTCGAGATGGGATCGAAGCTGGGAGCTTCAGTTTCTTGAACTTCTACTTCCGACGTGCGAAACGCTTGCTACCCGCTGCATTTGTGGTACTTGCGTTCGTCCTAATCTGTGCACCTTTTTTGCTCACAGAAATCGCGCTGAATGACCTGAAGGAACAGGTCATTGGGTCATTGTTATTTATAGCAAACTTCGTTATCTGGGACCAAACCGGCTACTTCGCAGCAGCAGCGGACACTAAGCCGCTCCTGCATTTCTGGTCTTTGGCCGTCGAAGAGCAATACTACTTTGTGATGCCGCTCTTGTTGTTCTTTGTACCGAGGAAGTCCTGGCTTTTTGTTGTGGCGACAATCGTGGTGGCCAGCTTCACATTGAGTGTTTACCTCGCACCACGCTATCCGGATGCAGCCTTCTATCTCCCGTTCACTCGCATGTGGGAGCTCGGACTGGGTTCATTGGCGGCGATCGTTCATTTACATCTCAGCGGCAACCGTTGGTTGTCCCTGGCCCGTATTCCCGCGATTGCCTTACTCATTAGTGTTCCTTTCTTACCAACTGGCCTTCCTCATCCCGGCCTAGATGCATTGCTCGTTTGCGGAGCAACACTAGTGATTATTCTCGGCCACAATGCGTCGGCCTGGGAAAGCACCCTTCCCGTAAGGGCGATAGCCCGCGTCGGCGATATTTCGTACTCGTTATACCTGGTTCATTGGCCAATATTGGTTTTCGTGAGAGCAGCATACCTGGATGAACCGCCAACGACTGCTATTTGGATAGCTGTAGCATTGTCGTTTGTACTCAGTATTGCTCTCTATCGCTTCGTTGAAGAACCATTCCGAAAGATAAATCCGGTGAAACCACGAAGGTTTGTTGCGGGATTGGTAGGGTGCTCAGCAGTTATTGCTGTTTCTCCTTCAGCAATCGCAGCGTTTACCGCCTCGGACAGAGACTATCAGCATGTCCGTAGAACCAACTATGGGCTTGCCTTTGAGTGCTCTCTGAAGACCGACGAATCATTTTCCATCAAAGAAAGTTGTAAAACCACCGAACACCCGAAGGTTCTGGTGTGGGGTGACTCATACTCGATGGCATGGTCTTCGGCTCTCATGGGACCGCTTGGAGAGTATGGCATGCAACAGATCACGATGGGGGGATGTGATCCACTTTATCGTGTTGCCCGATTCGCGCAGTCAGCAAACAGCACTTACAACCTGGAATACGCGAAAGCTTGTATGAGGTTCAACTCTAATGTCCTCACCTATGCGAAGGAGAGTGAAGATATCGAGACCGTTGTTATTGCGGGTCGAATGCAATCACCCCTGAGTGAATCCAATCTACTTCTGACCCAAACAGCGAAAGGTGAATATGAAGATCGGGAGGTCTCCACCGATATCGTGACGAATGCGCTTGCATCACTGGCTATGGAGTTGCACAAGTCCGGCAAGAAGGTTGTATTTATCGCACCGCCGCCCGCTGATGGTTCCAACATTGGCGCCTGTTTAGAACGCCGAGCGCGGGGGAAACTTATTCTTGGCTCGCAATCTGACTGCACTATAACAATGGATGCAAATCGCGAATACAGGGGCGACACTCTCGACATGATGGCCGACGCTGCCGAGTTAGCGGGGATCGATCTCTTAGATGTATTTGGCTTCCTTTGCGATGACGGCGTGTGCAATACTCAGATAGATGGAACCATTCTCTATCGTGACTATAGTCACCTGACTTACAGCGGCGCGGCACTGCTCGGCGAGCGATCCTCTCTCGCGCGTGACGTGCTTGAAAAAGCCCGCTGATATGATGGCTGTAAAAGATAAGACCAAGAGGCTCAGGCAGCGATCAGTATGGCCAGTAGTGCTCATAATGCCCATGATAGAGAATATTCGGCTACAGGACGGCAATGTCAAAAAGACATTTCCTAAATACGAAAACTGGAATTACGCAAGGACTCACGAGGGTTATCATGACAAAAAAAGTTTACGTGCATGTCGGAGCACACAAAACAGCATCAACGACAATACAAGAGAATATCCGAAATAACAGAGAGTTCTTCGAGAGAGAGCACGGCATATCATTCCTAATGAGCAAAGAGATTGCTAAATCTGATTTTGCTCATCACTTTAGGAGCATTGCACAACGAGGTAGAGAGCTTACCCGGGAGAAGTATCATAAGAGCATTCAGGTGGCCAAGGCCAGCATAGAGGAATTGATTGAAGCAACTCCAACGGATGATGTTTTTATTTCGTGGGAGGGAATACTTGGGCACTGTAGCCTTGATGAGTATGGTGGTATTTATACTCATTCAGACCTGGTCGCTAAATCTTTAGGCCTCATATTCGAGAAATACCCAACCCGAGTAATTATGCTAATCAGGAAACAAGATTCCTTTATAGAATCATGTTATCTACAGCAGGTGAAAGAAGGTGAGTTTTTATCTTTTGACGAGTTTGTTGATAAAATAGACTTAGAAAAAATTTCTTGGAAAAAAGTAATTGACGATTTTTCAGAGAACTTTGGAAACAACTTTCTTGTAGCGCCATTCGAGTCCATCAAGAACCTTGGAACAACACTTTTCTTGGAAAATATATTTTCATACATCTTTAGTAAAAAGTTTGATCTTGAGAGCATAGAGATCACTTCTCAGGTCAATGAAAGCATGTCTGGATATGGCGTAGAGATTGCTAGAGAAATATTTCCGCACTTAAGCGAACAACACCAAAAAGCAATGCGCAGGATAATATTTTATGAGTTCAGTAGTTCGAAATTCGGGAAGGCGACATTTTTCAACAAGTTCACAAGACGCTTGATTATGGCAAGAGCCTTTAATGACAATCTATGGGTGTATAATAATCATCTAAATAAATTTCTTTCACAATCTTCACTAACTAGTGAGAATTTTAAAGCAAATTGGTTGTCATTTGATGGAGACTATAAAGAGGCTGTTAATGCTGTAAGCGAAAGCGATACCCTTGAACAATTAAACATCGAAGCTGGGCAAGAAGCGACTAAAACCTCAAAGGGAATGCTGAATATGGTTAGCCGGGCTTTTCGGCGGTAAAAAAATCGCCATAGTTGAGCCTGGGCCTAGCCCATAATGCTTGGCATGCATATAAAAGGCATAGAATAGACTATGCGAGAGCTAGGTCCCTAGCGGGACATTGTAGCGCGGCGGGACCTCTACGGCTAAAATTTGAGTGTTGAGCCGTTTGGCCACCGTGGCGAATTGGGAGTAAAAAGCAAATATTCCACCCATGAGACTGGTATAGCGGAAAAACAAGGTTTAGAGTATCACCTGAAAAGTATAAAATGATCGTGACAGCATTTTAGCGGCGCATCGGGGCTTATCTTCGCGTAGCCTGAAGCCGGTTAAGTTGCTTCGGTGTACCATTAGGTATGCAACCTACCTACAAACGCTCATTAGCAGGGAGATTACTACTTGTTACTATCTATAATAATCCCATGTTTCAACGTCTCTCAAAAGGTCATCCCTCTTCTAGATACGCTTTCGCTCATTAAATCTTGTGATATAGAATTCATTTTTGTAGATGATGGATCTGATCATGAAGAGCACCTAGCACTAAGTGAGTTGCTATATAAGAAACTAGGTAACGTTCAGTTATATATTCAGATAAACAAAGGCCCAGGCGCGGCTAGAAATCTAGGCACCAGGAAATCGCGAGGGGAGTATGTGTGGTTTGTCGACGCTGACGACAACTTGAACCCGAGTGCTATAGATACGTTGCGCGAAGCAAAATGTCACAACTTTGATTTTATAGATTTTAAAATTTCAAAGAGAGAAATTTCATCATCATCAATGACGCTTGGGCAGGGTGCTCATATTGCGAGTGATGAAAACAGGTCGCAACTTATCTACTGCTTTGGCAGATTATGCACCAAGATATTCAACAAGTCGTTTATCACAAAAAATGGCCTATTTTATCCCGAGCGCTGCATATATGAAGATAATTTCCTAGCCATGGCAATGCCATTTTATGTTTCGGAGTTTTTGATAAGCGGAACTATAGGCTACTACCATAATATAAGCCGCAATTCGATCACTAGGCCGGCATCAAGCATCATAGAGCCGCGATACTTTGATCGGCTTGTTACTGCAAGAGAGAGCGCGGCGCGCTGCCTCTCCCTATGTAAGAATGAGGACGAAAGGCATGCTACGTTAGAAAAATTTCGGCGACAGTTCTTAATGGTCACAACTGCAAAAATTATAAAAAGTGGCTCCTCTGAGATGCTTCTGTCCTCTTTATATTCTGCTTACAAATTTGTCATAGAAGAATTTCTCAAAAGCAAAGATGTGCATGATGAATTTATCGATGCTCGTAAGCTTTTAATACATGCTTCTGGAGCGGATAAACAGCGAGTCATGCAAGCATGGGACTCATCCCTTCCTGACGAGAAAGCGATGACTGACTTCGTACAGGGCAGGGATGAGGCTTGGGGTGGCGAAGTTGATTTCCCGGTTTTTATGTAAGCGGTCCACTAACCTTGCAATTACCCACAAGTCATCAATCATATGAGTTTCCGCTTGATTAGCCGGAAACTGTTGTGGTTCGTTGTCGAGTATCTTCGACAACGTTGTGAAAGGCACGAATATGGGACGCTGGGTGGAGGAAGAAACGTCTGGCTGCGATCTGGGTGAGTGATGCACGATTGAACCGAAGGTTAGGGATGATCTTGGAAGATATTGGCGAGAGACCCGATAGATCCCTACCCACGGCATTCCAGGACTGGGCGAATGCACAGGCCGACTATCGCTTTTTCGCCAACGAAAATGTTAGCGAAGACAAAATATTAGAGGGGCATTTTGCAGCCTCGGCATTACGAATCCAGGCCACCGATGGCCCCATTCTGATCTTGCAGGATACAACAGAGTTTTCTTTCAAATGCTCTTCACCTGAAAAAATCAGGTTCACCAATGTATCTACCGGGCGCAAGATGAAGGAAGGACGACACCAACAACACACCGTCTGTGGTCTGTTGATGCATGCTAGTCTGGCGATCACCCCAGAAGGTTTGCCATTAGGCCTGACGGCCACCAAGTTCTGGACGAGGGACAGGTTCAAGGGAAGCTCGGCTCTCAAGCGTAAGGTCAACCCTACCCGGGTATCCAATGATCAGAAAGAGAGTATTCGTTGGCTCGATAATTTGCGTTTATCCACTGAGCTAGTCGATTCACCTGAACGCTGCGTGCATATCGGCGATCGGGAAAGTGGCATCTTCGAACTCTTTTGCTTAGCTCAAAAACTTGGCACTCACTTTCCGAGTGGTACGAGCAGGATGTGCCGTTTTTCAGCTATCGCCATGTTATTCGGCCTGGCATCACCGGCTGGGCGCAGGTAGAGCAAGGCTACGCGGCCGAGGTAGACGGCATGACACGTAAGCTGCAATACGATTTTTACTACATCAAGCATTGCTCGCTGTGGCTGGATGTACTGATCATCCTGAATACCGTGCGCATTATTATTACTGGCTTTGGTGCGAGGTAGGTTTGCTTTTTTGTGGTGGGATAATTGCTGATCGCCCAATGAATTTGGCTCTTACAACCCCCTATACCTAGCTTTTCTAGGCGATAGTTTTGTGTGGGCTGATTCTTACTGATCGTTCAGCAAGTTGAGCACCTACAGAAATTGCATTGATGCTTAACCGCGAATAAAATATTGTCTCTAATAACTTCCTTTGTTGTCTTTTTAGGTTTTTTCTGCCGATAGCCATAGCCAGCTATATAACATAGCCATGCTCATGCGTTTAGCTTTTAAATAAGGTTTATAATAAATGTTACTTCGGTACTCTATGTTTCGAATATTTATGCTTTTTATTTCCACCGTAGTTTTGTTTTTTTTGTTCATGGCGTTTCTTTCTTATGGAAACGAAGGTTTAAAGACCCCGGAAAATTATCAGTCTAAAGTAAGTAAAGAAGATATAAATCTATATAGTCGACAAAACTATGCAGAGCTTAACGAAACGGGTTTCCAGCCGAGGGATGATGTTGAGCCTTGGCCTTTTTCGCTACCGGTCGACTGGGCAGCTGATCCATACGACGATAGCAATTGGAGGTTCCAACTGAATGCCTGGCGAGGGGTCGATCCCGCTATTATCGAGTACGAAAAAACTGATGACCCTGTGTATCTGGATGAAGCAATTTCCTTTATGGTCGATTGGTACCGCCACAAAGAAGAAAATGGAGACAATCAGTATACTTGGTACGATATGGCGGCTGGAATCCGCGCCATGCGTCTTGGCTATATCATCGACCAAATCTACAGCGGTGCTATCGAAGTTGAAATGGATGAAGAAATAACGATTGCTGCTATGGCAAACGAGCACGCAAACCGCTTACAGGAAGAGGACTATATAAATCTGGGCAACCATGGTTTATTCCAAGTTTTCGGACTTGATATTCTATGTACTGTTATAAGTCAAAAGCCAGCATGTGACAAAGGTGAGAAATTTGCTTCTCGTATGTTTCAAAAAATTCTCGATCATGGTTTTACTGAGGAAGGGGTGCATAAAGAACACTCTCCTTATTATCACTATTTTACCGTTATCAATATAGATCGTTTAGACCCTGAGCGACTAGAAAATGAAAATGTCGAAGAGCTTCTAAACAGAGCGAGAGAAGTTCAACCGTGGTTGATTTGGCCGAATGACGACTTCGTTCAAGTAGGAGATTCGACAGGACAGCAACCGACATTAAATAGCAGTGGGGCACCTTCACACTGCTTTTCCAGCGATGAGTGTTTCGCGGTAGGCGATTTTACCGATTCTGGTTACGCAATCATTCGTAGCTTGCCCGATCAGCCCCAGCAAGAGTCAATGCTATTCGTAACGGGAATGAAGTATTCGAATATACATAAGCATGCGGATGAGCTCGGTTTTTCACTTTTTGAATATGGTAGGCCGATATTCATTGATAGTGGCAAGTACGGATATAAAGATGATGAATGGCGCGAATATGTTCTCAGCGGAGCTGCACACAACACTATTTCACTCAATGACATACCCATTGGCCCGAAGGATCTACCTGCCACTGGTTCGTTTCTCGATTCTATTCAATTGGGTAAAAGTGCATTTCAAATAGCGGGGCAGGTCAAGCGGGAGGACCTCTTTATCCAAAACCGAAATATCGAATACACCCCTGGTGAGCAGCTTATTATCCGTGACGTCTTGGAAGCTGAATCCCAGAAAGAGTATGTAAGCTCATTGCATTTGAGTCGTGATCTTGAGGCGTCTATCACTGGCAACGGCTTTGTGATCGACATGGGAGATGGTCGCAACATTACTGGTCGCTTGGAAGAAGACGATTGTGAAGTGACGCGAGCTAGGGGGCGGCGAGACCCAGTGCTTGGCTGGGAAAGCACTGGGTATTTACAAATGAGCCCCGCTACTACCATTCGTGCTCTATGCTCAGGTACTGACCGTACCATTACATGGGATATTGAGTTCAACTAAATATCCTGTATTGATTTAGACTTGCGTGAAGTACGCATGTTGTCTCCGCCCTAAGTCGACCGGGTTGCTCTGATGCTGAAGCAATGGATTCTGGAAAGATCGCCCCGCCCAATGAATTGGGCTCTTACACATCCGCCGGTACCTTGCTCTGTTTGGTGATGGTTTTTTAGTGGCGGATGACTGCTGATCGCTCATCAATTTGAGCTCCTTGTGTCTCTCAAGAGGGAATGATTAGCTACCATTCTCTCTGGCCAGAAGGGTAACCCGTTGGGCTCCTGAT
>NZ_JAXOVU010000020.1:0-37281 GCF_036663435.1 Halomonas sp. 5021
GAGCCAGAGCCAGAGCCAGAGCCAGAGCCAGAGCCAGAGCCAGAGCCAGAGCCAGAGCCAGAGCCAGAGCCAGAGCCGTCTACGCAAGTCAGTGCTTCCAAGCCCACGGGCGAGTACTGGGATCATGCGCAATGGCTTGAGCAGTTCGATGCCCTTGGGCTGGGTGGTCTGACCCGTAACCTGGCCGCCCATTGTCAGTTGGTCAATGACGACGGGCACACCTTGACGCTGCGGTTAGCGCCTAGCCAGTCGGCGATGCAAGCCGAGGTTCACCAGACGCGCATCGAGAAGGCGCTGGCTGAGCTGGGAGTAAAGCGCCGAGTGGTGTTTCATGTGGAAGCCCTTGCCGAGGCTCTGGAAACCCCTCGGCAACGCGAAGTGCGTTGTCAGGCTGAGCGTCACGCTCAGGCGGTTGATGTATTGCAGCGCGACCCCCATGTAGTAGAGTTAATTCAGGCTTTCGGCGCACAGCTTGTCGAAACCAGTGTCAAACCTGTTGAAGCGTCGCGCTAACGCTGTGCGATCCACTGATGATTGGAGAGTCTTACCATGATGAAAGGCGGCATGGGCAACTTGATGAAACAAGCCCAAGAGATGCAGGAAAAAATGCAGCGTGCCCAGGAAGAAGTGGCCGAGGCAGAAGTATTGGGCGAAGCCGGGGCCGGCATGGTCAAGGTGACCATGAATGGCCGTCATGACGTGATTTCGGTCGATATCGACCAGAGCGTCATGCAGGAAGACAAAGAACTGCTGGAAGATCTTCTGGCCGCTGCCGTCAACGATGCAGTGCGCAAAGTCGAGGTCAGTTCGAAAGCCAAAATGGAAGAAGCCACTGCCGGGCTCGACCTGCCCCCCGGCTTCAAAATGCCATTTTAAATGATGCGGTTTTCTCCGCTAGTCGAGCAACTGATGGAGGCTTTTCGCGTCTTGCCGGGCGTGGGGCCCAAAACAGCACAGCGAATGGCCATGCACCTGCTGGAAAGGGACCGCCCCGGCGGCCAGAAACTGGCGTCCACCATCCAGCAGGCGATTGACGAAGTTGGCTACTGTCGGCGTTGTCGAACGCTGACAGAAGCCGATATTTGCGCGTTGTGTGAAAGCCCGCGACGTCATGATCACCTGCTATGCGTGGTGGAATCACCTGCCGATCAATTGGCGATTGAAGAAGCCGGTGGTTTTCAGGGTCGCTATTTCGTCCTTCACGGCCACCTGTCGCCGCTGGATGGTATTGGACCTGATGCCATCGGTCTGGATGTGCTTGAAGCTCGTGTCGCGGAAGGTCAAATCAGCGAAGTGGTGCTTGCCACCAACCCCACGGTGGAGGGCGAAGCCACCGCACACTACATTGCTGCCTTGCTGGCGAATCATGGTGTGACGCTATCGCGGCTCGCCTACGGTGTCCCCATGGGCGGTGAGCTGGAGTACGTAGACGGCGGCACGCTTAGCCGAGCGTTCAACGGCCGTCAGCCGTTCAGTAGTGAATAACTTATCTTAAGCAAGCGCTCAGGCGGTTGTGTGAACAGGGAATAGACTTTTGTCCTCATTTCAACCCGCTGACATCAGCTGGATTGCCTCGCCGCAGGCCCTTGATGACGCCTGCCAGCAGGTGGCCGATGCCCCTGTCATTGCGTTGGATACGGAGTTTTTCCGCGAGAAAACTTTTTTTCCCATCCCGGCGCTAATCCAGTTCAGTGCGGGTGAGCATGCGTTTCTGATCGATCCGCTGGCAACGCCTTGTACCGATGCCTTTCGAGCATTGCTGCAGAACCAAGCAATCAAGCTGCTGCATGCCTGCAGTGAAGACCTGGAAGTGTTTCAAATCTGGGCAGGTGTCTTGCCAAGCCCGTTGATCGATACCCAGGTGGCACAGGGGTTTCTGGGTGAAAATCCCAGCATGGGATACCAGAAGCTGGTTGAGGCCTGGGTGGGTAGAACCCTGCCCAAGGAAGAAACCCGCTCCAACTGGCTGGAACGACCATTGTCCTCCGCGCAGTGTGAATATGCCGCTCTGGACGTTATTTACCTGCTCGATGTATGGGCAAAACAGCGTGAGCAGCTTGAGCACCTTGACCGGTTTGCCTGGCTGGAGAGCGACTGCCGCCAACTGATCGACCAGGCAGGCCGCAGTGATGACAACGACACACAGTGGTACACCCGGCAACGCCAGCTATGGCGACTTACCGCCCCTCAGCTGAAAGCGTATCAGTTGATGACCACCTGGCGGGAAGGCGAGACCCGTCGTCGCGACATACCGCGCAACTGGTTGATAAGCGATAAACACTTGATGGCCATCGCCGAGGCGATGCCCGCCAATCGCTATGAACTGGCCCGTGTTGAAGGTATGACACCACCGCTGGTCAAGAAGGAGGGTGATGCTCTGCTGGGATTCGTCAAGCAGGCCCAGCATACGCCCAGCGAAGTATTGCCCACGCCCTGGCCGGATCCGATGCAGCCAGCTTTCAAGCATCGGTTCAAGGCGTTAAAGAAAGTGGTTAAAGGCCACGCTGATGAACTGGGACTTGCGCCTGAGGTTTTGCTGCGCCGCCGTGATCTCGAGGCGTTGGTCATGCAATCGCTGGCGGGGACACCGTTAACCCTTCCCACCGGTTGGCGAGGTGAGCGGCTGAATGATGATCTGACGAAGGCGTTGGAGGCGCAAGCTGAGTGAGCGATAAACTGTTGTGTGAGATTTTCAAAAGCTCGCGTAAAGAGGAGATGTATCTTTACGTTGATAAGCGTCAGGGACTCACGCATGTCCCCGAACCGCTACTGACGTCGTTTGGCAAACCCCAGGCGTTGCTCACCATGATCTTGACCGCTGATAAAAAGCTGGCGCGTGCCAGTGCTGCAGACATCATCGAGGCGATTGATTCCCAAGGTTTTTATCTGCAGATGCCGCCTGGCAATGAAACGAACTTGTTGACCGAGCACTTGGCCCAGCAGCGTTCCGGCAACCCGTCAGACGAATGAATTTTCTGGCCCACGCCTGGCTTGCCCGCGACGGCAGTGATGACTTTCTCTACGGCAACCTGATTGCGGATGGCGTAAAAGGTCGCGATCTGGCCGTCTGGCCTGATGATACGGCACTGGGGATCCGTCACCACCGCCGTGTGGATGCCTGGGTGGATGGGCATCCATGCGTCAAGGCGGCGTTACGTCGGTCGCCTCCCGCTCAGCGACGCTTTATGGGCATTGCATTGGATATTGTCTGGGACCACTTTCTCTCCCTTGAGTCCCATGCCGACGCCTCGCAGCCGGTACTGATCGAGCGGTGCTATCGACTGCTGAATGAGCGTTCCGCGCCTGACCGTCTGGCCCCCATGGTGGAGCCCTTGATCTCCCACGACTGGCTGCGCCGCTATGCCGATTTTGATTTTACCTGCCAGGCCATTGCCGGCGTTGGCAGGCGGCTTTCGGGACCCAATCGGCTGGCGGAGCTTGTCCCATGGCTGCACGAGGATTACGCTCGATTGAAGAGCGATTTTGATGAACTCTGGCCCGCGCTTTTTGATGCGCTAGGTACCGAGCGTCGTTTCCCAACGCATACGAGTAGCAAGTGAAGGTGATCCAATGACAGGCGCGTTACGTGAGCGCTTTTGGGAGCGTTATACGCTGGAAGAATTGACCACGCCCGAGTGGGAGGCACTCTGTGACGGCTGCGGGCAGTGCTGTCTGTTGAAGCTGCACGATGAGGAGAGCCAGGAGCTGGCCGTGCTCAATGTGGCCTGTCGGCTGCTGGATACCCACAGTTGCCAATGCAGCGATTACGAAAATCGTTTTGACTTCGTCCCCGACTGCACTCAGCTAACCCCCGAACTGGTGAAAGAATTCACCTGGTTGCCGTCAACCTGTGGCTACCGGCGCGTCGCCGAAGGGCGAAAGCTGGCTGGCTGGCATCCGTTACTCAGCAACGATGCCGAGCGAGTCCATCGCAAAGGGGTGAGCGTGAGAAGCTATGCGGTTTCGCAAGATGATGTTCCCGAAAACCAGTTGGAATCCCACATCATCGCCGTATTACCCATGTAACATGCCTTCCTTGGCATCGCTGTGTCTTAATCCATCAAACCCAGTGCCCAGAGGATAAAGGCATCCTGGCGAGCGGCGTCCCGCCACGCCTTGAAACGACCGGAGGCGCCACCGTGACCGCTGCTCATGTCAGTGTGTAGCAATACCGGGGCGTCGCCTTGCTGGAGTTGACTGACGCGCGCATAGAATTTGGCCGGCTCCCAGTAGCTAACCCGGGTATCAAACCAGCTGCCTTCGAGCCAAAGCGCCGGGTAGCGCTGTGCCGTCACATTATCGATGGGCGAATAATGGCGGATGCGCTCGGCCACCTGCGGGTCGGCCGGATTGCCCCATTCGCTGTATTCGGCGGTGGTCAGCGGCAGTGCCGGATTCTGCATGGTGCGCAGCACGTCCAGAAACGGCACCTCGAGGACACCGGCGCAAAACGACTCAGGGGCTCGGTTGAGGCAGGTGCCGACAAGCAGGCCGCCCGCGCTTGCGCCACAGGCGACAACTCGCTGGGGATCGCTCAAGCCTTGTGCCACCAGTGCATCGCGGGCGGCTAGAAAATCGTCAAAGCTGTGTTCCTTGTGGGCCATTTTGCCGTCCAAATACCAGGGTTCGCCGCGTTCGCCGCCTCCTCGCACGTGGGCCACGGCAAAGGCGACACCCCGTTCGAGCAGTTCCAGGCGGGCAATGGAAAACCATGGGTCAAGCGGTTCACCGTATGCGCCATAGCCATATAGCAGAGTGGGCAGCGGCTGGTTGGCCAGGTCGCGGCGAGTGACAACCGAGACGGACACACGCTGGCCGTCGGCACTGGTCGCCCATACCCGCTGACTGACGAGCTGCTCGGGTGCCAGGCTGCCATATACCGGCACGCGTTTGAGCAGCGTGCGCTCCCCGGTGGTCAGGTCCAGGGCATACCAGCTCGGCGGACGGGTAAACGATTCCTCCCTTAGGCGCAGCTCTTGGGTGTCAAAGTGGGGCGCGTCCTCAAGCAACTGTGAGCAAAGCAACTCGGGTTGGGCGAGGTAGTCGTCCCGGGTGATCTGCTGGTGTGGATTAATGTCCAGACGACGCAGTCTCACCTGTGCTTGATCATGATCGCGTTCAGCCAGTATCAGCCCCCAGGCGAAAGCATCAACCCCCTCCAGGGTCGCATCTTCCCGCGCCGGGACGAGGGGCTGCCAAGCAGGCAGGTCGCTATCCAGTTCATCGACGGGCAAAACATCCAGTTGGAAGTGGGTGCTGGCCTGGTTATGCAGTCGATAAAACACGCCGGGACGATGGTCTATCGTATACTCAACGCCTGGTTGGCGAGGCTGGAGGCAGCGTGGGGGATGGGTTGGCGTTCGGGCTGGCACCAGATGGACTTCACTGGTGTCCTTGGAGGCGCTTTCAAGCACCAGCCACTCCCGCGAACGGGTTTTGCCCATGCCCAGCCAAAATTCGGGGTCGTCCTCGCGCAGCAATAACGTCGCTGTCTGTGAGTGCGGTGTCTGGTCAAGGCTGATCGGCAGGCACCAAATGCTGTCCGGACGTTGAGTGTCGTCGAAGCGGGTAAACAATAGCGATGCATTGCCAGCGGTCTGGTCTTCTGCCCAGCAGATGCCGGGGCCGATGTCGCTGAGCAACTGGACCGGTTGGCCGTCAGGCAGACGTTTCAGCCACAGGGTAAAACGCTCGTCCCCCTGAGTGTCGTCGGTCCAGGCCAGCCATGCTTCATCAGGTGACAGCGCCATGTCGCCCATTTCGTAGAATGGCTGCCCGGCGGCAAGGTCGGGCACTGCTAGAATGCAGTCTGGGGCATCGGGCTGGCCGTTAGGGTGACGCCACCAGCGGGGGTATTCCTCGTCGGCCGCTGTCTCGCTCCAGAACGTAAAGTGGTCGAGTGTTGTCTGAAGACTGGTAACTGCGAGTTCCCGCCGGCGCAGGTGGCTTTCATAAAGCGCATCGGCAAGCGGTTCCAGAGGTTTGAACCATTCGGCATGCTGTTGGTTTGCCGCGGTTAAAAAGCGGCTGACATCAGCGCAGTCACGTTGCTCTAGCCAGTGCCATTGTGGGTCATCCGCGCGAAAATAGGCGCTGACCGGGTGGTCGTTGTTCAAAGCTGGCTGTGCTTTCATAAATTGATAGGTACCATAACGGGAAATCTACGGTGGGTGAATGCACCCTCATGAGGAGTATTATGCTGTTTGCTGATTCAATGTCACTGTTGTGGTTAAGTTATTACGGTCTGTCGCTGGTCGTGTTCGTGGCCGTTTATTTTGCGTTCGCCTTTTTGCCCAGGCTGCCACGCCTGTTGCTGACATGGTGCATTGGCGGCGCGATGTGGGCGCCTGCGCCATTCCGGCTACCCCTGGTTGAAGAGGGTGAGTTTTACACGGGTTGGGCGCCTTCCGCCATGGTCGCCGCTGTGGGATTTTTAGAGAGCAACGGTGGCGCCCTGCGTAATGGCCTGCTGTGCTTACTGCTTGGCATGGCAATCGGTGGTGTTGTGGGGGTCGCGTTGTGGTGGCGCGGGCGTAACAAGTTCGTGGATGAGCCTGCTGTCGAGGAAAAAGAGCCCAGCGACCCCGAAGAAACGCGCCGCCGTGAACCGGTCATCGGCTAAGCCACACAGGAGCGCGTCGATGTGTGAGCTGCTGGGAATGAGCGCCAATGTGCCCACCGATATCTGTTTCAGCTTCGCGGGGTTTCTGCACCGGGGTGGGGGAACAGGGCCACACCGCGACGGGTGGGGCATTGCCTTCTATGAAGAAGGGGGCTACCGGGAGTTTCGCGACCCCCATCCGTCGGTAGACTCGCCCATCGCACGACTGATCTGCGATTACCCGATCAAATCCAATGTCGTGATCAGTCATATCCGTCAGGCCAACGTCGGTGAGGTCACCTTGGCCAATACCCATCCGTTTACCCGTGAAATGTGGGGGCGGCCCTGGTGCTATGCCCATAATGGTCAATTGAACGACTGGGAGCCTTTGCCGCTGGGCTTTTACACCCCGGTGGGCAGTACGGACAGCGAGCATGCTTTCTGCTGGCTGATGAGCGAGTTAAGGCGTGCCTTTCCAACCCCGCCAAGAGAGCAGGCGCCACTTTGGCAAACGCTCCATGGTTTATGCGAGCGGCTGCGAACGCTGGGTGTTTTTAATCTGCTCCTCTCTGACGGAACGTACCTCTATACCTACTGTTCAACTAAGCTTGCTCATATTACCCGTGCTGCGCCCTTTGGCGAGGCTGAACTGTCCGACGCCGAACTAACGGTCAATTTTGCCGAACATACCACGCCCAACGATATCGTGTCGGTGATTGCGACCGAACCCTTGACCCACAATGAACAGTGGTACCGCATGCAACCAGGGGAGCTACTGGTATGGCGTGATGGATGCATTCAGGCGCGTTATTCGAGCCAGGCCTGATGCGAGGTTAGGGCTAAAGTTGAAACGTAAGTTTCAATCGATCGTTTTACAGTGGTAGGCCAGTCGTATATCGTTGCGTTTTCGCGACTCGACAACAACAAGGTCGGTGACGACATCGACATGGAAACTGGAGATTGCCCATGAGCGAACAAGCTGATGCCCCTATTCTGCGTGGCCCCGCGCTTGAGGGTTTAGAGCGGTACGGTGCGGTTACCGACGTTTTCCACTCGGCGGTTGAACGTTTCAAGGACAAGTCGGCGTTCAGCTGCATGGGAAAAACGCTCAGCTTCGCTGACCTTGACAGACTGTCGGCCAATTTTGCTGCCTGGTTACAGCATGAAACCGACCTGGTGCCGGGTGACCGAATCGCCATTCAATTACCCAACGTGCTGCAGTTCCCCGTTGCGGTATTTGGCGCGCTGCGCGCGGGCCTGGTAGTAGTGAACACTAATCCGCTCTATACCGAGCGCGAAATGGCCCACCAGTTCAAGGATGCCAACGCCAAGGCGATCGTGATTCTGGCCAACATGGCGGACAAGCTTGAACGTGTTCTCGATAAAACCGAGATCAAGCATGTGGTGGTGACCGAGCTTGCCGACCTGCACGACTTCCCCAAGCGGTTGCTGATCAACAGCGTGGTCAAGTACGTCAAGAAAATGGTCCCTCGCTATTCGTTGCCCCAGGCGGTGACATTTCGCGACGCATTGAATAAAGGGCAGGCCTTGAGTCACCGCGAGATCACTCGCGAGCAGGAAGATCTGGCCGCACTGCAATACACTGGCGGAACCACCGGCATGCCCAAAGGGGCGATGCTGACCCACCGTAACCTCGTCGCCAATATGCTGCAGGCTCGAGAAGCCATCGGTGGCAATCTGACCGACGGCAACGAGCTGGTGATTGCCCCCTTGCCCGTTTATCACATCTATACGTTTACTGTTAACTGCCTGTTTTTAATGGAAACTGGTAACCACTCGGTGCTGATTACCAATCCTCGTGACCTTGATGGTTTTATCAAGACCTTGAAAGGTATGCCGTTTACTGCCTTCATTGGTCTCAATACGCTGTTCAATGCGTTGTGCAACCGGGATGATTTCAAGCAGCTTGATTTTTCCAACCTGCATTTGACCATTTCCGGGGGCATGGCCCTGACGAAAGCTTCGGCGAAGCGTTGGGAGGAGGTCACCGGATGCCCGATCTCGGAAGGCTATGGACTGACCGAAACCTCGCCGATTGTCAGCTTCAATCCTTCGGATGCCATCCAGCTGGGCACCATCGGCAAACCGGTGGCAGGCACTGCGGTCAAAGTGGTGAATGCCGACGGTCAGGATCAGCCGCTGGGTGAGCCAGGCGAGCTGTGTGTCCAGGGGCCACAGGTCATGAAGGGTTATTGGCAACGCGAAGAGGAAACCCGTAACTCTATTGACGATGAGGGTTGGTTCTACACCGGTGATATTGCCGTGCTTCAGGAGGATGGCTACATCCGTATCGTGGATCGCAAGAAAGACATGATCCTGGTATCCGGGTTTAATGTTTACCCTAACGAGGTGGAAGACGTGGTCGCCGGGCATCCCGATATCGTAGAGTCAGCCGCGGTTGGGGTTGCCGATGAGGTGGCCGGTGAGGCGATCAAGCTGTTTGTAGTCAGCAAAAACCCCGAGCTGGATGCCGAAACGCTGCGTCGTTGGTGCAAGAGTGAGCTTACCGGCTACAAAGTGCCCAAGTACATCGAGTTTCGCGATGAGTTGCCCAAAACCAATGTGGGTAAAGTACTGCGCCGTCAGCTACGCGATGAAGATAGCCAAAAAGCTGCTTCGTCATAGGCAGCGCGACTTATGCGCTTGCCTGGCGAACGCGTTACAATGATCTGCCCGCTCAGTTGAGCGGGCAGACTTTTTTATAAGTGCCACCCTTTAAGTGCCCATAGGACCTGGATATATCGTGACCAACGACACGCCGCTCGCAACGACCTCTGATGCACAACGCCTCAAGACGCTTAAGTCCGCCGTGAACAACACGATGCGACGCGATGCCCAGCGTTTCGAGCGGCGGTTGGCCGGTTTGTCGCGTCGCCTGCAGGAGGGTAAGCCGATCGACCGGGGGCTGAACGAGCTGGAACCCGAGATGGCGCGTGCGCAGCAGGTGCTTCGTCAGCGAGATAACCAGTCGTTTGACTGGAACTATCCGCCCGAATTGCCGGTGGTTGAACGCCGTGAGGATATTCTCGCGGCGCTTCGCGACCATCAGGTGGTCGTCGTCGCGGGGGAAACCGGGTCGGGTAAAACCACCCAGTTACCCAAAATGTGCCTGGAGCTAGGGCGTGGCCGGCGTGGCCTGATAGGCCACACTCAGCCGCGTCGGCTTGCCGCACGCAGTGTGGCCACCCGGCTTGCCGAGGAATTGGCGGTGCCGCTTGGCGAGCAGGTGGGGTATCAGGTCCGGTTTACCGATCAGAGTAACGAGAACACCCTGGTCAAACTGATGACCGACGGGATTCTGCTGGCGGAAACCCAGCACGATCCGCTGCTACTGCGCTACGACACCATCATTATCGATGAGGCCCACGAACGCAGCCTCAACATCGATTTTCTGTTGGGCTATCTGAAACGTCTGCTGCCCAAACGCCCGGATCTGTCGATTATTATCACCTCGGCCACCATTGATGTAGCGCGATTTGCCGCCCATTTTGGCAATGCGCAGCGCCCTGCGCCGACGGTCGAAGTCTCCGGTCGGGCCTATCCGGTGGAGGTGCATTACCGGCCCTTGGTGCGCGACGGCGAGGACGAAGAGGACCGCACGCTGCAAGAGGGCATTCTCCACGCGGTCGAGGAAATCGAGGGGTTGGAACGTGAAAAGGGCTGGCAGCATGGCCCCCGCGATGTGCTGGTGTTCCTGCCCGGCGAGCGGGAAATTCGTGAAACGGCTGACACCCTGCGCCGGGCTGATTTGCGTGACTGTGAAGTTCTGCCGCTGTACGCGCGACTTTCCAACGCCGAGCAGAACCGGGTGTTCGCGCCCCATCGGGGTCGACGGATCGTGCTGGCGACCAACGTCGCCGAAACCTCGCTGACCGTCCCGGGTATCCGCTATGTGATCGACCCAGGGTTGGTGCGTATCAGTCGTTATAGCTACCGGTCGAAAATCCAGCGCTTGCCGGTCGAACCGGTTAGCCAGGCAAGCGCCAACCAGCGCATGGGACGCTGCGGGCGGATTGCCGAAGGCGTGTGTATCCGTCTATACGATGAGGACGATTTCCTGGCCCGCCCGGCGTTTACCGACCCCGAGATCCAGCGCACCAATCTTGCCTCGGTGATTTTATCCATGCTGGCCCTCAAGCTGGGCGATATTGAGGACTTTCCGTTTGTCGACCCGCCCGATAGTCGCTTTGTCAAAGACGGCTTCCGGCTGCTCTTTGAGCTTGGGGCTGTCGACGAGCGCCAGCGGCTCACGGGGCTGGGTCGCAAGCTCGCCCGGTTGCCGATAGACCCCCGTCTGGCCCGTATGGTGCTGGCAGGTAAAGAGCAGGGTAGCCTGCGCGATGTGTTGGTCGTGGTCTCCGCATTGGCGATTCAGGACCCCCGTGACCGTCCGGCGGACAAACGCCAGGCCGCCGATCAGGCCCACCAGCGCTGGCACGATCCGGACTCGGATTTCGTGGCGCTGTTGAACCTGTGGCATGGCATCGACAATGCCCGCGAGGCGCTATCAGGCAATCAGTTGCGCCGCTGGTGCCGGGACCACTACATCAATTACCTGCGCGTGCGCGAATGGCACGATACCTTCCGTCAGCTGCGTCAACTGCTGCGTGATATGGATATCGACGTGCCGGCACCGACGCCTGGCCCGGCGGATGAAAGCGAAGAGCAGGCCCGCCAGGCACGGCGTAAAACCTCCGGCTCGCTGCACAAAGCCCTGCTGACCGGGTTACTGTCCAACCTGGGTACGCTGCTGGAAAATCGCGAGTATTTAGGTGCGCGTAACCGCAAGTTCATGATTCATCCAGGCTCGGGGTTGGCCAAAAAAACGCCTAAATGGTTGATGGCCTTCGAGCTGGTGGAAACCTCCAAGCTGTTTGCGCGTACCGTGGCAAAGATTGATCCCCAATGGATCGAGCCGTTGGCTTCGCATCTGGTCAAGCGCAGCTACAGCGAGCCCCACTGGGAAATGAAGCGTGCCCAGGTCGTCGCGTTCGAGCAGGTGACCCTGTTTGGTTTGCCCATCGTGACGCGGCGCCGTGTGCATTACGGCCCGATTGCCCCGGTCGAGTCGCGGGAGCTGTTCATTCGTCGTGGGCTGGTAGAAGGTGAGTTTCACACCAAAGGCGAGTTTTTTGCTCACAACCGGGCGCTGATTGAAGAAGTTGAATCACTGGAAGATCGTGCCCGTCGTCGTGACATACTGGTCGACGAAGACACCTTGTTTGCGTTTTACGACGAGCGGCTTCCCAGCGACATCGTTAACGGCAAAGGCTTTGAGCACTGGCGCAAGCAGGCCGAAAAGCAGGATCCGTCGCTGCTCAAGTTCGATATGGAAGCGCTCAAGGCCCGCGACGCCGAAGACGTTACCCAGGCGCAGTACCCTGATCATCTGACCCTTTCGGGGGTTGCCTATCCGTTGAGCTATCATTTTGATCCCGACGCGGAGGACGATGGCGTCACGCTGACCGTCCCCGCAGCGATGCTGCCACAACTGCCGGAGCATGCCCTGGAGTGGCTGGTGCCAGGCTTGCTGCGCGAAAAATGCATTGCCTTGATGAAAGCCCTGCCCAAGAGCATTCGCCGTCAGGTGGTACCCATTCCCGACTGGGTTGATGCAGCGCTGGAAACACTGGTGCCGGATGAGCGGCCCTTGACCGAGGCGCTGGGCGAGTTCATTCGCCAGCGCACAGGGACGCGTGTACACCCGGACGATTGGCGTTTTGATAACTTGCCGGCTCACCTGATGATGAATATCCGGGTGGTGGATCATGATGGCAAGACGCTGGGGCAGGGCCGCTCGGTGCGGTCGCTGGAAGCGGAGTTTGAAGCAGCGGCGAAGGCCGGCGCCCAGGCACTGTCCGAGCAGGTAAGCGAGGCACCGGATTTATCAGGGTTACCTGAGGAGCCCCTGCCAGATTCCCGCGTGACCACTCAGGCGGGTATTCGAGTGGAAGCTTACCCAGCATTGGTTAACGAGGCCGATACGTTTAAGGTAATGCTTTTTGACCATGCGGCAAAAGCCCAGGCGGCCCACCAAATGGGCGTGGCGCGTTTGGCGATGCAGCAATCCCCTGCCCAGGTCAAGATGATCAAGGCGCTGCCTGCGCTGGAAAAATGCGCGTTGCTGTTCACCAACGTGGGCAGCAAGCAGGCCCTGATCGACGATGTGTTAGTAGCGGTGTTTACCCAGACGGTGGCGCAATCGCCTATGCCGCGCTCGGCAGCCGAGCTGAACGAACGCCTGGCAGCGGTCAAGGGCGACCTGGTGCCCCACGCCGAGCAATTGCTGGGCCAGGTGGAAGCGGCTCTGAAAGGCCACTTGGCGGTCAGCAAGGTGTTAAAAGGCAAGCTGAACTTCGCACTGGCACTTGTCTATAGTGATGTGAAAGCACAAATGCAGCGTCTTGTTTACCCTGGCTTTATCACCCAGGCAGGGGAGTGGCTGTCAGAGTACCCGCGCTACACCGAGGCAGCATTGATTCGGCTTGAAAAAGCAGCCCGCGAACGGGGGCGCGATCAAATGCTGATGCAGGACGTTCAGGCGATGGAGGAAAAATTCGATGCACGTCGCGAAAACGAGCGCCGTGGGCGCGTGGAGGATCCATCACTCGTCGAGTTTGGCTGGTGGTTGCAGGAACTTCGCGTATCGTTGTTTGCCCAGCAGTTAGGAACACGAATGCCCGTTTCGGTGAAGCGACTGGAAAAACGTTGGCAAGAGATGATTAGCGTTTAGACGCGGGCTGGAAAAATGTGTGTGAAACGCACACAGTGATGATATTGGCGGCGGTTTAAGCTACCTGGCGCAAGCAGCCGTGAAAAGGAGATGTACATGACACATGTGGTGATAACCGGTACGGGGCTTTATACACCGGAACACGCCATTGATAATGCGTCGTTGGTTGCCGCATTCAACGCCTGGGTGGATCAGGAAAATACTCGCCATGCAGAAGCCATTGAGCAGGGGGAACGGGAACCGCTCGCTCATTCAAGTAGTGAGTTCATTGAAAAAGCGTCGGGCATCAAAAGTCGCTACGTATTGGATGCCGGCGGTATTCTTGACCCGGCGCGTATGCGTCCCAAACTGCCCCAGCGGCAAAACGACGAGCCTTCTATCCAATGTGACATGGCGCTTAGTGCTGCCCGTGAGGCATTAGCCAGTGCCCAGGTGGATGCTAGCGATATTGAGCTTGTGATTGTTGCCTGCTCCAACCTGGAGCGCGCCTACCCAGCTGTGGCGGTTGAACTTCAGCACGCGCTTGGCGCGGGTGGCTATGGTTTCGATATGAATGTGGCCTGCAGTTCGGCGACCTTCGCGATTGAAACCGCCGCGAACGCCATTGCATCGGGTAGCGTGAAGCGTGCGTTGATCGTGAATCCTGAAATATGCTCCGCACACCTCAATTTTACTGACCGCGACAGCCACTTTATTTTTGGTGATGCGTGTACCGCGATGGTGCTGGAAGACGCTGCGTGTGCGTCCGCCGACGAAGCCTACGAGATTCTGGGGACCCGGTTGGCGACGGCATATTCCAATGCCATCCGTAATAATGCCGGATTTTTGAATCGCGTCACCGATAGTGATCCGCTGGCGGAAGATAAACTGTTCGTTCAGGAAGGGCGCCGCGTTTTCCGCGAGGTATGCCCCATGGTGGCGTCAATGATCGCGCAGCATCTGGCATCGCTGGAGTTACAGGGAAGCGATTTGAAGCGCCTCTGGCTGCATCAGGCAAACCGCCACATGAACGATATGATTGCGCGCAAAGTGCTCGGTTACGACCCCAGTGAGGAACAGGCGCCGATCATTCTTGACCGCTATGCGAATACCAGCTCAGCAGGGTCGATCATTGCGTTTCATTTACACCGTGAATCGTTGGAGGCGGGTGACATTGGTGTTATCTGCTCTTTCGGTGCGGGGTATAGTGCGGGCAGTGTGGTTGTCAGGCGCCAATGAGTCGCTTGCAGATACAAAATGCAAAACAGAGGAACGCAGTATGCCTAGGGTAGGGACATTTCATTTGATGCAGCGATGTCTATGGGGGGTCGCCTTGGCCTCGACGATAGCGCTTGGTGGTTGTGCCAGCACCGGCTCAACCGGTTCGGAAACCTCGCAAGCGTCTAGTCCGGATGACCCCTGGGAAGGCTTTAACCGTAAAGTGTTTGTCTTCAATGATGTGCTTGATCGCTATGCGTTGAAGCCGGTTGCCACGGGATACCGCACGATCACCCCCGACCCGTTACAGCAGGGGGTAGGTAATTTTTTCAGCAACTTGGGTGAGATTCGCACGACGCTCAATAGCCTTTTACAGGGCAAGCCAGCCAACGCCGGGCGCTCGACCTCGCGCTTTTTGGTCAACTCGACCATGGGGCTGGGTGGGCTATTCGATATTGCGTCACTGATGCCCATTGAAGCCGATGAAGAAGACTTTGGCCAAACCCTGGCGACATGGGGGTGGGAAGACTCACGCTATCTGGTGCTGCCGCTGCTCGGGCCCAGCACGCTGCGTGACACATCCGGATTGCCTGCCGATATGGCAGCCTACCCGGTCACTTACGTTGATGATGACGCGGTGCGAGCGGGCCTGACGGCACTGAATATCGTTGATACACGAGCCGGTCTGTTGGATCAGGAAGAATTGATCCAGGGCGATCGCTACCGGTTTATTCGGGACGCCTACCTCCAGCGTCGTCAATTTGAAATTAGCGATGGCGAACTCGGGGATGATCCGTTTTCTGCCGATGACTTTGAATTTGATGATGCCGACTTCGCCGACTGAGGCTTGCCATGGCGCATAAGCAGCTGATTGCGGTGATCGATGAACCCGGTTCAGAGCGCGATGCGCTTGCCGAGGCGATTACCTGCGATGGTATGTGGGTATATGCAGCGGACAATATTGCGCATCTACCGGACGAAACCGCTCTGATTGTGGCCCATGCCCGGGCGGTTCCCCGTCAGCAGTGGTCGCAGTTGACCCATCAACTGCCCACGCTGGTAGTGAGCGACTCGCGCCAGGATGCCGACTTGATCAAAGCGGTGGACGTTGGGCTGGTCGACTACATTGTCCACCCATTGAGACACGCTGAACTCCTTCGGCGCATGATCCGCAAGGCGATCGAACTGGACGTGCTTGAAAAAGCCCGTGCCAGGGATCACGAGCGATTGGCCGAGCTGAACGAAAGTCTGGAAACCCATCTGGCATTGCTGCGTATGGACCAGCAGAGCGGGGGGCATATTCAACGTCGCCTGCTACCGCCGCGCCCCAAGGTCATCAACGGTGTTTATTATGACTACTGGTTCGCGCCATCGCTTTATTTGTCCGGGGATTTTCTCGACTACCAGCGCTACAATTCGCGCTACAGTGCCTTTTACTTTGCTGATGTATCAGGCCATGGGGCGTCCTCGGCATTTGTCACGGTATTGTTAAAGTATCTCTGCAATCGCTGGCTAGGGGAGTGGGATGGTATTGAGCCAGACAAACTGCCCAGTCAATGGCTGGCGGCGATGAATCGAGAGTTACAGGGTACTGATATTGGTAAGCACGCCACATTATTTGTTGGCGTTATTGACCATGAGGCGCATACTCTTCACTATTCGCTCGGAGCACAGCTGCCGATGCCCCTATTGGTTTCGGGTGATCAACTGACGCGGTTGCCAGGTGAAGGGATGCCGGTAGGGCTGTTTCCTGATGTGGATTACCCCGTTCTCAGTTGTGAACTGCCGGAGGATTTTCGGCTATGGCTGTGCTCGGATGGCGTATTGGAGTGCTTGCCGGGTGATTCGCTCGACACGCGGCTCAGGGAGCTTGAGCAACTCGTAAGCGTGAGTACCACGCTTGAACAGCTTTGTGATCGACTGACCAACAACAACGCGCTATTAAGCAAACAGCGTGCTGGTGATGAGGACAGCCCTGATCGTGATGCTTTGCCCGACGACCTGACAATCATGATGGTGAGCGGATTTGGTCATGCTGACTGAAGAAGGTCGCATAAAAGCGGCGTTCGACTCTGGTGTTTTTGTTTTAAAATTGTGTGGCGATGTACGCTTGACACTGTGTGCCACCCTGGATACTCAGGCTCAGCGCTTGGCTGAGACGCCAGGGTTGAGCGCTGTAATGATCGATCTGCGTGAAGCGACAAACGTTGACTCCACGGCGCTTGGTTTTCTTGCCAAGGTGTCCATGGCGGTGAAAGGGCGCCTGGAACAGCCCCCGACGATCATCGTGGATAATCAGGACGTTCGCCAAATGCTTGATGTCATGGGGTTTGCGCGTTTTTTCACCTTGATGGAAGCCCCCCTTCAGCCTACGGCTGGCTTGAATAGTGCGTTAGAAGAATTGCCTGAAGTCCCGGCAGATGAGGAAGGCCTGCGTGAGAGGATTCTGGAAGCTCACCGTATTCTTATGCGCATGAACGAGCACAACCGCGAACAGTTTCAGCCGTTGGTGGAAATGCTCGAATCCCAAGAGACGCCCCACCACTGACGAGTCCGCACGCTGGCCTCAGACCCTTTTTCCCCCTCAATTATCATCTCCTTGACGGCCTTCGAGTGATCATGGCCGACAATGCAGCCTAAAAGGCATATAATTAGCGGCCTACCTTTATGCTGCAAGGGTGACTGCGGCCACCCTAAGGAGAGACATGGAACTCAATCCCCGGCGCGTCGCTATTCTGGTAGCCGCCAACACGGCGCTGGCTCCCTTTGCCATTGATGCCTATTTACCGGCAATGGCGGCCATTGCCGATACCATCAATGCGAGTATTCATCGTACCGAGCTTTCGATTAGCGTCTTCCTGTTCGGCTTTGCGCTGGGGCAACTGTGTTTCGGGCCCATGTCTGACCGGCTAGGTCGTAAGCCGGTGCTGATGAGCGGCCTGGTCGTGTTTCTGTGCGCAAGCTTGATGATTATGACCGCCGACACCCTTACCTCTCTGCTTGTTTGGCGGTTTGTACAGGCCTTGGGTGGCGGGGCCTGCGTCGTCAACTCGGCGGCGATTGTGCGCGACTGTTTCAGTGGTCGTGAAGCCGCCAGAGTGATGTCGACCATGGCCATGATCATGATGCTCGCGCCTCTGGTAGCCCCGGCGGTCGGCAGCCTGCTGCTGCACATGGCGGACTGGTGGCTGATCTTTGTGTTTCTCGCTGTGTATGCGGGGTTTCTTCTCTGGCTGTTGGGAACAAGGCTGCCCGAAACCCGGGATATGTCGTTGCCTGCAGCCTCGCCGCGCCAGGTGATTCGCAACTATGCCAGTGTGCTGCGCCATCGCGAGGGGATGGGGTATATCTGCGCCGTTGCCGCCTCGTTCGCTGGCCTGTTTGCCTTTGTGACAGCGTCGCCGTTTCTATATCTGGACTATTTTTCGTTGAGCCCGGGGGTGTATCCGTTCGTGTTTGGCGTCAACGTGGTCATGATCGCCGGTTCGAACCGAGTCAATATCTATCTATTGCGTAAACGCACACCCCAGCAAAATTTACGCTTGGGGCTGGCGGTTCAACTGGTCGCTGCAATGGGCTTGGTGGCTGCCACAGCGCTCAATATTGCTTCATTGGCCGTTGTCGTACCGCTGGTAATGCTATTTACCGGCATGATTGGCCTTATTACACCCAATGCCATTTCCTCGTTGCTGGATCATTTCGGCCACATCAGTGCCACCGCCACTGCCTTGTTAGGTGGTATTCAATTTAGCTGTGGTGCCCTGGCAGGCGCCATGGTGGGTCTCTTTGAAGTCGAACACCTATGGCCGATGGTTCTGACCATGCTGGCGGCTGCCCTGTTGGGCAACGTCGGTGTGCGCTTGCTGACGCCAGCGGCAACGGATGTGCGCTCGGGATGATCGAGGACGTTGTGACGTGGTTGGATATGTCGCCGAACACCTGGACGGGGTGTGCGCTGACCCTCGCGTTAGGCGCCTTTGTACAACGCGCCACTGGTTTTGGCTTGGCGGTTATTGGGGCGCCGCTGTTGTTGATGATAGAGCCGCGCCTGGTACCCGTGGTGTTGGTGCTTTTCGGGTTCACCGTGTCGCTAATAATGGTACGCCACTACCTGCACGAGGTACGCCTGGGGGCACTGGCCATGGCACTGGTGGGACGCTTGCCGGGCAATGCGTTGGGGCTTTGGCTGCTTATCGCAGCGCCAATGGTGGTATTGGAAAAGTTGATTGCTGCCATCGTTCTGTTTGCGGTATTTGTCACGCTATGCCGCGTGCGGGTGCCGGTCAATCGCGTGTCGTTATTTGGTGCGGGGGTATTCTCGGGGATTTTTGGCACTGTCGCTGCCATCGGCGGGCCGCCAATGGTCCTGCTAATGCATGGATTTGCCCCAGACCGACTGCGCGGCAACCTCGCGGCTTTCTTTATCATCACCTCGATGCTGACGCTCGCTACACTGGCGTTGGCAGGGCAGGTGGGTTTATGGCATTTGGGCGTGGCGGCAACGTTATTGCCCGCTGTACTGCTGGGGAATGCGCTCGCCGACAGGGTGGCGCATCGCATTGATCGGCAATGGCTTCAGGCGGCGTCGCTTGCGCTATGTACCCTGGCAGCCGTGGGGCTTTTGTTGTAATAAATGATGGCGTTGCGAGCCGTGATGAAAAATTTTAAAAAAATTATGTTGTGACATTGCTTGTCATGAAGCTGTCATCGAAGCGATGCAAAGTGTGCCTTGCGAAGGCAATATCCCTAACAGCTTCAGGAGTAATTCGCATGAACCGTATTCTCAAAACTACCGTGCTCGCGGCAGCTGTAATGAGCGTGGCAGGTGTTGCTCAGGCTCGTGATCAAATAAACATTGTCGGCTCTAGCACTGTGTATCCGTTTGCCAGCTATGTGACCGAGGAATTTGGCGCGACAACCAACTACCCGACGCCGGTCATCGAGTCTACCGGTTCAGGCGGCGGTTTGCGTCTGTTTTGTAACGGTGTTGGCGATGGCACCCCGGATATCACCAACGCATCGCGCCGCATGAAGCCGTCTGAGTTCGAGCGCTGTGCAGAGAACGGCGTGACCGATATTACCGAAGCCAAGATCGGCTCGGATGGTATCGTGCTTGGTCAGTCTAACGAAAACGATGTCGTGCCACTCACCCTTGAACACATCTTCATGGCTGTGGCCGCGCAGGTGCCCCAGGATGGCCAACTGGTTGAAAACCCCTACACCAACTGGAGCGAAATCGACGCTTCGCTGCCGGATCGCGAAATCTCCATCTACGGACCGCCCACCACTTCCGGTACCCGTGATGCTTTCGAAGAGCTGGTGATGGAAACCGCCTCCGAAGGTATGGATGCCTACGAAGAAGCCTACACTGACATCCGTTCTGACGGTGTCTACATCGACGCCGGTGAGAACGATAACCTGATCGTTCAGCGTCTCCAGGAAGACACCGGTGCCTTCGGTATCTTCGGCTATTCCTTCCTGGAAGAGAACACCAACACGCTGAATGCGGCAACAATCAACGGTGTTGAGCCGGAGCCCGAAGCCATCAGTTCTGGTGACTATCCGGTTGCCCGTTCACTGTGGTTCTACGTCAAGAACCAGCACGCTGACGAAGTGCCGCCCATGTACGAATACGTTGACATGTTCATGTCAGAACAGATGATTGGCGGCGACGGTTACCTCCGTGATCTCGGCTTGATCGTGCTGCCGGAAAGTGAGCGTGAAGAATGGCGCCAGCAAGTGGCAGACCGCGCTCAGTTGGAACTCTCTGACCTGCAATAACAGAGTGTTTAATTGAGAATGTGGCATCGGCCGGCAGCATAAGCTGTCGGCCTTTTATTTTGCGATTGATGTTGCGAGATCGGCTTTCGATTCGTTGACTGTCATATTGCTGTAATGTTTTTACCTCAAGATATTTCAAAATCGATTTCATCAGTAACGCGAGAGAGATTAGATGCAAACCAACCAGCTAGTTTTACTCTTTTGCACCGTGATCTTGCTGCTGGGACTTGCGGCCTTTTTTGCAGGTCGCACCAAGGCCTCGCGGGTTCGCAGCGGGGGAGGCAAGATGTTTGCCCAACCCGACCAGTATGCGTGGTTTGCCGTGCTCTCCACCGCAGGCCCCGCCATAGTCGTGGGGGCGGTGGGCGCCTTTATCATGCTTCTGCTGGGGGCGGATATACCCACCTTCTATCTTCTTGCCGCAAGCCTGGTGGTATCTGCCGCCGGTCTGGTGGTGGGGTTGGCGCAAGTGCGTGCTGATTTTCACGCCCGCCAGGCAATCGAAAAGGTGATACGACTGGCACTGGCGTCAGCGGCCCTGATCTCGATTTTTACGACCTTTGGCATCCTGATCTCGATCATCTCCGAGGCCATTCGCTTTTTCCAGATGCACAGTTTCTGGGAGTTCATCACCGGCACGACCTGGAGCCCGGGTGACAGCTTCCTGGCGGCTGCCGGTCGCGGCGACGGCGGTGGCGCCCAGTTCGGTTCGGTGCCGCTTTTCGCCGGTACCTTCATGATTACCGCCGTCGCCATGCTGGTGGCGGTACCGGTTGGCTTGCTCTCGGCGGTTTACATGTCCGAATATGCCCCCAGCAAGGTTCGTACCATCGCCAAGCCTGTGCTTGAGGTTCTGGCAGGTATTCCCACCGTGGTTTACGGTTTCTTCGCGGCAATCACTGTAGCACCCATCATCGTCGATGTTGCCGGTTTTTTGGGCCTAGAAGCTTCTTATAACAACGCGCTGGCACCGGGCATCGTCATGGGCATCATGATCATTCCGTTTATCTCATCGCTGTCGGATGACGTGATCAATTCGGTGCCCGATACCATGCGTCAGGGGTCGCTCGCGCTGGGCATGACCAAGGGCGAAACCATTCGCGACGTGGTGATACCAGCAGCGTTACCGGGGATTATTTCAGCGTCGCTTCTGGGTGTTTCACGGGCAATGGGGGAAACCATGATTGTGGTCATGGCGGCGGGTATGCGTCCCAACTTGACGGCCAACCCATTGGAAGACATGACCACCGTGACGGTGCGCATCGTGGCTGCACTGACCGGGGATCAGGAGTTTGAAAGCGCTGAAACCCTGTCTGCCTTTGCGCTTGGTCTGGTGCTGTTTGCCGTCACGCTGACGCTTAACCTGGTCTCGGTGCTGATGATCCGCCGCTTCCGTGAAAAATATCGCGTGAATAACCTGTAACGCCGAGGAACTGATTCGATGAGCCAAACTTTTGATGACATCAGCCAGCAGCTCAAGCGGCGTCACCGCAAGTCGAGCCGCTTAAAGTGGATCTCCATGGGCGCACTCGGTCTGGCAGGTCTGTTTTTGCTGCTGTTTTTCGCCGACATGCTCAATAAGGGTTTACCCGCCTTCCAACAGGCGTATGTTAATACGGAAATAAACTATACAGAGGAAGCGGCCTCCGATGCGCGGCAAGCAATTCCTGATGACCTGGTGCCCCTGGTCAGCCGCACCGAGATCCGTAGCATCCCACTGCAAATGCGTAATAACGAGGACCTTTTAGGGACGTCCGAGCAAAAATGGCTGTTGGCTAATAGTGAGGTAGACCAATACCTAAAGGGCAATCGTAATAGCCTGAGCGAAGAGGAACGTGCGGCCATTGATGAACGGGTTGAGTCAGGGCAGGTCGAGCTGGGATTTAACCACACCTTCTTTACAGAGGGTGACTCCAAATCCTCTGAGAGCGCCGGTATATTGGCAGCCGTCGTAGGCACCATCATGACCATGATCGTTACTTTGGCGATCTCCTTTCCGATTGGCGTGATGACGGCGGTGTATCTGGAAGAGTTCGCGCCGGATAACCGGATTACCCAGGCGATTGAAATCAATATCAACAACCTGGCGGCGATTCCCTCGATTCTGTTCGGTCTGCTGGGCCTCGCTATCTTTATCAACTTTTTTGGTGTGCCGCGCTCATCGCCGCTGGCCGGTGGTATGACACTGGCGTTGATGACCCTGCCGGTGATCATTATCTCGACGCGTGCGGCGCTGCGTAGCGTACCGGATTCGATTCGCCATGCGGCGTTTGGCGTGGGCTGTTCGCGTTGGCAGGTGGTGCGCGATCACGTATTGCCACTGGCAATGCCGGGTATCATGACCGGTTCGATTATTGGTCTGGCGCAAGCCATGGGGGAGACGGCCCCGTTGATCATCGTTGGGATGGTAGCGTTTATCCCAGATATGAGCGCCTCTTTTACTGAGGCAGCTACCGTGATGCCCGCGCAGATCTTTACCTGGGCCGGTGAGCCGGAGCCAGCGTTCGTGGAAAAAACCGCCGGCGGCATTCTGGTTCTTCTGGCAGTGCTCATTTCCCTCAACGCTTTCGCCGTGTTACTGCGCAAGAAATTTGAGCGTCGCTGGTAATCCAGCGCGTTAAAAAGGATATCGCTATGAATAGCCAAGCACCCGTAATGACTGAGCAAGATACGCCGAGCGTTGGTCAGCCCTATACGCGCAATGAACAGGCGTGCCATGACCTGAGTATCCGCATCCGCGACTTGAACCTCTGGTACGGCAAGAACCAGGCGCTGAAAAACCTCAATATCGACCTGTTCCAGAAAAATGTGACGGCGTTGATAGGGCCTTCCGGCTGCGGTAAGTCCACGTTCCTGCGCTGTCTGAACCGAATGAATGACCTTATTCCCAGTGTGCGCACCGAAGGGCTGGTGGAGATGGACGGCCACGACGTCAACGAGTCCAAAATGGACGAAGTGGCGCTGCGTCGGCGCGTGGGCATGGTGTTCCAGAAACCCAATCCATTTCCCAAGTCAATTTTTGAAAATGTCGCCTATGCGCCACGTATGCACGATATGGTCAGCCGTAAAGCCGAGCAGGACGAACTGGTTGAAAAAGCGTTGCGTGATGCAGGTCTCTGGGAAGAGGTGAAAGACAAGCTTCAGGAGCCGGGTACGTCGCTCTCCGGTGGTCAGCAGCAGCGGTTGTGCATTGCCCGGGCAATTGCCGTGCAACCTGACGTCATCTTGATGGATGAGCCGACATCGGCCCTTGATCCGATTTCCACGGCGACCATCGAGGATCTGATGGACCGCCTGAAAGAGAAATTCACCATTGTGACGGTAACGCACAATATGCAGCAGGCGGCGCGGGTGGCTGACTACACGGCGTTTTTCCATCTGGGGGAAATCATTGAGTACAACGACACGAAAGTGATGTTCTCAACCCCGGCCAAGAAAAAAACCGAAGATTACATTTCCGGACGTTATGGCTAAATAGCCCTCGCCAGTTAGGCCCACCGTTGGCACGGTGGGCCTGACGAAGGACGTGTTTTTTTACCCCTTCATATATGATTTTTCGTATATGAGCATTAAGCTTTATATGCGGCAAATAGCTTAGGAGGCTTCCATGGCACTACGTATCGGTATCAACGGATTCGGCCGTATTGGTCGACTGACACTGCGAAGTTTGTGGCCGCGGGTAGAAGCGGGTGAAGTGGAGCTGGCTCACATTAACGACCCTGGTGGTGATGCGGCGACCTTCGCGCACCTGCTTGAGTTTGACTCCGTGCATGGGCAGTGGTCACCGGGTGCCGGTATAGCCGCTGATCAGGACGCCATTGTGATCGACGGCGATTCGATCCCATTCAGCGCCAACAAGCAGATCGTGGATAGCGACTGGTCCGGTTGCGAGGTGGTCATCGAATGTTCGGGCATGGTGAAAAACACCGCTCAGCTTCAGCCGTATCTTGATCAGGACGTTGCCCGGGTGGTGGTAAGTGCGCCTCTGAAAGATGAGGACGCGTTGAACGTGGTTGTTGGCGTCAACGACCATCTCTTTGATCCCATTCAACACAAGATTGTCACTGCCGCCAGTTGTACCACCAACTGCCTGGCACCGGTGGTCAAGGTTATTCAGGAAGGCTTCGGTATTCGCCATGGCTCAATGACCACGGTACACGACATCACTAATACACAGACGATTCTCGACGCCCCGCATAAGGATCTACGCCGTGCCCGTGCTTGCGGCATGAGCCTGATTCCCACCACGACCGGCTCGGCGAAAGCCATTACTGCGATCTTTCCTGAGCTGGAAGGCAAGCTTAATGGTCATGCCGTGCGCGTGCCGCTGGCCAATGCGTCGCTGACCGATATGGTGTTTGAGCTGGAGCGCTCGGTCACAGTGGATGAGGTCAACCAGGCGCTCAAAGCCGCCGCCGATGGCTCGCTGGCGGGGATTTTAGGCTATGAAGAGCGTCCGCTGGTGTCGATCGATTACCGCACCGATCCGCGCAGCTCGGTTATCGATGCGCTCTCCACCATGGTGATCAACGGCACTCAGTTGAAACTCTACGCCTGGTATGACAACGAGTGGGGCTATGCCAACCGTACCGCCGAGCTGGCCCTGCAGGTAGGTGGCGAGCAGGTGGAGCGTGGCTGAATCTGCGTTGTTGAAAATGCGGGCACGTGTAAAGGCACTGCCGTTTGAAGTCCGCCAGTACATGCTGATAACGGGCAATTACTGGGCCTTCACGATTACCGATGGCGCGCTGCGCATGCTGGTGGTGATGCACTTCCACCAGTTGGGCTACTCGCCGTTGGCCATCGCCATGTTGTTTCTGTTCTATGAAGCCTTTGGCGTAGTGACGAATCTGGTCGGTGGTTGGCTGGGCGCTCGCCTGGGTCTCAACCGCACCATGAACGTCGGACTTGGGCTACAGATAATTGCCCTGGCCATGCTGATGGTGCCTGCCGGATTGCTGACCGTCGCCTGGGTCATGGCCGCCCAGGCGCTGTCGGGCATCGCCAAAGACCTCAATAAGATGAGCGCCAAAAGTGCCGTGAAAGTGCTGGTGCCTAAAGAGAGCGCCAACGCCAACAGCTCGCTCTACCGCTGGGTGGCCATGTTGACCGGCTCTAAGAATGCGCTGAAAGGCTTGGGTTTTTTCGTCGGCGGACTGCTGCTGACACTGATTGGCTTTCGCGGTGCCGTGGTGGTCATGGCCGTGATGCTGGGCGTGGTATTGCTGTTATCGCTATGGCGCTTGAGGGCTGACCTGGGTCGGCAAAAGGTAAAACCCAGGTTTTCAGAAGTCTTCTCGAAATCACGTGCCATTAATGTGTTGTCAGCGGCGCGGTTTTGCCTGTTCGCCTCGCGGGATGTTTGGTTCGTGGTGGCGCTGCCGGTGTTTTTATATGACCAACACGGTTGGACCCACTGGACCGTGGGCGGTTTGCTGGCGATATGGGTTATTGGCTATGGCGGTGTGCAGACTCAGGCCCCCAAGCTCACGCGGTTGATCAAGGGCGATGCGCGCGCCCTTACCGCAGGCTGGGCAGCGGCACTGGCAGTGCTGGCGATTGTGTTGGCGATGCTGCCCTTGGCGCAGGTCGGTTGGCTGGTCGTTGGCTTACTGGCGTTTGGCGTTCTGTTTGCGATCAATTCCAGCTGGCACAGCTATCTGATTGTGCATTATGCCCGCGCCGACGGTGTTTCCATGGACGTCGGTTTTTACTATATGGCCAATGCCATGGGGCGATTAGTGGGCACACTGCTATCGGGCTGGCTATATATGGCCTTCGGCCTGAGTGCTTGCCTGTGGGTTGCCGCTGCGCTGGTTGCTTCCAGCGCGGTGATGGCGCTGGCGTTGCCCAGGCAACCAGCTTAGCGCTGATATCATTCTTTCTCGCTTTATGGCGTTTTAAAGCGGTGGCGCGTCTTGTTGGCGATGCTTACCAGTGCCAGCATAAGCGGCACTTCGACCAATACGCCGACGACCGTTGCCAGTGCCGCGCCTGACTGCATGCCAAACAGCGCAATGGCGGCTGCGACGGCGAGTTCAAAAAAGTTGCTCGCGCCAATCATCGCGCCGGGAGCGGCAATGTTGTGAGGAACACACCAGGCTTTCGCCCAGCCGTAGGCGATAAAAAAGATCAGAAAGGTTTGAATAATCAGCGGAATGGCAATGAGCACAATATGCAGTGGATTATTCAGAATGACCTCGCCCTGGAAGGCAAACAGCAGCACCAGGGTAATGATCAAGCCAATCGGGGTGATCGGGCCAACGCGCTTCATGAACACATTGTCGTACCACTCGGCGCCGCGTTTTTTAATCAAGCTTTGCCGCGTGATGTAGCCTGCTGCCAGGGGAATCACGATATACAACACGACCGACAGGGCGACGGTGTCCCAGGGCACCTGAATGTTGGAGATCCCCAGCAGGAAGACCACGATGGGGGCAAACGCGAACAGCATGATCAGATCATTGAGAGCCACCTGCACCAGGGTATAAGCCGCGTCCCCTCGCGTGAGATAGCTCCATACAAACACCATGGCGGTACACGGCGCGGCACCAAGTAGGATAGCCCCCGCGAGATACTGGCTGGCAAGCGCTTCAGGGATAAAGGGCCGAAAGATCACCATTAAAAAAAGCCAGGCAATGGCAAACATGGTGAAGGGCTTGATCAGCCAATTGACGGCTGTGGTGATGGTTAGCCCTTTGGGTTGGCGGCGAACCCCAGCGATGGAGGTGAAGTCAATTTGCGCCATCATGGGAAAAATCATGGCCCAGATGAGTACCGCGATAGGGATGGAGACCTGGGCTACCTCAAGACGTGAAAGCGCTTCCGGTATCGCCGGGGCGAGCTGCCCGAGCAAGATGCCTGCCACAATGGCAAGAGCGACCCATACCGAGAGAAAGCGCTCGAATAGCCCCATGCCCTCAGCCGTGGAGGGGGATGACGTATCCTGTTTGGATGACATGAAAAGCTCCTGATCAAATGGCCCGCTGGTTAACCCGCTTGGAGAGTTCTTCGGCGCTTTCCTTGCGCTCTGAATAACGGTCGGTGAGCAGCGAGCTGCGGTCCCGCACAAGTAGCGTAAACTTCACCAGTTCTTCCATGACATCCACGATGCGGTCGTAGAAAGGTGATGCTTTCATGCGGTCGTTATCGTCGAATTCCTTAAACGCTTTGGGCACTGATGATTGGTTGGGGATCGTCAGCATGCGCATCCAGCGGCCCAAAATACGCAGTTGGTTGACGGTGTTGAATGACTGGGAGCCGCCGCATACCTGCATTACCGCCAATGTCTTGCCCTGGGTTGGACGCACGCCACCTAACGCAAGCGGGATCCAGTCAATCTGCGCTTTCATGATCCCGGTCATCGCGCCGTGGCGTTCGGGAGAACACCACACCATGCCTTCTGACCATTGGGCCAATTGGCGCAGCTCTTCAACCTTGGGGTGGCTGGCATCTTCTGTATCCGGCAACGGCAACTCTCTAGGGTCAAAAATTCTTGTTTCAGCGCCCATGGCGTTGAGCAAGCGGGCGGCTTCTTCCGTTGCTAAACGGCTAAACGAACGTTCACGCAGGGAGCCATAAAGCAGCAGAATTTTCGGTGCTTGTATATTGCCTGCCGTTAAACCCAGTCGCTCTAGGTTGGGTATTTCAAAGAGGTTCGCGTCCAGATTGGGTAAATCGTCCAGCGTGGTCATATAAGCGGCTTCCTTTTTGATTCACGTCGAAACGCACTGTCTTCATAATATATGTTTTTCCATATATTTCTAGCGGCATCGTTATCGCTGCAACAATGCCGTCATGATTGCTGCGTAATGTGATGTTCAATCTTTAGATAAGAGGTTGTTTATTTATGTCCAAACGTCGTGTGTTATTTCTTTGCAACGCCAATTCTGCACGTTCATTGATGGGTGAGGTGCTGCTTCGTCATATGGCCGGTGACCGATTCGAGGCGTTCAGCGCGGGCACCGAGCCGGATGAACCTCATGCGCTGACCCTCGATGCCCTTAACAAGCAAGGACTTTCCACAGAAGGGTTGCACAGCAAGTCGCTTGATGCGTTTGAAAGCGAAGCCTTCGACTACGTGATTGTGCTTTGTGACAAGGATCTTCAGGCCTGTCGCGATTGGCAGGGGAAGGCCGGAGAGACTCTTTATTGGGATATCCGTGATCCCAGACTGATCAACAAGCCAGATGCTTATCAGCAGGCGCTGCAGGAAATTCGTCGTCGCTTGCAGTTGTGGCTGCCACTGCATACGTCTGAGTAAATCACAGTCAAAGGGAGGGGCGGGATGAAATGGCTCAATGCGTTAAGTGTTAAAGCAAGCTGGACGTTGGTGCTGGTAATGTTCAGCGGCCTGGTAGTCGTGATTGGCGGGCTTGGGTTGTTCGCCAATCATTTTGGTCGTGAGGCATTTACCTCGTTGCATCAACGCGACATGACACAGATAAGCCAGCTCAACAGTGCTTACAATCAGCTATTGCGCGCACGTATCCAAATGAACCGGGCAGCGGAACTGATTCGGACGCCGTCGTTTGATCGCCCCGATCCCCTGATAGATGAGGCGGAGCAACTGCTTGCCTCGGCAGCAGAGGATTTTACCCGCTTCGAGGCAAGTCATTTTGATCAAGAACAGCAGGCGATCGTCGATCAGTTAGCATCTGACTTTCAATCATTTGTTAACAATAACCTCAGTCTGCAGATGATGATGCTTCAAGATCGCGATATAACGGGTTTCTTCTCGGGGGAGTCGCGAGTGGACGAAAGCAGTCAGCGCTTTATTGACAGTGCCGACGCATTCTTTGATGCCTCAGCGCAGCGCGGTAATGCGCTTTTTGCACGTTTCGAGGAAGTGTCATCACTACTCTTTTGGGGGGTGATCGCAGCGCTGGTCGCCTCGCTGATGGTCGTGTCAGTGGTCGTGTGGGGCGTCTTTAAAAATGTGCTTCGACCTCTAAGAGCCATTACTAAGCATTTCCAGCGCATCGCCAAAGGTGATCTCTCTGTTCCGGTTGAGTCGCACGCAGATAACGAGATTGGTCAACTGTTCAGTGAGCTTGCCTATATGCAGCAATCACTGCGTACGACGGTGAATCGACTGACTGTAAGTAGCGAGCAGGTGCACAGTAATAGCCAGGAAATGACCGAACAGAACCAGCGTTTGGCGAGGCAGACAGATACTCAGGTGTCCGCCTTGCAACAGATGGCGGCGAGTCTGGAGCAATTGACCGCCACGGTGAATCAAAACGCGGAGAGCGCGTCGCATGTCAGTCAGTCAACTGCGGATGTGTCACACAAGGCGCAGCAGGGTGATGAGGTGATCTCTCAGTTCATTATGACAATGGAAGCGATCAATCGTCACTCCGAAGAAATTCAAAGCATTATCAGAATGATTGAAAGTATTGCGTTTCAGACCAATATCCTCGCGCTTAATGCCTCGGTGGAAGCGGCCCGTGCCGGTGAGCATGGCCGTGGTTTTGCGGTCGTCGCCAACGAGGTACGTGCGTTGGCGACGCGCAGCGCCAATGCCGCTAGCGACATTCGGAAGCGTATCGAGGCATCCCGGGATAGTGTGGAACAAGGCAGTGAGCTTTCGCAGCAGGCGGGTGAACACACCAGATCTATCATGCAGGCGGCTCGTCATGTGGATACCTTGATGATCCAGATGGCCCATGCGTCGGAGGAGCAGCGGCGGGGTATAGAGGAGGTCAATCAGGCCGTCGTGCAGATCGACACGACTACCCAGGGAACCATGAGCCTGGTCAATCAGGCTGCCCATAGCGCGGAGGTGCTATCCCGCGAAGCATTGCAAATGCGGGAATATGCCGGTCAGTTCAGTGTCGATGGGGAGGTCGCAGACGAAGGTCATGACCGCACCAACGAAGAGGGCATCGAGTATCCCGAATGGGAGCAGCTTAGCCAAGATGGTAGTGCCACAGCCCGCCCCGGCAAGAAGGGCCCTGATGTTCGTTTGCTGGCCGCTTCATAGCAATACTCATGGCCTCGCTAAGTAGTCGAGTCGCCCTGGCTGAAACGTTGCCAGGGCGTGAATCAATATTGTTTTACCCGGGAAATTGTTGGCTAATCCATCAACTCAACCGCGACGGCCGTGGCTTCGCCGCCGCCGATGCACAGGCTTGCAATACCACGCTTGCCGCCTTTGGTGCGCAGCGCGTGGATTAATGTCGCAATGATGCGTGAGCCGGTAGAGCCGATCGGGTGACCCTGGGCGCAGGCGCCACCAAAGACATTGACCTTGTCGTGGGGGAGGCCCAAGTCATCCATTGCCATCAGGGTTACCACGGCAAAGGCTTCGTTGATTTCAAAGAGGTCAACGTCACTAACGTTCCAATCCAGCTTCTTCATCAACTTTTCAATCGCGCCCACGGGGGCGATCGTGAACTCGCTCGGGTGGCGTGAGTGGGTTGTGTGCCCCAGCATGCGCGCCATCGGTTTAAGGCCGTGCTGATCCGCCGCTGCCTGGCTGGCCAGGATAAGTGCCGATGCGCCGTCAGATATCGAGCTTGAGTTGGCAGCAGTAATGGTGCCCTCCTTGGCAAAGGCGGGGCGCAGTTGGCGGATTTTGTCCAGTTTGGCCTGAAAGGGCTGCTCGTCATGTTCAACCATAGCCTCGCCATGGCGCGAGGTAACGGTGACGGCGGCCATTTCGGCATCTAAATGCCCTGCATTGGTGGCCGCCATGGCGCGTTCGAGCGAGGCGATGGCGAAATCGTCAAGCCGCTCGCGGGTGTAGCCACGCTGAGACGCGACATCCTGCGCGAAGACGCCCATCAACTTGCCGGTCTCGGCATCTTCCAGGCCATCCAGGAACATGTGATCTTTCAGTTCCCCGTGACCTAACCGATAACCGCTGCGCGCCTTGGTGAGAACGTGGGGAGCGTTGGACATGGACTCCATGCCGCCAGCCAGGATGACATTGCCACTGCCTGCCTTGATCAGGTCGTGAGCCAGCATGGTGGCTTTCATTCCCGAGCCACACAGCTTGTTAATGGTGGTGGCGCCGTTGGCATCGGGGATGCCTGCCTGGCGCATGGCTTGCCGTGCCGGGCCCTGTTTAACGCCCGCCGGCAGTACACAGCCCATAATGCCTTCTTCGATCGTCGTGGGGTCGATACTGGCGCGCTCAATGGCGGCACGGATGGCAATCGCGCCCAGCTCGGTAGCACTCATGCTCGACAGGCTACCCATCATGCCGCCCATCGGGGTGCGTGTTGCCGACAGAAACACGATGTCTTTAGCGTTACTCATGGTGTTCTCCATAAAGGTTATTGTGATTATCTCACTGAGAGGTGCGCTATGCGTTGACCCGTTGTCGGTGCTGTGGTCTTCTCCGAGGTAACCAAGCAAGCGCTAGTGTGAACGACATGAATGTAATGAATGCATCTCCTCGTCGCAAGGAATTAACACGCCTCGCGGCTCAGCTCTTTGTTCAGGAAGGCTTCGACCGTACCACGGTGCGCATGCTGGCGCAGGAAATGGGTATCAAGTCCGGTAGCTTGTTCCACCATTTTAAAGATAAGCAGGAAATCCTGGCGGCTGTGATTGAAGAAGGCACTCACAATGCGCTGTTGATTGCGCGTCGTGCGCTCGATAGCTGCGCAGATCACCCCGAGGTGCGTCTTCGCGCAATGGCGCGAGCGCACCTCGAAACACTGTTTACCGATCGCAATGCCCACGTGGTGGCGTTGTTTGAGTGGCGACGGTTAACACCTGATGCCAGCGCTCATCTGAGCCATCTGCGTGATGCGTACGAAGCGCTGTGGGTGGCGGTGATCGATGATGCCTTGGCAGCAGGGCTGATTCATGGGGATCGCTTCCTGGTCTCACGCTTTGTACTGGGTGCTTTGAACTGGACGGTGCGCTGGTACGACCCGGATGGCCCTAGAACACCGGATGATCTGGCCGATGAACTGGTCGCAATGATCATGGCCCGTCAGGATGAACAGAGTGACTCTCTGGCTTTGCGCGACTAACGTATAACCAGTAAACGCCACGACTCGCTTGCGCTTCTTCGTGTTTGCTTTTAGCGTAGTTTTATTCAAAGGGTTCCGTTAACGTAAACTGATAAAAACAATGCCGACGCCTGCGTAACCCGATGCTCACTACCAACAATACCCAAGAGAGCCATCATGACAGCGACATCACGCCCCAATTATTCGGATTACCTTGATTCGTTTTCCATCGGAGAAGTCATCGCCAAACTTGATGATCATCAGGACGGTCAGTTAAACGCCTTCGAAGCATGTTGTGGGCGCCATGTCCGTGCCGGCAGGGGCGAGGTGTTGGCTCTGGTGCAGGAGGACCTGGAAGGTGCGACGCACACGTTGAGCTATAAGGAACTCGACCAGCAGAGCGCTAAGCTGGCGGGCTGGTTTCAAGCTCAAGGACTCGGCGAGGGTGATCGCATTGCGTGTATGCTCCCCCGTTCGCTGGCGCTTTTGGTAGCTGTGGTGGCGACCTGGCGTATTGGCGCGGTTTACCAACCGTTGTTCACTGCCTTTGGACCCGATGCAGTGGATTATCGGTTGGGGCGGGCTGACTCCAGGCTTGTCATTACCGACCATGCAAACCGTTACAAGTTTGATGGTCTGGGCCAATGCCCACCCGTCTTGGCAGTCGGTGGGCCGACCCGAGAGCATTCTGACGACCATGATTGGCAAACAGCGTTGACGCATACGTCAATGAGCGGTGAGCCGCCCCGCCTGTCAGCGGATAAGCCTTTCCTGCAGATGTTTACTTCAGGGACGGTGGGCAAGCCAAAGGGCGTTGCCGTGCCGCTTTCCGGTATGACGGCATTCGCTCTCTACATGGAGTTGGCGGTCGACCTTCGCGAGGAGGATCGCTTCTGGAACATGGCGGACCCCGGCTGGGCGTACGGGCTTTACTATGCGATTGCAGGCCCGTTGCTTCTGGGGGTCACGACCCACTTTTGCGAAGCAGGGTTCAGTGCCGAAGGAGCGCTTGAGTTCATGAAGCGCCACCGCATTACCAACTTTGCCGCAGCGCCAACGGCCTATCGGCTAATGAAGGCATCAGGCCTTTTCGATGACGCTCATCAAACGCTTGAGTTGCGTGCCGCCAGTTCAGCGGGTGAGCCCTTGAATACCGAAGTGGTTTCATGGGTGGAGGCATCGTTGGGCTGTTCGGTGATGGACCACTATGGACAAACCGAAACCGGGATGACGTGTAACAACCACCATGCCCTTGATCACCCCAAACATGTCGGTGGCATGGGGGTGCCCATGCCCGGGTACCGCCTGGCGATTCTGGATGCTGAGTACAATGAGTTGCCGCCCGGCGAGCCGGGGGTTCTGGCCGTGGATATTGAACAGTCGCCCGCGCACTTTTTTCAGGGTTATACCTGGCAGGAAAAAGATCCCTTTGTGCAGGGGTATTACCTGACTGGCGATGTAGTGATTCGCAACGAGGATGGGTCGTTTCAGTTTGCTGGCCGTGATGACGATATCATCACGACGTCCGGGTACCGTGTGGGCCCGACCGATGTCGAAAACAGCGTTATGGCACACCCCGCTGTGGCAGAGTCGGCAGCGGTTGGTCAGCCGGATGATATTCGGGGCGAAGTGATCAAGTCGTACATTGTGTTGCGTGACGGCTACGCGGCAAGCGAAGCCCTGGCGGATGAAATTCGTCAGCAGGTACGCGAGCGTTTGTCGGCCCATGCATTTCCCCGGGTCATCGAATTTGTCGACGAACTCCCCAAGACGCCAAGCGGCAAAATTCAGCGCTTCAAGTTACGCGCTCAAGCAGCAGAAGACGTCAACTTGAGCCAATAACGACTTTCATGACAGGGAAACACGACTATGCAGGTGAAGGATCATACATTTTTAATCACCGGCGCCGCTTCAGGCTTAGGGGCTGCGACAGCAGAGCGTCTCGTGGCTGCTGGTGCTCGCGTCGTCTTGTGCGACCTCAGCGACAGTGTCAAGTCCCATGCAGAGCAGTTGGGGGAAGACGCGCGTGCATGCCTGGCGGATATCACGTCTCAAGAACAGATGCAGCAGGCAGTTGATACCGCTGTAGCATTGGGCGGCGAACACGGGCTTTCGGGTGTCATTCACTGCGCAGGCGTTGTCAGTGTTGCCAAGCTGGTTGACCGCGAAGGCAATCCTGCTGACCTGGAAAGCTATACCAAAACGATCAATATCAATCTCGTCGGTACTTTTAATGTCATGCGCCTGGCGGCGGCCGCAATGGCCAAAAACACGCCGAATGAGACCGGCGAGCGTGGGGTAATCATCAATACGGCGTCCATAGCGGCATTTGATGGGCAGGTGGGGCAGTGTGCATACAGTGCCTCCAAAGCGGGTGTTGTGGGTATGAGCCTGCCTGCTGCCAGGGAGCTTTCGCGTCATGCCGTTCGCGTCATGGCCATTGCCCCCGGCGTGTTTGAAACTCCTATGATGAGTGAAATACCTGACGAAGCCGCCCAGGCGCTGGCCGCCGCCGTTCCATTCCCTAAACGGTTGGGCAAGCCAGAAGAATTCGCCCAGTTGGCAGAGCAGATTATTACCAACTCGATGTTGAACGGAGAAGTGATCCGGCTGGACGGTGGTATTCGAATGCAGTAATAAATGTCCTATTCATCCGCTATTAGATAGCCTGCCGGTGTTCTCGTCGGCAGGCTTTATTTTTTTCTGAGGCATGACTGACCCGTTGGGCGACCAAAGTGGTAGCGATTTGGATGGCTAAATTAAAACGACTGCTTGACTACTGGGCGGGCTCGCGCTAATTTTCAAACATGCGTTTGAAAGCCATTTTCTGAAGATGCTCGTTGCTTTCAGCCCCCTGTTTAGGAGAAGTGCCATGCCCAGTTACCAGGCCCCCTTGCGTGACATGCGTTTCGTCATGGACGAAATGTTTGACTATCCCGCCCATTATGCCTCTCTGCCCAACGGTGAGGACGCTTCTCCTGACGTGGTGAGCGCCATTCTGGAAGAGGGAGCGCGCTTTGCCCGTGACGTACTGCTGCCCATCAATCAAAGCGGCGATGCAGAAGGCTGCTTGCTGGAAGGCGGAGAAGTTAAAGCACCCAAAGGCTTTAAAGAGGCTTATCAGCAGTATGTAGAAGGTGGGTGGCCCAGTCTGGCTGCAGACCCCGAGCAAGGTGGCCAGGGGCTGCCGCCTTCATTGGCGATGATGCTGTCAGAAATGATTTGCGCAACTAACCTGGCGTGGGGGATGTACCCAGGGCTTTCCCATGGCGCAGCCGATGCGCTAAGGCACCATGGCACCGACGAGCAAAAAGCCACCTATCTCACCAAGTTGGTTGAGGGCGTTTGGACAGGAACCATGTGCCTGACCGAGCCGCATTGCGGTACTGATCTCGGTTTGATCAAGACGCGTGCGGTACCCGTTGCGGACAATGCGTACGCGATTACCGGCACCAAGATTTTTATCTCGGCGGGTGAGCACAACCTTGCCGAGAATATCGTGCATTTGGTGCTGGCAAAGCTGCCCGATGCGCCTGAAGGCTCCAAGGGCATTTCGCTGTTTGTTGTCCCCAAATTTCTGCCGAATGCAGAAGGCAATCCCGGCGAACGCAATGGCGTCACCTGTGGTTCGCTGGAGCACAAGATGGGTATTCATGGTAACGCCACCTGCGTGATGAACTTCGATGGCGCAACCGGTTACCTCGTGGGACCGCCCAACAAGGGGTTGGCGTGCATGTTCACCATGATGAATGCGGCACGTCTTGGGGTCGGGATTCAGGGGCTGGGTCTGATTGAAGCGAGTTTTCAGAACTCACTGAGCTATGCTCGTGACCGTTTGCAGATGCGTGGCTTGTCCGGCAAACAGGCTCCCGAAAAGCCTGCTGACCCGATTATCGTCCATCCCGATGTGCGCCGCATGCTGCTAACGCAAAAAGCCTTTGCTGAAGGTGGCCGTATGCTGGTGCTTTATACCGCACAAATGCTCGATGTGGTGGAGCATGGTGAGCCGGGTGAAGACCGGGATCATGCTGAAACCCTGCTGGGCTTGCTAACACCTATTGTTAAAGCCTTCCTGACCGAAGTCGGTTTTGAAAGCACTAATGAGGGCGTACAGATCTACGGTGGTCATGGCTTCATCAAAGAGTGGGGAATGGAGCAACTGGTCCGTGATGCGCGAATTACTCGGCTTTATGAAGGCACGACCGGTATTCAGGCGCTCGACCTGCTGGGCCGTAAAGTGCTCATGAGCCAGGGTGAGTCGTTGAAGATGTTTACCAAGGAAATTCACAAGTTCTGCAAGGCAGAAGCCGACAATGCCGACCTCAAAGAGTTTGTCGAGCCGCTTTCCAAGCTGAATGCCGAATGGGGCGAGCTGACCATGGGCGTTGGCATGAAAGCCATGCAGGACCGCGAAGAAGTTGGGGCGGCAAGCGTTGATTACCTCATGTATTCCGGCTATGTCACGCTCGCGTACCTGTTTGCTCGGGCTGCCAAGCAGGCGTCGTTGTCTCTGACGGGCGAAGAAAAGTCTTTCTATGCCGCGAAGTTGAACACTGCGCGTTTCTATTACCAGCGGTTGTTACCGCGCACCAAGGCGCACGCGCAAATGATCCAGTCGGGTGCGGGTAGCCTGATGGCAATGTCCAGTGAGGACTTTGGTCTGGGGTTTGAAATCTGATTAACGGTTAGCGCGGCCGCAGGCCGCGAACGGGCACTCTCTGGTCAGGCGTTCTGATCGGTGGTTTGCGGCAGGCCTGGTTCTTTGAATCAGACCTGTCGCTTTTTTTATTTTTAATACCTCTTGCCAACTCGTCAGCAAAGCCGTAAAGTACGCATCCGCTGCCGGGGACGCCCAGCGTTGCCAGCGGTGAATGAGGTGTAAAAACCTCGGTTTGTCAGTAGGTTAGGCAAATAGCAGGAAGGAAAGTTGAGTTAAACATTTCCTTCGCTTCTGCCAAACAGCCGTTGACAAACATTGG
>NZ_JAXOVU010000021.1:0-27787 GCF_036663435.1 Halomonas sp. 5021
ATCAGGAGCCCAACGGGTTACCCTTCTGGCCAGAGAGAATGGTAGCTAATCATTCCCTCTTGAGAGACACAAGGAGCGCAATTCATTGCGCGATCAGCAATGATAGAGCCACCAAAGACTATCGCCCGACAAGCCGGGCTCCTACAAGAGCTGGATGCATAGAGCATGGTTTCTTGGGAGCTCAATTCATTGAGCGATCTTAAAGGATCGGGCCACCAAGCTGATTAGCGGCCTTCTCAACGTTGTTGTATCTTCAGAAACCAAACGTTCTTCCACAAAGTGTCTCAGCCTAAATAGTGATCGAGACTTTTTAGCGCTTTTTGTATCACGCGGCAGCCATTAGACGCCTGCTGCTGAGTGATAAGTTCTTCCGAGCAGTGGCTTCTCCCTTCGTGACAAGGAACAAACAGCATGCCAGTCGGGGCAATTTGTGCCATATAGACAGCGTCATGTCCGGCGCCGCTAGTCAATCTCATGGAATCCAAACCGCAGGCTTGGGCGGCCTCCCATATTTTTGACTGAACGAGCTCTGCACAAGGAGTCGGAAGCCCCTCACTGAGTGGCTTTGCGATAATCTCAAGACCAAGGGTTGAGGCATTGCGCTTTGCTTGGTCGAGGATAGGCGGAAAGAAGTTTTGGAGCAGATGAGCATTATTACTTCGTACTTCCAGTACCATCTCAACTTGCTCTGGAATCGCGTTGGTCGCGTTGGGAGAAACGTTCAAGCGACCCACTGTCGCAACCAGATAATGATCTCCGGCGCTCTGACGCTGCGCTTCTTGCTGGATCGCTTTGATCAAACCCGCTGCTTCCGCGAGTGCATCACGACGTAGCTCCATTGGCGTGGTGCCAGCATGATCGGCCTGACCCAAAACCTCAATATCGTAGCGATGAATACCGACGATATCGCTTACTACACCAATGGGCACATGGTTTTCTTCCAGTACGCGTCCCTGCTCGATGTGTAGTTCCAAAAAAGCAGCAACATCACCCTGCTGCCGCAAAGGCGTAACCAAAGCATCCGGGTTACCCCCCATACGACGGATAGCATCGCCTAAACGCTCACCGCCCGGCTCTCGAAAATTGAGCATCTCGCCTGTCAGAGCACCCACCATTCCACGGCTACCGACGCACGAGATGCCATATTCACTTGGTTCTTCGGATAGAAAATCGATAACCTGGACATCATGCCGTAACGGTTCACCCATTTCCTTCAGGCTCTGCACCGCTTCTAGGCCGGCGAGAACGCCAAGGATTCCATCATAGCGCCCTCCGCTGGGCACCGTATCAATATGGCTGCCAATGACTAACGGCGCTAACGAAGGTTCGCTACCTGGCAGAGTGCCAATCAAGTTACCCGCATCATCCAATCGAGTCGTAAGCCCAGCAGCATGCATAGCCCGCTTGAGCCAGTCGCGCCCCTCCTGATAGCGTTCTGTGAACGCTCGACGCGTCCAAGGCCGCTCAGGATCGGTAATCGTCGATAATGCCTCAAGGTTCTGCCATAGACGTTTGGCGTTAATGGTCGTGATGATGTCCTTATCCATGTGTCATCCAACCCCCCAAGGTGTCGAAGAACTCTAGGCACTGAGTAAGTTGATCAATCTCAATGAACTCGTCAGGTTTATGAGCTTGGCGGATCGAGCCTGGTCCAATGATCACGGATGGAATGCCGCCATCAATCTCAAACACCCCGCCTTCAGAGCCATAAGAGACCTTACCGCCACGCGGCGGCAGAATCGGCTCTATAAGTTTAAATAGCTCGCTGCCCGTGGCATCGTCCATGGCAGGATAAGAGAAACGCTCCTGCCACTCGATGCCCGCTACTGTCGAGGCATTGCGCATTTCTGGCAGCAAAGTGGCTTCCACCTCGTCAATTAAGGCCCGCATATCGCCCCAAGCAGCCTGCTGATCGATACTACGAAGCTCGAAAACAAACTCACAGGTGTCAGGCGTTACGTTGGTCGCGACACCACCGTTGATCAAAGTGGCCAACGCAGTCGCATGGGGTACGCTAAAGTCATGGTCGAAAGGTCCCTCACGCTCATATCGTCGTGATCGGTCACTGATCATGGCGATAATACGTGACGCATACTCCACGGCATTGACGTGCTGTGGCGCAAAAGAAGAATGCCCCCCTTCTCCTCGCACCGTGACCTGCATGGCAATCTTTCCCTTCTGGCCATTAACAAGGTGCATTTCGCTAGGTTCGCCAATGATGGCCAGACCAGGCGGGACTTCCAGCCCGGCCAAGTGTTTCGCGATCGCCGGAGCCCCTATACAACCCACTTCCTCATCGTGGGAAAAACAGAAATAGAAGGGGCGCTGCAAGGGGCCTTGTATCAGTGCGGGTGCCGCTGCCATTACGCAAGCTGCGAAGCCTTTCATGTCGCAACTGCCACGTCCAAATAGCCGACTTCCCCGCTGCTCCAGGTGAAACGGATCGCTCGTCCAGCGCTCAGGGTTAGCCGGTACGACATCGGTGTGCCCAGACAGCACAATACCAGGCACATCTTTAGGACCAATGCAGGCGATCAGATTGGCTTTCTCACCGCTCTTGTCATAAAGCACCGTGGTCTCCATCCCTAACTCGTCAAAGTAGCGCTTCAAGTACGCAATGATCTCGAGATTTGAATGGGCGCTGGTCGTATCGAAGCCAATTAGATCCTCAAGATGGGAAACGGCAGTAGCAAGCCGAGGATGATCTTGGAGCTGAGCGCTGCTGGCGTGCATAACGTCTAATCCTTTTGAAAGTGAATAAGGTGTCAGGCCTTGGCTTTCTTAAGCTGCTGGCGAATAGTGATCACAATCACGAACACCGCTAGCGAGGCGAACAACCAGGTGATAGGCGATGAAACCAGAATGCTCGGGTCACCTCGGGAGATGGCAAGGGCACGGCGGAGGTTTTCCTCCAACATTGGCCCCAGGATGAAGGCGATCAGAAACGGGGCTGCGGGGATCGCGAACAAGAACATGAAGAAACCGAACACCCCCATGGCCAGCAACACGATCACGTCGTACATGCTGTTGGAAATCGAGAAGATGCCAAATAGGCACAGAACCAAGACGATGGGTGCCATTAGGCCAGGCGGAATCCGCGAAATGTGCGAGAAAAAGCGCATGGTAGCCTTACCAGCACCAAACAGCAGGACTGACGAGAACAGCATGCCGATAAACAGCATGTAGACTTCGTGAAGGTTGGTCTCGAACAACATGGGGCCTGGTGTCATTCCGTGAATCATAAAAGCACCAAGCATGACCCCGGTGATCACATCACCTGGCACACCAAGCGCCAAAAGCGGGATCATCGTCGAACCGCAACAGCCATTGTTGGCTGACTCAGAAGCCGCAATGCCCTCGACCTCACCCTTACCAAAGTTTTCGCCGTTCCTGGAGCTACGCTGGGCCTCACCGTAGGACGAAAACGCCGCCGCTGACGGCCCAATACCCGGTATTGCCCCCATGATCACACCGATCATGCTTCCTTTAAGCATCGACTTCAGAGAACGGCGAAACTCTTCGCGGGTAACGCGGTTGTCGCCAAGCTGCATGGCCTTTTGAGTCTCAGTATTACGAAACACCACTATTTTAAGCAGCTCAGGAATCGCAAACAGACCGATTAACACCGGCGCCACAGCCAGTCCGCCGCGCATGTCCATGGTAAGGTCGAAACGGAAGGAGCCGTACATGTCCTCACCGACGGTTGCCAACAAGAGTCCCAGGCAAGCAGATACCAGCCCCAGAATAAGCGAGCGACCCGAAACCCCGGACACCGTCGTCAGTGCGAATACCATCAGCATAAAGTATTCGGGCGGCCCGATTCGCAGTGCAAGGAGGGCAAGTGGTGCCGCAATAAAGATCAACGAGATATTGGAAATGAAGTCACCTGTGCACGACGAGTAAAGCGCCATGTTGAGGGCCTTCCCCGCCTTACCCTGGCGGGCTAGCGGATAGCCATCCAGGGTTGTGCAAGCTGCCGACGCAGTACCAGGGGTTTTGATGAGAATCGCTGACACCGAACCGCCGTAAGTCGATCCCTTATAGAGTGCGACCAGCAGTAGGATGCTGGGGATGGGCTGCATATAAAAGGTAAACGGCAGCGCAAGCGTTACGGCCATGGTGCCAGTCATGCCAGGAATGGCGCCGATGATCACGCCGCCCCAGATACCCGCGGCCATGATCAGGAAATTTTCGATCGTTGCGACTGCCTGAAAGGCAATCAACAGGTCATTGAGCATGGTGATGGTTCCTGTAGTGCGCGGTGCGTCAGAAGCCTAAAGCTTTGAGCAAAGTGCCGGCAGGGAAGCGCGTATTGAGCGCGCTGGAGAAGAATAGGTGGAGTAAAAGCGGTAGCCCCACGGCAACGCTCAACGATATCCATTTATGGTGCCAATAGCCTGTCAACACGAGCACTGCAGCCAGTAGCAGGATGCAGGCTAGAAGAAAGCCAAGCAGTTCAACAGCAACCACGAATAGCGTGAAGGCCAGCACTGCCAAACCGAAACGTGCCATCAACTTACCCAATGGCGTATCACCACGGATCTCGCTGGCCGCCTCAGGGTCGGCGATTGCCTCGGTTTTCTTAGATAGCGACAGTCCAAGCAATAGCAAGCCGAGCAACATTCCAAGAATTGAGACCGCCCTTGGCCACATATCAGGGGGTGGTGCAAATCCAGGAATGAAATTGGGGCGGGGCACATAGATAGGGATTAGCACAAACAACACTAACCCAAACAGCATCGTTACGATCACGCCGCGTGTAATACCCATATGCCCCCCCCCAATGCTTGTTATCGCCTCATAAGTCGGATGACTTACGTCTGTCACTGATCACTCCAGGTAGCCAAATTCTTCAGCAAGACCGCGATAGAACTCATACTGCTCTTCGGCATAAGTCGCCATATCGACGCTACCGATCGTTGAGATCGATCCACGGTCATCAGCACGGCTCAGCCAAGTGTCACTCTCAGCGACCTCTGCCAATACGCCGTCCCAAGTCGTCACGACCTCTTCGGGCAGGTTGGGCGGACCGTACAGAGCGCTCCAGCCGACGACTTGTCCGGCCAGTTCATAGCCAAGCTCTTCAGCGGTGGGGACATCAGGCAACGAGTCCATGCGCTCCGGTGCGTAAACCATCAGGGGACGCATATCGCCGCTTTCAATGTGCGGCATCAGTGACCCAGCAGCGATCGCCAAGAAATCAACATGCCCACCGAGTAGCGCAGTTGCCAAAGCACCACCGCCACGGAATGGCACCAGCGTCGCGGCAGAAAGCGGATCCATTCCCGCGTCAGAAAGTAGTGTCTGCACGGTAAAGCCATCAATAGCGGTCGCGCCTGAAGCCGCATAGGCCATAGCACCTGGATTGCTTTCGACTCCCTCAAGCAACTCCTCGACGCTTTCATAGGGAGAATCCTCGGCTACCGCCAGAATCATCGGCGTGGCTTCTAGAGAACCAAGAAAAGTGTACTCGTCCCAATCGACGCTGCTGTTCTCGTTCACGGCGGGTGACAGCGCCATACCCACTCGAGCCAGCAACAGGGTATAACCATCGGGTTCAGACTCCGAGACCGCACGGGCACCAGTCATCCCCCCAGCGCCGGACTGGTTTGACACTGTGATTGGCTCGCCAAGGAACTCCCGAGCGGATTCAGCCAACGCTCGACCAGCAAGGTCAGAGGCACCGCCAGGGCCATAGGGAACAACCAGCGTCACGGCTTCGGACGGATAGCTTTGCGCATGGGCCGTACACGTCACCATTAGACCCACTGCTGCGAGGTTCAATATGCGTTTCATTCCTGTCTCCTTGATTATTTTTGCTTGCGCTACGTCTGGGCACTCAGTGCTACACGCCAAACGAACAGACTCAGCATAGACAGGTATGAAAATAATTGCAATAAACTGTCTCAGCATGCATTTTAGTACTAGCAAGACTACAAAACTGCATGCCAGACGATGTTGTAGGATGTAAATATGAAGGGGAAAGGCACGCTAAAGACTCAGGGCTCTTTGGGTTTAATTGGGGAAAAAGCCGACACCGTCAATGTATATACCTGGCTAAAAGCCTCGAGGAGGAGAAATGAAACTTAAAGAAATTGAAGCCTTCGATGCTTTTATGAAGCATGGCACGACTAAAGCCGCCGCCGATGCATTGGCAATCAGCCAATCGATGGTAAGCCGCCTCCTCAGCGGATTAGAGGAAGAAGTTGGTTTTGTTCTGTTCAAGCGAACACGTAACCAGATTGAACCAACCGCCGAGGCCTTCGCCTTCCATGACTCAGCACTTCGGTTGATATCGAGCATACGCGACACTCAAAAAGATGCTGAAGCCATCGCCAACAATCAAGTCGGTAACGTCGTGATCGCTGCACAACCGATCTTTTGCGATACATTTCTGCTTGATGTGATTAAACGTTTCAAAGAGCGACACCCCAAAGTCGGGGTTCGCCTGATCGATGTAGGAATGCAGGAACTACTCAAGATGATCGATAATAACACCTGCGATATGGCGCTAGGCATTACCCTTGAAGCCGATACCTATGGCGCCAGCGTGACTAGCTTAGCGCGCTGTTCTGCCCGCTGTATCATGCACCGAAAACATCCGCTGGCTGCGCTCGACACCGTGCCAATTACCAGCTTACAGAACCAGACCTTTATTGAACTAATGCCTGATAGCCCACTGCGGTCACGGGTCGACTACATCATGCAAACCATTGATATAAAGAGGAACATTGCAGCAGAAATTCGTCCTATGCGCGGCGTCTGTGCACTGGTCGATCGAGGGGTAGGCATTGCCGTCGTTGACCCCATTGCTGAACTATTACTGCCAGGTACTGATGTCGTCTCCAAACCTCTTGACCCAACAATAGAATGGGAAATTGCCCTTCTAAAATCTAAACGCAGACCGCTAAGTAACGTATCCGCAGCCTTTTACGATGAACTAGAAAAAGAAATTGCCAACTTAATAAATATGGGCATCATGCAGGAAAGACGACACGTTTAAATAAATAGAGATCAGCCATGATCGAGCCACCGAAGGCTATCGTCCGACGAAGTCTGGCTCCTGCAGTAGTTGGGAGAATCCTCAAAACTATGTGGGTGCGAGGTTCGTAAGAGCCCAATTCATTGGGCGATCAGGAAGGATCAAGCCACCAATGCGATCCCCCGGAGAAGCCTTGTATCGACAAAGACCGGAAGACCCATGGTAGCCAGTTCTTGACTAAAGAGGCCTTATAAAGGCCTCTTCAGTCCACATCACAACGTTCACTACAGCGTGTTTTTACAGCGTGTTTTTATAAAAGGCACCGTCTTTCATGATGAGCATCAGTTGTTCATCCGGCTGGGTGAGCACATTGATGTCATCCAATGGATTATCCTTGAGAATAATAATATCCCCGCGTGCGCCTGGAATAATCTCGCCAAAATCGCCAACATAATCAAAGGCATCAGCGGCATTGCAGGTGGCGGTACGGATCAACTCATCGGTTGGCACCACATCCTTGCGCAGATGAAATTCATTGAGCTGATGACGCTGCATTCGGCCCAGCAAGTCCGTGCCGAATAGCATCTTGACGCCATGGCGTTGTGCCATTTCCAGCGCCTTACCGCCCGCATCAAGAACATCAAACACCTTACGCTGCAAGTGCTCCGCCATACCGGCCTCCACGCCTTCCTTGGCCAGGGCATCATAGGTGGCAAGCGTCGGCGTCAGGTAGGCGTCGTGCTTGATGAACAAACGGCAGCTCTCTTCATCCATCAGGTTCCCGTGCTCAATGGTTTTGACGCCCCGGGGAATCAGCCGGTTGATGGCGCGAGCCGTGTAGGCATGGGCCATGGTATGGATATTGGCAGCCGTTGCTTCCTCGACGATAGCGTCGATTTCCTCGATGGAAAACTGGGTGCTATCGATACGATCCGTGGGCGATGAAACGCCGCCGGACGCCATGATCTTGATCTGGGTGGCGCCCTTGCGGATCTCGTCCCGGGCAGCACGGCGCACTTCGCTGACACCGTCGCAAACCCGGCCCAGGCCAGAGCAACAGAAGCAGCCTTCGAAGGTTTGCTGCCCCGGCCCACGCATATCAGCATGACCACCTGTCTGGGAAAGGGCATTGCCAGCGTACATGATGCGCGGCCCCACCAAAGCCCCTTCATCGACCGCCTTCGCCAGGCCGTAATCGGCACCACCGGCATCGCGCACGGTGGTAAAGCCACGCATCAGCATATCTTCAAGCAGCTCACTCGACTTGGCGCCGACATAAAACGGCGAAAGCGTTTCAAGCAAGGCGAAATTGGGCGTGATGGCCGTCACATGAACATGAGAATCAACCAGGCCCGGCATCAGGAAGTGCCCACGGACATCGACGATCTGGTCATCGTCGCCCTCTAAGGGGGATTCACTAACCGCAACGATACGGCCGTCTTGTACACGCACCTGCTGGTTGGCAAGTACTTTCCCGTTACGCGTATCAATAACGTTGGCATTAATAAAACGAGTCGATTTCATTGGAATTCCTTTTGATAGAGCGAGCGTTAAAACATTTTTTGTGGGAGATAAAGTGACAGTGCCGGGATCAGCACGATCAGTAACAGAGCGATAACGTCCATGACGATGAACCAGCTTACGCCTCTGAAAACTTCCGAAAGAGTGACGCTTTTACCCAGCGCGCCCTTGATGACATACACATTCAGCCCGATAGGCGGCGTCACCAGCCCCACCTCAAGCAGCTTGACGACGATAATCCCGAACCAGATCAAGTTGAGATCGGCGCCTTCGACCAATGGCAGGATCAACGGCAGCGTGAGAAGCAACAGGCCGATGGAGTCAATGAACATACCCAACACCAGATAGATCAGCGCGACGGCGAGAATGATCCACCACGTCTCGGTGCTGACCCCCAGAATCAGTTCGGAGAAGGCAGCAGGCACCCCACTCATGGCGAGAAAGCGGGTGAAAAACAGCGAGCCAATCAGGATAATGAAGATACTCGCAGTGCTTACCGCCGTGCTGACCAGCGCCTCCTTGATCGCCTCCATGGTAAGGGACCGTCGAGCAAAGGCGATGACGGCCGCGATGGTAGTGCCCACAGCGCCAGCTTCCGTAGGCGAGAAAACACCCAGAAAAATCCCGCCCAGCACAGAGCCGATCAGAAGAGGTAACGGCCAGATATCTTTAAAGGCATCCCATTTCTCGTCCCAGGTGGAACGCACATCAACGTCGCCGGCCAAGCTCGGGTTAAGCTTGGTCCGTACCATGATCATGGCGATATAGAGCAGCGCCGAGAGCACCCCCGGAATAAAACCGGCCATGAACAGCTGGCCCACCGAAACCTGAGCGTAAACACCATAGAGCACCAGCAGCACACTGGGAGGAATCAGCGAGCCCAGGGTGCCTGACGCCGCCACCGTACCTGTAGCCAGCCCTTTGTCGTAGTGGTGCTTGAGCATCTCGGGGACGGCAATGCGCGACATGGCCGCCGACGTCGCAACGCTGGAGCCAGAGGCAGCAGCAAAGAAGGCAGATGCCATCACACTGGAGACGGCCAAACCACCAGGCAACCGAGCCAGATAAAGCCGCATGGCATGGAAGAGCCCCTGGGTCATGCGGGTGCTGGTACACAAATAGCCCATGAACAGGAACATGGGCGCGGCCGTCAGTTCCCAGGTGCCCGCAAAGTCGAACGGCGTGGCAGAAATCATGCCCCAGGCCACCCGCATGTTGGTCAATTCACTGATGCCGATGATCGACACAAGTCCCAGGGCGATGCCAATGGGCACACGCAGGGCGATCAGGGCCAAGGCGATGGCAATACCTGCCACGCCTATTTCGATATTACTCATGGGGGTACTCCTACAGGGCTCGGCGTAGACGCAGCGCCTTGATCATATTGGCGATGATGGCCAGGCACATGGCGGCAAAGCCAACCGGTAACGCCCAGCGGCTAGGCCAAAGATAGAACTGGAAATTCGCCATGGCAGTTTCCAGTCGTATTGTGGCCTCTAAAGCATCGAGGAAGCTCTTGTAGCAAAGCATGCCGAAATAGATCAGGCCGAGCGAACTGGCAAACAGGTAAAGCACTAGCTGCAAGGAAGGAGGGAGTCTTCCGGCCAGTACATCGACACTGATGTGCTCCTGCTGGAGCTCGACATAGGCCAGCGGCAGGAAGACCACCGCGACCATGTAATAGAAAGAAACAAATTCCAGCGTCCCCGCGAACGACTTTCCGAACACGTATCGAAGCGCTACGTCCAGCGAGACATGCAACGCCATCAGTATCAAGAAGAGCGTTGCCAGCACCAGGGCGCTTTTGGCAAACCAGTAGCTCAGAGACTCGAAGCACTTGATGATCATGCGGGCTCACTCCTCGTCGAATCTGAGGCAGAAAAACCCAGTTTCAGAAGCGTCTCTTTCCAGAAAACCAGCATATCCCTGTAGAGCTCAGGGTCATCACGCCATATGCTCTGAGCCCCCATGCCTCGCATCATGCACAGGGTGGCATTAAGAGCGACCCGGTTCTGATGCGATGTGTGTTCCGAGCTGGAGACTAACTGCTCCCAGATTTTCTCCAAGGAGTCATTGAACCTTGCGGCAAGCGGCACCAGTGCACTCATGATGTCGGGATCGGTCCGCGCATTGGTGAGGAACTCCAGGGTCACCATGTACATGTCCCCCTTGAAATGCTCATGCAAGGCTTTCAACAGGCTATCGAAGTTCATCCTGCCTTCGCTGACGCCTATCGCCATTTCCCGGACGCTTTCAACCTCACGGTTGAGCAAATCCTCGAGCGCGGCCTGCATCAACAACGTTTTAGACGGGTAGTGATGAACCAAAGCGCCTCGAGAAACACCGGCCTGACGCGCGACATCAACGGTAGAGGTCGCACGAATCCCCTTGGCAAGAATGCATTCAATCGTTGCCTGCGTGACCCGGGTCTGGGTTTGGTGTGAGCGTTCTTCCTGGTTCTGTCGCTTTGTCATGGCGAACCCTTCCCTATCTCGGCCATGGCCGCCTCGTTGAGGCGGCCTTGCGGCTTAAGCATTAATAAATACCGTAGTCTGCAGGAAGTTTGTCGAAGATTTCTTCCATGGCCAATTCCGCTAACGCCTCTTCGTCTTCGCGGTCAACCTCACTGATCAAGGCTTCCCACTTGTCATAGGTGGCCAGGAAATCATCGATCAGCGCTTCCGGGTCTTCGACGCCGTATTGATCACGGGCCTTGTCATAGACGTTTTCCAGCGCTTCATCGCGGAACGTTTCCACCGACGCCATCAGGTCGTCTTCAGGCTCGTAAATATTGTTGCCGTTTGCTTCGGCCTCTTCCATGGCGGTTTCAGCCGCGCCGATGTATTGAACCACCATGCGCGTCATGGCCTTGGCGCTTGCTTCCTTGAAGACCTCACGCTGCTCATCGCTAAGGTCGGCCCAGAAACCCGCGTTGAAGCCCCACTGAGGGCCGGACCAATACATACCGGTAGGCAAAAGAGTGGTGTGTTCGGCGACCTCCCACAGCGAGCGATCCACCAGATCATTGACCGCATTGGTCGCACAATCCAGTGACCCGCGGTCGAGCCCGCTGTACATCTCGCTGGAAGGCACGTTGACCGGCGTGCCCCCTGCTTCCTCGACCCATGCAGACACCGTGGAACCGGCCGTGCGGATGCGCTTGCCACTCAGCTCTTCAAGGTTGCGAACGGGTTCACGACACATCAACACATAAGGCGGGGTGTTGTAGGCGCCCAGGTAGACGATACCCAATTCTTCCCACTCGGCAAGTTGCGTGGGATTGTTCAAACTGAAGTCGGTAACAGCCAGAACACTGATCAACGGATCCGAATAGTTGAACCCCAGTTCCTGCACGGCATTGGCTACCGGCATTTCGGAAGGCGTGTAAATAGCCGCATGGTGAGCGACTTGAGCAATATTGTCCTGGATCCCTTGCAGGCTGGCACGGGGGGCTAGCAGCACCGTCCCGGTATACACCTCGGGTTGAAGTTCACCATCGGAAAGCTCTTTGACCGTCTCAGCCCACTCGATGTAACCATAGCGAGAGAAAGGGTGCTGCTGGTCATAGAAGGAATTGGCAATGAAGGAAGTCGATGCTTGTGCTGAAGCTACGTAGGCAGGAAGCGCCAGAGCGGCGACGACGAGCGGTAGCGTATTGCGAGTAACGTTCATACAGTTTCCCCGGCCGAGTTAATCGACAGTTTGTTGCTATTATCTTGCTGTATATAAGGCGGCACCTAGCGGATTGGCGAGTGCACGATATTCAATGTAGACTTCAAGAAACAAAAAAACAAGCAGGTCTGTTTGTTTTATAGTGGCCTGCCGTTTTGAGAAAGGTTACGCGATGACATCAAAGGAAAACCCGACTCGACTCGATAGAGCGGGCACCTGGAAAGGGATACGCCTGATGCTGCCGCTGGCGGCTTTCACGGTGGCGTTTGGCTTGGCGTTTGGCGTTGCGGCCGTGCACCAGGGGCTCGCCGATTGGGAAGCGATGCTGATGAGCCTTTTTGTGTTTGCCGCACCGTCGCAGTTTGCAGCCCTGGAGTTGTGGCACTCCCCCCTGCCCTTGCTGGCGTTAGCCGCGATCACCCTGGCCATCCATACCCGGCATATGCTGATGAGTGCAGCACTCTACCCCTGGCTCAAGCCCTTGCCGCGCCGTCAGCAATTCGCCATGGTGATCCTGCTCACCGACTCGAACTGGGCCATGGCCCTGGGGGAATATCACCGGGGGGAGCGTAACCTGGGCGTTCTGCTGGGGGGAGGGATCGCGCTATGGAGCGCTTGGGTGGTAGGGACCGCCATCGGGCTGGTATTTGGTGGCGGCATCACCGAGCCAGAACGGTTCGGTCTTGACGTGATCATGCTCTGCTTTCTACTCATGATCGTGGTAGGAGGAAAGCCCCGGGCCATCATGGCCGTCCCCTGGCTGGCGGCCGCCATCAGCGCGCTCATGGCGTACTGGTGGCTCCCCCCCTATCTGCACGTCATGGTAGGCGCCCTGACGGGGGGAGTGATCGCCGTGCTGTTGCCCGGGCGCTGGTTCAGGGAAACGAGCTCATGAGTTCGCTGCAGGTCTGGCAATCGTTATTGGCGATCTCATTAATGGCCCTGATCGCCTACGGCTCCAGGGTCCTGGGGCTGTTGATCATGGCAACGGTGCCTTTAAGCCCCCTGGTACGGCGCTTCGTCGATGCCATGTCAAGTTCAGTGCTGATTGCCGTGATAACGCCCATGATCGTGCATGGAGACGGAGGCGCGCGGCTTGCAGCCGTTGCAGCCGGGGCGGTAGCGATCGGCCTGCGAAGCCCCCTGGTATCAATCGCGGTAGGGATAACCTGCGCGGCATCCTGGCGGTGGTGGTTTTCCTGAAAGTAAATGGCAAAACCTAGTGGGCACCTGCCCTCCCCCCAGCCAATAGGCTAGACATTGGTCTACCCTCCATTGATTTGCCCATGACGGACGACTAGTGTTCATTAATGTTGACGTTAACATTCGAGAGATATCAGCACTCACCCGCTGTACAAATGTTTGTCTAACGTCAAGTTGCTTTAACGACAAAAGACAATTAAAGGAGAGAATTTGATGGCTAATGAATTGGAAGGAAAAGTAGCCGCCGTTACAGGCGCGGCGTCGGGAATAGGGCTTGCGACGGTAAAAGCGATGATTGCATCAGGCGCTCGCGTTGTACTGGTTGACCGCGACCAGGCCGCACTGAAAGCAATCTGTGAGGAATTGGGCGATGCGGCGATTCCGCTGGTCATGGATTTGCTCGATCCCAAGGACTGCGCAACGCTGCTGTCACAAATCCTGGAGAAAGCCGGCCAACTCGATATCTTCCACGCCAATGCGGGTAGCTATATCGGGGGTGACTTGCTTGACGCTGACCCAGATGCCATTGACCGCATGGTGAGCCTCAATGTCAGCGTCGTGATGAAGAACGTCCAGAACGTCTTGCCACACATGATTGAACGCGGAACGGGCGACATCATGGTGACAAGTTCGGTCGCTGGGCACTTCCCCGTCCATTGGGAGCCGGTCTACGCCTCCTCCAAATGGGCCATGAACAATTTCGTTCAGACCGTGCGTCGCCAAGTCCTGAAACATGGCATCCGGGTGGCTTCGGTGTCACCGGGTCCTGTCAACAGTGCCTTGCTGGCTGACTGGCCAGAAGAAAACCTGCGCAAGGCGAAAGAGTCAGGCAGCATTATTGAGCCCACAGATGTATCTGATGCTGTCATGTACATGCTGACTCGCCCTCGCAATGTCACCATTCGTGACATGGTGGTCCTGCCCAGCAATTTCGATATGTAAAGTAAACCTCGGAGAGAGTCATCAGGCGCTAGTAGACATTGGTCTGAGTTCTATTGCTTTGTCATCAGGACTCTTCTAGCTTTTCAATGTTGACGTTAACATTTCAATAAATGTCAGCTTTCTCGCATCATTAAATGCCACAACAGCAATGCCACAACAAAAACCTTGGAGCCAACCATGAAAATTAATGATATCGCAGCCCCCTTTCGCAAGACGGCCATCGTCGCCGCCTGCGCCACCGTTTTGACAGCGGGAACCGCAACGGCCGATGAGCATAACCTCAAGATCGGCATGTCTTTTCAGGAGCTTAACAACGAATACTTCGTGACCATGCAAGAGGCGCTCGAGAGCGCCGCGGAGAGCATTGGCGCCGAAGTGATCACCACCGATGCCCGCCACGATGTCTCCAAGCAGGTCAGCGATGTCGAGGATATGATCCAGCAAGACATTGATATCCTGCTGCTCAATCCCGCCGACTCGGTCGGTGTTGAAACGGCGGTGCTGGCCGCAGAGGAAGCAGGCGTCACCACCGTTGCCATTGACGCTCAGGCCGAGGGTCCCGTGGACGGCTTCGTGGGGTCAAAGAACTACGACGCCGGTTATAAAGCCTGCGACTACCTGGCCCAGGAACTCGGCGGAGAAGGTCAGGTGGCGCTACTGGATGGCATTCCGGTCGTGCCTATCCTTGAACGTATCGAAGGCTGCAACGATGCGCTTGCGGAATACGATGGCATTGAAGTCGTCGACAAGCAGAATGGTCGCCAGGAGCGTACCCACGCCATGTCCGTGACCGAGAACATGATTCAGGCCAACCCCGAGCTCGACGGCCTGTTCAGCGTCAACGACATCGGCTCCCTGGGTGCCCTGATCGCCATCAACTCCAGTGGCAAGGATATCAAACTGGTGAGCGTTGACGGTCACCCCGAAGCCGTTGCCGAAATTCAGAAAGACGACTCGCAGTTCATCGCCACCTCGGCACAATACCCCGCCGACATGGTGCGTGTGGGCCTGGGCCTGGCGCTGGCCAAGCATTGGGGCGCTGAAACCGCACCCGCAGAAATCCCCATCGACGTCGAGCTGATTGACCGAGATAAAGCCGCCGATTTCAGCTGGTAACCCTGATACCACTGACGCTGACAACGTGTGCCGCCGCCAGGCGGCACATGAGGGTATTTCCATGACTCCATTACTTTCCCTGAGGCACATCTCGAAGTCGTTCCCCGGGGTGAAGGCCCTGCAAGATGTGTCGCTCGATCTCCACGCTGGCGAGGTGCATGCCCTGCTTGGCGAGAACGGGGCTGGCAAGTCGACGCTGATGAAGATTCTCTGCGGCATCTACCGTCAAGATGAGGGAGACATCATCATTGATGGCAAGCGCTGCGAATTTCACGGTTATCAGGATGCGCTCGACGCCGGCATCGGCATTATCTTCCAAGAGTTCAGTCTGATCCCCGACCTGGACGCCGTCGACAATATTTTCCTGGGACGTGAAAAACGCAACCGACTAGGGCTACGTGACCGACGTGGCATGGTCGCCGAAGCTCAGCGCCTGTTCGAGCGCCTCAAGGTGAGTATCCCCCTGGACTGCCCTATCGTGGAGCTGAGCGTCGCCGACCAGCAGTTTATCGAAATTGCCAAAGCACTATCGCTGGATGCGCGCATCCTGGTGCTTGACGAGCCAACCGCCACCTTGACGCCCAGTGAAGCCGACCACCTGTTCAGCATCATGCGCGAATTGCGCAAGCAAGAGGTCGGCATGGTGTTCATCTCTCACCATATGGAAGAAATCTTCACCATCTGCGATCACGTCACCGTGATGCGTGATGGCGAAAAGGTCTATGACGGTGACACCGCCTCGACCACCCCCGATGACCTGATCGAGAAGATGGTCGGACGGCGTGTGGACAACCTGTTCCCCGAATACCGGTGCGATGCCGACCACGCTGACGTGGTGCTGGACATTGAGTCGCTGCGCCTCGCCCCCGGTGGTCCCGAGTATTCATTGAAACTGCATCGTGGCGAGATCCTTGGCTTCGCTGGCCTGGTAGGCTCCGGTCGCACGGAACTGGCCATGGGACTTATCGGTGCGACACGTCCCGCACATGCCAAGGTCACGATGGAAGGCCAGCCGATCAAGCTCCGCCACCCGGCAACCGCCCTTGAGCAGGGAATCGGGTTACTACCAGAAAGCCGCAAGACCCAAGGACTGGTCCTGCCATTTTCTTGCCGCGATAACATCTCCCTGAATAACCTGGCGCAATTCCAGGGCGCCTTGCCTTTTATCAAACGCCGTCAGGAATCAAGTACTGCCGCCGACCTGATGAACTCGGTACGGGTTAAAGCCCCTAGCCCTGAAACGCCGGTCGACAACCTTAGTGGTGGCAATCAGCAAAAAGTGGTCATCGCCCGCTGGCTGGGACACCAGTGCAAGGTATTGATCTTCGACGAACCTACCCGCGGCATCGATGTTGGCGCCAAGTCGGAAATCTATGCCTTGATGAAGGAGCTCACCGCACAGGGCGTGTCGATCATCATGATCTCCTCAGAACTACCCGAAGTGCTCGGCTTGTGTGACCGCGTCGCGGTCTTCTATCAAGGCCGGATCGCCGCCGAACTCGAAGGCGAACATCTCAGCTCACAATCTATCATGCACCATGCTACTGGGGGACTCAGCGCATGAACCAGCTTGCATCTACTCCCGGCTCCGCCCGTCAGTCACTCAAGATGCGACTGGCTCGCTGGCGCCGCACGCCAGTCTTCTACCCGTTGATCGGTTTCATCGTCGTCTTCCTCGCCATGGGATTGATCAATGACAACTTCCTGTCAGGCAGCAATCTGGCCAACCTGGTGCGCCAGTCGTCGATCATCGCGATCATCGCCGTCGGCATGAGCCTGGCCATCCTCACCGGCGGCATCGACCTGTCGGTCGGCCCGGTCATGGCGCTATCAGGAACGCTCATGGCCGGCATGATGGTGGCCGGGTTGCCGCCGTCGCTGGCGATCGTGCTCGGGCTCTTGGTAGGTGCCGCTTTCGGGGCCTTCAATGGTGTCTTCGTCGCCTTTGCGGGGATGCCCCCGATCATCGTCACCCTGGCGACCATGGGCATCGCCCGTGGCCTCGGGTTGATCTACACCGGCGGCTATCCGATCTCCGGTCTGCCGGAGGGGTTTGCCTTTTTCGGGCGCGGCAGCGTGGCCGGTATCGAGACGCCGATCCTCATCATGATTGCCGTTTATGCCGTCGGTTATGTACTGCTCAGCCATACATCGACCGGTCGCTACCTGTATGCCATCGGTGGCAACGAGGAAGCGACCCGGCTATCCGGTATTCGCGTCTCCCGCTACAAACTGCTGGTCTATACCCTGAGCGGTACGACGGCCGCTATTGCCGGGTTGATTCTGACCTCACGGCTCATGAGCGGGCAACCCAATGCCGGGGTCGGCTTCGAACTCGATGCCATCGCCGCCGTGGTGCTTGGGGGGGCCGCCATCACCGGGGGGCGCGGCATGATCCTGGGTACGTTAGTCGGTGCCATGCTGCTGGGCGTGCTCAATAACGGCCTCAACCTGATGGGCGTGTCGCCCTACCTCCAGACCGTCATCAAGGGCTTGATCATCCTGCTGGCGATCTACATCAGCCGCAAGCGCACGCTGTGAATCCCGACATACGCTTTGGCGAGATTCAGCCGCGCGCGGGGAAAAGGAGAGCTGCATGGAAACTGTGATCGGTATCGATATTGGCACCCAGAGCACCAAGGCGCTAGTGCTCGATGGCAAGGGCCAGATACTGGCCGAACATAGCCGGGGTTATCGCGTCGACACGCCGCATCCACTCTGGGCTGAACAGTGGGCGGATGTGTGGTGGGAGGCGGTGCTCGACTGCCTTCGCGACTGCCTGGCTGACCCGAGGGTCGATCCCCAGCATGTCAAAGGCCTTTGCGTCAGCAGCCTTTACGGCGGTTCGGGTATCCCGGTCGACGCGGATATCCGGCCCGTCTATCCCTGCCTGATATGGATGGACCGTCGGGCTGAGGCTCAGGTGCAGTGGGTGAAAGCGCACGTCGACCTGAGCCGGTTGGGGGATATCACCGGCAACGGCGTGGACAGCTACTACGGGTTCACCAAGATGATGTGGCTCAAGGCCGAACGCCCCGAGGTCTGGGAGCAGACCCGTTATCTGCTGCCGCCCAACAGCTACATCAACTACCGCCTGAGTGGCGAAATCGCCATCGATCACAGCTCAGCCGGTAATATCGGCGGTATCTACGACCTGGAAAAACGCGCATGGTCCCCGGAAATGCTCGATGCGCTGGGTCTCGATCGAGACAAACTGCCGAACCGGCTGGTGGACTCGGGAGCGACAGTCGGCGGCCTGGTGCCATCGCTGGCTGAATCGCTGGGCCTGCAAGCCGGTATCCCCGTGGTCGCCGGTGGCGTCGATGCGGCGATGGCCACGCTGGCGGCAGGGGCGACCCGTCCAGGCAACCACGTCGCCATGATAGGGACCAGCATGTGCTGGGGGGTGATCAATCGGCGCGTCGATGCCCGGCAGGGGCTCATCAGCATGCCGCACGTGCTGAACGGCGACCAGGACCTTTACACCTTCGGCGGGGCCCTGACCGCAGGTGCTTCCGTCAGCTGGTACGTCGATACCTTCTGTGGTGAGGACAAGGCCGCCGCCGGTGAGAGCGGGAGTGCCTTTGAACGTCTCGAGCCGCCCGCGCGCGAACTCCCCCCGGGGGCCAACGGCCTGCTCTTCCTGCCCTACTTGATGGGCGAGCGCAGCCCCGTATGGGATGCCCATGCCAGCGCCGGTTTCATCGGGCTCAGCCTTTATCACCAGCGCCATCATCTCTACCGAGCCGTGCTGGAAGGCGTGACCTTCGCGCTACGGCACAACATCGAAGCAGGCTCCCAACAGGGAGTAACCCTTGACGATCACCTGATCGTGGTCGGCGGTGCCACGCAGTCGGATCTATGGATGCAAATCATCGCCGACGTGACCCGCATGCCCGTCTACACCTACCGCGAGAGCGTTGAGGCCGCCCTGGGGGCTGGCCTGCTGGCCGGTCAGGCTTGCGGTTTGCTCGACCTCGCCAGGCCGCTACAGCATGGCACCCTCGTCGAGCGCGCCACGCCATGCGAGACGGCGGCGTGTCGATACGATGAACTCTTCACGCTTTATTGCCAGCTGTATCCGACGCTCAAGCCGATCATGCATCAGCTCAATACCCGCCACACACAGAGCGAGTGAACGTATTCCATGAATTTCGAACTGCAGAATCAACGCATTCTCGTCACGGGCGCGACCAGCGGTATCGGTCTCGACATTGCCCAGGCCCTCGCCGAGCTGGGCGCTAACCTGGTGCTGATAGGCCGTAATCAAGACATTCTCAACGAACTTGAGCAGTCGCTCGGGGCGCTTACCCTGGCCGTCGATATTACGGATGAAGCGGCGGTCACCGCGGCCTTCGCTGAAATGCCTGTCATTGATGGCCTGGTCAACTGCGCGGGCGTCTCGATCCTCGACGACGTTCTCGACGTCAAGGCGAAAGACCTCGAGCAAATCATGGCCACCAACGTCACCGCCAGTGCCGTGGTCGCCCGGGAGGCAGCACGTCACATGATTGCGAATGGCCGCCAGGGCAGCATCGTCAATGTCTCCAGTCAGGCGGCCATGGCGGCCCTGCCGGGGCATCTAGGTTACTGCGCGTCCAAGGCGGCCATGGATGCCATGACGCGGGTGCTGTGTCTCGAACTTGGCCCCAAGGGCATCCGCGTCAACAGCGTCAACCCGACGGTGACACTGACCCCTATGGCCGAACGCGCCTGGTCAGACCCCGCCAAGCGCGACCCGATGCTGGCAGCCATTCCTCTGGGGCGCTTTGCCGCTCCTCGTGAAGTGGCGCTGCCGGTTGCCTTCCTGCTCAGCTCGGCGGCCTCAATGATCAGCGGTGCCAGCCTGCCGATAGACGGCGGCTTCACGTCTCACTAGTGCCAAGGGGAAACTCCATGACCTATCAGCTCGATGCGCTTCGTCAGCACTCCATGGTGGTCGCCGACACAGGTGACCTGGAGGCCATTCAGCGCTACCAACCGCACGACGCCACGACCAACCCGTCATTGCTGCTCAAGGCCTTTGAGTTACCGGGTTACCAGGCATTAATTGATCAGGAACTCGCTGCCGTCAAAGGCGAACCCCGCGACCAGCAGGCAGAACATGCCGTGGATCGCCTCGCCGTGGCCATGGGCAGCGAGATTGCCAAGCTCATCCCGGGTCGCGTATCCACCGAAGTGGCCGCGAAGCTGTCCTTCGACACCGAAGCCAGCATCCGCAAGGCCCACGAGCTGGTGGCGCTCTACGAGAAGCGAGGGGTGGCCAAAGAGCGAATATTGATCAAGTTAGCCTCCACCTGGGAAGGCATTCGTGCCGCAGAAGTGCTGGAAAAAGAAGGCATCAACTGCAACCTGACCCTTCTGTTCAGCGATGCGCAGACCCAGGCGTGTTTCGATGCGGGTGTGTTCCTGGTGTCTCCCTTCGTCGGCCGCGTCACCGACTGGTACAAGAAGGAGACCGGGCAAACCTTCACCCCCGAAAACGACCCCGGCGTACAGTTCGTGCGTGGCGTCTGCGAGCGGGTCAGTCAAGGCGGTTACGATACCGTGGTGATGGGCGCCAGCTTCCGCACCGCCGACCAGGTGCTGGCACTCGCCGGCTGCCCACGGTTGACCATCTCGCCGGTATTGCTCGAAGAACTGGCGACGACATCGGGCGACGTGAAGGCCAATGTGTTAATGACACGCAATGGCGGCCCACGGCCAACACCGCTCAACGAGCCTGCTTTTCGGTGGGGACACAATCAGGACGCGATGGCCAATGACAAGCTGGCCGAGGGTATCCGCCGTTTCGCCGATGACCAGTCGCGCCTTGAAGAGCAGATTGCCGAGCGCTTGGCTGCCCTGTGATGTCAAGTTCCCGCGCGACTTACTGAATCAGCGTGGCGGAGATCGTGACCTCACGGCCATCGGTGGTGGGGTCTTTTATTTGCTCGAAGAGCAATCGAAAGGCTTCATGCCCCAATTGGTAGGTGTCGTGCACTGCACAGGGGATCGATACATCGAAAATATCGGCATAGGGAAGCCGATCGATGCCGACGACGAGCACATCATCCCGTGATACATGGGCATCGTGCAGGGCACGCATCGCCCCCAGCGTGATCAACTGGTTGAAACCGAATACGGCGTCGGGGAGCTTACCCTGGCGAAGATGGGCGGCCATGTCGCGATAGGCAGGCTGTAAGGTATAGTCGCCTGGGCGTTGCTCCAATGACAAAGGAACGCCCGCCTCCTCATAAGCCTCTTTGAGCCCGGCCAGCCGATGCCGTGTGATTTGCGAGCCACTGGGTCCTGTTAGTGTCAGCACGCGTTCGATGTTCTTTTTTACCAGCCACTCGCCAAGCAATCGTCCGGCCAGGTGGTTGTCCAATACCACACGGCTGAAGTCCGTCACATCCAGCGTTCGGTCCAGCATCACCACCGGCAAGTTGGCCTTGCGCAGCCGTTCCAGATAATTGGGTCGGTAACTGGCATCGTCAGAAACGGGCGACAGAATGATCCCCGCCACCTGATAACTGAGCAGGGTATCGATCGCCACTTCTTCAAGCTCTGGCGAGCCATCGGTGTCGATCAGCATGATGGTGTAGTCATGCTCCTTGGCCGCACGTGAAATCGCCTTGATCACTTCACTGTAAAAAGGGTTATCCACGCTGGCTGTCACCAGCCCAATGAGCCGGTTCTTACGACTTCGGAGATGGCTGGCGAAGGCATTCGGTACGTAGCCCAGCTCGTTTGCCGCAGCCAGTATTTTCTCACGCGTCTCTGGCCTGACCTTCTCAGGCTTTTTCAATGCACGCGACACCGTCATGTTGGTCATGCCCACATGTTTGGCGATATCGGTGATAGTGACTTGGCTGCGTTTCGTCATTTACGACTCGTATATCAAGACCCCTGGTCGACCGCCTGCTTGACGGCCTTGATTCTGAATCTCCCAGTGTAACAGGGATGGTTGATCGCTGGCGCTGGCTCTCTCAACATCACAATATTTCGAAAGGCGGTTCTTCATCACGGATATATGCCATAGCCACATGAAGCGCCATCCAACCTTCATAGGTAAACATTTCCTGGGGGGCTTCTAAAGGCGAATTCAGATGTGGTCTCAGTTGGCTATCCTCAGCTAAATCATCAACCGAAAGGAACTCCCAGCTCTCCTCCGCGCCAACCATCTTCTCTTTAAGTTCATCCAACCCCATTTCTGTTTCCGCAATAAAGAAAAGCTGAGGCTTTCCTCCTCTGATAAGCTCCCTTGAAAACGCTAATGGCGTTAATGAATACTCGCTTTTCAAAAGACCGATTTCGCTATGGATTTCCCTAGCCATGCCATTGATAAAAAACTCAAAATCAATATCAGCCAAGTTAGTGTCATCCATATCCCAGGAGAAAACCCCAGAAGCAGAACAATGGAATTTACCTTTTCCATCAACCATCACCGCCTGCTCGCTCCCCCTAATGGGAATTAAAACATCCTCTCCGCGGCTAACAAGCACGACCGCCACGCCCAGGGTATTGGCAAGAACAGAATTTTTCAGCCTTGGGAGCGTCCCATTGACAGTCTTTTCGATATCATTTCTTAATGTATATGATGCGGTTTCACCTAAAGCCCCGGAGGCCCAGTCTAATGTCAAGTTGGTGCCGACCTGATCGAAGTACGTGGCAGGCTGTATAACGATCTCTCTATTCTCAACATTCATATCGGCAATCTTGACGGTAACATCATTTTCCCATTCTCCGTCACTTGCTTTCCTCACCTTCCCTATCTCTTTAAAAAGCTCAATCGACTTATCGAAATGGCTTTTTATTCTAACGGGAGGCGTATACTTGGCCTTCAAAAACCTTACTTTAATCTCATTGACATCAACACCAAATTCAAAACCAGCATCCCCCTTCTTTAAGGGAACTGTCTCAACATATGGAGCTTGACAATAGACGACTTCCTTGGCGTTTTCATATGCATTATAAAAAGAAATAATCGCTCCCAAACTCTCTTGCACAAAAGGGCTGGTCGTATCTTTAGCATTAAAACCTTTCCTTGAAGGCTTGATCTTGCCATTCTCCATCAAGGGGATGTTGACGTTCACGCCAGCAAAACCGATAGAAATACTCTTGTTTTCTTTCAAGAACCTGGCAAAGTAATTTTTAGCATTTCCAAAAGCCGCTTTCATTGACGCCCCCTAAATAAAAACGTATCACATTAAATAAAAAAGCGCTTGGCTTTGCCAGGCGCTTTTTTAGTAACTGCATGCACAGACTAGGATGCCGTGAGCCGACGACGTCGGCGAACCTTGGGCTGCTTGAGCACCATCCGCATACGTTCAGACCATGGTAATGACGACATCAGTGCCTTTCTATCGATGGGCCATGGGGTATGGCATGAATAAGCGATGAAGTCTTCCTGAAACGGATGGACACATGTTGGGTGCCACGGTTTAACAGCGCCGATAAAGTGTACAATCCGCGGATTGAGAACCGCCGTTTCAAGTGCAGCCAGATGCTTGTGCAGATGCGGATAATGCTTTTTAACCGCCCTGTAGGTGGTTGGCTGAAAATTCCACGACAGCGGCAGCTGATAACAGTCACCCTCCAGCACGTGATTCAGGGCATCCTGGTCGGGATACCGAGCGTAATCCCCATTCTGCTCAAGGTATGCCAGTGCCCTCTCCCCCACATGTCGACTGCGCCATGCCGCCAGGTCGATGAGCATAACCCCTGAATTAAAGTAGTCGTCCGGGTTCTTTCGAGTCGTGCTAATGGACGTATTGCATATATCCATAGCAGCCGCCGCAGAATGACCGTGAAGCGACAGAGCCCATAAATCAGACAGGTCACTGCGCACCAGTACGTCACAGTCAAGATAGATGACGCGTTCGCAGTCATCAGGCAGGTAACGATGCATCAGCAACCGAAGCAAGGCGGCCGTACCAAATCGACCGACCTTGAGGCCCTTTAATGCCTGTACATCGACGTCGATAATGTGGAGTTCTGCACCGCCCGCTTCCACGAACGCATGCAAGCGGTGTCTGGTTTCTTCCCCCATGTCCGGCGTCAGCATAAAAAAGTGGATCTGGCCTGGATCGGCTGCATTGTCGATAATCGACGCCATCACCACGGCACCGTACCGCGCATAGGCTTCATCGGCACTCAGAACCACATTCATCGCGTTACCGTCCCGGCATTTTCATTTTTACCGAACATATAAAATGACATCCCTACGCCACCGACAATAACAAAGAAATACATGCCTGAATTAAAAATCACGTAGGACTCAAACACGTTAATGATAAAGAAAAACACCCACGAGACGAGCAGCCCCACTCCCCAGTGTTTGTGGGGCGTAGTAAGTAACGTCACCGTACCTTTTAAGATCATGGCGGTGAGAATGGCAATGGCCGCCAGGCCTAATACGCCATACGCCAGGAGCAATTCCAGGTAAGCGTTATGAAAATGCCCAAACCTAACTTTCAGCCAATCGGGGAAAGGCCCTTCATCAATGAGCGCCCCCCGGCTCTTGGCCCCCCACCCCGTCAGCGGCCTTTCGTGAATCTTGTCCAAGGCGTACGACCAGGTATGCACGCGTATGCCAATGCTACTGAATGGCACATCCTCCATGTTTCCTGCCGCAATCGCTTCAACCACTTCATGCTCATCTAGCAGTCGCTTCTCGATCACGGGCGCTACGGCGTTCACCGTCAACGCTACCACGCCAATCAGAACAACACATGACAACAGCAGTTTTGGTCGTAACCCGGCTGGCCGCCTTTGCATGAGTAGGCGCAGCAGGCTAAAGACGACCAAAACTAAAAATATCAGCCCCAGTGCCAACCAGACAGCCCGGGTTTGCGTCACGACGACACCCGCAACCCCGAGTAACGTCAAGGCAACTGCGACTCCCCATTCATACTTGGCGGCACTGATACCTACGCATTTGAAAAGCCAACCCACCCCCATGATGAGCAACAGGCCAAAGTAAAAGGCGATGTGCTGCGCGTTGGTATAACCGAAATCGACACGGCTGCCGGCCAGGCCCGCACGCCATGCGTCAACGCTTGAGTTCAACACCAGCGAAACAAGAATCCCCGCAATAAAGACCAGCAGCAAGTACTTGGCGGCTTTCACGGACCCCCGAATCCACCAAGCCACGGCAATACATAAAAAAAGCTTGGCTATATGCCGTGCCGCTTTTACCTGTCCGTCCGCCACATTGGGAAAGCGGTCAACCGCAAAAAAATAAACGCCTATCTGGAGAACAACAAACGCAAGCAAAAGGAGAAATACCTTATGCCACTTAAAAGCGGGGTCAGCTTCTTTAAACCATGCAATGGCAAAACACAGAATGAAAACCGATTCTGCCGAGCGTGAAACGTCAAAATTAATCAGCCATGCAAACGCGTAGATGGTTAACGCAATCCAGCCAACGGCATGATTTTTTGCCAGCCAACCGCTTTGCGACTCTTTGTTACTGGGCTGCATCTACGATGCTACTCCTGATGTGAGCTGTTCATTCGTTCAGAGGTACCCGTTGGGTCATGCGAACCTCATCAGGTGCCATCAGTCGTTTATTTAAGGGGGGCACAGGATACCAGAAATCGTGCTACAGCCCGCTAATTTCATCGCAACATGGTATATAGCCTAAATACGGCTCCCAGGTTGGCGAGCCCACTTCTCAATCAGCCCAAGCGGCTCAATACAGACAGGTTATTCATACACTGAAGGCAACACCACGTTAACCTGCCGGCCGGCTTTCCCGGCCATGGCGTTAATCGCGTCTTTCAAGGCGTGGCGGATGTGGTGATCACCGTGCACCAACCTTACCTCGCGCGGCCAGCGGCGCATGCGCTTGATGAAGTTGAGCAAATCGCGCTGCCCGGCGTGGGCGGAGTACCCGCTGATGGTGGTAATCCCCGCACGAATACCGATGCGCTCGCCATCGAGCTCGACCCAACCGCCCTTCGGCCCGTACCGCTGAATATCCCGCCCTGGCGTGCCCGCCCCCTGGTAACCCACAAACAATACCTGATGGCGCGGGTCACCGAGCATTGCCTTCAGGTAATTCACCACGCGCCCGCCTGTGCACATACCGCTGGCGGCAATCACCACGGCGGGTCGGCCACTTTCCGCCAGGTAACAAACGGTTTGCTCGTGGGTCGAGTGGTCATCCACCGTGTACACATTCTCGAAACTCAACGGATGCCGCCCCGAGCGCAAACGGCGCTGGGCTTCCGCATCCCAGAAAGGCTTTAACGTGCGGTACACCTGCGTAAAGCGAGCAGCGAGGGGTGAATCCACAATCACCTCCAGCGAGCGCCAGCCGGATTTGGGGGATGCACCATACACGATGGTTTCCAGCTCATAGAGCAACTCCTGAGTGCGGCCGATGCTAAATGCTGGGATGATCACCGTTCCCCGGTTAGTCAGCGCTTGCTCGATGGCGGTTTTCAACGCCTGCCCGCGCGCTTGGCGGCCCTCATGATTACGGTCTCCGTAGGTGGATTCCAACACCAACACATCCGCTTGATACGGTGACTTCGGCGCAGGCAACAGCGGCGTATGCGGCGCGCCCAAATCGCCGGAAAACACCACGCGCTGCTTGTTGCCACGGGCGGTATCGTTCAGCGCCACTTCTACGTAACTGGAGCCCAGAATGTGCCCCGCGCGCTTGAGTTTCACCCGCATGGTCAGCGCGTCGTCCTCTACCACCGAGTGCCATTGCCCGTAAGGAATCGGCACCAACTGCGTTTGCAACTGGGCCTGAAACTGCTCGATCAACCGCGCATTGCGGGTAAAGCCAATCTTCAGCGCATCCTCAATCACCAGCGGCAGCAGCACGGCGGTAGGCTCGGAACACAGAATCGGACCTTTGTAGCCCGCCGCCAGCAAGTACGGTAAACGGCCCACATGGTCAATGTGTACATGAGTAATCACCAGTGCCTTCACGGTGCTGATATCAAACCCCACCTCAAGCTGCGCCAGACTATCCTCGGCGGCGTCCTCCCCCTGGAAAAGCCCGCAGTCCACCAGTAGCGAGTGCTCACTACTGGCGATCAACTGATGACAGCTGCCGGTGACCCCACCCGCCCCACCGTGATGACGAATTTCTGGCCACGTTCCCTGCGCTGCCATGCGGATCTCCTTATCTAATAACACCTAAATAAGACAACTAAAACAGCCAAATAAAAAATCGCCCCGTAGGAGTTCAGTTTATTGAGTGATCAGCAATTATCCCGCCACAAAAAATCACCCATCACGCCTCGCTTCCACAAAGACCGATGAAGGTCTTGTAGATACCGTCTCTCGATACCAGCTGCAAGGAGGATTTATACCCCTTGCGGCCGATATTCACTTTGTGACTTCAAC
>NZ_JAXOVU010000022.1:0-25183 GCF_036663435.1 Halomonas sp. 5021
AACCGCGACAGGGCTTGCGATGCTTGCTTGGCCTCGTCGTGACCCAAGAGAGATTGCGCATGAGCACTCGCCTATAGATCATAGCCATCTTCACTATCACGATGAACACCATCAACACGATCATGAAGGGTGGGAGGGGCCGGAACCTCATCGCCATCCCCACCATCATCCCAGAAATGTGCATCGGCACATATTTGTCATTGATAACCACCATACACGATGGCCTTCGTGACACATTAAGGCTGACAAGTTAATAGCTGCCTATTAGGTGAAATCACCACGAGTGATGCCTACTTTATTGAAGGTTTTCATCACAGCAGCTTCGCAATATAGATTGTCCTTAATTAGGGTTATGGCGCTTGAACGTATGGGTCTCCCTGGATAGTGGCCAGCAGATTTTTGGATGAGACATGCCCAATCATCATGCCAATTTAAGGTTTAGAAGGACGGCATCATAGCTGAGTGAAACGGAACGCCTAATCTAAAAAATGCACCTTATGAAAAGCACAAGTTGAAATGAGTCTCCCCATCTCATTGACAGGGGACTGCTTTTCTCAACCTACATATCAGCGCTCAATGGACCTCTTGTGTGAATGTCACGACCGCTGAGATGAGGGCAAAACCAACTCTTTATAAATGTCTTCGATACTCCCCTCTTCTATGCCGTTACTCTGTGGTTCTTGCTCTTGCTCCGGGTTGAGAGGCGTTATAAGCCCGCTGGACGATGCCAGCACGGTGCTGAGCTGCTCATAATCGACGGTTATATTATCGACATTGTATTGGTTGAGGCGTGTCACGGTGTCCGACAGTGCGGTCATGCTGTGCTCTTCTTCCCCTAGTGGTGGAAACGCTTGAACCAGCGGCTGCCCGTCCTTCCAACCGATTTTAATGGGTTGATTGATGATATTGACTTGAGTGCCGGGGGGGATGCGGTCAAATATAGACTCAATGTCTTTGGGTAACATGCGGATACAGCCTCGGCTTGCACGCATGCCAATGCCATCTGGCTGGTTGGTGCCGTGAATCAAATAGCCATCGAAGCCTAGGATGATGGCATGGTCTCCTAACGGGTTATCAGGGCCGGGCGGCACAACGCTTGGCGCGGTTTCGCCGCGTGCTTCCGCTTCGCGTTTTACCGACTCAGGCGGGTACCATGCGGGGTTTTTAATATTCATGGTGGTCTCGGTCACACCGAGAGGGGTATCAAACCCTTCGCGACCAATGCCAATAGGATAGGTCTCAACGCGCGGTGTCTCACCGTTTTTGACATCTGGGTAGTAGTAAAGCCGCAGCTCGGCGATATTGATGACGACCCCAGTACGCTCGACATTCGGCAGAATGAAACGTCCTGGAATAGTTACTTCCGTGCCCACCCCTGGCACCCAGATGCTGACCTCTGGATTTGCACGGGTCATCTCCAAATAGCCAAGGTTGTGACGTCTGGCAATATCAATCAGAGTATCCTCGTAATCCTTCACGATGAAGGTGTCAGCCTCGCCGATAATATTGCCTTCCTCAGGTAACGGGTAATGCCCCTTGGGCCATTCCGTCTCCTGGGTAGTGGAAGGTTGTGCCGCGATGGCGACAGGGAGCCATGCCAAAGATGAAACCATCACACTCATGATGAAGCCCATCTGCATTGGCGATCGGAGGAGTCTCTTAAGTATTGCTGCGTTATTTACCGAGAGCATCGCTAGGTTCCTTTTTCATCGAATGCGTCGTTTTTTGATCGAGATAAGTTAAGTGGTAATCCGAGCAGCGTCAGCAAGGCAGCGAGTATCCAAGCGGGCCCGCTACCGGTGCGTGCGAAAGGAGTTAGGCCCTGCATCGGGGTCACCTCGCCAGTTAAACTGGCCTGTTCAAACTGTGGGGCACGGGCTGTGACGTGACCTTGTGAATCGATGATGGCCGTCACGCCATTACTGGTAGCTCGAAGTAGGTGACGACCATTTTCAAGGGCACGTAGACGCGCCATTTGAAGATGTTGGTGTGGGCCAATGGAGCGCCCAAACCACGTATCGTTGGAAACCGTTAATAGCAGCTCGGCATTACGCGCCTGTTGGGCGACATGGTCGGCAAAAATGATCTCGTAACAGATGGCAGTGCCAATGGTAGTTCCAGCCACGTGTAACGGAGCCTGTACGTCTGACCCAGGGGTCAGGCGGGGTGCTGGCAAGTCGAAAAAAGCAAGGGTGTCAGCGAGGAGGCTTTGGAATGGCAAATACTCGCCAAAGGGTACTAAGTGCGCTTTCTGGTATTCGCCTTGCACATCATTTAGCCCTATGACGCTGTTATAAGAGCGCCCTTCACCATCGCGTTGCAAAATGCCAGTTAACAAGGCGGTGTCAGGCCCCAGGTCTGACGCTACTTGCTCAAGTATTCGCTGTGCTTCCTGCTCAAGCATGGGAAGGGCTGCCTCGGGCCAAACGATGAGATCGATATCCTTTGCTTGCTCCCGTGTCATCGCCGTGTAGATACTGATCGCCTCGCGCTGCCCTTGTGCAGTCCACTTAATGCGCTGATCAAGATTCCCTTGCAGCAATGCCACCTGGATGGGCTTGCCAGCCGGGGTTGTCCATTGGGCGGGCAATAGGAATGGAACGATCCACAGGCCAGCCATTGGGACGAGAAAAACCCAGCGGCGACGCAGTACCTCTACCCCTAACGTGCCTGTCAGCGCGGTAATGAGTGACAGCAAGTACACACCACCAACGGGCGCCCATGGGGCTAATGGAGAATCTATCTGAGAGGTGCCTAACAATAACCAGGGGAAGCCGGTGAACAACCAGGTGCGTAGCCATTCGCTCATCACCCACATACCGGCAAAGCTAAGAAAGGCTAACCGTGGCCCCGCGATGCGTCGATAGAGCCCAAAGGGGATTGCAAAGAAGAGCGCCAGAGCGCTGACAAAAAGAGTGGTGAGGAGCATCGCCACCAAGGCCCCGGTGCCACCGAAATCGTGAATAGCAACGAAGACCCACGACGTACCAGAACCGAACAGGCCTACCCCATAGCACCACCCACGCAGGGTGGCTATGGCGGGCGTTAGCGACGCTATCTTCCAATAGACCAGTGCCACGGCCACTGGGCCAAGCCACCATAGGGAAAAGGGAGCGGCACTCAAGGTGGTCAGTACCCCAGCGGCTAGCGCTACAACGCAATCGACTATTGGTGAGAGTCGCCCAGCAAAAAGCGTATATTTTTTTTCTTGATCGACCGAATCCATACCGTTATTCAGCGCGCTTAAAAGCAGGACTTTCACGCCATAACGCCACTGCGAACATCAATACACCTGCAAACAGCGCGATATCGGCCATGTTAAAGGCGGGCCAATGCCATTCGCCCCAGTAAACGTCCAGGTAGTCGACGACGTACCCACGCGCTAAGCGATCAACGGTATTACCGAGTGCGCCGCCAAGAATCAGACTGTACGCACAGGCTTCCAAGCGCGGCTTGGGTTTGCATAGCTGCACGAGCAATACGACGACCACCACCAACGCTAAACCAAGAAAGAGGTAGCGCTGCCAACCACCTGCCTCCGCGAGAAAGCTGAAAGCGGCCCCTGTATTACCGGTGTAAACCCAGTTAAAAAACGGTGTTAGCGGAATGACTTGGCCAAACGACATCTGGGCATGCACGATTTCTTTGACCAGTTGATCGGATAGAGCCAACACGCAAGCAAATGTGAACCATGGCCAACGTCGTGAAGGGCTGTCGTGTTGCGTTGTGCTCATGACCTTGTTTTTCCTTGTGACAGGCCTGTCAATGCGGTACTGGGCGAAAAGCGATAACCTAGCAGTCGCATGGCGTTCAACGTCACTAGGACGGTAGCACCGGTATCGGCCATCACCGCAATCCACATACCGGTAATACCCAGAGCTGTGGTGACCAGGAAAATGGCTTTTAAGCCAAGGGCGAGAACAACGTTGGTTTTCACATTGCGCAGCGTGGCACGAGAGAGGTCTATCAGCTCAGCGATGCCGGTAACGCGGTTCTTGAGCAAGGCTGCATCGGCGGTTTCCAACGCCACATCCGTGCCGCCTCCCATCGCGATACCGACATCGGCTGCCGCGAGTGCCGGTGCATCGTTGATGCCATCGCCTACTTTACCGATGGGGCCACGACCTGCCGCTTGCCAGTCTCGAACATACGCTGCCTTGTCTTCAGGCATGAGTTCGCCGTACGCTTCAATGCCTAAGCGACCCCCAGTGGCAGCGACGGTGCGGGCATTATCACCGCTGAGCATGACAGCCTGTACGCCTAAACGGGATAGCGCCGCTAGGCCTTCAAGGGCATCTTCGCGTGGCTCATCGCGAACCGCGATCAAGCCCAACAAACGCTCGCCTTCGACGAGGAGAGCGAGGCTCTTACCGGCTTCTTCTAACGCGATAATCCGAGCACTGAGACTTTCCTCAAGGATGACTTGCTCGTGAAGGTGACGAGGCGTCATTAAGCTCAGCTCGCGACCCTCCACCCGGCCTGAGACACCGCGCCCCGCCAAAGCACGACTGCCAGTGACGGTGGGGAGGTTTAGGCCTGACTGTCGGGCATGCTCAACGATAGCCGTGGCGATAGGGTGACTGGAATCTCGCTCTATCGCGGCGGCAAGCCGTAATACATCGTCATCGTTTCCCTCGGTGATCCAAGATTCCACATCCGTGACTCTTGGGGTACCCGCAGTCAGGGTGCCCGTCTTGTCTAATGCCACCAAACGAAGCTTACCTAACTGTTCAAGAACGGCTCCCCCTTTGATCAGTAGGCCGCGCCGAGCGCCCGCCGAGAGACCTGCGGCGATGGCGGCTGGGGTAGAAATGACCAACGCGCAGGGGCATGCGATTAACAGCAATGCTAACGCACGGTAAATCGACTCCGACCATGCCATGGTCGATACCAGCGGTGGCACTATCGCCATCAGTAGGGCGAGTAAGACGACGGCGGGCATATAGTAATACGCAAAACGATCAATGAAGCGTGCTATCGGTGCCTTGGCGGCCTGTGCTTCTTCAACTAGGCGAATAACGCGTGCGATCGTATTGTCATCAGCGCCTCGTGTTACCTCCACTTCCAGGGCGGCATCAAGATTCACTGTGCCAGCAAAAATGTCATCACCAGGCGCTCGCGAACGGGGGATGGACTCGCCGTTTACCGGCGACTCGTCAAGGTCGGACGTGCCCACCAGGATGCGTCCATCGCAAGGAACGCGATCACCGGGCCGCACCAGCACACGCTGACCGGGTTTAAGTGACTCCGCCGAGACGTCACGCAGATGGCCATTGTCCATCAGCCTCGCCGTTGAGGGTGTTAAATTTGCCAAGGCTGAGATACTGCGGCGCGCCCGTGAAGCAGCTACCCCTTCGAGTAGCTCACCTACGGCGAACAAGAACACGACCATCGCAGCTTCAGCGGCAGCATCGATGGCCAATGCGCCAAGCGCAGCGATGCACATCAGCATCTCGATGGTAAAGGGATTGCGCATCTTGAGAGCGCCCCAGGCACTCTGCGCAATGGGCATTAAGCCGACCAGCGTGGCCAAAATGAAAGGCATATTACCCAGCGCAGGCCATGCCAAACGAAGCGCGAAGGCCACTATCAGCAGATTGCCTGTGATAATGACCAAGCGCCCTTTAGCGGTTTGCCACCAAGAGGGTGAAGCACCAGATGCGCGTGTTTGGCCATCATGGGAAGCCACTTGATAGCCTAGTTCGTTCAGGATGCCATCAATGGTTTTTCGCGAGGGGGCCCCGTGATCGTGGTGGTGAATCTTCACCGATCCCGTGACCGAGCTTGCCGTTACTTCCTCAATGCCTTCCAGCCGCTCTAGCGCCGACACAACCTTGCGCTCACAACCGCCGCAGTCCATGCCTTCAACACGCAGCGTCAAGGTGGTAGGCGCTGTTGTCGGCGTTGATGTTTTCATGGTGCCTCTCCTCCCAATGGGCTATGGTTTTGAATTGTAAACCTTGTAGCAACTACAGCTTCAAGCCCTGCATAAGGAGTTTTACCATGTCAATGATGGGGCAAAGTATCAGCATTGGTGAGTTAGCACGACGAGCCGATTGCAAACCTGAAACGGTTCGTTATTACGAGCGTATTGGGCTGCTGCGCGATGCGACACGAACCGGCGGGGGGCAACGCCGCTATGGAGAAGACGCAGTACGGCGTTTGACCTTCATTCGCCATGCCCGAGACTTTGGCTTTTCGGTGGAGTCAGTGCGAGAGCTTTTGGCCATGTCAGATCAACCTGATATGTCTTGCCAAGAAGTCGATGCCATCGCCACGCATCACCTAAAGAAAGTGGAGTCCCGCCTTCGACGTCTGTCCGCACTGCGTGAGGAGCTTCAACGGATGGTCACGCAGTGTGCCGGTGGCAAAGTGGAAAGCTGCCGAATTATTGAGGTCATCAGTGATCATCAGCTCTGTGTCACTGAAAACTCGCATGGAGGGGCTCACGACTTGGGTTAGAATCAACGTGACTCTCCCCTCCCAATGGGTTAGCCCAGCGAGACATCCAAAAACAGCATGAGTACCAATCCGATGGAAAGGCCCAGCGTGGCCTTTTTTTGGTGCCCGCTCCGATGAGTTTCGGGAATAATCTCATGACTGATCACATACAACATCGCTCCCGCCGCAAAGGCCAATCCCCAGGGAAGTAGCGCTTGTGACATGCTGACGACCCCAGCGCCTAATAAGCCACCCAGCGGTTCAACAAGCCCCGTGAGGGCGGCAATCGTCCATGACCGCCAACGTGAATAACCGACGCTTAGCAGTGATACTGCTACGGCCAGTCCTTCTGGGGCATTCTGAAGTCCAATGCCAATCGCCAGCGGCATGCCTCCTTCGCTTCCCCCTGCGCCGAAGGCCACGCCAACGGCCAGCCCTTCTGGCAGGTTGTGTATCGTAATGGCAATAATAAATAACCAGATACGACGTAATGAGGCAGCCTCCGGCCCTTCTCGTCCCTGCTCGAAGTGCTCATGAGGTAAGAGCTCGTTCAGTAGTGCTACCGTTCCAATCCCTAGCAAGATGGCTGCGCAGGCAATGGCAGCAGGCACAACGCTACCTCCATAACGCAGCTCCGAGGCTTCTAAGGAGGGTATGATCAGCGAGAAGAATGAGGCCGCTAGCATGACGCCAGCGGCGAACCCCAACGCTAAATCGCGAACACCACGATTCGGAGTTTTGGTAAACAAGACGGGAAGCGCACCGATAGCCGTCATCAAGCCCGCCGCAAGGCTTGCCAATACCCCCATGGTGACGAGAGAAACCTCTTCCATATATTACCTATGTAGTGATAGCTGAGTGATCAAATGGCTCGGGTTCCATAAAGAGGCAAGCACACGTTCACGTTGCTAACGATCTATGCAAAGCTGTTAAGCATGGGTCGTTATGGCTCGTTAAACGAGATCAAGTCATAAATGGACGCCGTGCCGATAGCATGTTCCAAGCGATCTCTTGCCTCGTAAAGTGACGCTTGATATTCACTCTGAGTCGGCTGTTCGCCCAACATGATGCGCTGACCTTGATCAAGGGGGTCAACAGGCTGGTTATTGACTCTCACTTCGTAATGCAGGTTGGGGCCCGTGGCGACCCCGGACGAACCTACCTCTCCGAGCGACTCCCCCGCGTTGACTAAATCCCCAACCACTAACTGTGGGGAAAATCGGCTAAGGTGTGTGTAGCGACTCATTGCTCCTGTGTCGTGCTCCACCTCGATCACCTGCCCATATCCCCCTTGGCGACCCATAAAGGATACGCGCCCAGGTGCGGTGGCGATTACCGGTGTTCCCGTCGGTGCAGCTAAGTCAATCCCATTATGAGGACGAACTCCTCCATACACAGGATGTCGCCGATTCCCAAAGCGAGACGTTAAGCGAGCACTAAGCACGGGCAACCGCAACGTGCCTAGAAGGGTATTGCTTTTGAAAAGAGCAACGTCACCCTTTGGAGTGACCGGCCATATAACCTCTAGGGGCTCTGCCTGATCAGGCAGAGCGGCATAACTGAGGCGTGGTGGCCCAACTCGAGTGCCGTCTTGGCGTCGATCTTCTTCCCACACTAACTGGATACGTTCACTGCCTGAAAACGCCAGCGGAGATTCGATAAATTCGCTGAGCAGTGTTTCCAATTTAGTGGCGAAACGCGTAGGGACACCTTTTGCTGCCAAGGCCTCGTAGAGGGTGGTATCAATGATGACATCACGCCCAAAGGTCAGGGTATCAACGCTTGCGAGCGGCGAGGTGCCTTCTTGCTCGCTAGCCGCCTGTAACCTGGCGGGGGTTGGTTCAGACGGCGGCAACGAAAGATGCGTTTGCCAATTGGCTTGGGCTAGCAGGGGGTAAAAACCCACTAAGCCTAATAACCACCAGCGCTGCATCACTGACCTTCCTCGTCATCAGAGATCTCCGCTACTTCACTCTCAACGGCATCAATCAGCTTTTGCATACCAAAGGGGTCTAATGGCTCACCATTGACAAAAAAAGTGGGTGTTTGGCGAATCTGATTGGCTCTGACATCCGCCATGTCTTGGTCTATCACCGCCTGCACCTCAGCAGAAGTAAGTTGCTCTTCGGCAGCGGCACGATCAAGGCCCCCTTGGCTCGCGATATCGAGGATAGCGGATTCATCAAAACTGCCATGCGAGGCCCATTCCTCCTGGCGAGCCAGCAGCCTCTCCAGTACCGGTTCAAAGACGCCCTGACGACGAGCGACTTCTAATACTCGAATGGCCTTGTTTGATACGTCGCCGTGGAAAGGAGTGTAACGCACGATAAGCCGTACTTTTTCTGGGTAGGTTTCCAGAATACTTTTTGTCAGGGGGTAGAAAGCACGGCAGGCTTCGCAAGCCGGATCGAAGAATTCCACAATCGTCACCGGCGCGTCTTCTCGTCCCAAGATGGGGGAGTGTGAACGCACCAAGGAGTCCTCGGCCTGGGCACCACTCTCTTTTGCTGCCTGAGCTTGCATGTCAAAGAGGGCAGGTTTCGATACGGCGACGATCGCAGCGGTCAGCATTAACGTACCGGCCAATATAAAAGACGCTTTTTTGAACATGTTTCTCTCTCTGTCTCAACGATGGGGTAGAAAAGTCGGGTTGCAAAATAAGACAATCGCACGGACTAAGCTGCTCGCTAGCTACCTGAGCCGTGAGTCGACCTCGGTCTGTCACCCATGACCATATAGATTGGCATTTTGATGCGCGTGGTCACTATGCTCAAACTCTAGGCTGGAATGAGCAATATTGAAGCGCGTTTTAATCTGCTCCTTGATCTCTGCTTTGACGGATTCAAGCTGCTGCCAGCCGTTTTCTGTCAGAACTACGTGGCAATCAAGGGCTGCCATGTTTTCCTGCATCTGCCATAGATGCATATGGTGAATATCCTGGACCCCCTCGATATCTCGTACGGTCTCAACGACTACCTGCCCGTCAATATCCGGGGGAGATCCCAGCATAAGCGTACGGATAGGGCCACCAATTTCAGAGAAGGCAAGGTAAAGAATATATAGCGCAATCCCTATCGTGATCGCGGGGTCTACCCAGCGCATGTCGTACAGTAAAATAAGCGAACCACCGATAATCACGGCGATGGAAGCAAACGCATCCGATAAGTTATGCAGAAAAAGGGCGCGGATATTGACACTCCCTTTTTGCATTGACCACGTGAGCATGGCGGTTAGGGCATCGACGACAAGCGCGACGCCACCAATAATCACGATCGTCCATCCCTCTATCTCAGGAGGATCGATCATCCGCATAGCGCCTTCGTAAATCAGGTAGACGCCGACAATAATGAGGGTTGTGTAGTTGATGAGTGCTGCCACTATCTCGATCCGGCCATAGCCAAAAGTCATGTGCGCATCGGCGGGCCGCCTGGCGATTTTACGAGCGGCAAAGGCAATGACTAACGCAGCCATGTCAGAAAAGTTATGTAACGCATCAGCGATCAGCGATAGGCTTCCCGCCATAATACCACCGACGATTTGAGCGATGGTTAAGAGCCCATTGGCCCAAATGGAGATGCTGACGCGCCGGTCGCCAGAGGCAGGATCAATGTGGGGATGATCATGATGATGTCCCATCTGTTACCCTCTCTCGAATTATTGCTTCTTGGCACTATAAAACCTCTAGCAACTAAAGCTTCAACCCTTGAGCATTGTTTATTTGCACCCCTGGATTGGGAAGCACGTCCCTAGCTCCCAAGCGAGTCTTTGTGTGCTGGGCTGAAGGTGATCATGTTTTAGGTGCGGGGCTCAATCCACTTCATCCGGTAACGTCCAACCTCCATGAGTAGATTCATTTATTTTGTCGAGGCGCACCTTGTCTGGTTTGTAATCGTCGTTGCGGGGGTAGGCTTACTTTTTCCGACCACCGGAATAATGCTTGAGTTCGCGATTGGGCCATTACTGGCATTACTGATGTTGATCATCAGCCTCACATTCGATGCGCATGCAGTGCGCATCGTGTTCCGTAAGCCGTCACGGCAGCTGTTGGCATTGGGGCTGGTCTATGGGCCAATGTCGATTGCCGGGTGGCTAACGGGCCGTCTATTTTTTGGAAGCGGCCCGCTGGCTGTTGGCCAAACTTTGCTCGGCACTCTGCCGACGGATGTGTCCTCTCCTCTTTTGGTACTGATGGCGAAAGGCAATGTGGCGCTTGCCGCTGTTTTCAACGCAGTCAACACTGCGTTTTGTCCGTTTATTGTGCCCTTCCTGTTTTTATGGCTCACCGGCCTCCAGTTAGATGTGCCGCTTGGCTCAATTATTCTTGAATTAACACTAATCGTGCTTGTTCCTACCGTGATTGGGGTCAGCTTGCGGACAAAGTTCTCGGCTTTCTTTGCACGGCATGATTCAGCGTATGCGGGGATAGGGTCAATTTTGTATCTGCTGATCCTACTCGCCGTGGTCGGGCCGAATGCCGCCACGATCATTGGCTATGGTGGGTATGCGTTTGTGATTGCGGGGGCGGCCCTGTGCCTCAATTTGATTGGGTACCTGGTAGGTATGTCCTCACGGTTACTCACCTCCGATCGCAAAGAGGTGATTACCTATCTTTTCACGGTCAGTAAAAAAGAATTCAGCATTGCCGCAGCGTTTGTCGCTGCTTCCGGTTTGCCATCAGAAATCGCGATTCCAGCCGCTTTTTTTGCCGTGATTCAAATGATCACTTCGCCCATCGCAGCAAAGATCCTCACCCGCCACTGAAGGGGTGGCAGTATCGGCTCTCCGTCAGAAGAGGAGACTATTCATAGGCTTCTGCTTAATGATCAGAGTTCCGTCTCGGGATGTACCTAAAATTCGTGAAACCAAGATTATCGACGAGTTCGTCGGGCTGCTTTCGGTGAGACCAGAGGCACAATCGGTTGTGGACTATCCCTTGCCAGGCCGCTGCATGACAGTTCTAGACGCAGTTACTTGGGCAAAATGTAGAGCGGAGGATGCTAGCCAACTTCTCGAGCTTGGCTCAGAAGCTCTTAATATGTTCAGAGTTTTCAACTGTTTGAGTAGGTCAACACTTCTCAGAACTTTATCGAATGGCTAGGCTACCCCAGTGTCGCCAGGGAAGGAAAAAGATCGACCATGATACTGGAAAGCCGCGTCATGCTACCTGAGACGATAGCGATACCCATCAGAATCACAACCGTGCCCGCGACGGGGCGAGCATAGGTGCTCCACCTTCCTAGGCTTTTCCGATGCAGAGAGAATCGGTTAACCAGTAAAGTGCTGGCAAGAAAAGGCAGCGCTAGGCCCGCCGAGTAGGCACTGAGATAAATCATTCCAGACTGGGCACTAGCAGCGTTAGACGTGGCCATCAGAATAGCCCCCAGTATAGGACCGATACACGGTGTCCAACCGATGGCGAAAGATACCCCGAATACCGTCGCCGACAAAGGGGAGCCACCCTGGACACTGGGAGTGAACTGAAAGGTACGCTGGAAAAGCGGCAACCGGAACACCCCGGTCATGAAGAGGCCCAGCACGATCACCGCCGAGCCGGCAACCCAGTTGAATTCTCGGCGATACCCTCGCATCAGTTGCCCGATACTACTGGCGCCGAGCCCGAGCAGGACGAATACGATACTGAAGCCGAAGACGAAGAAGGCACTGAGGGTCAATGCCTCTAAACGCCTGTCGGTTTTACCGGCACTACCGCCTGTGACCACCGACAGGTAGGCCGGTAACAGGGGCAGCGTGCAAGGCGAAAAGAAGGAGACCAATCCGCCGATAAAGGCGCCGACCAAGCCGATGGAAGAGAGAGATTCCAATGTGTTATCGCAACTTAAGTTATGGAGACAGCCAACAAGGGTATTGATACCAATCCCATGGTACTACCTCATCTCATGTCCATTTAAGCGCCGTAAGAATTTTACGGCTTACAGTTGCTTTAAGGTCAACCTTTATTGGCAAATTATTTGTCTCCTACCGAACTGCAAATATTACACATCACGCTTGACCTTAAAGTTGACTTCAAAGTTATGGTGGCTACTCAATGAATGACATGAGGACATTTCCATGGCGCTACAACTGGGCGAGACAGCACCGAACTTCACGATCGAATCTACACAAGGTACGGTCAACTTTCACCAATGGCTTGACGACAGCTGGGCGGTGCTGTTCTCGCACCCCGCTGATTTTACGCCAGTATGCACCACTGAACTGGGCGCGTTTGCCAAGCGAAAGCTCGAATTCACCCAACGGGGAGCCAAACTGGTTGGGGTTTCGGTGGATCCACTTAGCTCTCACCACGACTGGGCGAGGGATATTGAACAGACTCAGGGCGCAGCTCTGAACTACCCCTTGCTGGCTGACGAAGATCAGGTGGTGGCGAAGCTGTATGGAATGATTCACCCGAAAGCCGACCCTAAACTGACGGTGCGTACGGTCTTCATCATCGATTCTGACAAGAAAATTCGTCTCACTTTGACGTATCCGCCCAGCACTGGACGTAATGTCGACGAGATACTGCGGGTTCTTGATTCGCTGCAGTTAACCGACAAACACAAAGTGGCCACGCCCGTTGACTGGCATAACGGTGACGATGTCATCATCTCGCCATCGCTATCAAATGATGACGCCAAGCAACACTTTCCCGAAGGTTGGAACGCTAAGACGCCCTACCTTAGGGTCGTGCGCCAACCGTAGCAATAGGAGTCTCGGCCAGTGTATGAGGCATCTCAACTGAGTCAGGTTATTGGACGTTCAGACTAGCAATGTCGTGAGGTAACGTCATGCAAACACTAAGTATCGGCGAGCTTGCCGAACGAAGTGGAGTCGCTAGCCAGGCGATTCGATTCTACGAAAAAGAGAAACTTATGCCTCCTCCGAGGAGGACCGGTGCCAACTATCGGCGTTACCCATTAGAAGCCGTGGATCGGTTGCAGTTTATCGTTCATGCCAAGCAGTGGGGCTTCACGCTACAAGAGATTCGGGAGCTGTTAATGCTTCAGGATGCTAATGGCGACCGGGCACAAGCTAAACGCATCGCCGGCGAGAAGCTGCACAAGGTTCGCGAGCAGATCAAACACCTCACGCGGATTGAAGCCGTATTATCGAAAACATTGAGTGAGTGTGCAGGCGAAGGGCCTATGCAGGAAGGCTGCCCGATTGTTGAAGCTATCGCTGAGCAGACTGAATGATTGGGCATTTTCTCGACAGCGAATACGGGAATCAAGTTTGCCTATCGGGTCGTCGATAAATTAACAGGGAGATCGTCATTATGACGCAACACGTCGACATCGAGATTCGTGGTATGTCCTGTGCTTCCTGTGTTGGGCGTGTGGAGCGTGCACTCAGCCAGCAGCCAGGCGTGATCAACGCTCAAGTAAACCTCGCCACACAGAAGGCGGCTATCCAGGTCGAAGCAGGTACCGCAACCACTAACCTACTCAATGCCATTGAAACGGCAGGCTATCAACCGGTGGTAGAAAGCCTCGACATACCCGTCACCGGCATGAGTTGCGGATCTTGTGTCTCTCGGATAGAGCGAACGCTAACGAAGTTGCCCGGCATAGTGGAGGTGAGTGTTAACCTCGCCACCCAGAAAGCCTTCGTTCGTTTCCTGCCGGGAGCCGTTTCGTTACCGCGTATTCAGCATGCCATCCGCGAGGCAGGCTATGAACCACAGGATACCGATACGCCGCCACCGACGGACAGCGAGGACGGGGAGAGAGCTGAGCTTCGCCGCCGAGTCGTGCTCGCGGCAATATTCACGATTCCGGTGGTCATCATCGCCATGGGGAAAGTGATTCCCGCTTTTGACACGCTTTTAACAAGTCTAATGCCGCATCGCGGCTGGATGGGCGTTGAGTGGTTGTTGACCACACCGGTGCAGTTCTATGCCGGGGCACGCTTCTATCGTACTGGCTTCGCCGAACTCCGGCATTTTAATCCAGGCATGAACAGCCTCGTTATGATCGGCTCGAGCGCTGCCTACTTCTATTCGGTCGCCGCCCTGCTGGTGCCCGCGCTCTTCCCCGTCGGAACCGCCGTGAGCTATTTCGAAGCGGCAGCGGTCATCGTGACGCTAATTCTGCTCGGTCGCTATTTTGAACACATTGCCAAAGGTCGTACTTCCGAGGCGATCAAGAAGCTTCTGCAATTACAGGCGAAAACTGCCCGCGTCATCCGCGAGGATGAAACCGTCGAGCTGCCTATCGACGCCGTCGTCACGGACGATCGTATTTTGGTTCGCCCAGGGGAGCGTGTTCCAGTCGATGGCATCGTTGAGGAGGGTCACTCCTATATTGATGAGTCGATGATCAGCGGTGAGCCAGTGCCGGTCGTCAAACAGCAGGATTCCGAAGTCGTCGGTGGCACTATCAACAAGAACGGTGCACTTACCTTTCGGGCCACGCGAGTTGGTGCCGACACCGTTTTGTCGCAGATCGTCAAGATGGTGGAAACGGCCCAAGCGGAGAAGCCCCCCATCCAGCAATTAGCCGACAAGGTTGCTGGTGTGTTTGTTCCTGTGGTCATCGTTATCGCCGCGATTACCTTTGTACTCTGGTTCGCTTTCGGACCGGCGCCGTCCTTGTCCTTTGCCTTCGTCACTACCGTTAGCGTACTGCTAATTGCCTGCCCCTGTGCGATGGGCCTGGCCACCCCAACGGCCATCATGGTCAGTACCGGGAAAGGGGCCGAGATGGGAGTGCTATTTCGTAAAGGGGCGGCGCTTGAGACGCTGGCCAAGATGAATACGGTGGTACTGGACAAGACCGGCACTTTGACCCAAGGGCGCCCCGAACTGACCGACTTCGAAGCTATTAACGGTCATGAAAAAGGCGTACTGCGACTGGTCGCGGCGGTGGAAGCTCAAAGCGAGCACCCCATCGCCGAGGCTATTGTACAGGGCGCCAAGGCCCGTGGGCTGGAATTACCCCCGGTCAGTCGCTTTAGTGCCGAGCCTGGCTACGGCATTGAAGCCGAGGTCGAGGGCCACTTGGTGCAAGTAGGAGCTGATCGTTACATGCGTCGGCTGGAAATCAACCTCGGCCAAGCAGAAACACGCGCCAAGGTGTTGGCCGAGAACGCCAAGAGCCCACTCTATGCCGCGGTAGACGGTCAGCTTGCTGCAGTCATCGCAGTGGCGGATCCCCTTAAAGAAGGCTCTGCCGAGGCTATCGCAGCACTCAAAGCCCAAGGGCTGGACGTGGCCATGCTCACCGGCGATAACCGTGCCACTGCCGATGCTATCGCACGGCAGGTTGGCATCCAGCAGGTTCTCGCCGAGGTGCTGCCCGACCAGAAAGCGGCAGAGATCCGGCGTCTCCAGGCGGAGGGCAAGCGTGTCGCTTTTGTGGGAGATGGAATCAATGATGCCCCCGCGTTAGCGCAGGCCGACGTAGGCATTGCGATCGGCACTGGTACCGATATCGCCATCGAGTCCGGCGATGTGGTGCTGATGAGTGGCGATTTGCGAGGCATCGTCAATGCCACGGCACTCTCCAAGCGTACCCACCGGACCATTATCGGCAATTTCGTTTGGGCCTATGGCTACAACGTAGCGCTAATCCCCGTGGCTGCGGGCCTGCTCTATCCGTTCATCGGCATATTGCTCAGCCCCATGCTGGCGGCGGCGGCCATGAGCGTTTCCAGTGTTTTTGTGCTGACTAACTCGTTGCGGCTACGCCGTTTCACGTCGGATACCGGCAATGCCATACCACGTCCAAACGATGCTGTTCAGCGGGCCTAAACCAAACACCGTTATGTTAACGAGGAATTCAAAATGATGGGAAGTGAAAGCTGCATGTGGGGTATGGCGGGAATGGGCCTAATAGCGATCTTGTTGATTATTGCGCTGGGGCTTGGTGTTGCTGCACTTATCAAGCACCTGTTTTTTAATAAAAAGCGATAAGACAAGCAAGTAAATGTGATCGACCTACTCCCTTGGAAAACAGTAATTGATAAAGAGAGCATCCATGAGGCATACCTTCAATGTCACTTATTACCTTGCAGTTGCAGGGCTGTTAGCTCTTATTACGTTGCCTGCGTTGGCGCAGGAAGCAACAACCAATACCAATGAGAGTCATCAGGCCAGCAGTGCCACGAATACTGAGTCTCCCTTGCCCAAGTCGATTACCGCATTGGTGGATCAAGGGTTCACCTTCCATGGCAGCTTCGAAGCGCCTGACGGTCTCCAAGGTTATGCCTTGTCTTATGATAATGAGCCTATGGCAGCTTATATCTCCTCCTCTTCCGACTACGCCGTCATTGGTACGTTAATCGACTCGCAGGGCAATGCCATTATGGAAAGCCAGCTTCAGGCCCTGGTGCTGGACCCCATGCTGGAAGCTACCTGGAGTGCGTTTGAAAACACTCGTTTTATCTCGGAGGGGAATGATGATGCATCGCATATTGTGTACACGCTAACAGACCCCAACTGCCCCTACTGCAACGCCCTCTGGAAAAATTCGCGCCCGCTCATTGAGCAAGGCGTGTTACAGCTTCGCCACGTGCTGGTCGGCGTGCTATCAGAGGACAGTCTTCGCAAAGCTGCTGCAATCCTTGAATCCGACAATCCGTCCAGCGCTCTCGAAACTCATGAACTGGAATTTCGCAATGGCGGCATAAGGCCGGTGGAGCCGTCGGTGGAGAGTCAAGCGCTTCTTAGAAATCACGCCCAGATCATGCGTGAGGCCGGTGCTACGGGAACGCCGACCAGCTACTACCGTGATGAAGCCGGGAAAGTGCAGCGTATCAATGGCGCAGTGTCGACCGACCAGTTTCGCGAAATATTGGGCGTTGAATGATACACCATAACGGTACAGGGCTGAGATGCGAGTCTTCCCAATCACAACCACTGAGATGCACATGGCAACCAAGCTTAGCGTAAAGCAAACGCTCTTTTTGGGACTCACTCTATTGATGTGCTTGGCGGCCCTTTATTGGATTCTGATGGAGACCGGCGCCTTGTCGGTCTTGACCGACAAGCAAGCCTTGCGTGAGTGGGTTGATAGGCTAGGCGTCTGGGGGCCATTGGCCATCATCTTTATGATGATGACGGCCATTGTCATGAGCCCGATTCCCAGTGGGCCGATTGCGATGGTGGCTGGTGCGCTTTACGGCCCAGTTTGGGGGACGGCCTATGTCGTTATCGGTGCCGAAGCCGGTGCTCTGCTCGCTTTCTGTATTGCCCGTTTGCTCGGCTATGAAGTGATGCAACGCTGGCCGCGTACGCGGCCCATCCTCAACTGGCTGGGAAAGGAGCGCTCGCAGACCGGCTTGATGCTCATCGTTTTTGCATCCCGATTGGTGCCCTTCCTTTCGTTTGATGCCGTCAGCTATGCGGCAGGTATCACCCCCCTGTCCTTCTGGCGCTTTTTGATCGCCACACTGGCCGGCGTGATCCCCACGGCGTATCTGATCGTCATGTTCGGAGAAGTGCTGATTACCGCCGACTCCCGTGGCCTCACGATCGCGCTGATTCTCATCAGTGGTATCACACTACTGCCGCTGCTGGCGAAACGCCTATGGTCTAGACGCACTTGACTGATAGCACATCAATGCTGCTCTGGGGCGGTTATTGCAGGTATTGGCAATGCGCAGCGGAAACTTACTTCCTACCACTTATGAGGGGCAGACGTGAAATCGCGAATATTGCTGTTTTTACCCCTATTGGGTTTTTTGGGCTTGAGCTTTTTCTTTTATCAGGGCTTATCAATGGATCCTAGCGCTCGTGATTCCCCCCTACTGGCTCAGCCGTTTCCGACCTTCAACCTGACGACGCTGGAAAACCCTTCGCGGCGCGTTGATGAATCCCTTTTTGAAGGTCAGGTGACATTGGTCAACGTATGGGGAGAGTGGTGCCCGACCTGCAAGCATGAAATGCCGCAGTTATTGGACCTGGTCACGCGAGGCGTCCGCTTGGTTGGCATCAATTACAAAGATACCCAGGCAAAGGGACTCGAGTTTCTTGAAGAGTTTGGGAACCCTTTTGAAGTCAATATCTTCGATCCAGAGGGTAACCTAGGTTTTGAGCTGGGTGTTTATGGCGCGCCGGAAAGCTTCGTGGTCGATACCGAAGGTACTATCCGTTACAAACACACGGGTTACATCACTCCCGAGGATGTTGAGCGAGTCATACAAGAAATCGAGAAGTGGCAACGATAAACAGCCTAGCAAGATGCATTTTTGCTGAAGACACATCAACTGTTATGACCATTTAAGGAAGACTATGCTGCAATATCCTCAAATCGATCCGATTGCCATCGCCATAGGCCCTCTTCAGATCCACTGGTATGGCTTGATGTATGTCATCGGGCTAGTTGCCGCCTGGTGGTTGGGTCGGCGTCGCGCCCACCGACTCGGCCTAAGCCATGATGATATGGGCGACCTGATCTTCTATGGGGCTATCGGCATCATCGTTGGCGGCCGCCTGGGCTATGCGCTGTTTTACGGGCTCGAACAACTGCAGGCCAACCCCCTTTGGTTATTAAAAATCTGGGAAGGAGGCATGAGTTTTCATGGCGGCCTTACCGGTGTATTAGTGGCTGCCTGGCTGTTTGCTCGCAAACATCAACTGGCTTTTATACAACTGACCGACTTTATTGCTCCGTTAGTCCCCATCGGCCTGGGGGCGGGTCGCCTCGGAAACTTCATCAATCACGAGTTACCGGGGCGTATCAGCGACGTTCCGTGGGCCATGGTATTCCCTCCCATGATGGGGCTCGGCTCAGAGCCACGCCATCCCTCGGCGCTTTACGAGTTCGCTCTTGAAGGCATCGTGTTGTTTGCCGTGCTGTGGTGGCTATCGCGCCGGCCGCGCCATAGGGGGCTGATTTCGGGGCTTTTCCTGCTTCTGTACGGAGCCTTCCGCTTTACGGTGGAGTTCGCACGCCTCCCGGACCCACAGCTGGGGTTCATTGCCTTTGGCTGGTTGACCATGGGGCAGCTATTGACACTACCGATGCTCATCGCAGGCTTTGCCCTGGTCGCCTGGTCCAGACGCCAGCCAGTAGATAAGCCAAAGGCTGCGTTAAACTCATGAACCCAATTGTCGCTTTTCTAACGATGGCACTCTTTATCGTCACACCGGTAGCCGCACGTGAAGACATGTCTTTGGTGGGTGACAACAGCTCACCCTTTAGCAGTACGACCCAACGTGACTACCTACCGGCTAAAGAAGCCTTTCGAACCACTGCCTGGCGGGACGATGACCGGATTTATATCGGCTTCACTGTCGCCGAAAATTATTACCTTCATCGGCATCAGTTCGCGCTTGAGAGCCTTTCTCCCGGTGTCAGTTTCGGTGAGCTGGCGTTGCCTCCTGGTGTACTCATGATGCACGCCTCGCTAGGTGAAATTTATGTTTTTTACGACCAAGTAGTGGTCAGCGCGCCCATTGAGAGCAACGCCGCCGACAATGTGTTATTGGCAATTGAGATGACGTTTCAAGGCTGTTCTGATCAGGGGCTTTGCTATCCACCTGAAAGAGTTGAGCTAAACGCACAACACGGCTCGACACCCGCAATATTTGCTCCCACCTCACCAGAAACACCATAAGGGGACGCAAATGGACCCTATTGATTATAGTTAAGATATCTAATCATCAGTCCCCAGCGATTGGATCAACTCCTTCAAGCTGGGGCTTTCTGTCATTGTGTCTTGATTCATGCTGTCCAGCCATTGCGCTATTATATGGAACTCTTGAGCCCGCAAGTGAAGACGTTGCCGCTGAGAGGTCAGTGGTACTGGCTCAATAAACTCTACAGTGTCTTGATCCGCCCAAGATAATATTTGCTTGATCTCTGGAAGGCTCACACCCAGTGAACGCAGACAGTCGATGAAACGTAAGCGACCTAGGGATTCCGTTTCGAAAAGTTGGTAGCCATTGTGCGGATTACGGCGCGGTTGTAGCAGCCCCTCTCTTGTGTAGTGACGAACTGTTTCTGCCGTTACGCCGCCAGCCCGAGCCAGCTCGATGACTCGCATAATCTTGTCCTCTCTTGATCACTTTGTTTCAGCCTACAACCGTAAGGTTGCCCATAGGTCAAGAAAGCAATTTCGCCGCTGAATGGGGCATATCAGCTTCAGATGCGCTGAAATTTAAAATAAGGGCTTGACCTTAAAGCCAACTTTAAAGCTATCGTCAAAGAGCAATTTTTCATTTGTTAAAAATTGCGTCCAACCTTGTCACTTACCGACGTGGCAGAGTGATTCACATTGATAGGAGAGTGTCATGCGTAAACGTAATACTGCGATCCTGTTTACCGCCGTTATCGTTGCCAGTAGCTTCGGAGCTGGCTCGCTTCTTGCCCAAGAAGATAATCAGCAGGAGGTGATGGAAGGCAATGACATGCATAGCAAAATGATGCAAGAAGGCGGCATGCACGACATGATGGGCGATATGAGCGCCATGATGGAAAAATGTAACGCCATGATGGAAAACATGCAGCAAGGACATGAGAAAGACGACGCTTAAAGCGACTCGCAAGGGTTGCTTGTTCGCAAGCAATCTTTTTCTTGTGCAGGTAGCGTCAACCAGACCTCCTACCCTGTTAACTAACCGGATACTCAAAATATGAAACTTTGGAAAGCGCTAGCCATTACGTCTTTACTGGCTTTTCCCGTATCGGGATTGGCGGCTGATATATCAGCGACCCTCTACAAAAATCCTAATTGCGGGTGTTGTGCCGAATATGCCAAGTATTTGGAACAAAATGGCTTCAACGTGGAGACGGTCGACACCCATGACCTTGTTGAAATGAAAGCCGAGTATAATGTCCCTGAAGAACTGCATGGTTGCCATACCACTGTCGTAGGAGACTATCTCTTCGAAGGACATGTACCTGTTGAGAGCGTGACCCAAGTGCTTGATGACCAGCCCTCTATCATTGGGTTGAGCGTGCCGGGGATGCCGCTTGGCTCACCGGGCATGTCGGGAGAAAAACGCGGCCCGCTGGAGGTCTATGCCATAGCCTCGCAACCGACCGATAGCCCCGACATTTACGCGACTCACTAAGGGATAGTGTGGCGATGAAACTACCCATCCTGGCAGGACATCTCGTAGCCGTATTTCTGACGACTGCCACACCCCTTGCCATGGCCGCCCCGTCAGAAAGCTCAGGGCCACAAGGGTTTCTTATTTGGGCCCAGCCCAAAGAGGTTTCAGAAATACATTTCGAGGATAGCGACGGCGCCCCTTTAACGTTGGCTGAGTTTGAAGGAAAACTGATTCTACTCAACATCTGGGCAACGTGGTGTGGGCCTTGTCGAGAGGAAATGCCTACGTTAGATGCCCTCCAGGCTGAGCTTGTCAGCGATAATTTTGAAGTGGTCGCCTTATCGATCGACCGTAAGGGGATCGAGATTGTTAATGAATTTTATCAAGAGATCGGCATTGAGCATCTGGCTCCCTATATAGATAAAACCGGGATGGCTAGTGCAGATCTTGGGGCTATCGGTATTCCTACAACGCTTCTACTTGACCGCCAAGGCAAAGAAATTGGGCGCCTCGTGGGGGAAGCCGAGTGGAACACTCAAGACATGATCAACTTTCTTACTGAAATGATTGCAACCAGATAATGAGGTAGCACCATGAGTTGTTGTGACGACAAAACCCAACAGAGCAAACAAAAATCGGGGTTACAAGGCCTGTTGACAGGTCCACGTGGCCTGATGTTGTTGGGTGGTGTGGCAGTGGCTGGCGGCCTTGCTTTTGGCTGGGATAACCTGGTCATGCTCGGCATCGCGCCTATTCTATTGAGCCTATTGCCATGTCTTATTATGTGCGGATTAGGCCTATGCATGATGAAGTGTAAAGACAAAAAAGGTGAAGCTACCGAACAAAGCGACGCTACCAATGTTCAGGCCCGGTTAGAAGACGCTTCTGAAGTGAATGCCGGCACAGCGCCCAACACTCGCCAGATAGTAGATCAAAGCGAGTCAATCAAGCAGTCCTCATCAAAACTCCAAGCCTAGCCATGGGTAAAGGATAATGCTTGAAGTAGCCAATATAGGACTGGTCACTGCCTTTCTGGCAGGCCTGATCTCGTTCATTTCGCCCTGTGTTTTGCCACTTGTGCCCGGCTATCTTTCTTTCATGACCGGCCGCTCGCTCGGGCAGTTACAGGAGGCGGATAGACGAGAGCGTCTCCGGGTGCTAACTCAGTCGATATGGTTCGTGCTCGGTTTTTCAACCGTTTTTTTGATGCTGGGAGCCAGTGCCACCGCCATTGGTCGTCTACTGTTGGTGTATCGCCAAGAGGCAAACCTGATCGGTGGCGTTATCGTTATCCTGTTTGGCGCCTTCATGACCGGGCTCATGCCATGGCGCTGGTTTCAGCAAGAATGTCGGTTTATGGGCCGACTGAAAGACGTCGGCGGGAGCCGCAGTGCGGCTTACCTACTTGGTTTAGCGTTTGCATTTGGCTGGACTCCCTGCATTGGCCCGATCCTGGGTGCCATTCTTACTGTCAGCGCGTCCACGGCCAACGTCTGGAGCGGCATGGTGTTGCTCGGTGTTTATTCTCTGGGTTTAGGCGTGCCCTTCATGCTGAGTGCTATTTCGCTTGATCGCTTCATAAAGCACCAGAAATTCCTGCGCCGCTGGGGGCGTTTTATACATATAGCGGCTGGGTTGATCATGATCCTAATGGGAAGCTTAATGATCACAGGCAAACTATCCGAGCTGTCATATTGGTTATTGCGCACCTTCCCTGCCCTAGGCGTTATCGGCTAATTATTCTTTAAGGAAATATTGAAATGCGCAACTTCGTAAGGCGTTTCTTGCATGTCTGTTTACGGGCAGGCTTGGCTGCAGTCAGCTTTGGCTTCGCCAGTACGGCCTTGGCAACCGAAGAAGGGTTACTTTCACTGCATTATGACGTAGCTGGCAAACGACTGCTTAAGATTGAGGCCAACCAGCTATTCCAGCGTACCGATGAAGGTATGGCTTGGAATGCGATTCCCCTGCCCGAAGACATGGACGAAGGCCAGTTGCTAGCGGTATCGGTACCCTCCACTGACCCGCAAACGCTCTATATTGCAGGCACCTCAATTGGGGTGCAGCGTAGCACCGATGATGGTGACACCTGGCAAGAGCTCAGCGCTAACCTACCTAACCGTGAGGTAACTGCGCTAACTGCGCATCGCCGCCAGGGCGAAACACTTTATGCGGTAGTCGCAAACGAAGGCATCTACCAAAGCGAAGATGCCGGCAGCGCCTGGAAGAAAATGGACAGCGGCCCTTCACAAAAGGTTAACCGACTCGTCCACTCCGACATGGACGGCAGCATGCAGACCGGCTGGCTCTACGCGGTATCGAGCGATGCGGTGCGTCTATCGATGGACTGCTTTTGCGGCTGGAGACCGACCGGAGAACTTGATGCGGGCAGCATCTATGATGTGGCTTATAAACTTGACGGCCCAGAGCGAGTCTATGTGTCTACGCAGCAGGGCCTATGGCGTAGCGAAAATGGGGGTCAAGAGTGGCAACAAGTAGATAGTGACGGCACCGTGTTGGTGACGCTTACTCTTTCACCCCAAGGCATTCTCTACGGCTTAAATCAGAAAGGGGAGCTTTTGCACAGTGAAGATGAAGGCCAATCCTGGACTGATCCTGGTGCATAAACACTGTTTTTTCATTGCCTCATTGCTGGCGTTAAATGTTCTAGGGCACGCCATGGCTGAGGACAGTCCTTCTTCAGGCGATACGCCTAAGTTGGAAGAAGGTAAAAGAGTTTACCGGCAATACTGTGCCAGTTGTCATGGTATACAAGGCGAAGGCATGTCCAATTGGGAAGAGCAAAATGCACTAGGGGAATTGCCAGCTCCACCACATGGTCCAGAGGGGCATACTTGGAAACATTCTGATGGCATGCTCTACCGAATTATTGCCGAGGGTTGGCGCGACCCCTGGAATAAGACCGATAGGCTAACGATGCCTGCATACCAAGATGTTTTGGCTCCCAGCGAGATACGCGATGTTGTGAATTATCTCAAGACATTATGGACGCAAGAGCAACGGCACCACCAAGCAGACGAAAGTGTTGATAACCCCTTTCCAATACAATCTGAGATAACCCTAGAATGATAGGCACTAGGCACTATAACGAGACTGAGTGGTTAAAAGTTGGTAAATTAGTTTGGTACATAAATATCCCAGATTCCAAAAGGGCCTCCTACGTCAACCCATTCCTGAATTCAACCAATAAGTGCAGCATCAGCAATGAAGTTCAAGGAAAACATTTTCGACGTTGCTGCAGCCCCAGGATGTCGAACGCATGCAGGCCATCTATGACGCGACTCTGGACGGCCAGTCAAACTGTGTGGAGCTACAGATAAAGCATCGAGAAGGGCATCTGAAGTCTCTGGAGTTGACGACCATGCCGATCATTGTTTATGGCGAAACGCTGGGTGTTTTTGGCATTGCAAAAGATATCACTCACCAACATTAGCAAGTTGACCTACCAGGCTTCACACGACCTTCTGACCGGGCTGCCTAACCATACCGCTTTTGATGACTGCCTGAATGAAGCCTTCTCGGATGCACAACAGAACGGTAAATTGCTGGTTGTCATGCATCTTGACCTGGATGGATTTAAAACGGTCAATGACGGGTTAGGATCGGACTCTAAAGTGTAGCGCTACTCAATCTGGGGGTGACGTCGTCTCCTGAATATATCCCTTGTCGCCTTCGGCGACCGCATGGGCCAGGACATCCCCACTGGTGCTCAACAGCACCAAC
>NZ_JAXOVU010000023.1:0-20725 GCF_036663435.1 Halomonas sp. 5021
ATCCATGCGGTAATGAATCCTAGGCAGTTGACGATGGCCGTATTATCGCTGATTTCGGAGACTTATTCAGAGTCTCCCTAAAAGTATAGAGGCACGACAGATTGACTTGTATGATCGAAAGCCTATATCTCCACCCACACCAAGGTTTATATATAAAGATATAACGCCCAATGCTTTAGCACATAGCCTTTATAAAAACATCTCATTAGCTTGCTTAGTTTCTAGTGAGTCTGGGGATTTATTTAATGGCAAAGCTATGCAAGAGCTTGGCATTTACAATGAAATATGGAGCGGTTCAAGCGTAACTGTAGACCGTAAATCAAGTGATGATTTTTCCATTACCAACCCAAGATTAACATTAGCCTTAATGATTCAACCAGACATTCTGTATCGTTTCTTAAAGAAGCGCGGTAGCGAAGCTATAGAAGGTGGTTTTCTTTCAAGGTTTTTAGTTATCAACCCAAACTCATATATTGGCTTAAGAGTAGGTGAAAACTCTCCGCCGAATAAAGAAATTATTAACAATTTCCACGGAAGAATGCGGCAGATGATGCAACAATCAATTGACATCGAAATAAATAATAGAAACCAAAAACTTCTGCAATTTACTCCAAATGCAAAAGAGAAATGGAGAAATATAGCTATGTCTATTGAAAAAAACATGGAACAGCATGGGTTTTATCATCATGCCAATGGTCATGGATCTAAATTGATGGATAATATTAGTCGTCTTGCAGGTATTATTCACACTTTTGAAGGGCTTGAAGGTGATATCAGTTCACATACCTTGGAGTATGCATATTCACTATGCATCCGTTGCTCTGAGCACTACATGAAGTTTATAGCAGGCACGCCTGAGATCGTGACCTTGACAAATCAGCTTGTAATAGATATTCGAAAAATCGTTGTGCCTTCTGCTTCTACTTATAGATTTTGTGATTCGAAAATTCAGCAACGCTGTCACAATTCACTTCGCGAAAAACAAAAAAGGTTTTCAGCATACCAACTTTTAGAACAATTAGGTCACTTAAAAAAAATAGATGCTGTGAATTTTGAGTTCAAGGAAACCATTCTGACAAGAACTGATCCTCAATTAAAAAATGGTAAGCATTACAATGTTTCGGAGCTTCCGTTATTTTCGGAACAAAGAATTGACCCCAACTACCCAGCCTATGGCTTTCATCTCATTAATAATGGTCATAGTTGACTATCTGTATACAGTGCCTCCCTTTCCTGTCCAGGCGATCTCTTGTGATACGACTGTACCTCCCAGAGAGATTTTGTACGTTGTCCCACATAACGCTTATTTAACAACTAAAAGTTCACTCCACTGCGTTGTGTAACGCGGCGTCCGCCGTTCGCTGCGCAGCGCCCAGGCATTACCTTTACGGGGCAGGCCCATCTGGATGGTGCCACGACCCAGCTCCCGATTGAGCTTATCGACCGTGGCCATCAGGCGTTCGCTGCGCTGGGCGTCCGCTTCGGTTTGCGGGGTTTCCGTGAGGGTGAGTTGGCGGTTGGCCTTGGGCGAAAGGTCGAGCATCATCAGGCCGGCTTTTTGGTAGGCGTAGCCCTTACGCCATAGCCGACGCAAGCCTTGTACCGCAGCGGCTGTGATCTCTCGGTTGTCGTCAGTGGGGCGTTCCAGTGAGATGACGACACGGTTGGTGTACTGCGGCAAGTCGTTGCGGAAGGGGTTGGTACGGATGAAGACCATAACGGCACTGGTCACGCTGCCTTGCTTGCGAAACTTCTCACCGGCCCTGGCGGCATGCTGTCTCAGCGCTTCATGTAGATCATGCGGATTATCGGTCCACTGTTTACCGGTCTTTCGCAACGCCTGGCCTTGCTTCTCCAGCGTGTCGGGGTCAATGCCTTGGAACCCCACGTAGCTTTCGTCAATCTAAAGGAAAGATAAGTAGCTATGGATATTTCTCTATGCTTGATCGCACCGCTTTTAAAAGCCGGAGCTAGCTGTCCATAGGAAGGAGTTTTTTTTTATGTGATATGGATCAATTGCGTCCATACAGTACCGTGTATCTTGGTGGTCAGGCCGCGACGACTGCGGCCGAGAGCATGATCGGGCGGCGCTATCGATCCCCTTTTCTACCGGTGCCGCTGGCCGATCACGTTGCTCTAATGGAGGTCGAATCGGCCCCATCTGACGAGATCCATAAAACCGTCTTCCCGCAGACGAAAATTGAAGACGCATCAGGATCTGATCAAAAGTGCCATCATCGTGCCACCGAAGAAAGCTCTAGTAAACGGTCTTCCAGGGGCCATAATGTTCTGACAGATCGCGCCATTGCGCTCCCGAGCAAAGAATCCAGAAGATCCTATTGAGTAGCTGACGATCATCATGGCGTGGACGCCCAGCTTCAGCCTCTTAAGATTATCGAGCCACTCTATCCACCTTACCGCTGGTCTTCTTCGTTAGATCCATCTACGTCTCCGTTTTTTTCAGCACCGGTTTGGTCGAAACAACCGCCAAAAACCATGCTCCACGCGTAAGAACACCGTATAGCTCCATCTATGGTAGGAACGCCACCTATAGAAAAATAACGTGATCGAATTTCCTCTTGGCAAGGAGTATCGTGCTAATCAATCGTCTTCAGACGAATAAAGAGGCACGGCCTTTGTGACAGGACTCGCTGTGAAGTTTGTCTTCGGATTCAGGCCCAGAAGTGTCGGATGCAGTACTCCTTTGTTAAAACCCTTCAGGAAATAGGTGTTCTAGCCCGAGCCAATTTATCTACCAAAGCCCGCCTTGATAGCCGCCACCTGTTTCCAGGGGGCGGTTTTTTTGTTGATCATTGCTTATATTCCAAAACAAGCTATGGTTATAACTATTGTTGTTTTAAAGCTTATACAACGCCAGCGATTAAAAAACGCTTTTAGGAGCTTACGCATGAAGACCTTTGCCCTGTCCCGCAGTACTGGAGAAGGCGCGCCCGACGTAGCCGGTTTTTTTGATTCACGTACGTTTAGCGTGCAGTACGTGGTCAGCGACCCCGCTACCAAGCGGTGTGCGATTATTGACCCGGTACTGGATTTCGATGAGAAATCCGGCGCGACAGCAACGTTCAACGCTGACACTTTGTTGGAATACGTCGCCAAGGAGGGTCTGACGGTTGAGTGGATTCTGGACACTCACCCTCATGCTGATCACTTCTCCGCTGCGCAGTACTTAAAAGAGCAAACCGGTGCGCCGACGGCGATTGGTCAATACGTCACTCAAGTGCAGGCGCTGTGGCAAGAGATTTACCACTGGCCCGATATGCCCACCGACGGCCGTCAATGGGACACGCTGTTTACAGAAGGCGATACCTTTCATATTGGTGAGCTAAGTATCCGTGTGCTGCATTCCCCCGGCCATACGCTGGCCTCAATCACTTATGTGATCGGCGATACGGCGTTTGTTCACGATACCCTGTTCCAGCCGGATTTCGGCACCGCACGGGCGGATTTCCCCGGTGGCAGTGCCAAGGCGCTTTGGGACTCTATCCAGCAAATTCTCGCTCTACCCGATGAGACACGCCTGTTCACCGGCCACGACTATATGCCGAATGGTCGCGAACCAAATTGGCAAAGCAGCGTTGCCGAACAGCGTGCCAACAACCCTCACTTGGCAGATAAAAACGAAGAGAGCTATATCGCGCTACGTCACCAGCGAGATAGCGAATTGCCCATGCCCAAGCTGATTTTGCACGCGCTGCAAGTCAATACTCTCGGGGGACGCCTGCCAGAGCCCGAAGCCAATGGTAAACGCTATTTGAAAATCCCTCTGGACGCCCTGGAAGGCGCCACCTGGGATTGAGACCCGTACTCCCCACGAGATGAGGTGCAACCTTGCAAACCAAATCTTTAGAACAAGGCGTTGAGATAACCTCGGCGCTAACGCTCGATGAATTGGATCAGGTAAACGATCTTGGTTTTAAAGCGGTGATATGTAACCGCGTACCGGGAGAGAGTGATGACTTTCCAGATGAGGAGAGCTACCACCACAAGGCAGGGAAGCTTGGCCTTGCCTGGGTACATATTCCCGTTAAGCCCGGCGAATACAGTCAGGAAGATATTCAGGCGTTCGCGGACTCCTTGGCACGCCTTCCACGCCCTATTCTGGCGTTCTGCCGCACAGGCAAGCGCGCGACTCACTTGTGGGCCTATGCTCGACGGCAATCGGATCAGTGTGAGTTGGCAACATTATTGGCAGCCGCAAAAGAGGCTGGATTTGACCTGGAAGATCATCGACAAGCCCTTGAGTACCAGAACGCGTAAACGGCTGCTAAATAAAATTAAAGTTTCGCTTAGCAGTGCAGCTATTTAATGCGAACAGCCCGTTAATAATTATTATATTTTGGAGCCCTTATGAATGCCCAGCAAACAACAACCTACGATGTGGTCATTATTGGCGGCGGTGCAGGCGGTATTTCGGTTGCTGCTAGTTTACTCAATCGCCAGTCAGACTTAACCATCGCCATTATTGAGCCCGCAGAAGACCATTTTTATCAGCCTGGCTGGACCATGGTCGGTGGCGGAATTTTTACTCAGAAATCAACGCGTAAGCCTATGGCAGACGTGATGCCTAAAAAAGCCACTTGGCATCAAACTACGGCCAAAAGCATTGACCCCGATACCGAGAGTGTTGTGCTCACAAGCGGTCAGGCGTTGGGCTATCGACGCCTGATCGTCGCACCCGGCCTGGTGGTTGATTGGAGTGCTATCAGCGGGCTTGAAGAGACGCTTGGTCACAACGGTGTAACCTCGAACTACCGCTATGATCTTGCACCTTATACATGGTCACTGGTGAAGTCGTTGACCCAGGGCAAAGCGCTGTTCACCCAACCGCCGATGCCTATCAAGTGTGCCGGCGCCCCTCAAAAGGCCATGTATCTGGCCTGCGACCACTGGAGTAAGCAGGGAAATCTTGGGCAGATTGAAACGACATTTTGCAACGCCGGTGAGGTGCTGTTCGGTGTAAAGGATTACGTGCCTGCACTACAAAAGTATATCGAGTATTACGGCATTGAAACTGCTTATAAAAATCGCTTAACCGCGGTAGACGGTGCTGCAAAAGTAGCGCAATTTGAAGTCGCAGACGAAAACGGTTCGCAAACAGTCGAGCGGCCGTTCGATATGCTCCATGTAGTACCTCCTCAAAAAGCCCCCATTCTAATTGCTGAATCGGGCCTCGCTAATGCAGGCGGATGGCTCGACCTGAATGCCAGTACGCTGCAGCACGAACGTTATCCCAATATTTTTGGACTGGGTGATGCTAGCGGCACTAGCAATGCTAAAACGGCAGCCGCGGTGCGCAAGCAAGCCCCAGTCGTCGCTCAAAATGTCCTGGCCTCGCTCAATGATAAACCGCTTAGCGCAGCGTATTTCGGCTATGGTTCATGCCCCCTCACCGTTGAGAGAGGCAAAATTATGCTGGCGGAGTTTGGCTATAACGGTCAATTACAGCCAACGTTTCCTAAATGGGTCAACGACGGCACCCACCCCACCCGCGCTGCCTGGCTGCTAAAAGCCAAAGCGCTGCCCTGGATTTATTGGCGGTTAATGTTACGGGGCAAAGAGTGGCTTAGCTAATTATGATGCTGGAACGTTGGGTCCCGCTCATTGGCTGGCTGAAATCCTACAACCGAACGTTACTCTCACAGGATGCGCTGGCGTCAGTGATCGTAACGCTAATGCTGGTGCCTCAGGCGTTAGCGTATGCGTTATTAGCAGGGTTGCCGCCAGAAATGGGGCTGTATGCCAGCATGTTGCCGCTAGTGCTGTACGCCATTTTTGGTACCAGCGCGACGTTAGCGGTCGGGCCGGTGGCCGTTGCGGCACTGATGACGGCCTCAGCATTAAGTAGTTTTGCGACTCAAGGAAGCCCGGAGTACGTGGGGGCTGCGTTAGTGTTAGCCGCGCTTTCAGGGCTTATTCTTATCGCCATGGGCGTTTTACGGCTGGGTTTTTTGGCTAACTTTCTAAGCCATCCAGTGATCTCGGGGTTTGTGACGGCCTCGGGTATTTTAATTGCGGTGAGTCAGCTAAAGCATATTTTGGGCGTTGAGGCGTCAGGTCATAACGTCATTGAGGTGTTGGGTGCACTGTTGAACCAGTGGCAGCAGATAAATGCCATTACGTTGCTTATTGGCTTGGGCGTATGTGGATATTTGTGGGTGTGCCGCAAGTGGCTAAAACAGTGGCTAACAATGGCCGGTGTTTCCGCTGGTGTGGCGGCGCTGCTGGTCAAGGCAGCGCCCATTTCAGCGGTCATAGTGACGACATTACTGGCTTGGCTGTTGAACCTGGAGCAGCACGGTGTAAATTTGGTTGGCTTTGTGCCCAGCGGTATGCCCACGATTGCGCTTCCTGACCTTGATCAATCACTATGGTTGGGGTTACTCCCCGCTGCGCTTCTGATCAGCCTGGTAGGGTTTGTTGAGTCGATTTCCGTGGCTCAAACGCTTGCCGCCAAGCGTCGCCAGCGTATTGACCCCAATCAAGAGCTAATTGCCCTGGGCATGGCCAACCTGGGCGCAGGCGTAAGCGGTGGCTCGCCGGTCTCCGGTGGGTTTTCTCGGTCGGTGGTTAATTTTGAAGCAGGCGCAGCGACACCGCTAGCAGGCGCCTTCACCGCACTGGGAATCGTGCTCTCAACACTGCTACTGACGGACCTGTTGGCATTTTTGCCTACGGCGACCCTGGCCGCCACTATCATTGTCGCGGTCGGTACATTAATTGATCTCCCTGCAGTGAAACGTACCTGGCTGTACTCCCGCAGCGACGGTATTGCGATGGTGGTCACGCTTTTGCTTACCCTGATGCACAGCATCGAAATCGGCATTATAAGCGGCGTGTTGCTGGCATTAGGGCTGCACCTTTATCGCACCAGTCAGCCCCACAGCGCAGTAGTCGGACGAGTGCCTGGCACCGAGCACTTTCGCAACGTAAAGCGCCATACGGTTGAAATCGACGAGCGGCTCGCCATCCTGCGAATAGACGAAAGCCTCTATTTCGCCAATGCGCGTTACCTTGAAGATACGGTCATGGAATTGGCGGCACGCTCATTGTCGCTGCAACATATTGTTTTGACTTGCCAGGCAGTGAACGTGATTGATGCGTCAGCGCTGGAAAGCCTGGAAGCGATCAACGGGCGTTTAAAAGACGCGGGCGCGACACTCCATTTGGCCGAAGTAAAGGGGCCGGTAATGGATCACCTAAAACACACGGCATTTTATCATGAGTTGACCGGGCAAGTGTTTTTCACCACCTATGAGGCCTGGTGCGTTTTGCACCATCAAGGCGACGTACTCTCCTCACCGGCTTTGGCCGCTAACGAGGCTGAGCAAGTCGCCAATCGCCACCAACCCACGCCTTTTGTTGACGACAGTGTCGACAACAAAAGGGGCGAATAATCCGGCGGTATACATCATCACTTAACACGAGAGGAGTGTATCGTGGACTTTACAGCAAGCTTTCAGGGTCTGATCGGCGGTGTTCTGATCGGCCTCTCAGCGACCTGGCTGATGGCTACTATGGGACGTATTGCGGGTATTAGCGGCATTATCGGCACCCTCATCACTACTCGCCCAAAGGGCGACAGCGCTTGGCGGTTGGCCTTTGGTATAGGGCTGGTGAGCGGCCCCGTACTGGCACTGTTCATTGGCGGGCTCGGCAATGTAGCCGGAGCTCCAAATGAAGTGATCGGCCAGCCAAGTGGGGGTGTACCATTAATGTTGGTCGCTGGCTTGCTAGTGGGCCTGGGGACCGGTCTGGGAAGCGGCTGCACTAGCGGGCATGGTGTTTGCGGTCTCGCTCGGCTATCGGTGCGTTCCCTCGTCGCCACCGTTACCTTTCTCATCGCTGCGATTATTACCGTCTTCGTGATTCGACATGTTATGGGAGGCAACGTATGAAAACGTTGGTGGGTTACATTGCAGGCTTGCTTTTTGGTCTGGGTCTGACCATTTCTGGCATGACGGATCCGGCGCGGGTGCTCGGCTTCCTGGATATTGCCGGTGCCTGGGACCCGACGCTGATGTTCGTGCTCGGTGGCGCGGTGATTACAAATTTTATTGGTTATCGACTGGTGCTGCGTCGCCCGCGCCCCGTCTTTGGTGAACGTTTTCAGCTGCCCACTCGACAAGACCTGGATATTCGCCTGATCGGCGGAGCCTCACTGTTTGGCATCGGATGGGGGCTTTCTGGCTACTGCCCCGGCCCGGCCTTTGCCTCCATCAGTGGGCTTTCTGCACCGCTATTCGCCATGCTTGTAACCATGGTAATGGGGTGGTTCATGGCACGCGCGATCACCCCTAAAACGGCATAGCGTTTGGAATATCGTCACCCAATAAGCCACCCGGCAGGAAAACCTCATTTTCAGTTAATCCTCATCAGCCATCCTATCCAGCATTGAATCAGGAGTGCTGGAAATGCGAGCGATGAACAGGCCGATACAAGAGGCCATGTACTTTAAGCTAGTACAATGGGTGTTATTACTGGGGTTGCTGAGCGTTACTACAGTAGCCACCGCACAATCTTTTTTTGGCCAGCAGGAGAGCGTTCTTCCTCCAGAGCAAGCCTTCAAGCCAACGCTTAGCCATGATGGCGAATCGCTGAAGATCGATTGGCAAATCGAACCCGACTACTACCTTTACCGTCATGCTTTTTCCGCCGACGCCGAAGAACGTGAGCTAGCGCTGAATATGCCTGACGGGGAAGCCATTGAGGATGAATACTTTGGCCGCTCTGAGGTTTACCGCCACTCATTGAGGATGACCACTCAGCCTGGTAACGCCGACACCATCACTCTTCGTTGGCAAGGCTGTGCCGATGCGGGCCTTTGCTATCCACCTCAAGAAAAGACCTTTGATTTAGCACCTGCTGGTCAGGACATTTCTGAAACGAACGAGCCCGCCGTTGCCAAGAATGCCCCCGAGTCTGAAGAAAGCTCCACTTCCGACCTGGAAAATACAATGGCAGAAGACCAGCAGCTGGCAGCGCAGCTGGCGGGAGGTAACGGGCTCTGGACGCTGGCGGCGTTCTTTGGCATGGGGCTGTTACTAACATTCACGCCCTGTGTATTGCCGATGATACCGATTCTGTCGAGCCTGATCGTGGGAGGGCGAAAGGTAGGCGAGAACCACCGGACGGCAGGCTTTGTGATGTCTACTGCCTTTGTCCTTCCCATGGCGGCCACCTATGCCCTACTCGGCGTGGCCGCTGCCATGGCAGGTGCCAATCTACAGATGCTGTTTCAGAGCGCCTGGTTTATCGGCCTGTTCTCGCTACTGTTTGTCGTTCTCGCCCTGGCCATGTTCGGCTTGTTTGAATTAGAGCTACCGAGCGCGCTTCGAAAGCGCCTTGATGCCGGCATGTCGCGTCAACGCGGCGGGCGATTGAAAGGGGTTGCCATCATGGGGGTGCTCTCTGCACTGCTGGTAGGTCCCTGCATGACCGCACCGCTAGCGGGAGCGCTATTGTTCATTGCAGAGAGTGGCAACCCATGGCTTGGTGGTGCAGCCCTGTTATCGCTTGGCCTGGGGATGGGCCTGCCCCTGATCCTGATCGGCACCGTGGGTAGCCAGTTGCTGCCCAAGCCCGGTGCCTGGATGGTTCGCATCCGAGCGATTTTCGGCTTTGTATTACTGGGGATGGCGATCTGGTTTGTGGATCGCGTAGCACCTGATGCCATCATCCTCGCGCTGTGGGGCGCACTGGGGCTGGGTTTTGCCGTTTCGTTAAAGGCCATGGCACGGGGAGGCAATGCCTCAACCGTGGCCTCTCAAATAGCCACCGCAAGCGCAGTCATCATCGGTTTATGGAGTGCACTCGTGTTAATCGGCGCTGCCGGTGGCGCCTCTGACCCCTGGCGCCCGCTAGCGGTTTATACGTCCACCAACGATGGGTCAACCACTGAAGCGTCGTCATCAAACGCCGAACAACCGCTTACCTTCGATGAAGTCGACGATTTGGCCACGCTTAACGCCCGTGTTGCCCAGACCGAGGTTAGCGGCCAGATGACACTCGTCGAATTTACGGCCGACTGGTGCATCTCCTGTGAAGTAATCGAACAGGAAGTTTTCACTGACCCCACTGTTCAAGCCGAACTGGAGAATGTGCAACGATTAAGGATCGACGTAACTGACTATGATGCGTCTGACAAGGAGGTCATGGAGCACTTCGGCATCGTTGGGCCGCCGACGCTGATGTGGTTCGGCTCGGACGGGCAGGAGCGCCGCAGTGCGCGCATTATCGGCGAGCTAGACGCTGACGACTTTCTGGAGCGCTTCGCTGAAGCCAAACAAACCGGCAGTAATACCACCGGGGGTGGTTCATGAGTCCTCTAGATCGCAGCCTCGCTATCGGCCCGTTAGGTCTGAGCGTGGGGCAGCTTTTGCTGATGCTTTCGATAGTTGTCGCACTGATCGTTGGAGGCTGGCTAGGCCGCCGTCGAAAAGTAAACGTCGGCGATAGCGTCTTCAATGCCGTGCTCTTGGGTGTGATCGGGGCACGGTTCTTTTTCATCGTCCAATATGGTGAAAGCTACGACACGTTCTGGTCTTGGCTCGATATACGCGATCGAGGTTTCGAGCCGCTAGCGGGCGTTGTCGTCGCCTTGGTGTATCTGGTTTGGCGGCTATGGCGCCAACCTCGCGAGCGAAGGCCACTCGGCATTGCCGTAATATCAGGGGCTCTGACCTGGTCGCTGACGGCGGGTGCACTGGCCCTCATGGTATCTCAAGGTGCTAGCATTCCTCCGACGCCGTTAACCACACTTGAGCATGACGACGTGACGCTTCCCGCTGTGCTAAACGAAGCCGATCGCCCCATGGTGGTTAATCTTTGGGCCAGCTGGTGCCCGCCGTGTCGACGCGAAATGCCTGTATTTGAGCAGGCTCAACAAGAGCGAGACGACGTGATGTTCGTGTTCGTCAATCAGGGCGAGAACCTTAGTACTGTTAATGCCTTTTTACAGCAAGAGTCACTCACCCTCGATAATGTCTACCTCGACCGGAACAATGCGCTCGGTCATGACGTGGGCGCTATGGCCATGCCCACCACACTTTATTACAACGCCGATGGCACGCTTGTCGACACCCACTTTGGTGAGCTCTCTCGCGCTACGCTCGATCGCAGTCTTGAGCTTTTCAACCTCTAACTTACTCACTCTGGAAATAACGCACATGTCCGCTTTCTATACCCGTATGACGCCGCTACGCCTCACACTAACCCTTGGGGCTGGCATCGCGCTGGCAACAAGCCTGCCTGCGACTGCCGATGAGTGGCCTTCCCCTATTCAAGAGCTCGAACAGCAAGGTCTCACGATTCATGGTGAATTCGATGCGCCCGACGGACTTACGGGGTATGCCGCCAGCGCTCGTGGCCAGACGGTTGCGGCATACCTTACCTCGGGAGGCGAGCATGCCGTGGTCGGCACACTGATCAATGCCGAGGGCCAGGACGTTTCAGCTGAGCGGCTAGAGCAACTCGCCAACGGTCAAAGAAACGCCGAGTTATGGCAAGAAATGGCTGATCAACACTGGGTGCGCGATGGTTATAAAGAGGCACCCCGCATCGTATATACCTTTAGTGACCCCAACTGTCCTTACTGCCGCCAGCTGTGGGAAGATGCCCAACCCTGGGTTGAAAGTGGTGACGTTCAGATTCGTCATTTGATGGTAGGTATTCTCAAGGCAGACAGCCCTGCAAAGGCAGCCGCAATACTCAATGCGGATCATCCTGGCGAAGCGCTGGCTGAGCATTACCGCAACGATGTCATGCCTGAAAATCAAGGGGATGACCAAAGCGAGCAGTGGGTTAGTGAAAACACCCAGCTAATGCGCGATGGTCAACTCTTTGCCACGCCTGCGACCTTTTATCAGGATGACAACGGCAACGTGCACAGTGTGATGGGGGCCCCCTCGCCAGATAAGCTTCGAGCCATTATGGGGAGCGATACACCTTGACCTAAGTGGGTTCAACCCGAAGGTAATTGAAGCGTTACCCTTAGCCCAACACCATTGCCAGACGCGAATGTCACCCTGCCTTCTGCCCGGGTGACAATCGCCTCGACGATCGAAAGACCCAAACCACTTCCTTTAGGATGATCTCCCCGATGAAAGCGCTCCGTCAGTCGGGAGAGGTGTTCGGAAGGAATGGTTTCGCCTTGACTAGTAATATCGATGACGGCCATTCCCTCTGATTCCTGCGCGGCAATCTCTATCGGCGCACCACGCGCACCGTGACGCATCGCATTTTCGAGCAGGTTGCGTAGAACCGTCACTAGAAGCGACTCGGATAGAGCCACATGCACTTGGTTAACGCCTTTGGGATAATGACAATGATCACTGCTACCGGTTTCTGTCATCGCCGTCATCAGCGCCCTCCCAAGAAGAGTAGGGTCAGGACGACGGCCGCGCGTGATGTCCTCACTTTCCATTCGCGCCAATAGCAATAGCTGACCCAGCGTTTTCGTTAGTCGATTTACCCCAGCTTCAGCTTGCTGCATCGCTTCGTACTGCTGCTGGCCGTCGACACGCCTCGCGATTTGCAAATGTGTGCGAACGGCGGTTAACGGTGTTCGCAGCTCGTGGGCAGCATCGTCGGTAAAGCGTTGCTCCCATTCGAGCATACGACGCGTTCTTGCCAGCAGTGTATTGAAACTATCAATCAGCGGGCGGATTTCACCAGGCAACCCATGAAGAGGCAGCGCTGAAAGATCATTATGTTCGCGCAGAATGAGTCGCTGTTGTAACTTGGCAAGCGGCGCAAGTCCTCGTGTTACACCCCACCATACCGCAACAAGACTACCCACTAGCGCTAGTAGAAACGGGTAAAGCGCGGCCCGACGAACCTGCTGCAGCAGTGCTTCTCTCTCTTTCAGACGATCTGCCACCGTAATACGTTTGTCGTTATCGACTAACGTGTAAACACGCCAGCGCTGCCCGTTGTGCTCGCGATAACGATATCCCTCAGCCTCAACAGCAAGCACGTCGTTCATCTCAGGGTGGGTGCCCGCCACCACTTGGCCACGAAGTGACGATACTCGACACGCAATACCATCGAGTGAGGGAATAACTGACGTTCCGTCTTCTTCACCGTTCCAAGACGTTGCTGGCACGCGATCCAACAGACCTGACACCATCCGCGCCGATTGCGCCAGTCGCTGGTCAAGTGAATGCTCAAGCTGGGTCGACAGGTCGCGCATTGACCATGCCGCCGTGATACCCCACAGCAGCATAAGCGTAATCCCAAGTGTGGCAACCAAACGTAAGCGCAGATTCATGAGGTCGCATCGCTGTTGTATTTGCCAAGCCGATAACCCACACCCCGCACGGTTTCGATCACGTTGCGCCCCAGCTTGCGACGCAGTTGATAGATGTGCACATTAAGCGCATTACTTTCGATCTCATCATCAATACCGTAAAGGCAGTCCTTCAATTGATCGGCGCTCAGAATTCGCCCACGAGCGCGAATCAGAGCTTCCAGCAGCATCAACTCACGTCGCAACAAAGCGACTGGCTCACCCTCAAGCGTGACGCTACGTGTAACGGGGTCTAATGCCAGGCTACCGTAACGTATGGCGTGGTCCACTTGCCCTGCCGTCCGGCGCAAGAGTGACTGAAGTCTGGCGGTTAACTCATCAAGATCAAACGGCTTGATCAAATAGTCGTCTGCGCCTCCCTGAAGGCCTTCGACCCGGCTCGCTACCGCATCTCGCGCCGTCAACATCAGCACTGGTGTCGCCACGCTCGATCGACGCCAATGCTTCAATAACGTCAAACCATCTCCATCGGGTAACCGGCGGTCGAGAATAACAGCATCGTAGTTAATTGTGGCTAGCGCGCCCTTTGCAGCATCCAGGGTGGTGACGTTATCAACCACAAAGCCGCTCAGTGCCAATCCAGCTTCGACGCCAGCCGCTACCGGGGCATCATCCTCGACCAGTAATACCCGCATACTTACTCCTCAAGGGCATGGGAAGTGGTTTCTATCAGCAGTATGCCATTCAAGGATGAAGTTAATATGAGGCAGCCTCCATTTTGCAGCCGACAGATCAAAACATGCCAAGAGCCACCATCATCCGCACTTCATTTACAGTTAATGTTCATCATGCCTAATGAGCTTTTAGTCGTATAGTGAGTAACGTTTCTTATGAGCTCTTGCTTTGTAAAATCTACATGCGGCGATTGTCTGCTTCGCTACGTATTCATAGTGGCATTGTGGCTTGTTTCAGTTCCAGCTTTTGCCGAGCCATCACTGCCACTAGGACATTACCCGTTGCCTGAAACCGGCAACATCGTGGGCGAGACCTATACCGTCAACGTAGAGGACGAAGAGGATACCCTGCTCGATATTGCTCACGCACACGGTGTCGGCTACGAGGAAATTCGACGGGCCAACCCCGACACCAGTCTCTGGGTTCCCGAGAAAGGAACGCAGGTTCAAATTCCAGCGCAGCACATACTGCCGGATGTCGAGCGTAAAGGAGTGGTTATCAATATCGCGGAGCTGCGGCTTTACTACTACCCCGAGGTGCAAGAGGGAGAGACGCCTCGCGTTGAGACCTATCCCATTGGCATCGGCCGCGATGGATTCGATACACCATTGGGGATTACTGAAACCACCATGCGCCTTGAAGACCCCGCCTGGTATCCTCCCGAATCCGTTCGCCAGGAAGCGGCTGAACGCGGTGACCCACCACCCGAGGTCGTTCCGCCAGGCCCCGACAACCCCCTCGGCCAGCACGCCATCTTATTGGATATTCCTGGCTATTTAATCCACGGCACTAATCAGCCAGATGGCATTGGTATGCGCGCCAGTAGAGGCTGCATCCGTATGCATCCCGACGATATTAAAGCCGTATTTGAGCAAATACCCAACGGTACCCAGGTCAATATTATTGATGAACCGGTTAAGCTTGGCTGGGATGCCGATTACTTGCCGTACGTACAGGCATTTACTTCGCTAAATGAACAAGAAATGAGCATAAGCAACTTGCTGAGTACCGTTAACAATGCCGACGAATTGCCGGAAACAGAGCGCTCAAACATTGATTATGAAGCAATGCAGAACGCGATTAGAAGGGGTAGTGGACGTATAGAACCGCTAATTTAGCGGTTGTGATGGGTTCATACACTACTCCACTAAAAGTAGGAGGTTGGCGTATATGGCTGGTCCGACGGGGGCAGTCTGCCCAGAAAATCTGAGGCAAGCCTTCGATAGGTGGCTGGCGACTACTTTCTGAGTAAGTGACTGTTTTATTTCTACGCAAACAAGGTCAACGCCACTTATTTTGAGACCTATATCACTCCCATGAATCCACCACAGGGATCGCTTCCCTGACCATAGGAGTGCCGCTTATGCCACCACCCTGCTTTAAATGTGCTGAAACGCGCATGCTCAACCTTGATACCGCCCAACGGATCGGCACTACGGGGAGTTGCCTGATTGGCGGGGCGATCGGTGCCTGGCGATCAGCCGCCGTCACGAGGCCTTTGTCGATAGCCAGCTCGCGCTTTCCGCTCGCCAAACTGCCCGTCGCGATGATGGGCGCCATTGCCGGAGGACAGTCAGGGTCGCGGGTAGCCGCCCTGTTCTTCTCGCAATGGCTGCCGCCCGGTGAAGGCACCCCGTGGCTCTGCCTGTCGTGCGGGCATATCTTTCGTCACCCCTTTCCGCCCCTGGCCCCCGCACGCTGATACATCGCTTTACGGCGATACACCTTACTCACCACCCACCCATGCGCTGACAGCTGTGTCAGCGCTTTTTTTATGTCTGGAGAATGACTGATGGCACATCTCGTTGAAAAAATGGCTTACGTTGGCGCTACCCCTTGGCATGGCCTCGGGCAGCAACTGACCCGTCATCAACCACTGGAGGTCTGGCAACAACAGGCCGGTATGAACTGGCACATTGAAGAAGCGCCGGTGCGTTTTATTGCCGAAGGCGCAAGTCACCTGGGCAGCATCCATTCCTTCCCCGAGCAAAAGGTGCTCTATCGTTCTGACAACAAGGCCCCGCTCTCCGTGGTATCGCAGCGCTACAAGGTGGTGCAGCCGGAAGAGATCCTGGAGTTTTACCGTGACCTGACCGAGTACGCGGGGTATGAGCTGGAAACTGCGGGGGTGCTCAAGGGTGGTCGCAAGTTCTGGGCCCTGGCGCGCAGTGGCTTGAGCACATCGTTGCAAGGCCAGGATGAGGTGAACGACTACCTGCTGCTGGCCACCTCGTGTGATGGCACCTTGGCGACCATGGCAACACCGACCACGGTACGGGTGGTGTGCAACAACACGCTGCAGATCGCCGTGGACGGTACATCGCAGGCGGTGAAGGTGCCCCATCGGTCGGAGTTCGATCCGCGTGCGGTGAAACGTCAGTTGGGGATTTCCGTGTCCCAGTGGAATGACTTCATGTACCGCATGAAGGCCCTGTCGGAACGCAAGATCAACCGCCGTGAAGCCCAGCAGTACCTGCAGTCGGTGATTTGCGGGGCCGAAACGCCCATGGACGATCCTTCCAAGCTGCCGAACTACCGGGCGCTTAATAAAGTGCAGAAGCTTTACAGCGGCGAAGGACGGGGCTCGCAACTGGTCACGGCCAAGGACACGGCCTGGGGCCTGCTCAATGCGGTCACCGAGTATGTCGACCATGAGAAACGGGCGCGTAGCAACGATACCCGCATGGACTCGGCGTGGTTCGGCCAAGGCGCACAGCTAAAGCAGGAAGCGCTCGATGCCGCACTTGCGCTGGTGGCGTAATCAGCACCGCAACGTCGCTTCATCGATTGCCCACATCACCCGACCTCCGCACTTCCCTATCCAATGACATTTACCACCTCCACGGCATAAACGCCCGGCCCCATCAAGGCTGGGCGTTTTTCTGTGGGGCTTACCTTACGAGGAACTGCCATGACATTTGTTTCCCACACCGTCGAAACCGGGCTGACCCAGCTGACCGAAGCCCTCCTGGCCAATCAAAAACATCACGCCGAGACCGTCGTCTGCGCCCAGGGGAAGTTTTACCGGGCGGAAGTCCGCCTGGAGCCATTGGACGCCGAGACATTGGCCGATCACCTGGACGACTAGCCTTACCCGCTTCACTTCATCCAACCACAACGCCGTCAATGCTCGGGCGTTGGTTTGTCCCTGTATCGATTTGAGAAAACCGGAGGTGCCCCATGGCACAACGCACCCATGTCATCAATTCCAATCACCCCGAAGCATCGTCATCAGCTATTCAGCCAGACGCTGCCTCGACCAACACACCGGCCGCATTGGAGGCCCACCCCACCGCCGACAGCACTGCGATTATTCAGGTGATCGAGCGGGCTGCTCTCAACCCTGACGTGGATATCGACAAGATGGAGCGTTTACTGCAGATGCAGGAGCGGGTGATGGATCGCCAGGCCATGATGGCCTATAGCGCGGCCATGGCAGCGATGCAGACCGAGCTTCCCAGCATCGAGGAGCGCGGGCAAACCAACAACGGCTTCTACGCCACCCTGGAGGATATCGTCGATACCGTACGCCCGATCATGCAGAAGCATGGCTTTGCGGTGAGCTTTCGTATTCAGACGCAGGAGCGTGGTATCCAGATCACCGGTGTTCTGATGCACAAGGACGGTCACCGTGAAGAAACCAGCATGCTGCTGCCCGCCGATATCAGCGGTAACAAGAATGCGGTACAGGCGTTTGGTTCCTCGACAAGCTACGGCAAGCGTTACGTGCTGTGCGCGCTGCTCAATATCACCACCCGCGGCCAGGACGATAACGGCAATGCCAGTACCAAAGCGGGCATCAAGACAGTGACGGCGTTTCAGGCGGGACAGATCCAGCGGCTGATCAGCCAGTGCCCAGCGACGACCCAGGAATGGTTCAGCGGCAAGTACGGGGCTGCAGTGCAGGTGCCCTATAGCGACTTCGACAAGCTGCGAGCGTCCCTCACCAAACGGGCCAATAAGTAACCGGCATTTCCCCCTATCTAACCCAAGGAGGCGACCATGCAGATTCTCAACATGGCGCAAGGCTCTCCCGAGTGGCTGGCGGCGCGCCTGGGGCGCGTCACCATGTCGGAGCTCAAGACCTTGCTGGTCAACGGCAAGGGCCCTGGTGGATTCGGTGCCGGGGCCATTACCTACATGCATCAATTGATGGGCGAACGGATGACCGGTGAATTGGCCGAGCCATTTCAAGGCAATGCCCATACCCGGCGTGGTCATGAACTGGAAGGGGTGGCCCGTTCACTCTACGTCAATGCATCCGGCGAGCCGAGCCCGCAGGAAGTGGGCATCATCCTCAATCATGACGTGGGCTATTCGCCCGACAGCCTGGTGGGCGCTAACGGGCTGCTGGAAATCAAAACCAAACTGCCCAAGTTCCAGATCGAGGTGCTGCTGAAGGGAGAAATACCGGAGGAACATATACCACAATGCCAGGGCGGCTTATGGGTCAGCGAGCGGGAATGGATCGACTTTGTCAGCTATTGGCCGGGCATGCCGCTGTTTATCAAGCGCGCCTACCGCGACGACATCATGATCCGCACCATTGCCGAGCGCGTCGAGGCCTTCCACGAAGAAATGGAGCGGCGTATCAGCCAAGTGATGGTGGCATGAACCCACCTCATCATCGACGAACCATATATCACATAACGACATAGACGCCGGGGCCACCACCTCGGCGTTTTCTTTTTTGGAGACAACCATGACGAAAAGTAAACTCAAGGCCGGTGAAGTGGCAGGCACTTACCAAGTCGTAGAACCGGTTACCGAAGCTGACATCATCAACCTCGCCAAAGGCTTTGCACGTCGCAAACTTGCCAGAGGCTGCAAGATCACTCAGCCATCGCAAGCGTTCGAGCACTTGCGGCTACTACTCCAGGACTACGAGCACGAGGTGTTCAGCGTTCTGTTTCTCGACACTCAGCACCGTGTCATATGCTTCGAGGAAATGTTTCGGGGTACCATCGATACATCCAGCGTCTACCCCCGGGAAGTGCTCAAAGCTGCCCTCACCTACAACGCCGCGGCGGTCATCCTCGTACATAACCATCCAAGCGGTGACCCCGAACCAAGCGATTCGGATAGGCGAATCACCCAGCAACTCAAGGAAGCCCTGGGGCTGATGGACATTCGGGTGATTGATCATGTGGTGGTAGGAAGCGAGGGGTGTAAGTCGTTTGCAGAAATGGGATATTTGTAGCGGAAATGGAGAGCAACTTGGATCCGCCCGCCTGGGCGGGTCCAAGTTGGGATGTTTTCTTTCTTTTTTATATCAGCTATCGGGCGAGGCTGTGTGAAAACAAAAAAACCAGTTGGGGATTACAGTATACAACCGCAATTGCGCCATTAACGGTCAGCTAGATAGGTTCACAACGTCCTCAATAATTAAACCAACATCTACGTTGATCGATATAAAAGTCTAAGAAGCCTCTACTAAAGAGCCTTACCAGATTCTACAAGCGCAGTAGCGCCAAGCTCAGCAACTCTATGGTTGCATTGCTTGGATCACCCCCCAGTACCGAGAATATTCATGAGGCGTTTCATGTTGTAAGCAAGCACCTGAAGGCTCATTTCCGTGCTGACGTTCTTAAGGCTCTTGGACATGAAGTGCGTTATTCCCATGCACGCTTTCAACTTGCCAAAGGGGTGCTCGACATTCTGACGACGGAGGCGCATCATGTTCGGCGTCCGGTCCAGTAGAGATTTTACCACCTCCAGTTTATCCTAGTGTTCCCAGCTTTTGATACGCCTATAGGTGCCCGTGGTGCATTGCGTTTTCATTGAGCAACACTGATAGGCCGAGCACCAATAGCAATGTAGCTTGTTAGGCGAGGTTCTTGGCTTAGGGAAATAAGACGTTAAACCGGCATCGTGGCAAGCAAGAATTTTCCGTCTCTTAAAGTAACCGCGATCAGCTACGCCATGGAGGTCGCTAAAGCAACTAGCATCACGTGACTACTTGGACACCCGGTAAAGTTCCCCCGATCACTGCCTACATTAGTTACTTATGTGATACCCGTTTGTGACATAGCATATGACATATCCACAGAGCTCATGGAATCTAGATTTATTGTCAACGTGTTTTGTCACATCAAGCCTCTACATTTTGTAGGTATTCCCGCCCTTTAAAATGTCAAAGGGGACTAAATAACATCCGAGACGGCTGCCCGTTTCCAGCCTCATCCAGCCATGGTCAGTACCTGGAGCGTGAAGTACTGGAGAACGCTCCTGACCTCTTCGAAGCCAAACAGAAGTCCACCAAACAGTCCGACGAGCCTAATACCGATGAGCTCTATCACGGATTGGTCAACTGATGGAGAAGCGTATTTTTATGTCGCGCAAACTTGTTCAGTAAACCGTTAGAGTAAGTTTTTAACCGATACTTTCGCCACTTTAACCAGAGATGGAAAAAACAACCGCATCAGAACTTGGCAACAATAATCAAGCCATAAAAATGACCGGACCCACCTAAAACACCAATGGTCTATTCAGCTAATACTTACCGAAGAGCACTGATTTTTCGGTGTACAACCCATAAAAGCTTGATGCCATTGCTAATTCATTTTGAATATCCAGTCGAGAGACACTGAGCGCACGAACTGCTTTAGATAACATTCTTGAGGAAGCGGTTCCTGGCAATAAAATCGGCTCTTCGACGTTGGGTGTGGAATTTGTCTCCTGAGCTGGGCCAGAATAGGGACTCCACAACAGCGGTAGGTATGG
>NZ_JAXOVU010000024.1:0-18467 GCF_036663435.1 Halomonas sp. 5021
CCAATGTTTGTCAACGGCTGTTTGGCAGAAGCGAAGGAAATGTTTAACTCAACTTTCCTTCCTGCTATTTGCCTAACCTACTGACAAACCGAGGTTTTTACACCTCATTCACCGCTGGCAACGCTGGGCGTCCCCGGCAGCGGATGCGTACTTTACGGCTTTGCTGACGAGGACGCAAGGGGTGTGCGGAAAAATTCTACTTAAACCACCCCGACTACTTGACCCCGTTCATTTGAAGCACTGACAAAGGCGCCCTGTCCTGCCTGGCAGCTTGAGTTCATTACGTGACAACCCTATCATTGGTCTTACCAATTTAGAGAGCCATTCAATGAACTACCCTCCGCTACGCCAGCAGCGATTAGCCGATGTGATCACCGAGCGCCTGGAGGCCATGATACTAGAAGGTAGCTTGAAACCCGGGCAGCGCCTACCGCCCGAGCGAGAGCTTGCTGAAAGATTTGGTGTGTCACGGCCTTCCTTAAGAGAAGCGATACAGAAACTATCGGCTCGCGGCTTGTTAACGAGCCGTCAAGGCGGAGGCACCTTTGTCGAAGAGTCGCTTAATAGCGGGTACACCGACCCGTTGCTGGAGATGCTTTCCCGGCATAAAGAGTTTCATCTGGATCTCCTTGAGTTTCGCGACGCCATGGAGGGCATTTCTGCTTATTACGCGGCATTGCGCTCTACGCCAGCCGATAAAGCCGTTCTTATACAACGCTTTGAAGAACTTGACGGCGGATTTGTCGGTGCCAACCCTGCCCAGGAAGCAAAGTTGGATGCGGCCTTTCACCTGGCCATTGCAGAAGCCGCCCATAATGTTCTGCTGTTACATACGATTCGCGGTATTTTTCATCTACTTGAACAAAGTATCGTGGATAATTTAGCCCACCTCTTTGCCAAACCGGATTCACGCAGCCAACTGATGCAGCAACACCGGTCACTGCTGGATGCCATCATTGAGGGACGGCCCGAAGACGCACGTACACGCGCTCACGAACACCTGGTATTTGTCGAGGACGGTTTGCTGGAAGTAGCTCGAGCTGAAACGCGCGCGCAGCGTGCCTTGCGCCGTGCCCAAGGCACGAGTTCGGCACCCTCATGAAAATTCCTTTATTCCGCTGGCGGTATCTATGGTTGATCGCTGTAACGCTAGGGCTTTTCTTGTGCATGTGGCAAGCATCGCTCCTGGCCCGCGAACAGGCACTTAACAACCTTCAGCAAGAGGCGGAAAACGAACTTCGCCTGTCCGCCGCTAACCTCAATGGCTACCTGTTACGTTACGACTATCTCCCCCAGATGCTTGCCACGCGCGAAGGTGTACAGCGTTTTCTCGCCTCGCCGGACAGCCAGGACCCGATGCCCCTCAACTTATTGCTGGATCGGTTTCGCTTCACCTCTGGCGTTTCTGACGTTTATCTATTGGACCGCAATGCTGACACAATCGCGGCCAGCAACTGGCACCGTCCAAACACCTTCATCGGACAAAATTACGCGTTTCGCAGCTATTACCAAGATGCAATCGCCGGTGGACAGGGGCGCTTTTACGGACTCGGCCTGCAGTCGCAGGAACGTGGTTATTACTTCTCGTCCCCGGTATGGCTCGATGACACCTCACCCGACGCGCGTCCCGATGGCGTCCTGGTCATTAAAGTATTGCTAAACGACGTGGAAGAAAGTTGGGCCGAACAGGAATCCACTCTGTTCGTTACCGACGACGACAATATCATTTTCCTCGCCAGCCAACCCGAATTGCGCATGAGTGCACTTTATCCACTGACCGACGAACAGCGGCAATCACTGCATGCAACAAAGCGCTACGGCCAAGAACCCTTACCCTCCTCGGGCATTCAGGTGGAAGATATCTTGAATGTACATAGTCGCGTCGTGACGTTTAAAGAAGGCCCGCTCAGTGACGAGCACTATCTGAACCTGACCCGAGAAATCCCTGAGTTTAACTGGCAAATGCATATACTCAAGCCGCTAAGCCCCGTCGTAAACGCCCAATGGATGGCCGCCTTAATGGCCGGCGGCCTCTATGGAATCGTCGCTCTGGCCGCAGGTATCGGCTGGCAGCGGCTTCGGCTTCGCCGTGAGCGCGAGACATTCGCCGAGCGCGAGCGACAGACGCTGGCCCGCGTACGGGATGAGCTGGAGATAAGCGTTGAGAGACGCACCCGCGATCTGGTTGCCAGCAACCAGCGCCTTTCTGATGAAATAGATGAACGTCGCCGTGCAGAGGCCAACCTACGTCAAACCCAGGACGAACTCATCCAGGCCGCCAAGCTCGCGGTATTAGGCCAGCTCGCCGCCGGCATTAACCACGAGCTTAACCAGCCACTAGCGGCTATTCGCGCCTACAGCGAAAACGCCCGACGCTTTATCGAACTGTCCCGGGTAGAACAGGCAGATGCTAATCTGGAGCAGATTATCGAGCTCACCCACCGGATGGCCGACATTAGCGCCCAGCTACGCCAGTTTTCCCGTAAAAGCAGCGACCACCCAGAGACTGTTTCCGTTCAGGCGTGTGCCGATTACGCCTTGCGCCTCTTCCAGAGCCGACTTCGTGATGATCGTATTGACGTTGAACAGCAGTGGCCCGAGGACACGCTTTGGGTAAAAGCCGATCTGGTACGCCTGGAACAGGTACTGGTCAATTTAATCGGCAATGCCCTCCAGGCCATGAAAGAGACGCCTTCACCGCAGCTTATGCTTAGCGCTCAAGCCAACCATCAGCAGGTGATTATCCGGGTTGTTGATAACGGTCCTGGCATTCCGTCCCAATACCTTGAACAGGTTTTCGAGCCGTTTTTCACTACCAAAGCCCCGGGTAGCGGGCTAGGATTAGGGCTTTCCATTTCATCGCGTATCATGGACGATCTAGGCGGCAAGTTGCAGGCAGCCAACCTGCCTGACGGCGGCGCCTGCTTTACCATTACACTCCCTCTCGCTCCCGCTCCGCGGACTACCCAGGAGACTCCTTCCGATGCATGAGCCGTCGACGCTGCCGGTCATGGTGATTGACGACGAACCGCATCTGCGCATCACCGCCAGCCAGACCCTTGAACTTGCCGGGTATACGCCCCACTGCTTTGAATCCGCCGAAGCGGCGCTGGCCGCACTACCCACCAACTTTCCGGGTGTCATTGTCAGCGACATTCGCATGCCGGGTATGGATGGCATGACGTTGCTGCACGAACTGCATCGTCGCGACAGCACCCTGCCAATCATTTTGATTACCGGCCACGGTGATATTTCAACGGCCGTCGAGGCCATGCGCGCCGGGGCGTGGGATTTTCTGGAAAAGCCTTTTGCCGGTGACGAATTGCTCGACGTGGTGCGCCGGGGTATCGAAAAACGCCAGCTCAGCCTGGAAAATAATCGGCTAAAAGCGGAACTTGAAGCTCAACAAGCGGCACTCGGCCCACGCCTGGTGGGTAGAACGCCGGTGATCTCCCGCTTGGCCGCGATGATTCAGCGCATCAGCCAAGTCGAAGCTGACGTACTGCTGTTCGGCGAAACCGGTACCGGCAAAGACCTGGTGGCCCGAGCCATTCACGAGCGCAGCGCAAGGCGCAACCACCCTTTCATGGCGATTAACTGTGGCGCCGTGCCTGAACACACCATCGAGTCTGAACTGTTTGGCCATGAAAAAGGCGCCTTTACCGGTGCGGTTGAACGGCGAATCGGCAAGTTTGAGCACGCTAACGGCGGCACCGTCTTTTTGGATGAAATTGAATCCATGCCCCTTGCCCTGCAGGTCAAACTGTTACGCGTACTCCAAGAACGACATATTGAGCGGCTGGGTGCCAACGATGTGATACCTCTCGATATCCGTGTGATTGCTGCCACAAAAATCGACCTCAAAGCCGCCGCCGAGGAGGGTCGCTTTCGCGAAGATCTTTATTACCGGCTCAACGTGGTCACCTTACCGCTACCAGCGCTGCGCGAAAGGCGTGAGGATATACCGCTACTTTTCCAGCATTTTGCCGTCGTGGCTGCCAACCGCAGCGGTCTGGAAGCGCCCACCATCGACAGCCATGGCATTGCCAGTCTACTTGCCCACGACTGGCCAGGTAACGTACGTGAATTGCGCAACCTGGCCGAGCGCTACGTATTGCTTGGCGCGGCCTTTGACTACCGGCTGGATGCTCTGCTTGAAGGCGCTCAGGCAGATACCGAAGAGCCAACGCTTCCCCGCCAGGTCGAGCTGTTTGAAAAAAGCCTGATCAGCCAGTCACTTTCCCGCCATCACGGACGCGTCACCGAGGTCTGCCACCATCTTGGCATTCCGCGCAAAACGTTCTACGACAAGCTGAAAAAACATGGGTTACACGCTGACGACTACCGCCATAGCAGCGATCCTTGATTGATCAGTTCGCCCAACACCCCCCAGGGAGGCAGGCAGGGCCAGAGGGGCAACAAGGCAATCAGCATCAACATATTCGACAGCGGGCGGCGACAATCGCCAAACTTCAGCGCCGTACCGAAGGACCGCTTGAGCCGAGCGCCTTCCAAGTCGACGCTGTAGATTTCGTCCAACAGCAAGTGAATAACAAACCCGATCCATACCGCCGCCCCATGCGACCAGGCCAGCCACGCTGGCTGGGAAAGCAGTTGAAAGCTCACGGCCGTTGTCAGCAGCGCGCATAAAAGGCTCGCCAGCAGTGAATGCCAGATACCGCGGTGTACCGTAAAACGTGAAAACGTGATCCCCGCGAGATAGCGCACCGCAAGGTAGACGCCACCGCAGGCCATTAACAACTGCCCAGAGGACAGCCAGGGCTGCAATATAAGTACGCCCAGCACCAGTGCCGGTATGGACAGGATATTGAAAATAAGCCGGATCGAATGCGACCGGTCAGCATCGATATCGGGCAAAATACCGCCAAACGCGGTCAAGATCACCATCAATAACGCCTGGGAAGGTGCCCACCACTGCAGTTGCCAGCCAGCATAAGCCAGCAGCATACCGCCTGTAGAAGCCACCGTGATATGGGTGCGAAAATTCGCCATGTCGTGCTCGACCAGAAAACTGTATAAATTAACAGATTTCCAGTCGATACAATACGACTTTCCAACAAAAAAAGAGGGGAATGAATCGCTTAAGTGTCACTTGATTCGGCAAGGAAGCGATCTTTCAATTTGACGTAATTACCCGCGGTGTAAGCAAAGAAAGCGCGCTCCTTATCTTTTAGAGGACGCAATGCCTTGGCCGGATTACCCGCATAAACATGGCCGCTTTCCAGATGCTTGCCCGGCGTCACGACCGCCCCGGCGGCAATGATGACTTCATCGTCCACCACGGCACCATCCATGACAATCGCCCCCATGCCAACCAGAATACGGCTTCCCAGTGTACAGCCATGAAGGATCGCTTTATGGCCGATGGTAACGTCGTCACCCACGGTAAGCGGGAACCCCTCGGGATTGTAGTCACTGGCATGGGTGATATGCAGCACGCTGCCATCCTGTACGCTAGTGCGGGCACCGATACGGATACGATGCATATCACCCCGTATCACTGTCATCGGCCACACCGAGCTGTCGTCACCCAGTTCGACGTCACCAATCACGACGCTGGCCGAGTCAATATACACCCGCTCGCCCAGACGCGGCGTCATGCTACTGAAGCTTCTCAACGCACTGCTCATTGCATGCTCCTCACTTTAGATGCAGATGGTGGCCCACTATAGCAACCCGCTAAGCAGAACCATAAGCGTCAGCGGTATCGACACCCAGCGAACCACATTGCGCCAGCATAGATAACCGCGCTCACCCACGCCCAATGCGGCTGCGGCCGCACTGCGAGGCAGCACCCAGGCGGCAAAGATCGCGATCAACAGGCCGCCTAACGGCAGGAAAATATCCGGTGGAATACTGCTTACCAATTCGAATACGTTACGCCCTAACAGCGGACGAAAGTCAGCGAGCGTAGAGAACGACAACGCCGATAGCAGACCAATCGACCACACGCTAAGCGCCACGACGGCCGTTGAGACGCTCCGCCGCCAGCCAAACCCTTGTAATGTGGCCACCATGGGCTCGGCCAGGTTGATCGCCGATGTCCAGGTCGCTAACAGTAGCAGTAGAAAGAACACACTCAGCCATAGCGACCCCCAGGGTAGCTCTGAAAAAGCGATCGGCAGTGTCACAAACATAAGCCCTGGACCATCGGCAGGATCCATGCCCTGGGAAAACACTACCGAAAATATCGCAATACCGGCCAGTAGCGCCACGCTGATGTCCAATACTGCAACCGCCACGGCAGCCCGTGGCAGGCTCTGCTCGTCAGGCATATAGGCACCATAAGCCATCAATGCACACGCCCCCACTGCCAGGGTAAAAAAGGCATGCCCCATGGCATGCAATACAACGGAGGGCGTTAGCGCTTCCAAGGAAGGTAAAAATAGCCAGGACAGGGCTGTACCAAAACCGCTGGTCGTGGCCGCATAGGCCGCCAGCAACAGCAATAGGCCATACAGAAGAGGCATTAACAGATTATTTAATCGTTCCAGGCCTTTGGCAACGCCCGCCGCGACAACCACCATGGTCATCAACAGAAACAGCGTATGATTAAAGATCAGCAGGCCTGGATTCGCCAGAAAGGCATCGAAACCAGCACCAATTTCAGCAGCACTGGCGCCCCTGAAGTTGCCGTTGATGGATGCCACCAAAAACTCGATGGACCAGCCAGATACCACCGAGTAAAACGACAGGATACAAAACACCGTGAAAGCACCGAAAAGGCCCAGCCAACGCCAGTGTCGTGAGGCACCGGCTTCCGCCGCCAGAGCCCCCAGTGCCTGCATGGGCCCTCGGCGTCCGGCGCGGCCAATTAAAATCTCTGCCATCATCACGGGTATACCGAGTAATATCACAAAGGCCACGTAAATCAATAAAAACGCCGCGCCGCCATTCTCTCCAGCCACATAAGGGAAGCGCCAAATATTACCCAGCCCCACCGCAGCACCCGTTACCGCCAGGATAAAGGCCCGTTTTGACCCCCAGCGTTCTAGCGTTTTACTCATTGATGATTCCCGCCTTGGTGCCCTTAAAAGCCCGCAAGACTAACAGGCACTGGGCTGAAGGCAAGTCAAGGTAGTACCCCAGCATTGAAACAACCCACGTTCGCCCGCACTCTAACGACATGACAGCGCTTGTCGCGCTCCCACGATACCCCAAGAGGTGACTATGTCCCGCAATCCGCTGCTCGAGATTCACTCGCTGCCCCCCTTCACAGATATTCGCGCTGAGCATGTGGTCCCAGCAGTTGAAACCCTGATCAGCGAAAGTCGTGACACAATTGATCGCCTTGCTCAGCAGGCCGCTGAAACAACCCCCACATGGGAAACGTTTGCCGAGCCTATCGAGGCCGTTAACGACCGGCTCACCCAGGCGTGGTCCCCGGTCTCGCATCTCAACGGCACCATGAATACGCCTGAGCTTCGCGACGCCTACCAAACTTGCCTGGAACAGCTTTCCGAGTTCAGTACCTGGGTGGGGCAACATGAAGGCCTTTTTCATGGCTGGCAAGCGCTCAAGGCGGGGTCTGCCTGGACTCAGTTAAGCCCGGCCCAGCAGCGCACTGTCGATAACGCGCTACGCGATTTCCGCTTGGCGGGCGTCGACCTGCCCGCCGATAAAAAAGCCCGTTACGGCGACATTCAGGCGCGCCTTTCGATGCTATCCAACCAATTTTCCAATAACGTGCTCGATGCCACACAGGCCTGGCACAAAGATATCAAACATGCAGACACGCTGGCGGGCTTGCCGCAAAGCGCGCTAGACACGCTGAAGGCGACAGCGGAATCCAAGGGCATCGATGGATTCCGTATCACCCTCGACTTTCCCAGTTTCTTTCCAGTGGTGAGTTATGCCGATAACCGGGAACTGCGCCGCGAAGTCTATACCGCTTTCGTCACCCGCGCGTCCGACCAAGGGCCAGACGCCGATAAGTTCGACAATGCGCCCATTCTCGAAGAAATTCTGACGCTGCGCCAAGAGCTCGCTCACCTGCTGGGCTTTGATACCTACGCCGACTATTCGCTGGTCACCAAGATGGCCGACTCGCCTGAGCAAGTGCTTACGTTTCTGACCGATCTGGCGAACCGCGCCGTACCTCAAGCCAGGCAGGAAGTTACCGAACTCAGCGAATTTGCGCGTAATGAGCTGGGTATTGAGACGCTTGAACCCTGGGACGTAGCTTATGCCAGCGAAAAACTGCGCGAAGCACGCTATGCGATTTCGCAAGAACAGCTGCGCCCTTATTTTCCTGCACCACAAGTCGTCGATGGGCTGTTTCAGGTGGTTGAGCGGCTCTATGGCGTACGCTTTGCAGAAGATACTGACGTTGCGCACTACCACGACGACGTGCACTTCTACTGGATCACCGACAATGATCAGCCGATTGCCGGCTTCTACCTTGACCTGTATGCCCGCGAAGGCAAGCGTGGCGGTGCCTGGATGGCGGATTGCCGGGTACGCCGCCAGACGCATGATGGTTTGCAGCTTCCCATCGCTTTTCTTACCTGCAACTTCACCCCGCCAGTCGGCAACAAGCCCGCGCTGCTGACCCACGATGAAGTCACCACGCTGTTCCATGAGTTTGGCCATGGTTTGCACCATATGCTGACCAAGCAAACCATTGCTGACATCTCAGGCATTAACGGCGTCGCCTGGGATGCCGTCGAACTGCCGAGCCAGTTCATGGAAAACTATTGCTGGGAACGCGAAGGGCTCGACCTGATAGCCGGCCACGTCGACAGCGGCGACCCACTTCCAGAGGCTCTTCTAGAGCGCTTGCAGGCCGCCAAAAACTTCCAGTCAGCCATGGGCATGGCGCGTCAGATTGAGTTCTCGCTGTTCGACCTGCGCTTGCACCACGAGCTCGATTCTCCCTGCGCCAGCGATGTCCAGGCGCTACTCGACGAGGTACGCCAGAGCGTTTCCGTGGTCCCCACTGTGTCCTTCAACCGCTTTCAAAACAGCTTCGGGCACATTTTTGCAGGCGGCTACGCGGCGGGTTACTACAGCTACAAATGGGCAGAAGTGTTATCGGCCGATGCCTGGAGCGCGTTTGAAGAAGCCGGTATCTTTGACCCCACTACCGGCCAGCGCTTCCGGCAAGAGATTCTCGAGCAAGGCGGCGCACGCGATGCTGCTGACATATTCCGAGCCTTTCGCGGCCGCGAACCCAGCGTCGACCCGTTATTACGTCATAGCGGGATCCGTGCCGCTTAAACCCGCCCCCTACCTGAGCGCGCCCTCCTTTGAGGGCGCGCCATTGGAGCCTGATGATGTCGAGCGTAAAACGTTTTATTGCAGGCGTGACCTGCCCGCGCTGTGCGGCCATGGATCGCATTCGTGCCTGGGAGCAGAACGGTATTCGTTACCGGGAGTGCGTCAACTGTGATTTTTTCGAACAGCTACCCATTGAGGATGAAGCACCTAGCGAGCTGACCACCCGCGTCAATCAAGCCCGTCCGGAGCCCGCCCAGAATGAGATACAGCCTGTGCGGATCATGGATCCAGACCACAAATCGTCCGACTCATAGCGATTGAAAGATCGCTGTCCTACTTTCACGACGCCTTCATGTGTGCGGATTAACGCACACAAAACCATGCGTACCGTGCGCAACCCCAGACACTTTGTTCTTGCCTCTATACGACTAACGTTGAAAACAAAAATTTTAAGCCTCTGTTTTTAAAAATAAAATCCTTTTTTGGCACGACAATCGCTCTAGTTTATAGCTCACCGCTGGTGGCGTTGCCTCACTCGCATACCGCCGGCGTGTTAATAACCTCAATAAACAACTAGGGAAATTCGCCATGCGCAATTTTAAACCGACCACATTGGCATTACTGACCAGCAGCGCGATTCTGGCGGCCGGTAGCGTCCATGCCGACCGCGAAGACTGGCCGGACAACTTCACCGTTGGCACGGCTAGCCAGGGCGGTACTTACTTCGTTTATGGCTCCGGCTGGGCCAACTTTATCGCTGATGAGTTAGACATCTCAGGCGGTGGCGAGGTGACCGGCGGCCCTACCCAGAACCTGGCACTGGTGCATAACGGCGATGCCGCCTTTGGTCTGGCCACCATGGGCCCGGCTGCCGATGCGGTGAACGGCAAAAGCCCCCTCGCCCCGGGACTGGAAATGGACAACGTCTGCGCGATGTTCCCGATGTACGAAACCCCGTTCTCAATCACCGTGCTCTCCGACAGCGGCATTGAATCAATTTCCGATATTCCCGATGGCGCACGTATCGGCTTTGGCCCATCGGCGTCCACGTCTGACACCTACTTCCCGGCAATGCTGGAAGAGCTAGGCGTCAACTTTGAACGCCGGAATGGCGGTTGGTCCGACCTGGGTGGTCAGCTGCAGGACGGCTTGCTGGACGTCATCGCCTTTGCCGCTGGCATCCCCATCCCGGCCGTCAGCCAACTCGAAGTCCAAACCGATGTAAACATCATCGAGTTCAATGAAGAAGAGTTGGAAACGGTGATGAACGCTTTCCCTGTGGCGGAATTCTCCATCCCGGCTAGCACTTATGAAACGCTGGAAGAAGACGCCCGCGCCGTTTCCATGTGGAACTTTGCCATCGCCGGTTGCGACCTGCCTGAAGACTTTGTTTACGAAGTCACCAAAGCCACTATGGAAAACAACGACCGCATGATGTCGGTCCACCGCAGTGCAGCTACCACCATTCCGGAAAACATCAAGCACAACACTGTGCTGCCTTTCCATCCCGGTGCCGCTCGCTGGTATGAAGAGAACGGCTACGAGATCGACGAAGACATGATCAAGTAAGCAACACTTGTTGTCGCCTGCCCCGGCCAATCAAGATTGGCCGGGGCAGTTTTCGCTAATGCCCCTTTGTTTGCTGTGAGGGTGAACTCTAATGAGTCACAAAACCGACCAAGAACCCAACGGCCTCAAGGATGATGCCCAGGATGCTGAATCTGCCCCTGAGTCTATTGTCGAGGGTGTCGATGAAGAGATTGTTGAATCCAACCGCCGTCTTTTTACCGGCTGGCAGTTTTTCTTGTTTGCGGCGTTAGCCATTGCCTATTCAAGTTTCCACCTGATTTCACTTAACGTGTTTCCTTTGGAAACCTGGTCGTTTCGTATCTTGCACATAGCCGGTGCGCTTATTCTCGGTTACGGGTTATTTGCAGGTGCTCGTTTTGCCGAAGACGACCACCAGGCATCTGGCGCTGCCTTGAAGTGGGCAAGTTACGCGCTGCTTGTTCCCGCCACCTATACACTTGTGCAAGTGTTCCTGATGCACCAGACCCTCAGTGGCGAAGCAATGCGTATCGACCCCAGCGTCGAGAACTGGCATTACGGTTATCCGCTCATGGCGACCACCGCCGGTGCCATTGTACTGTCATGGTTTTATCGTCAGGCCCGCCATCGCTTTAATCCGGCAGATCTGGTGCTCATGGTGTGCGCGGCCGCCAGTGCAGGCTATCTGCTGGTGGCGTTCAACACCAACATACGCATGTCGACCGGCACGTCCTTTGCCCCGTCAGGTATTTCTTGGGCGGCAATTGCAGGCTCCATGCTGATTCTGGAGTTGACCCGCCGCGTCGCCGGGTTGGCGTTGGTGGTCATCTCAGCGGTATTCTTGACCTATGTTTTTGCAGGTCCTGCGTTGCCCGGCTTTCTGGGCTACCCCGGCCTTTCGCTGCAGCGGTTCTTCAGCCAGGTATATACCGATACGGGCATTCTCGGGCCCACCACTGCCGTATCGTCGACCTACATTATTCTGTTCATTATTTTCGCTGCCTTTCTGCAGGCCTCCAAAGTGGGCGATTATTTCGTCAATTTCGCCTTTGCGGCGGCTGGGCGAGCTCGCGGTGGCCCGGCCAAGGTGTCTATCTTCGCGTCGGGCCTGATGGGCATGATCAACGGCACATCCGCCGGTAACGTCGTATCGACCGGCTCGCTGACGATCCCGCTGATGAAAAAGGTCGGTTACCCGGCGCGAAGTGCGGGCGCGATTGAAGCGGCCGCCTCTACCGGCGGGCAGATCATGCCCCCGATCATGGGCGCGGGCGCCTTCATCATGGCCGAAGTGACCGGTATTCCGTATACCGAGATTGCCATTGCCGCCATTATTCCTGCCGTTCTCTACTTTGCATCCGTCTACTTCATGGTCGACTTTGAAGCGGCCCGTAAAGGCATGCGCGGCATGCGCAAAGAAGAGATTCCGCTATTCTCCCGGCTGATCAAGCAGGTCTATCTGTTTGCCCCCATTATCATCCTGATCGTTGCTCTGTTCATGGGTTATTCGGTGATTCGTGCGGGGACTCTGGCGACGGCATCAGCAGCGGTTGTCAGTTGGATTTCACCTAACAAAATGGGCCTTCGTGCCATTTTGAAAGCGCTCCAACTGGCCGGCACCATGTCAATTCAGATCATCGCTGTGTGTGCCTGTGCGGGTTTGATCGTTGGTGTTATCTCGCTGACCGGGGTGGGGGCACGTTTCTCGTCGCTGCTGCTCGGTCTGGCAGGCGTCAGCCAGCTTCTGGCTCTGGTATTCGCCATGCTGATCAGTATTCTGCTGGGGATGGGCATGCCCACCACGGCGGCATATGCCGTGGCGGCTTCGGTCGTCGCGCCTGGCTTGATCAACATCGGCATTGAACCTCTGGTTGCCCACTTCTTCGTGTTCTACTTTGCGGTGGTCTCCGCCATTACCCCACCGGTGGCACTTGCCTCCTACGCGGCAGCGGGTATTTCCGGCGACAACCCCATGGGCACCTCGGTGGCGTCTTTCAAGATCGGGTTAGCCGCTTTCATCGTGCCGTTCATGTTCTTCTACAGCCCGGCCATGTTGATGGAAGGCTCTGCCATGCAGATTCTGCGCGTCGGGGTTACCGCAACACTGGGTATCGTATTGCTATCGGGCATGGTCCAGAAATGGTTCTTCGGTCCAGTGAATACACTCCAGCGTATCGTCATGCTGGTAGGTGCGATCTTCATGATTTACGGCGGTATTTATACCGATGTAGCAGGCCTGGTCATTGGTGCCATCCTGTTTATCATGCAGCGTAAACAGCACGGCGGTGGCAACAAGACGCCGCAAACGGGCTAATTGACTCAAGTCGCTAAACGCGAAGCCTAAAAAACCCCGCTCAAAGTTAACTGAGCGGGGTTTTCGTATTTCGGGTTCATCTATCGGCCTAGCCGCTCAGGTTATCAACAACCTTCAACACCGGCTTGGACTGATTAAGGGTATAGAAGTGCAAGCCCGGTGCCCCGCCATCCAGCAAACGCTGGCAGAGTCGACTGACGACATCGGTGCCAAAATCGGCAATGGCTTCGCTGTCGTCGCCGTAGGATTCCAGCTGCTTGCGAATCCAGCGGGGGATTTCCGCGCCACAGGCGTCGGAAAAGCGCGCCAGCTTGGTGTAGTTGGTAATCGGCATGATGCCCGGAATAATCGGCTGCTCAACGCCCAATGCGCGGGCTTTATCAACAAAGTGGAAATAGGCATCCGCGGTAAAGAAGTATTGGGTAATCGCCATGTTGGCCCCCGCCTTCATTTTACGCGCAAAGTTTTCCACATCCCTGTCTAGATTCGGGGCCTGTGGATGAGATTCTGGATACGCAGCAACGGCAATATCAAAATGATCGCCCGTTTCATCGCGAATGAACTCGACCAGCTCATTGGCGTAGCGCAGCTCACCGATGCTGGCCATACCGGATGGCATGTCGCCACGCAGGGCCACCAGGCTGTCGACGCCTTCTTCTCGGTACTGGGTCAACAGATCGCGCAGTTGGGCTTTTTCGCTCCCAATACAGGACAGGTGCGGGGCAGTCGTAACACCGCTCTGACTCACCTTGCGAACAATCTCACGAGTACGCGCCTGAGTCGAACCACCGGCACCGTAGGTAACCGAGAAAAACCGCGGATTGCGGGCGGCCAGTTCATCGCGTGTCTGGATTAGCTTGTCGCGCCCGGCATCAGTGCCCGGAGGAAAGAATTCAAAGCTAATACCTAGCGGATGCTCGTGGCGGCTCATGGGATTTCCTCATAATGTGACAATAGTCATGATATTTTGGGGTATTCTCGCTGTTCCGTTGCGCTGAGGCTAATGAAAGATTCCACGCTCGGCCTTTAATTCGGCTCATGTTGATCAGTGACTACTCTTATTACCGGAGGGTAAATGGACCTTACACCTGGGGCATTGGTTGGGCCGCTACTCATGTTACTCGGCTATGTGGGGTTAGGCTGGCTAGCCGCCCAACGGCTCAAGCTCGACCCTCGCCCGATTGCCACGCTGCTGGTTTATCTGATCGCTCCCTTTACCATTTTTCGCGCACTGATGAACGGCGGTCCAACGCCTGACTACTTACTACTCACATTAGCGCTGTTCATTGTCGCGAGCCTGATGGCACTGTTGGTACAACGCGTCACGCGCCACCGCTTTGGCGAACAGGAAGCCGCCCTGCTGGCATTTTCCTCGGGAACCGGCAATACCGGCTACTTTGGCTTGCCGATTGCGTTGATATTGCTACCCCCCGAGGGCGTTACCCTTTACCTGTTCTGCATGCTGGGGATTAATATCTATGAATTTACCGTGGGCTTTTACCTCAGCGCCCGCGGTCGCTTTTCGATACGCGAGAGCTTGATCAAGATTTCTCGTTTACCGCTTATCTACGCATTCCTGTTAGCGTTACTGCTTAGCGCCCTTGAGATCAACGTCCCCGCCACGGTCATGAGTTCCCTGCAAGTGTTCCCCGCCACCTACACGTTGCTGGGGATGATGATTATCGGCATGACCCTAAGCCAAGTGACGCTTGCCGCCTGGGATACGCGTTTTGTCGCTTCCTGCTTGGGGCTGCGCTACCTGATGTGGCCATTGGTCATGCTAGCGACCGTTTTAATACTGCAGTGGGTGGCGCCACTTTCCACGGAACTGGCCTTGGCACTGTTGTTAATGGGCGTGGTACCCATGGCCGCCAATGTCGTGGTGGTGGCCATGGAACTGGGCATCCAGCCCCAAAAAGGCGCCTTAGCAGTGCTGGTCACGACACTGCTTGCGCCGCTGCTAATTCCGCTCTATCTCGGTTTAATGCTACGCATGACGGGGCTGGGGTAGACGCTTTAATCCGCCGACCACCCAATGGGTTAAAAACCCTCAACCCCTATTTCGTTTAACTGCGCTGCCATCTGCTGTACGTCGGGATGGCTAAAGAACGCCACCAGCGCTTCGGCACGCACCGGGCCAACACCTGGCTGGGCCTGCCACTCGGAAGGCGTCAGGCCCGCCAGGGTAGACCAGTCGCCCAAGCGAGCACTACCGCCGGGCGGCATCCCCAGCGCTTCAAGCCAAGTGGCGTAAGGGGCGAAGCGCGCGGCTTGAAACTGCTCCATCAACGAAGCGGCGGTGGTATTGCCAATACCGTAAGCCTGCTCAAGCTCGTCTGGCTCAAGGCTCAGCCAGCCCAATAAGCGGGTGACCACGCCCGCCTCCATCAGCGCTTGCCAGGTCCCCTCACCAATCCCTTGCATCTTCAACTGGTCGCCAAGGTAAGTGAGCCGCGACAGCAGCTGGCTTTCGCAGCCGGGGGTTAACTCAAAACAGCTCAGCAGGTGAAAGCGCTGCGGTGATGGCGGCGTGAGAGGTGAACGCTCCTGGGTATGCCATACCACCTCGGTCATCTGTGGAATCGTCAGTCCGCCCAGGGTGACCGCCACCTGGTCGCCGGGGCGAACATCCAGTGATTCCCAGCGCTCCAGGGAGCCTAATGAAACACGGCTAATGCGCCGCCCTTCCAACAGTACTGGATTGAGCCATACCAGCGGCGTCACTTGCCCGGTGCGCCCGACGCGAAACTCAATGCCGCGCACTTCTGCCAGCGCCTGCTTAGCGGGGTATTTCCAGGCCACCGCCCACTCCGGTGGCGACGATGACCAGCGGCGTACGCCGGGGCGCTCGGCCTGCTTGAGGACGACGCCGTCAGTGGCAAACGGTAACGGCCCGTTAAACCATTTATCCCGCCAATAAGCCGCATCACGGCGATCATCAAGTCGGTGGGTATAGTCGGCAGTATCAAACCCTAAAGCACTTAGCTGTGCGAGACGATCAGCCATATTCTCGGGGCCATCAGGCCACCCCCAGATAAACAGTCCCACTTGCTCTCGGGTTTGCGGCGTCGGCGCTTGCTGGGCCATCGCGCCGGCGACATTCCCCCGCGCCCCCGTGGCGGGATTTCGTGATTGGACATGATCCATCAAACGCCAATACAGCTCGCCCTGCAGAACGCCGGAAAGCGGCGTGGATAACCTATTGGGCACAGCAGGCAACTCACGGACACGGGCCGTCCAATCCTGGCCGCGCTCGCCATCACCACGACTCACCGCTTCTACCAGTTCCCCCTCCTGGTAGCGTAACGTGACCGCCACACCATCGACCTTGGGTTGTATCCAAAGGTTATTCCGGCGGCTGCTAAAGCGTTTCACCCCTTCGCTATCGGTTTTTTCAAGGCCGGTTTGCGCGTAAGGATGAGCGCGAGTGTCGCGGGTGCTGGTGATGCGGGTCAACGGTTGGTGACTGGGAACCTTACCCAGGCACCTCTGCCATTCAGCCAAACGTGCCACGGCTTGATCGTAGAGCGCGTCGTCAATCAACGATACGCCCTGATCATGGTAGGCACGATCCCAAACGGCTACCTGCGCCGACAGCGCCCGGCTCTCGCGTGTCAGCCGTTCAGTGCTCCAGCCGGGACACTCGTTTGCCTGCACCGTTAGGGAGACGGCCATCAGCCACCCCACCAGCCATCCCTGCCTATAGCGTTTCATCACCACCAGCCTCCGCCAATTGTCCATTAATGACGTTAGCCTAGCGCACTGCGCATAAAAAACGTCCCCGGCATGCGCCAAAGGGACGTTTTCTTACAACACAGCGAGCAAATATCTTACAAAGCTGCTGCCTGACGGAGCGTATCGGCCTTGTCGGTGCGCTCCCAAGGGAAGGCGATGAACGTCTCTTGTTGGGTATGGCCTTTATCATCGACCCAATGGTAGCTGTGCTCAAACGGCTCGCGGCCAAAGTGTCCGTAGGCGGCGGTCAGCTGGTACATCGGATGAAGCAGGTCGAGCATTCGGGTAATCGCGAAAGGACGCAGATCAAAATACTCACGCACCAGTTTGACGATCTGGGCATCACTCACCTTGCCGGTACCGAAGGTATCGATGGACACGGAGGTCGGCTCGGCCACGCCGATCGCGTAGGAAATCTGGATTTCACACTTGTCGGCGAGGCCCGCCGCCACGATGTTTTTGGCCACATAGCGACCGGCATAAGCCGCGCTGCGATCAACCTTGGACGGATCCTTGCCCGAGAAGGCACCGCCGCCGTGGCGTGCCATGCCGCCGTAGGTATCGACAATGATCTTGCGGCCGGTCAAGCCACAGTCGCCCACCGGGCCGCCAATCACGAATTTACCGGTGGGGTTGATGTGGTATTGGGTATCATCATCGAGCCATTCGGCGGGGATCACCTGTTCAATAATTTCCCGCTTGACCATTTTACGCAGGTCTTGCTGGTCGATATCCGGATCGTGCTGGGTGGAAAGCACCACGGCATCGACGCCGCAGGGTTGGCCTTCTTCATTATAGCGGAAGGTCACCTGGCTCTTGGCATCCGGGCGCAACCATGGCAGCAGGCCGTTCTTGCGCAGCTCCGCCTGGCGCTCCACCAGACGATGCGAGTAATGGATCGGCGCCGGCATGAAGGAGTCGGTCTCGTTGGTGGCGTAGCCAAACATCAACCCCTGATCGCCCGCGCCCTGATCTTCCGGCTTGCTACGATCAACGCCCTGGGCAATATCGACGCTCTGTTTACCGATCAGATTGACCACGCCACAGGTGGCGCCATCGAAGCCCACATCCGATGAGGTATAGCCAATCTCAGTAATCACATCACGTACCAGGGTCTCAAGGTCCACCCAGGCATTCGTGCTGATTTCACCGGCGATGATCGCGACACCGGTCTTGACCATGGTTTCACAGGCAACGCGCGCCTGCTTGTCACGGGCAATAATGGCATCCAGCACCGCATCGGAAATCTGGTCGGCAATTTTATCAGGATGACCTTCGGAGACGGACTCGGAGGTAAACAGGGAATATTCGCTCATCGCGCACTCTACCCTCGGTGTGACGGCGGCAAGTCACCGCAGCATCAGCAGGAAATCATGGCAGGAAGTTGCCCTGCCCACCTATAAAGAAGCAACACTGCGCTTCGGGGGCCAAAGTTTACACGCTGTTGGAAGTTCTTCCCAGAACGAGCCCATAGAATTTGCCGACGCCCGGGAAGTCAGCGACAATAGCGCTTTCTTATTCACGTTTTCAAGCGAGGAGCACCCCATGCCGTCCCGTTTTGAGCTGGCCAATGCCATTCGCGCCCTTTCCATGGATGCCGTCCAGAAGGCCAAGTCCGGCCATCCGGGCG
>NZ_JAXOVU010000025.1:0-12724 GCF_036663435.1 Halomonas sp. 5021
TGGGCCTCGTGCCGATACTGAAAGAATCAGGTACCTCGGTGAAGTTGCGAACCCATCTTTCCAAGGCAGGGGCGCCCAGTATCCGCCGGAAACTTTATATGGCCGCCATCGTATCGACCCGCTGTAATCCTGACGTCAGCGAGCAATTTGCACGACTCAAAGCTCGTGGCAAGCCAACGTTGTCGGCGCTGGGGGCGGCTATGCGCAAATTGGTACACATCGCTTTTGGCGTGTTGAAGTCACAAAGTGAATATCGGCCGCAAGGAGCATGAAGCCCCTTGCAGTTGGTATAGAGAGACGGTATCTACGGGGCTAGGCCTCCCCTAACAACCCTAAACTTGCCGCGGGGGCTTGTTTACGCAGGCTGCGGGAGAGGCAGTGGCCGATCACGCCGATGAGCAGCGCGCCGCCGATGGGTAGCGCAAGCCATAACTCGGGGTGCGGCCGGGGTGGCAAGTCCAGCAGGTAGAGATACAGCACGGCGGTGGCCAGTTCGGCCAGGGCCGCGCCGAGCAGCCCGCTGGCAAACCCGAGCAGGGCGAACTCGGCGCCCTGCACCCGTGAGATCATCGTCTCCCCTGCCCCGAAGACGCGCAGCAGGCCGCTTTCGTGGGCGCGCACCGGTCGGCTGGCGGTTAGCGCGGCGTAGAGCACACTCACCCCGGCGAGCAGCACGAGGATCAGCACCAGTTCCACCGCGCGGGTGACCTGGGTGAGCACATCGCGCACCTGCCCCAGAATGGCCTCGACGTTAAGCAGCGAGACGCCGGGGAAGTCCCTCACCAGTTGATTGATCAGGCTTTGCTCTTCTTCCGGCAAGTAAAACGCCGTGATATAGCTGTGGCCGAAGGATTCCAGCACATCCGGCGGGAAGATCACGAAGAAGTTGGGCCGGAAGGTGTCCCAGTTGAGGCTGCGCAGGCTGGTGATCTCGGTGGTGATTTCATCGCTGCCCACGGCGAAGGTGAGCCGGTCGCCAAGCGTCAGCCCGAGGCGTTCGGCCAGGCCGTCTTCCACGGAAATGGGCACCGGCGCGGCTTGGGCGGTGGCGTCTACCTCACTCATCCAGCCTTGCTGCTCGTCAGCGCCCTCTTCACTTGCAAACCATTCCCCGGCGACGATCTCGTTGCCTTCCGGCACTTCGGCCTGCCAGGTGAGGTTGAGCTCCCGGCGCAGGGAGTTGTCGCCGCGGGCGTCAGGGCGCACGGCTTCACGCGGGTCCTGGTCGTTGATCGAGATTACCCGGCCACGCACCATGGGGTAGAGTTCGCTTTGCGCTTCGGCCCGCGGGCTGATCGCGTCCTCGAAGTCGTCGCGCTCTGTGGGCTGAATGTTGATTGCGAAGTAGTTGGGCGTGTCGTCGGGCAGTTGGTTCTGCCAGGTATTGAGCAGGTCGCCACGTACCAGGACAATCATCGCCATGGCGAAGAAGGTCACCGAGAACGCCATCAGCTGGCCGAGCCCGGCCTGCCGACGCCGCGCTAACTGACGGCCCCCCAGACGCAGCGCCTGGGTCCAGGGGCCTTTGCCAGAAAGCGCCTGCACGCCGCGCAATACGCCATTCAGCAGCAGCATGCTGATGCCCCACAGCACGCCGAGCAGGGCCGCGCCGCCGACCAGCAGGGCCATTGCCAGCGGCAGACTGCCGGAATACAGCCATAGCAAACCGCCAAACACCAGGCTGGCCACGCTGACCACCAGCCATGCGGCGGGTGGCAGCGGGTCCAGCTCGCGGCGCAGCACCTTGAGGGCGCTGACGCGCTTGATGCGCAGTAGCGTGGGCCCGGCAAAGCCGATCAGTACCGCAAAAGCCGTTAGCACTCCCAGACCGAGGGGCATGATACCGGGGGGCGGTAGCGTCATGGGCAGGAAGCTGGCCAGCAGCCATAGCAACAGCGCCTGTCCGGCCAGTCCCAACACGGCACCCAGCAGCGAGGCGACCAGGGCCAGGCCCAGCAGTTGAATGGAGAAGATGACGACCAACTGGTGCTGACTGGCCCCGAAACAGCGCAGCAGTGCGGCGGTGTCCAGATGACGTTCCACATAACGGCGGGTGGACATGGCCACCGCCACGCCTGCCAACAGCACGGCGGCAAGCCCGGCCAGGCCCAGGTAGCTCTCGGCACGTTCCAGGGCATTGCCTAACTGTGGCTGGTCGACGCGCACGTCGCTGACTTCAACGCCATCCCGGCGCAGCTCGTCGAGCAGCCCTTGCACGGCATCCAGCGCCTGGGGTGGCCCGGCGGCGAGGATTTCAAACTCGACCCGGGAACCTTCCTGGACCAGCCCGGTGGCCTCCAGGTCGGCGGTGTTGAGCATCAGCCGGGGGTTGAAGCTGCCGAAGCCGCCGGACTGGTCGGCCTCACGCTCGATAATCCCGCTGATGGTCAGTTCTGTCTGCCCGACCTGAACGCTGTCGCCAATCTCGATGTCGATCAGTTGGGCGAGGCGTGGATCAGCCCAGGCTTCACCTGCTGACGGACCAGAGGCCACTTGCTCGGTGCCATTGCCCAGATCCACCCGCGAGCTGCCGTAATGTGGGTAGATATCGTCCACGGCTTTCAGACTGGCGGGCTGGAAGCGGTCGTCGCGGCTGATCATCGAGACGAGGTCGACCTGGTCGCTCAGGGTAAAGCCGGCATCTTCCAGTTGGGCGCGCAGCTCTTCGCTGAACGGGTCACGCTGTTCCAGCACCACATCGCCGCCCAGCATCTGGCTGGCCTGGCGCTCCAAGCCGCGGTCCAGGCGGTCGAGGAAAAACGCGATCATGGTGGAGGCGGCCACGGCGAGCATGAGTGCCACAAACAGCGCGCGCACATCGGCGGCACGCAGGTCGCGCTTCAGGCTACGCAGGGCCAGCCGAGCGTTGAGGTTGCTCATGTCTTGGCCTCATGGTTTTTGGAGGCATCGTTTTCAGAGACATCGTTTTTAGAGGCATCGCTTTTAGAGGCATGGCTTTCGAGCGTGTCGCTGGCAAGGGTGTGGGGATCGAAGGCGTCAAGGTGGCCGTCGATCAGCCGCAGGCAGCGATCGCAACGGCGAGCCAGGGCGTGGTCGTGGGTGACCAGGATCAGGGTGGTGCCCGCCTGGTGGTTGAGTTCGAAGAGCAGGTCGATGATTTGCGCGCCGGTGTCCGGGTCCAGGTTGCCGGTGGGTTCGTCGGCGAAGACCAGTTCCGGGTCGCTGACAAACGCCCGGGCGATGGCCACGCGCTGCTGCTCGCCGCCGGAAAGCTGTTTGGGCAGATGGCCCTGACGCTCACCCAGCCCGACGCGGGTCAGCCACTGGGCGGCGGTGTCGGTTTCTCCGGCACGGGGCGAGAGTTCCAGCGGCAGCAGCACGTTTTCCAGCGCGCTTAGCGTGGGCAGCAGCTGAAAATTCTGGAACACAAAGCCGACGCGGCCTGCGCGCAGCGAGGCACGGCCGTCTTCATCCAGGCGGCTGAGCGGATGGCCGAACAGGTGGAGCTCGCCGTCTGTCGGGGTATCCAGCCCAGCCAGCAGGCCCAGCAAGGTAGATTTGCCCGCCCCGCTCTTGCCCAGAATGGCCACGCTTTCTCCAGCTGCCACGCTCAACGAAAGGTCGTGTAAGATGGTCAGCGTGCGTTCGCCACTGGTGACACTTTTGGTCAAACGTTCGGCATGAAGCACGCGTTGGCTATCCGCCTTGGCGGTCGGCTCAGGGGAATCAGCAGAGGAGTAAGACATGAAGCGTGGCATCCTTGTAGCTTGGCAAAAAGCAGCATGGCGAGAACATTACCGCATACTAACCCTGTGGCTGGGGGTTCTGATAGCCACCCTGGTCGCCGGGCCAGTCAACGCTGAGTCGGTCGACTCGGACGCAGGCTCCGCCCCCACCCTGTTGGTCATGGGCGATAGCCTGAGCGCGGCGTATAACATTGAGCGCGATGAAAGCTGGGTGGCCTTGCTTGAAGAGCGGCTGCCGGAAGCGGCAACCGTCGTCAACGCAAGTATCAGCGGTGAAACCACTTCAGGTGGTGTTCAGCGTTTCGATGACCTATTAGGACAGCACGAGCCGGATATTGTTCTGCTGGAGCTGGGCGGCAACGATGGGTTGCGCGGCCTTCCGCCGCAGCAGATGCAGGCCAACCTGGCGACGATGATCGAGGCCAGCCAGGCCGCAGATGCCGAGGTCCTGCTGCTGGGCATCGATATTCCGCCCAACTACGGCGCTGCCTACCGGGAGGCGTTTACCACCGTTTATCATGACCTCGCCGACACCTACGGCGTTACGCTGGTGCCGTTTTTGCTGGAAGGCATAGCCACCGACGATGCCTTGATGCAGGACGACGGCATTCACCCCACCGCCGAGGCCCAGCCAATTATTCTGGAAACCGTGTGGGATAAGCTGGAAGGTATCATGGCGCCGAGGGTGAGTGCTGGTAGATGACTTGATCGCCCGACGAAGTCGGGTTCCTACAATGGCTGGGTGCATGCCTTGTTTTTTTTTCGTGGCGCGATTAAGTTGCAACGTCTTTTGTCGATATAAATTGTGAAGCTTTAACACGGCACTATGAGGATACCCCCATTAGCTTGAACATCTTCAAAACAGGTTTCTATCTCGCGCCGCCATGGATGGTCAGGTAACGTGATGGTATCGCGGCGGCAAGTGCTCTCGGGGCTGGGCGCGGGGTTGCTGTGCCTGATGATTGGCGCGCCGTCCACGGCTTCGGCGTTCAACCCGGCGCGGATCCGCCAGAAGATGCAGCAGGCGCATGGGGCTGCGGGCGTGACGCTGATCGATGAGTGGCTGGCCATGATCCAGCGGCTGCGCGGCGCAAGGCTTGGCGACCAGATGCGCGAGGTGAATGACTTCTTCAACCGCAAGGTGCGCTGGCGGGATGACATTTCCATCTGGGGCCAGGAAGATTACTGGGCGACGCCGCTGGAAATGCTGGGCAAGCGCGAAGGTGACTGCGAGGATTATTCGATTGCCAAGTACATCACGCTCAAGGAACTGGGTGTGCCGGGCAACAAGCTGCGCATGATTTATGTTCGGGCACGGATTGGCCGTTCCCAGCAAAGCCAGGCGCACATGGTGCTTGGGTACTATCAAACACCGGCGTCCGAGCCGTTGGTACTGGATAACATCATCCCTTCCATTCGACCGGCCTCGGAACGCGACGACCTGACCCCTGTATTCAGTTTCAACAGCAGCGGCTTGTGGGCCGGGGGGTCGCAGGAGTCACGGGCTGACCCACTCGCGCGGCTTTCACGCTGGCAAAGCGTGGTTAACCGCATGCGCGATCAAGGATTTATATAAGAGGATAGGATATGTCTCTCATCAAGCAGCTTTGGCTGACGGTCATCCTGATACTGCTGTTGGCGTTCGTGGGCAGTCTGGCAGTGAGCGTGACCTCCACGCAGGATTATGTTGAGCAGGAAGTGCAAATCAAGAATGCCGACAATGCCAACGCGCTGGCACTTTCCATGACCCAGATGGAAAAAGACGACGTCAGCATCGAGCTGCTGCTATCCGCGCAGTTTGACACCGGGCATTACCGTTTGATTGAACTGCGCTCGCCGCAGGGTGACATCATGCAGCGCCGCGAAGCCGAGCCGTTGGACGACGGTGTGCCCAGTTGGTTTGTTGACCTGGTGCGCCTGGATGTTTCCCCTGGCCAGGCAGTGGTTCAGGACGGCTGGAGCCAGTACGGCACCCTGACCCTGGCGAGCCAGCACGACTACGCCTACCGTTCGCTGTGGCAAAGCACCCTGAAAATGACTGCCTGGTTTGCTCTGGTCGGTGCTATCAGCCTGTTGCTGGCCTGGTGGATTGTGCGCACTATCCGTCGGCCGCTGCTGGAAGTGGTCAGCCAGGCACGCAGCATCAGTGCGCGCCGCTTTACCACTTCTTCAGAGCCGCGCACGCTAGAGCTGCGCGAAGTGGTACAGGCGATGAACACGCTCTCCGGGGCGGTGCATACCATGCTGAGCGAAGAAACCGGCAAGCTCGACCAGTTGCGCCGCCGCTTGCAGGAGGATGCCACAACGGGTGCCTCCAACCGCACGACGCTGCTGGAGCATTTGCAGCGCAACCTGGAAAGTGACTCACAGCGTGCCAGCGGCGTGTTGATTATGGTGCGCGTGGACGACCTGCCCGAGGTCAACGAGCGCCTGGGCCGTCAGGCCACCGATGCGGCATTGCGGGCGCTGGTGAGCCATCTGGCGCAGTTGGCCAATGAACTGGGCGGCGGTGAAGTCGGCCGCTTGAACGGCAGTGACTTCCTGGTGGTGGTCCATGGCTCCCAGGATATCGAGCACGTCAGTGAAAGCCTCAAGCATCAGCTGACGCTGCTACGCGATACTGTGGGCGCGCCGCTCCGGCTACCCGCCGCGCTGAGTGAGTACACTCACGGCGATACGCCTTCTCAACGGCTTGCAGCGCTTGACGGCGCCCTCGCCGATGCCGAGGGCCGTGGTGACATGGCGCTGGTGGTGGCTTCTGGCGAGGCGCGCTTGCCGCTGTATACGACCCATGAAGCATGGCGGTCAGCGTTGATCCAGTCGATGGACGCTGGCGTTGCGCTGGCTCGCTTCCCGGTGGTCAATGCCCATCAGGAAGTGGTGCATTACGAGGCGCCCTCGCGCCTTGAGTTAGCAGGCGAGTGGCGGAGTGCGGGCTTGTTCATGCCCTGGGTGGCCCGTCTGCAGCTGGAAGACAAGCTGGACCTGGCCGTTGCCGAGCGTGCCCTGGCCATTATCGAGACCGACAAGCTACCGCTGGGTATCAACCTTTCCGGCCGCGCGGTGAGCGACATGGCGTTTATCAAGGCGCTACGCCAACGGCTTGAACACGCCCCCGAGGCGGCCCGCAAGCTGTGGATCGAGCTACCCGAAAGTACCGCACTGCATGACCTGGCAAGCTTCCGGTTATTGTGCCGCGAGTTGCAGCACACCGGTGTGCGAATTGGTCTGGAACACGTGGGTAGCGAATTTACCCGCCTGGCCGACCTTCACGACCTGGGGCTTGCGTTCCTCAAGTTCGATGCCAGCCTGGTCAGCGGCGTCGACCAGGCGTTTGACCAGCAGACCATTCTGCGCGGCATGGCCACCCTGGCCCACTCGCTGGGCATTCTGGCCATCGCCGAAGGCGTTAAACGTCCCGAAGAAGCCGAGACCCTGTTTGACCTGGGGCTTGATGCGGTTACCGGGCCTGGTGTGAAAGCGCCGTAAGCTCGAAGATGACAGCTTGAATTGAAATCAGCGGCATGGAAGCCGCTGATTAATGTCGTGAGCGACGGTTAGATCACGTCGCTGTCATCGTCGCTGATCAGCCCTACGTCGTTGACGCGTTTGCGCAGCGACTGCCTGTCCAGAAGTTTTTCCTGGGCTTTTTCCGGCAGGTCCGTGAAGCGGATGATCCCCCGATCCATCAACAGGGTGATCACGTCTTCCAGTACCCGCACAAACTCCATATCCGACTGCCTGAGCAGCGCAGCCTCATGGGTTTCGGCGTTGATAAAACGCTGTAGCTCCGCCGATTCCGGCGAGACGTACTCCTTGCATTTATCGCTTACGCTGCGGCTGACCTCGCTGATCTCGCCCTGGCTGTCGCGGTTGACGTACATGTGGTGGCGCTCCCAGTGGCAGCAAGCTGCCGTCATCGTTGAATATGATTAGCCTAACAAAAGGCCCCGCTTGGCGGTACCAAGCGGGGCCACTTAGGGTAGTTCGGGCTTACTCGATATCGAGCTTGCCGTCCTGGATCAAGTGCGTGAAATCTTCACCCGAGGTGACGCCCAAATCCGCAGCTGAGACGTCTTTCAGGGTTACGTTCTTGCTGCCACCTTCACCACTCTTCTGAGTGATCTCGATATTCACGTTGCTGCCTTCATCGCTGGCCTTCACGAAGTAGTCATCAAGCGTGCCGGTATCGCCATCATCCAGTAGATCAGAAAGATCCAGCACATCATTGGCTACATCAAAACGCTCGATAGTGACGTCGTCTGAGCTGTCGTTCAGCACGAACTGTTCAGCGCTGTCGTCATCGCCGACAAGGATGCTGCCGACCGAAGAGCCACTGGTTAGTTCTACATTGTCGATGTAGAGATGCTCGTCCGATGAGGAGCTATTGTTGTCAATCGTCAGGTTGATATTACCGTACTCATCGGCAATCGATTCAAACTTGATTTTGTCGTTAAAACCACCCCTGTGTTGGATTTTTTGCTCGCCGTTAGCTTCGACCGTAAATTCATCTCCCCAGCGGCCATTATTATCATCCCAGCTACTAGAGCCGCCGGTTGATGTCCTCGCATCAAAACTGATCTCTACTGTATCGCCTGGATTAAAGCCAGAGTATGTTTTGGTGACTGTTTCATCAGACCAAATTTCCATCCGGTCATCATTTACGTAAGCAGAGTCATAATCAAGCCCGTAACTATTCCAACCTTCATTGTCTGAGTTGAAGTCGTCCGTTTCAGTCTTGGTGTTATCACCCGCGCTGGTGATGTCAAAGTCGAAAGCGACCTCATCGCCATCAGCATCTTCGGCCATGACCTGAAGGGTGGTAGTACCCAGGGCTGCGCCGCTCAGTGTGTACTCACCGGTGTTTAGGTTGGCGTTAAGTGTGCCACCCAGCACATTGTTAATTGTGATGTCACCGTTCACGTCAGGCGTGTAAGACATATCGCCAACCTTCAGTGACTTGAGTCCACCGTTTGCGCCTTGGCCATCCGAGCTGAAGTCCACGTTATCGAGCAGGTTGCCTTCCAGGCTTCCATCAGAGGTAATCGCCTGTTCGTTGCTGGCAGTCGGCTGGGTATCAACGTTGATGTCGAAGATGACGTCAAAGTTGGCCGTATCGCCATCAGCATCCGAGACGGTAACCGTAAACTGCTTCTGGGTATCCGCGTTAAACTCACGTGCAGTGGCGCTATAGCTATAGGTACCTGCTGCAAAATCTACCGCCAGTTGACCATCGCCTTGTAGCGCGATGGTGGCACCGTCAGCAAAGTCTGCCGCGGTGTAGGTAGTGCCATCAACCGTAATCGAATCGAAGTTGATCGCACCGTCACCGCCGGTCACGTTGTCGTTCAAATCGCCATCAAGCGTGAGGCGAACCGGATCAATCGCTGCTTCTAGGCCGCTTTCGTTCTCAACCACCAGCGTCTCGGAGACGTTGTTGCCCGCTTCGGCCAGTTGATCCAGGTAGTCGGTATTGGTGATTCCACCACCTAGCGCAACGACGTTTAGCGAATTGATGTGGTTGGAGACGAAGTCGTTCCAATCATCCTGGTAGATACCATCAAATAAGCCTGGCTCTCCACCAACGCTGTCATAGTTTTCGGTGGTCGGTTCGCCGTCCGAGATAAAGTACGCGATCGTCTGGTCCGCAGCAGGCGCACTATCGGCTCCGCTGACGGTTTTCGCTACTGCGTCTTCGTAGTTGGTGTTGCCACCAGCCTGAAGTTGCTCAATCACCGAGATCGCATCTTCTGCGCTCATCCAGTCATAGCTGTCCGCCGTAGCGTCAAAGGTCGTCAGCTTGACACTAACGCCCCCCATGCCTTCGTAGCTGTTAATCATGTTGACTAACGCATCTTTGGCTAGCTCGAAGCGCGTGGTGGTGCCTTCTCCATTCGCCTGTTGGATCTCATCGTTCATGCTGCCGGAGGTGTCCAGCGTCAGATATATATTGCTGCTGACCGGATCAGCCGTCGCGGCAGCAAAGTCCATGCTGCGTGTTTCACCCGATGCGGTGGGTACCGAATCCGCATTCACCGCCAGTGAGTAGCTTTCCTGCGACCAGGCAAAGCCATCCGACACGCTGAAGTCAAAGGCGGTATCTTGTGCCGCATCGTTGGTTTGGGTGTAGACCAGATCGCCATTGGCAATCGCATCTGCGCTGATGACGTCGCCCGCTTCTACGGCATCGCCATTAAGCGTCAACACGCCGGCGTTTGCATCAGGAAGCGAGTCAATACGTACCGACTGAAGTTGATCGCCGCTATCCGGGTCGCTGAATTCGCCGAAGTCAGCCGTGGTAAGCACGAGGCCTTCACCGGCGTTGGCATTCACCTCGTCATTGGTAGATTCAGGTGCGCTGTTGGCCATGGCCGCCAGCGCGAAGCTTGCCTCTACGCTGTCACCATCGGCATCAGTGGCGCGATAATCAACGCTGAGCGAGCCGTCCTCGAGTGCCTGATACTGGAAGAACTCCCACTGTCCCGTGGCTGGCGTCAGCTGCAGCTGGAACACCAGCTCGCCGTCGCCGTCACGCGCCACGATGGCGTTGTCAGTGGTGTCGATATCGGTAACCGGGGTGCCGTCTTTCAGGGCAACCTCGCTTGCCAATCCGGTCAACGCCAGGCTACCGGGGCCATCGGCGCCGTAATTGACGTCAAGCGAGCTTTTCGCGTAGCCGATCGGCGCACCTGTGGAGCCGGTGAATTCAATCGACTTGACAGTAAAGTCGCTGTTGTCGTTTTGGTTCGGGCCATTTTCATTGTCATCAGCTTTCAGCACGATGGTATCGAAGCCGCCGTCTTCTACCTGGAAATTGTCTGCATAGTTGCCGCTATTGGCATCTGAGCTAAACGACTGGGTAGAAATCAATTCGCCGTCACGGTAGAACTCGGCAACCCCGGTTTCCAGCTCGCCGCCGAACATCTTGGAAAATTCGATCTTGGCGCCAAAAGCAACCTGACCATTTTGCAAGGCGATGGTCAGGGTTTCCGAGGCTTCGTCATCGGCGGTCTTGCGGAAGTCGATCTCATTTTCAAGGTTGTGGTAAGGCGACGCATCGCTGTCGACGCCAAGGCCATCGCCCGATTGGTTAACCTCCGCTTCGACCAGGTCAAGATCATTGGCGCTTTCAAAGCCCTGGCCTGTTACTACGACGTTTCCATCGGCAAAGGTAAATTGCGACTGACTACCGTTGTTGCCGGTAAAGTCGACGTTGCCCACGTAGATGTTGGGAATACCTTCATTGGTAACGGTGACTGTATCGGCTTCTTCTACGGTCGGGGTGTCATCATTGAAATCGATCGTCAGCTTGCCGGTCTGGGTATCGCCATCGTCATTTTGCGCCGAGTAGTCAAGCACTACGCTGGCATCGTTTTCGGTGTTGTCACCCTCTTCACCATCGAGGGTAGTGTGGAGCACGTTTTCCAGTAGCGTGACGGTATAGTTGCCTGCGTCATCAAGCTCCACGGTAAACAGGTCTTCCCCTACACGGCCTTCTTCCGGACTTTCAGAGATGGTGGCGGTTAAGACATCATCCGCCCACTCGTAACTTACCTGCTCCTGACCCACCGTAGCGATTTCGCCGTCCATGCCAGCAAAGTCGAGTGACTCAGCGCCTGCTACACCGATCTTGCCGGTGAAGGTGCTTTCATTGTCGCCTTGACCTTCGCGGTCCTCAGGACCACCGGCAATACCGTTCTCCAGGCCATCTTCGTCAACCAAGGCGGTTTGGCTATCGTCGAGGGTCAGCGGTATTTCGTAGCCCGCCAGGTTGCTGGTGGAATCCACGGTCAACGTTGCGCTGTCGGAGCCGCCTTCACCATCCGTGATGGTGTAGTCGAAGCTTTCCTGCAGCGTAATGTCGGTGAGGAAGTAATCGCCACCGTCAGTGTCCACATCGCTATTTTCGTAAGCGAGACCTTCAAAGGCGATGTAGCGGAAATCACCTGTTTCGTCAGCGGAGATGTTTACACGCCCGACATTATCACTACCGTTTTGATAAACGACATCATCAGGACCAAAGGTACCGCTGCCGACCAAGTCACCCGCTTCGTTGTAGGTGTACCAAGCGCCGCTTTCCCCGCCACTTTCGTTATTGAACAGGTTGCTAACGCCGAAGGAGAAGCCTGCACCTTCGATGCTGTCACCCATATCGGCGACCATGACTTCGCCGTTATCGTTGATCTGCTCGGGCACATCGCGGCCATCGTTGCTGCCTGCAACGCCAACCCCTTTATTGGCGGTTACCTGCACTCGCTGAAGTGCATCAGTGTCCAGCGCGAAGCTGTCCAACAGGTTGCTCTGAAGGTTATTGTCTCCTTCAACAAAACCATAGAGGACTGGCTGAGGCTGGTTGGAGACGTAATCGTAGCTGCCGTCGCTGTTGAGCGTCAGCGTGCCGAACTGGCCTTGAATGGCGGCACCAACGTTCGCAGCATTACCTTCGACTTCGCTCACGGTTAGCGTATCGTCTTCGTCAGGATCAGTGTCGTTCGACAACACACCGTCGTTTTCACCCACATTGAGGGTTTCATCGAAGGCAACTTCGTTGGTGTCGTCCTGGGCGTCCGGGGCCACGTTGTACTCTCGGATAGCGTCGGCACTGAAGGTGTTGCCCGCTTCGTCAGCACCGGTCACTTCGGCGCTGACGGTGTCATTGGCGGCCAGCACCTCACCGTCCACGTCGATGCTGTAGGTGAGGTCTTCACCCACGGTGCCTTCGTAACTTTGGTCACCAATGGTCAGCGTAACGGTGTCGCCTTCGGCGGCATCGCCGGTGACGCTACCGGTGATCGCAATGGTCTGACCCGCTTCGGTTTCATTGACGGTGTTGTCGTCAGTCACCGGGTCAATGCTGATCGTGGCACTGGCTTCGGTATCGACGCTGTAGTCGCGGGTGTTATCAGCACTAAATTCGTTACCGGCTTCATCGGTGCCAGCGACGTTGGCGCCGATGGTGTCATTGGCGGCCAGCACCTCACCGTCCACGTCGATGCTGTAGGTGAGGTCTTCACCCA
>NZ_JAXOVU010000026.1:0-11939 GCF_036663435.1 Halomonas sp. 5021
GTTGGTGCTGTTGAGCACCAGTGGGGATGTCCTGGCCCATGCGGTCGCCGAAGGCGACAAGGGATATATTCAGGAGATATACGGCGTTCACCTGATATCGTTTATGTATCTCGGTGCCAAACACATGGTGACGGGCTACGACCATCTGCTGTTTCTGCTAGGGGTAGTGTTTTTCCTCTACCGCATGCAGCACATTGCCATTTACGTCAGCCTGTTTGCCATTGGTCACTCCACCACCATGCTGCTGGGGGTGTACTTCGATATTGGCATTAACAGCTACCTTATTGACGCCATTATTGGGCTCTCAGTGGTGTACAAAGCGCTGGATAACCTGGGTGCCTATCAGCGTTGGTTTGGTTTTCAACCCAACACCAAAGTGGCGACGCTGGTATTTGGGTTTTTCCACGGTTTTGGGCTTTCGACCAAAATCATCGAGTACGAGATCGCCTCCAACGGCCTTCTACCTAACCTGTTGGCCTTCAACGTTGGAGTGGAAATCGGCCAGTTGCTGGCCCTGAGCGCCATCCTGATCGTCATGGGATTCTGGCGACGCACGGATGGCTTTCTGCGCCACGCTTACACCGCCAACGTGGCGATGATGAGTGCTGGTTTCCTATTGGTGGGCTATCAATTAACCGGCCTGATGGTTTCCTAAATCTCGGAGTTTTTATATGTATAACACTGATATGCCAAGCCGCGCTGAACTGCCCTCTACGGCCAAGTTGCTGCGCTCTACCATGCTCGCCGCTGTGATCGCGGGCGTTTTATTGGTTACCGTTGTGTTGCCTTCGGAATACGCGATTGACCCCATCGGGGCCGGCCGTCTGTTGGGATTGACCCAAATGGGCGAAATCAAGAACCAACTTGCGGAGGAAGCCGAGCTTGACCAAGCCAACGCCAACTCGGCACAAGGCCCCGAGCAAACCAACCAGCCCGCTGAAATACGCATTGTCGAAGAGGTAAATGAAAGCCCTGAACCGGCTGAGGAACAGGTGGCATCGGCACCTTCCGCTGATGAGACGTCGCACGAGGCTCAGCTCGAAGCGAGTGATGATGTGGCCAATGTCACTTCTGATACGACACTCACCGAAGGCGAGATATCGTCTGAGCCAGCGTGGCGTGAAGAAGTAAGCTTCTCGCTTGCTCCCGGAGAGGGCACCGAGTACAAGTTGACGATGGATGAAGGCTCTATTGCGACCTTTGCTTGGTCATCTGAAGGCGGGCCAGTCAATTTTGACACCCACGGTGATGGCGGTGGTAATTCCATCAGCTACGAAAAAGGACGTGGCGTTCCTGAGGATGAGGGGGAATTGGAAGCTGCCTTTACGGGGAACCATGGCTGGTTCTTCCGTAACCGAAATGAACAGGAGGTAACCGTTAAGCTGCGTATTAAAGGTGATTATGGCGAGCTTAAACGTATGATGTAAGCCGTTAATAACCAATGCCCCACTGTGCAGCTAGGCAGTGGGGCATTTTTTTAGATGTACTATTCTATTAGATATCGTGCATTCTTTCAGTTTGCCGAGATAGACGCATAGCCTCGTGCTCCTCTAAATCGAGAAGTGTTTCCAGCAGTTCCTTGGCTTCTCGGATTTCGGCTCTGCCGATCAGGCTGCGATATAAACTGATGGCTTGATCATGGAAATCCAGTACTTCTTTGCAGATAGCATCAGCTCCTAGCGTGGAATAGGGCGCATCGCAGGTTCGGTGGCTGCGAATAGGCTGATGAGAGAGATAATCGTAGACATAGGTATGAAGCACGTTAACGCTTGCGGTCCCTTCAAAGCTAGCAATTACACGCTGCATCTCTGCCTCATGAAGAGACAGATAGTTAAGCAGCATTTGCGCGCGTTCTTCCTCGTGCTGATTCGCGCAGTGAGCCAAACACTCGGCAAGATGGGCATGTAATTGACGTGTCCAATCGATTAGATCGCCAAACGTTTTAATCTCCATTCATTTGCTCCTTGTGCCGTTGTGATTAGTGAGAGTGCGTGTGGTGGCTATCGGTTGAGCTGTTGCTGTTAGCAAGAAATAGCCACTCGCCGATCAGCAGCGCGGCCATCACTGTAACGGCAACGATAAGTACCAGTGGGTCGGCAATAGCTTTTACCCAAACAAAACCACCCAGTACAAGGACATCTAACAGGATGGCAATGGTCGGAATAATCGCGTTAGCGCCCACGCTTTTCCTGAGATGGCGCAAAACTCCCCAATGGATGGCGATATCCATGATCAGGTAAAAAATAATGCCGAGCGCCGCGATTCGGCTAAGGTCAAAGAAGGCGGTAAGCATCAAGCCGAGCACGATCGTGTAGACCAACGTATGTTTTTGCAGGCTACCGGGCATGTGGAAATGGCGATGCGGTACAAGTTTCATTTCTGTAAGCATGGCGAGCATACGAGAAACGGCAAAGACGCTGGCAATAATCCCGCCTGCAGTGGCCAGCATGGCGAGGATGACGGTAAAGCCAACCGCGGCTTCACCCAGCGCGGGGCGGGCGGCAGCCGCCAGGGAGTAATCTTGAGTTTCGATAATCTCGGATAGCGATAGGTTACTGGCAACGGCAAAGCCTACAAGCGCATATATCACCACGCACAGCGCGATGGAGATCATGATGGCCTTGCCCAGGTTGCGCTTTGGATTTTTCAGCTCCGAACCGCTATTGGTAATGGTCGTGAAACCTTTGAAAGCCAAAATACCCAACGCCGTCGCGCCCAAGAAACCTGAGAGAGTGGGGGGGGGCGCATCCCCACCAGTCCCCATGTCGATAGAATCGGCAATAAAAACACCGACAACACCAAACACGATGATGCCACCAATTTTTATGAAACCCAGCACTGAGGCGACTGTCTCGATCAACTTATTGGCAGATAAATTGATCAAAAAAGCCGCTAGCAATAAGCCCACACCGAGTAGTGGGACAAACAGAGTGCGGTCGCCTAGGTCAAATAGCTCCAGAGTGTAAGAACCGAACGTTCTCGCCAAAAAGCTCTGCGCAATGACCATGGAAAAATACATCAATAGCGCATGGAAAGCGGTAGGGAGCGTTGAGCCATACGCTTTTTGCAGATACATGCCAATACCCCCGGCGGATGGGTAGGTATTGGACATTTTGACGTAAGAGTAAGCGCTAAAAGAAACAATTATTGCGGCGGCTAAAAAAGCTAGAGGAAATAGAGGGCCGGTCATTTCTGCCATCTGTCCAGTTAAGGCAAAAATACCCGCCCCGATCATGACCCCTGTGCCTAGCGCTACGGCACCGATGAGAGAGAGACTTCCTTCTTCGTACTTTGGCGTTCTATCCTGGTCAGCCATACAAACACTCCTAAGAATGAAGCCCAAAGCGTTCAGGTTCTTCGCCTTAAGCAAGCGTCGGATAAGTGCTAAGCAAGTCTGGTTGAATTAGCTGAACACAACCTGAATATAAGCCAGTCAATTATCTGACCCAGAGCATGCTTTGGCGTAATAAAGAGGCGGGCTTAACCTACCAGCATACGTAATGGCATCCACAGCCCCATGGCGATCATTACCAGATTCTCGGTTAACGATACAAAGCCCAGCGGCACATTGCTGTTACCGCCGACGCAAGCACACTTAAGCTCACGCTTGTCGATATAGACGGCTTTAAAGACGGAGATTGCCCCCACCGTGCCAACAAATAGCGCCAGTGGCGCTGCCAGCCACACCAATGTTCCGGCCAGCATTAAAATGCCTGCAACTGTCTCGGCATAGGGGTAAAGATAGCTATAGGGGACATAGCGCTGGGCCAATAGGTCGTAATTCAAAAACATACTACTGAAACTTTCGACATCCTGTAGCTTCTGCAGGCCGAGCAGCACCATCGCCGTGGCCACGGCATACTCCGGCATGCGCGCAGTAAACAGCGTGCCCTGAGTAGCCCAGCTAATCGCCAAGCCAATCAGCAGCGCAGTAGCAAAAATAGCAATTACTGGCCTATAAGTGGTTTTTTTTGCATTAGGAACGCTCATTCCCAGATGTTTGCGTAGCTCTTCGTACCCACCTATGCGTTGATCACCGATATACACTTGGGGCGTCGTATCGACGTTTTCCTGTTCTTTGAAAGCATCGATTTCATCACGAGACGTTAAGGTATGGTCGTCAACCTTAAAGCCCTTGCGCTTGAGAAGATCAACTGTCTTCAAACCGAACGGGCACATATGCTCGGCGGTTTTCATCCGGTAAACCCGTGCAGAGGCAGTGGGTGTTGATATTGGCATTGATTTTCCTTCGCTAAGAACATGGTATTTAAAAAAATCATAGAACCTTTGTGCAGCACTCAGGCAAGTATAGCTACTCCTTTATTTTGATAATTCTAGCTATGGTTAAAATTTTTTTTCAGCGAGAGAAATATATGTTAAATAAAAAGGGCCATCATAAAGAATGGCCCATATCTTAAGTTAGTGACTACATATTAATAGTCAACATGTAATTCATAGCGATTATTGTCACTTTCTTTAGTGCCTCCTAGTGCATTGCCTGTCACTTCAAGTTGATAATTGCCTGGCTGCAGTTGGCGGACCAGTTCAAAATGACCACGTGGGCTGGATGCTTCTGCTACCTGCTGTCCTGCTGCATTATAAAGCACAGCAGAGATACGGTTGCCAGCGCTGGTTGCGCCTGGGAAGTGCTCGCTTGCTACCTTCAGCGTAGTCGCTTCTTGAATGTTAATACTGAAACGTTTTGATTGGCCTTGGGCAAGCAATTGTGTAGAAGAGACGCCTCTTTCAAGTAGAGGTAGATCCTGGTTGTTTGTCCCATAGTTAGCCAATGCAGGTGTTGAAAGGATGCTGGCTACAAGCGACCCAAAGATAATTGATTTAACTTTCATGGTGATTACTCCTCTGGTTGATGACATGGTTATATTAGATGGCTTTTTTGAAATGAAGCTGAATTTAAAAATAAAAAATAAAAAAAACGCCACCACTGGGTGACGTTAAAAAATATCTATGTTCAGAGTTCGCTAAAACATCAGTTTAACACCGGCAACCACCCCAGTATCTTCCGTATTGTCGCCACTGGCCCGTGAAAGGTCGGCTGTATCGCCATACTCTTTCTCCCAATAAGCACCAATGTAGGGGGCGAAACGACGAGTCACTTCATAGCCTAGTCGCAGGCCAGCGCGCACCGAGTTAAGCCCTTCACCCACGCCAAATTCTTCAACTTCGCTGGCGGCTACGGCAATTTCGGTGCGCGGCTGTAGGTAGAGTCGCTGTGTTAGGCGCAGATCGTATTCGCCTTCAAAACTGGCGGCGACATCACCATCTTCACTCACTTGCATGGCAACATCGGTTTCGATGCCATAAGGTATCACTCCCTGTAGGCCCAACACCCCATAAGTACGTTCGGCGTGATCATCGGAGAAGACACCGCCTTGGTAACCAATCCCCCCCTGTAACTCCCAAAAATCAGCCACTAAGCGACTATAGAGGAGTTCTAGGGACTCAAACTCAGCATCTTCGCCGTCACCCTGAACGTTTTCGCCTTCCGATTTAAGGTAAACGCGGTTAATGTCACCGCCATACCAGCCTTGAAAGTCCCATACCACGGCGTCTTGACCTTTGTCGGGAACGGTGTATTCAAGCCGGTCAAACAGTGCCATGCCCATATTATGTTCCTTAGTGGGCGCGGGCCAACTGTCTGGTGCCGCATAGCCGTCTTCGGCTTGGGAGCTCGTTGCGACGGTCATGCCAAGGGCGGCACTGGCGAGGGTTACGTAGCGCTTAATTTTCATACTGTCTCCTTAAGAAACCTGAACAACGCGGAACATGCCAGCATCCATGTGGTAGAGGAGGTGGCAGTGGAACGCCCAACTGCCCTCGGCGTCCGCAGTGATCAGCGCAGACACGCGCTCGCCGGGCTTCACATTTAGGGTGTGTTTGCGCGGTATCAATTCACCCTGGCCGTTTTCCAGCTCCATCCACATGCCGTGGAGGTGGATAGGATGTTCCATCATGGTGTCGTTGATCAGGATCAGGCGCAGGCGTTCGTCTTTTTCGAAGTGAATGGGGCCGGAGACCTCGCTGAACTTCTGGCCGTCGAACGACCACATGTAGCGCTCCATGTTGCCGGTAAGGTGCAATTCAAGCTCACGGCCGGGTTCGCGACGGTCGGGCCAGGGAGTGAAAGATTTCAGATCGCGATAAACCAGCACACGGCGCTCGTTGGGATCAATACCAATACCCGCTTGGCCGTAGCGGGAGCCTGGCTGTACTTCACCAGCCGCCAGCATGCCGTTTTCGCGTGTTTTGCGCTGCTCGCTGGCCATACCTCCCATGCCCGAATGGTCCATGCCTTCCATGCTGGAATGATCCATCCCACCCATGTTTGACATGCTCGAGTGATCCATTTCCTCCATATTAGCGTTATCCATCCCCTGCATATTCGACATGCCGGAATGATCCATGCCGCCCATCCCCCCCATGCCGTGAGCGCCCATGGCTTCCATGCCGCGGTCGGCAATCTGACGGCGAGTGGGGATCTCCGCCTGCATGCCTTCGCGCGGCGCCAGCGTGGCGCGGGCGTAGCCGCTGCGGTCCATCGACTCAGCGAAGATGGTGTAGGCCTGATCATCTTCGGGTGCGACCACCACATCGTAGGTTTCGGCAACGCCGATGCGGAACTCATCGACGGGAACGGGCTGCACCGGCTGGCCGTCGGCGGCCACCACGGTCATCTTGAGGCCAGGGATGCGCACATCGAAGTAGGACATTGCCGAGCCGTTAATCACCCGTAAGCGCACACGCTCGCCTGGCTTGAACAGCGCGTTCCAGTTTTCCTCGGGAGAATGGCCGTTGAGCAGGTAGGTGTAGGTGCTGCCGGTTACGTCGGCGATATCCCGCGAGCTCATGCGCATCTTGGCCCACATGCTGCGCATTTCGGCCGTTTGGGCGAAGCCATTTTGGCGTACGTCGGCGAAGAAGTCGGCAATCGTGCGTTCCTGAAAGTTGTAATAACCTTCCATGGTTTTGAGATTGCGAAACACCGACATGGGCTCTTCAAAGGTCCAGTCGGTCAGCAACAGCACGTGCTCGCGGTCGTAGCGAAAGGGTTCACGCTCGGCGGCGTCGATAATTAACGGCCCGGCATGACCAAGCTGTTCCTGAAGGCCGGAATGGCTGTGGTACCAATAAGTGCCGTTCTGACGGACAGGAAAACGATAAGTAAAGGTTTCGCCTGGCTCAATACCGGCAAAACTGACGCCCGGTACACCGTCCATGCCCGGCGGTAGAATCAAGCCATGCCAGTGGATTGAGGTGGGTTCGTCGAGCAGGTTGGTGACTCGTAATACAGCGTCCTGACCTTCCTTAAGGCGGATCAGCGGGCCGGGACTGGTACCGTTGAGGCTAATCGGGCGAGCCTCTTTTCCATTAATCGGGATGGATTCGCGGCGGATAGCCAGCGACACATTAGGCCCCTCTTCCACGCCCTTTGAATAGACATTTGTGCGTCCCCAAGGGTTAGCCCAGGCGGGGCTTAAGCCCATCGCTGCGGCGGAACCCAATCCAAGTGCCGCGCTGCCTTTCAACACCTGGCGGCGTGAAAGTGGGTGGGTGATGATGTCCGAACACGTCATGTAAAACTCCCATCGCTGATGAATGACATCATCTTGGGGGAGAAAGCTGAATCAACGCTGAAAAAGCAGTTAAGCGGAGGTGACGCCTGTCATTGGCAATGTGGTGATGACCCGAAGGCCACCCAACGGGCTGTGCTCAAACTGGCAGCGACCGTGATAACGCGCCACCAGCTGTGAGAGAATAGCTAGTCCCAGGCCATAGCCAGGGTGGTGCTCATCCAGTCGGGTGCCACGCTCGCCGAGGCGCACCATATCGCTTTCGGCAACGCCGGGGCCGTCATCGTCAATCGTTAAAGTCAGTGCGTCTGATGAGGTGCTAATGTGGCAGCGAATCTCGCTGGTGGCCCATTTGCCAGCGTTATCCAGCACGATGCCCAGTATTTCGGCGTAATCGTGGGCATCGATCGGCACTTGGTCGCGCGCGTCAATCGCCTGCGTCAGCTCGAACAACTGTTCAGAGTAGAGGCTACGAAACATCTCCATCAGACGTTGACTGTCACGGGTCAGGTGGGTCATGCGACCCGCATGAGGACCTGCGATGCGTGCACGGCGCAGCTCAGCATCCAGCTGGGCGTTGATGTCCTCGATGCGCATCAGCAATTTCCGGCGGCGGTTTTCATCAATCGGTCGGTTGCCGCTTAGTACTTGGGTAACGGCGGCCAACGGGGTTTTCAGCGCGTGGGAAAGGTTAGCGACCGACTCACGTGAGCGTTTAAGGCGCAGGTCAATGTCGTCCATAAAGCGGTTAAGCTGGGCAACAAGCGCGTCGAGTTCGTCGGGCGCTTTTAGCGAGAGGCGCTGGCGGTCGCCCGCTTGCAATGCTTCCAATTGATAACGCAGTTGCCAAAGCGGCCTTAATCCGCGATTGACGGCCAGCATATTGAGCGTGACCAGCACCGCGAGCATGCCCGCAGCGATGCCGCCCACCCACCAGTGCAAAGTAGCTAGGCCTGCTTCGACTTGGGAAAAATCCTCACCAATCAGCAACACGCCGTTGGCGCCTTGCCATTCGAAATGCTGGCGATACACCAATAAGTGTCGCTCGCCGCGCGTTACCTCGATCAGTGCATCCCCTTTTCCGTTAAGTAGTGGGGCAAGTTGTCGTTGCCAGACTGGGTCTGAGGCGCTGATCTCTCCGTTGAGGCGCAGCACGTAAAGGTGATGAAAGACCTGGTAGGCTTCGCTTGTCGAGGCTAGCGATGTGGGAACCGCCAGGCGGTCTTGTTCGAGCTGTGCGACCGCGTGGTCGGCTTCACGCTTGAGGCGCTCGCCCAGAAAGTCCTTGGCAAGATTTTGCAGGAATACGCCGTGCAGTAGCCAGGTCAGGCCGACTACCAGCAGCGCGACACCGCCCAGCCAGGCGAGCAGGCGAAACTGTAAGCTGCGTTTATTAACGTGAAACAAAAACGTATCCCTGGCCGCGGCGCGTCTGGATGATTGGCTTGCCAAGATACCGGCGCAGGCGAGCCACGTATACCTCAACCAGATTGGGTGCGGGGGCGTCTTGCTCCAACGCGTAAAGCTGTTCCAGCAAGCGCTCCTTGGAGTGAATGCGGTCCGGGTGGTGCATCAGGTAGCGCAGCAGCCGAAACTCGGTGGCAGTCAGCGAACGCCATGGGGTGTCTTCACGGCAAACGCGCTGACCGGCTTCGTCCAGAGACACCCCGTTCAGTGTGATGACTTGGGATAACTGGCCAGACTGCCTACGCAGCAGGGCCTTTAGGCGAGCCATCAGCTCGGCTTCGTGGAAGGGTTTGGTCAGGTAATCATCGGCGCCAGTTTCCAAGCCAACCACCTTGTCTTCCCAGGTGTCGCGCGCGGTGAGTATCAAAATAGGAGTGGCACGTTTCTGCTTACGCCAATGGGCTAGCAGCTCAAGCCCCGAGCCATCGGGCAGCCCAATATCGAGAATGGCAAGCGCGTATTCTTCGGTGGCCATGAACGACGTGGCCGCCTTAATAGTGGGGGCCACGTCGACCAGGTAACCGTTGTCTTTTAGACTCTCTGCCAAGCTTTCGGCCAGCAAGTCATCGTCTTCTAATAGCAACAGTTTCATTGGTAAAAGGTCTGCTTAGAAAGAAAAATTACCGTACATGCCGGATTCATAGTGGCCGGGGATGTTGCAGGCGTACTCTAACTCGTCAGCATTATCGGGAACTCGCCATAGTAGAGATTCGGTTTCACCGGCGGCAATAGTAACGGCTGCCATGCTACTACCATCAGACATATCGTGACCTTCGCCTTCTGACATGTTGGACATATCATGGCCTTCGCCACCTGCCATTTCTTGCATCATTTTACGATGTGCTTCTTGGGCTTCCTTGCTGCCGATCACGAACTCATGCTCAATACTGCCAGTGTTGGTAATTTCAAATTTCACGATCTCTCCGGCGGCCATTTCCAGCTCATCAGGGTCGAACCACATATCGCCTGCGTCGATGCTAATCGTGCGCTCAGCATCAGCATCGCTAAGGTCGCTTTCGCCGCCGCCGTGTCCAGGTCCCGCCCAGGCAGCGCCGGCAAGTATACTCAGTGAAAGAGCTAATAAGCTGGATGTAAGATGGGTCATGCGCATAGTCATTTGCCTCCAAGGTGAGTGTGACTCGTTCTTTATACGTCGCCAACCTTAAACGAGCCTGAACTCGCCCAGAAAAAAATGATCTGTAGCAAACTTTCTTTTTCCGCAGGGTGGCATGGCTTGACCCAGGGGTAACCCCATAGGTCGTAAGCTTTCAGTGGTTTTAAACATCACGCTATTGTCAGGAGGCCACCATGATGAACGCAGACTGTTTTGCAGTAATGGCCTCAATGGGCTGGTTAGCCTGGTTAATGCCCTTCATGCTTCTGTTACTCGTAGGATTGAGCATTGTCTCACTCATCAAATACCTGTTCAGCCGCGCCAATTAGTTCTTTCATTAATAGAGGATACGCTTATGAACCTAAAAACCACTTCACTATTGGTGTCAGGCTCGCTATTGCTGGGAGCAACAGCCGCCCAGGCAGGACTGCCTGATGAAGCAACGATGTACAAAAACCCTCAATGCGGCTGCTGCAATGAATACGCTCGCCACCTGGAAGAGCAGGGCGTAGATGTCACCAATGTGGACGATGCTGAGCTTGGCGAGATCAAGCAGCGGGCCGGGGTACCACACGGACTGGGTTCATGTCATACCATTGGTATTGGCGAGTACTGGATTGAGGGCCACGTACCGATGGAAGCCATCACCAAGCTATTTGAAGACCAGCCTGACAGGCATTGGCTTGGCCGGTATGCCGATTGGTACGCCGGGCATGCCTGGGCCACAGCAGGAGCCCTACGAGGTTTATAGCTTTACCGATCAGGAAGATGAGCCATTCATGACACTTGAGTCTTAATGACGCGAGCAGGCGGTACCTGCTCGCGGCCTAATAGCACAACATCATGGATTAACTCTTTGCATGCCCTACCATGCGGTACAACGTGCCATCGCGATGAACCCAGTGGTGGAATAAAGCCATGAACACATGTCCTGCAATGAGTACGGTCAGCAAATAAGCAATGGGGCCATGTATTGCTTGCGAGGTTTCTGCAAAGGGTGTGCCAATTCCCTTGGAAACCAAATGATCAAATAACCGAATTCCAAAACCTTGTAGTAAACCACTCACTGGGGCCGCAACCAATAAGGCATAAATAGATAGATGGCCTATCAGCACCGCCTTACCTTGATGCGGAGGGCGATTGCGTATTTGAAAAAGCAGCCAAACAATTCGCAGCCCAACAAGCGCTAAAATCATAAAGCCCACAGTGGCATGCCAAGGCTGAAATAATTGGCTGAATGCATTACCCGGCTGCCAGTTGTTCATATAAGCACTAGCGAGCTGTAATGTCACCAGCAGCGCGGTTATCCAATGTAGCAGGCGGCTAACCGAGCCGTAATATTTCTGTGAGTCGTTAATAGCCATCCAAATTAACCCCGCTGATACTTGCGTTGGAGATGACAACACCCAAGGGACGGCGGTAGGTAAGGGATTGGGCGATGGAAAGACGATACCGCCAAGCTGTTAACAACATACATTTTGTATTTCATACAATTTCCTAATCTGAAGATGCAGGAAACCATATGTCATAAACCTGAACAGAACCTTAAAAGAACTATCAAATGAGGTTAATTTTTTATCCCAGTCTCCCCGGTGCCTTGCCGATAATTTTCAGCAATTGATGCGATCCTCAGCGCGTAATATTGGTCGTCAATATAAAAAGGCAAATTCACCACTTATAAGATTTTATGGTTCTTCGTCACTTCATGTGGATTTGGCCTGATCGAACAGGCGGCCCACCGGGCTGCCAATCAGGTAGATCATGGC
>NZ_JAXOVU010000027.1:0-9336 GCF_036663435.1 Halomonas sp. 5021
CGTTGAGCTAACGTGTACTAATGGCCCGTGAGGCTTGACCCTATAACACCCAAGGGGTCTGGTCGTGATGATAACGAGACAAACCGGATACGCGTACTGAGCAAGTGTTGATGACACAGGGCTTGGTAGGAGACGCACACAAAGCACAGCATGATATGCATTTAAAGTTACGCCTGACGACCATAGCAAGCGTGAACCACCTGATCCCTTGCCGAACTCAGCAGTGAAACCGCTTCGCGCCGATGGTAGTGTGGGGTCTCCCCATGCGAGAGTAGGTCATCGTCAGGCACCTATACCGCAGAAACCCCCGAGCACATCGTGCTCGGGGGTTTTTGTTTAGGGGTCTCCCCATGGAGAGTCCTGAATGGTCGGCCTCAGGATGGCCTGCCCCCGGAGCGCCGGCCGGCGGAAGGCCGCCCCGATCATCGTCAGACACTTATTCGACCCCCCCCCCCCAGCCTCGAAGAGGCTGGGGGATTTTTTATGCCGCTCTAGTTAACCGCATTATGGTCGGGAGTGTTTGTTTATCTGGCTAGCTTTTGTGTCAAAATACTGCCCCCAAGGAGGAATGTCATGACACAAATGCGCTGGGAAGAGTTACTTTCCCCTAAACGGCTCCACGACCAACGCTCGACCAGTACCCGCGAAATAGGGCGTAGTCCGTTTCACAAAGATCACGACCGCATTGTCTTTTCCGGTTCTTTCAGGCGCCTTGGACGTAAAACGCAGGTCCACCCCCTGACTGAAAACGATCATATCCACACCCGCTTGACCCACTCGTTGGAAGTCGGCTGTGTGGGACGTTCTTTGGGCATGATTGTGGGCGAGCTGTTACGCGAGAGGTTGCCGAAATGGATAACACCTGCTGATTTGGGAGTGATCGTTCAAACGGCATGCCTGGGTCATGATATTGGTAACCCTCCTTTTGGGCACGCCGGTGAGTATGCCATTCGTGATTGGTTTCAGCGTGCTCAGAGCAGCGGCCTGTTAGAAGGTCTGTCAGAGGCTGAGCGCGAGGATTTGTTGACCTACGAGGGCAACGCCCAGGGGTTTCGAGTGATTACCCAGATCGAATATAACCAGTTCAATGGCGGTATGCGACTTTCTGCGGCGACACTGGGTGCGTTACTTAAATACCCTTGGACGGTCCGTTACAGTGGGCGCGCGGGGAAGTTTGGCGCATATCAGTCAGAGCAGGCATTGCTCAAAGAGGTCGCTGAAGCAGTGGGTCTACTGCCCAAGGGTGAGCAGCGCTGGTGTCGACATCCGTTAGCCTGGCTGGTCGAAGCGGCGGATGACATCTGCTATGCACTACTGGATCTCGAAGATGGTTTGGAAATGGGGATTCTGCGTTATGAAGAAGTTGTCGAGGTCTTGCGTCAGATAGCGGGAGAATTTCCACCTGAGTATGCCGAGATGCAAGCCCGCAATGTGTCACAACGTCGGCGAATTGCACTGCTTCGTGGCGCAGCGATGGAGCGTGCGGTCAATGATGTTGGCGCGGTGTTTGTGCAACATGAACAGGCCCTGCTGAGTGGAACGCTCAGCGATGACCTTCTGGAACTGTGCCACCCCGATCTGGGATGGGGCGTTCAGGCGGCAAAGCAGTTGGCCCGGGAGCGCATTTTCCAAAATGAGCGGAAGGCAAAACTGGAAATTGGCGCCTATACAACACTGGGCATTTTGCTTGAAGCGTTTATTGGTGCTGCACACGAGTTGCACCACACCGGGCGTAGCTCGTTCAAGCATCAGCGTGTTCTCGCCTTGATAGGCGAGAACACGCCGCTGGCGTCTTGGCCGCTCTACGAAAGCTACCGGCGAATGCTGGATTTTATCGGCGGTATGACAGATCACTATGCCGTCGACCTGGCCCAGGAAATGGGCGGGCGTTTGCGAGGCGATTAGGCTTCATCATACCGAAGGTTGGCGAAGATGCGTCAGCTCCATGAGCTTGGCGCGTTCCAGCAAAATATTGATGATCTTATCGTGAATGGGGTCGCTGATCTGGCCGGGGGTGAGCGCGGTCAGTTGGCTTGCCAGCATATCGCCACTTACGACTAAAATGTCAGGTGCTGCGTCATCGGTGTCAATGTGCCAGCCGGGTAAGACCAGCACACCTCGCACGGGCACCGAAACACCACAGCGCTGTTCCAGCCATTGGCGTAGCCAATCGACCCCTTGACGCGTTTTATGCAGTGGACGCCGTTCTTGCCAATAGGGAAAGCGAAGTCGCTCGCGCTCGACGGCAACCGTATTTTGCCCACGCCCTGCATTACTGATGGGGACAGTGCGTGCGCGGGTTTCGACCACGAAAACGCCGTGCGGGGTCACCACCACATGATCAATCGTAAAATTATCCGTCGGCACGTCGTGGAAAACGTAGTAAGGGTGTGCATCGGGGCGGATAAGCCGCTCAAGTTCCTGGCCGACAGCAAGCTCGCAGGCCAGTCCCAGCTTCAATCGCCGAATGCGTTGGTAGTCGCGGACTAAAAGCAATGAAAATGCCAGGACAAGCAGTGTACTAAGCAGGCCATACAGCGCCCATTCCACCCAGTCCTGTTTATCGGCAAAAAGCATTCGCCCCATACCATAGACCAATGGCGAAAGACTGATCAAAGGGCCTAATGCGCCGTTGAGGAACAGGCTTGAGAACGCTTGATCCAACCGGTAGCGCAAAGCCTGGCCGGGCTCGCGTAGCGGGGTGTCGAAGGGAGATTGAACACGAGCGTCATGCAGGCTACGGAGTGCCAAAACAATGCTGGCCATCGCCGCCATGGGAAAGAGAAAAATCAGCGGGAGCAAATATTCTAGCCAGGTCATTGCAAAGTCCTAGTGCGATGTGACTGCACAGTGACGGTCCGTCCTGAGACGCATGGATTAGCCACCAGCCAGTTTGACTTGATAGCCGCGTGCAGTTAACTCCTGCTTCAGGCTATCACGGTGATCACCTTGAATTTCAATGATGCCATCTTTAACAGCACCGCCTGTGCCACAGCGTTTTTTAAGCGCTTTGGCGAGGTCTTTGAGCTCTGCGGTTGTTAGCGGTATGCCGCTAATCGTCGTGACCCCTTTGCCTTTACGGCCACTGGTTTCACGACGAATACGGACGACACCGTCAAGGGCGGCAATACGCGCTTGTTCGCTATCGGCATCACAGCGACAGGAATCCAGAGGTTCACGGCAAGAGGGGCAGGTGTTGCCTTTTTCGGTGGAATATACCAGCCCACCAAGCTGGTCGCGTAATGAGGCCATCGCGTTATTTTCCTTCAGAGTAATAAGGCTCGGCTGCCTCGCTCATTTCCTGGCTTAACTGCCTGACCACGGCAGGTAGCTGAAACATGTTGCTGATCATGATGGCATTTTCCGGCGTGGTTTCAGCGTCGGGAAAGCGATTCAAATGAATGACCTTCATGCCAGCTTCAAGGGCAGCCCGTACGCCGACTAACGCATCATCAATGGCGATACAGTTAGCTGCGTTGAATCCCATGATACTCGCGGCATAGAGATGTAAACAGGGTTCTGGTTTCCAGCAGTTGGCGGTATAGCCACTGAAAAGGCGTTCCGCGAAATAGCCATCGAGCCCTGTTGCCTTGAGCGCAGTGCGAATTTTGCCTTCGGGGCCGTTAGAGACCACTGCACTCGGGTAAGCGGATAACCGCTCAAGGGCTTCTTTCGCGCCGGGAATCGTGGTGAGTTCATTGGCGAGCCGTTTAGCCAGGTTGGCACGCATGGCGTTTTCCATGCTGTTCAACTGATCATTGCAGACATTGCCATGGCGTAACTGTAGCTGGGCAACGATATTACGAAAGCGCGAGCCTCTAAATTCACCCAAATAGTCAGACGGTAAGAAAGGAAGTCCCACACTATTCAGCCCTGTCGACATCTCTTCGGCAAGAAGAGGCTCACTATCAACCAAGGTGCCATCGCAATCAAATAATAACAGGGGAAGCGGCATGGGAGATTTCCTAGCAGAGACTCAGCAGCTGCAGTGACAAACAGAAAAATTAATCATAAGACCATTGAACGAGATTTTAGCGTATTTGTGAACAGTGTTCTGTAATTTTTTGCTTGCCTGACCGGTTGAGCTGATTCAGATTGACCAAAAACGTGTGACTAGCATGCCAAATTTGACCGTTTATTGAGCGGCATTTTTACGGTTTATAGTTAAGGCGCGAGGCACGAAATGACGTGCTAAGCTGTACTACCACAATAAGGAGACCGTGACGATGCGACTAACCCCCTGGATCATGCCGTTGGCGTTTGCTGCGGCCATGCTGGCCGCCACTAGTGCGGCAACCGCTGACGAACATGAGCATGAGCCTCTCGACGATGCAGCGCTCGAGGAAGAATATGGTATTAAAGCAGGTGCCGTTAAGCGGGACGCTGAAGACCGTAGCAGCGATACCTCTGACGCCGAGAACAATGGTGCTGAGGAAGAAGCGGCAGAAGATGAAGAAACCTCAGCGGGTACTGGCGGCTCTGGCGATGCGAATGCGGATAACGGAGAAAGTGATGACAGCGAAAGCGACTCCGAAGACGAAGAGTAAGTACTCCATTCAATAAGTGTCCATTAAAAAGACGGCCAAGTTGGCCGTCTTTTTTGGTGGCTACTGCCAGACATGATGCTGTTGGCGTTACTTTACCTTGGGGGCCAGTTCGCCACGCTCATAGCGCTGATACATGTCTTCCAGGCTGATGGGTTTTATCTTGCTGGCATTACCTGCCGTACCAAAGGCTTCATAACGCGCAATGCAAAGCTCGCGCATGGCCGAGACGGTTTCTTTGAGGAATTTGCGCGGATCAAATTCAGACGGATTTTCAGCCAAGAAGCGACGCACTGCCCCGGTAGATGCCAAACGTAAGTCGGTATCCACGTTCACCTTGCGCACGCCATGCTTGATGCCTTCCACAATTTCTTCGACAGGCACCCCGTAGGTTTCGGGAATCTCGCCGCCATATTGGTTGATGACATCAAGCCATTCCTGGGGCACAGACGATGAACCGTGCATGACCAGATGCGTGTCAGGGATGCGCGCATGGATTTCCTTGATGCGCTGGATCGATAGCGTGTCACCCGTGGGTGGCTTGGTGAACTTGTAAGCACCGTGGCTGGTGCCAATGGCAATCGCAAGCGCATCCACATGGGTAGCTTTGACAAACTCAGCCGCTTCTTCCGGGTCGGTGAGCAGTTGCTCCATGTCGAGCTTGCCTTCGGCACCGATACCGTCTTCTTCACCGGCCATACCGGTTTCCAGACTGCCCAGGCAGCCCAGTTCGCCCTCGACGGAAACGCCGCAGGCATGCGCCATGTCGACGGCGCGGCGCGTCACATCAACGTTGTACGCGTAATCTGTGGGGGTCTTGCCGTCTTCGCCCAGTGAACCATCCATCATGACGGATGAGAAGCCGAGCTGGATAGAGCGTTGGCAAACGGCCGGGCTGGTCCCATGATCCTGGTGCATGGCCACCGGAATATGCGGGAACTCTTCAACAGCCGCCAGAATCAAGTGGCGCAGAAATGGGGCGCCCGCATACTTACGGGCACCGGCGGACGCTTGCACGATGACCGGTGAGTCGGTCGCATCGGCGGCTTCCATAATGGCGCGCATCTGTTCCAGGTTATTAACGTTGAACGCCGGAACGCCGTAGCCGTATTCGGCGGCATGGTCTAGCATTTGGCGCATGCTGATCAGAGCCATTGAGTCACCTTATCTGTGAGGTTAATGCTGGTATCGGAGTCAACGGGCGCAGTGAGCGCCCGCTGAAATGTTAACGGTTATCCGCGTTGGGCGGCGGCTTCGAGCGCAGCGACGGCAGGTAGCTGTTTGCCTTCGACGTATTCAAGAAACGCACCACCGCCAGTTGAGATGTAGGATACATGATCTTCAATGGCGTATTTATCGATGGCCGCCAAGGTATCTCCACCACCGGCGATTGAGAAAGCGCTGCTTGCGGCAATGGCGTGGGCGATCACCTCGGTGCCTTTGCCAAACTGATCAATTTCAAACACACCAACCGGGCCATTCCATAAAATGGTGCCGGCGTTTTTCAACAGGCTGGCCAGATGCGCAGCAGTATCGGGCCCGATGTCCAGGATCATTTCGTCATCGCCAACCTGATCTACCGGCTTGACCACCGCGTCGGCAGATTCGGAGAATTCGGTCGCCACCACCACATCAGTGGGTAGCGGTATAGTGACTTTTTCCATCAGCGCTTTTGCCTGGCCGATTAAATCCGCTTCATGAAGCGATTTGCCGACATTGTAGCCTGCGGCGGCAATGAACGTATTGGCGATGCCGCCGCCAACAATCAGTTGGTCGCACTTGTCGGAAAGCGCGGTCAGCACGTCTAGTTTGGTCGACACTTTGGAGCCACCAACAATCGCCGCCATGGGGCGAGCGGGATGAGCCAGGGCCTTTTCCAGCGCATCAAGTTCCTGGGCGAGCAGAGGGCCTGCACAGGCCGTCGGGGCAAAGCGCGCAACGCCATGGGTCGACGCCTGCGCACGGTGGGCGGTGCCGAAGGCATCCATCACGAAGATATCGCACAGGCTGGCATACTGTTTGGCAAGGTGCTCATCGTCCTTCTTCTCGCCAGTGTTGAAGCGCACGTTTTCCAGCAGCGCAACGTCGCCGTCGGCCAATGTCGGTGCACGATCAAGATAGTCGGTAATCAGTTTAACAGGGTGGCCCAGCAATTCACCCAGGTGTGCAGCGACGGGTGCCAGTGAAAATTCGTCGGCTGACTCGCCTTCCGTCGGGCGGCCCAGGTGGCTCATCAGCAGGACTTTGGCACCGGCCTTGGCAGCTGCCTGGATCGTCGGAAGCGCCGCACGAAGACGTGCATCGCTGGACACACGCCCGTGCTTGATCGGTACGTTGAGGTCTTCACGAATCAGTACGCGCTGTCCTTTCAAGGACAGGTCGGTCATTTTTTGCACGTTCATGCGAGTATTTCCTCGTGTTCAAGCGGGTGAAAAGTCATGGTGCAGCCCTGCGAGTCAGCGTGTGCTGCCTTCCGCCAGTGTGGCCAAGCGTTGGGTGATGTCCAGCATGCGATTGGCAAACCCCCATTCGTTATCAAACCAGCACAGCAGCTTGACCAGGCGTTTACCGGCCACCCGTGTCTGTGTGGCGTCTAGGATGCCAGAGCGCGGGTCGTGATTAAAATCGATCGAGGCCATGGGGGCTTCGGTATAGCCTAATACCCCCGCCAATTGCTGTTGGCTGGCTTCCCGTAGCAGTGCATTCACCTGGTCGGCATCGGTGTCCTGGTGCACCGTCAGCGCTGCATCCATGGCGGATACGTTAATGGTGGGGACGCGCATATGCAGGCACTCAAAACGACCGGCAAGACGCGGCATCAAGCGGCTGATGCCCAACGCCAAGCCGGTGTCCACCGGTACGATGGATTGCATCGCTGAACGCGTCAGGCGCAGATCGGTCTGATGGTAGGCGTCAATGACCGGCTGATCATTCATGGCCGAATGAATCGTGGTGGTCACGCCGTGTTCCAGTCCCAGTGCGTTGTCCAGAACGGTCAGTAAGGGTACCAGGCAATTGGTGGTACACGACGCCGCCGAGATAATGCGCTGCGAGCGTGTCAGCTCGTTCTGGTTAATGCCCCATACAACGGTGGCATCGACATCGCTTTCAGCGGGTTGAGAAAACAGCAGGCGCTTGGCCCCGGCTTCAAGGTGCTGCTCGGCGGTGGCGCGATCCTTGAAGCTGCCCGAGCACTCCAGTACCAGATCAATATCCAGAGCGGCCCAGGGAAGTGACCGTGGATCTTGTTCGCAGAGGACATGAATGCGCTCCCCGTTAATCAGCAGCGCTTCGCCATCGTTATCCACCTCACCTGGAAAACGGCCGTGAGTGGTATCGTAACGGGTGAGATAGGTAATGGTCGCCAGGTCGGAAAGCTCGTTGATTGCCACCACTTCAATCTCGGGGTGGCCTCGCTCAACCAGCGCGCGCAGGATGCATTGGCCAATGCGTCCGTAGCCATTAATGGCGATGCGATACCTTTTGGAGTTAGCCATGTCGCGAAGCGGCTCTTGAAAGTGGAGCAGGGGCCACGGTGGGCATGAAAGTAGACGCGATGATAACGTATTTCAGCTGGCGATGCTTAGCCCACACCTACCAACTCCCAGGCCAGTGGTAGCAATAGCGCGGTAAAAATGCCGGTCAGACTCATTCCCAATGAGGCAAAGGCGCCGGCGGTGGGGCTTAGCTCAAAGGCTCGCACGGTGCCAATCGCATGACCATTCAGACCCAGTGCAAAGCCGATAATGCGTTCGTCGTCGATGTGTAAAACCCTTGCGCAAAGGCTGACAAACGGAATGGTGACGACCCCCGTCATCAGTAAGGCCCCCATCAATAGAGCCACGTTGCCACCCAACTGTTCGGTAATGCCAATGGCGATCGGCGCAGTGACGGATTTGGCGGCGATGGAGGCCAATATCTGACCGGAGCTGCCCATTAACCAGGCAATACCCAACGCATAGCAAGCTGCCAGTGCTGCCGAGATCGGCAGGCATATCGCTAACGGGCGCCAGAGTGCGCGGATACGTGGTAACTGTTGGTAAAGCGGCATCCCCAAGGCAACCGTTGCCGGTCCTAACAGGACCGTCAGCCAATCGGCGCCCTGACGGTAGGTTGCATAAGGCATGCCTATCAGCGCTAACGCCCCGGCGAGGAGTAACGCGGCAACCAGGATGGCGGGAAGCCAGGCGGGCTTTTTCAGGCGATTAAAGAGCTCGCTGCCCAACAAGTACGCCGCGATTGTCAGCCCGACGGCAAACAGTGGCGTCGCAGTGAGCGTCGCCAATACGTCAATGGGCATGATGCCCCATGAGCCGTTTCAGCAACCAGAGTGTGGTAATGACACTTAGCAGCGTTCCGAGTAGCAGCGCCGCCAGGATGGCAAGCCACTGGCCCGCCAGTTCATCGAGAATAAAGAAGACGCCCACAACACCGGGCATGATGAGCATGGCGAGCAGACCAATCAGCGGCTGAGCCGCGGCTGCGATACTGGATGGTACGCGGCCGATGACTACCAGAGTGGCGCACATCAGCAGCATGCCCACCACGCCTGACGAGATGGGCAAGCCGGAAAAGTGGATAACCACTTCTCCGAGCAACCAGTAGCCAATCAGCCATAACAGGCCACTCAACGCTGGCATGGCCTACCTCGCTTGCTTATCCGAGTAGCTCATTGGCCTGTTTGACGACGTTTTCGACGGTAAAACCGAAATGCTTGAACAGGTCGCCCGCCGGGGCCGATTCGCCGTAGGTGGTCATGCCGATCACCCGGCCATCCAGGCCCACGTACTTG
>NZ_JAXOVU010000028.1:0-3050 GCF_036663435.1 Halomonas sp. 5021
ATCAGGAGCCCAACGGGTTACCCTTCTGGCCAGAGAGAATGGTAGCTAATCATTCCCTCTTGAGAGACACAAGGAGCCCGACTCGTCGGGCGATCAGGCCGTCTACAAGCAACATTAAGCAATACCCGCACATGAGCGCGATTCATCTGCATCCTGACGCGGATGCGATGAAAGTCGCGCTCGGCTGAGGTATCATGGGCGCCTACTCTTTCATGACGACCCTTCGTACGAGGTTTCCCGCCGATGTTCAGCCGCGATATGACAATTGCCGGATTCGATGATGTGCTTTTTGACGCCATGCAGAAAGAAGTGGCCCGCCAGGAAGCCCACATCGAGCTAATCGCTTCCGAAAACTACGCCAGCCCCCGCGTACTGGAAGCCCAGGGCAGCCAGCTGACCAATAAATACGCCGAAGGCTACCCCGGCAAGCGCTACTACGGCGGCTGCGAATTCGTCGACATCGCCGAAAACCTCGCCATCGATTACGCCAAGGAGCTGTTCGGCGCGACCTACGTCAATGTGCAGCCGCACTCCGGCTCCCAGGCCAACAGCGCCGTCTTCCAGGCGCTGGTCAAGCCCAATGACACCATTCTGGGCATGAGCCTGGATGCCGGTGGCCACCTGACCCACGGCGCCAAGCCCAACTTCTCCGGCAAGCACTACAACGCCATTCAGTACGGCCTCAACGAACAAGGGTTGATCGACTACGACCAGGTCGCCGAGCTTGCTCGGGAACATAAGCCCAAAATGATCATTGCGGGCTTCTCTGCCTACTCGCAAATTGTTGACTGGGCCAAGTTCCGCGAGATCGCCGACGAAGTAGGCGCTTACCTACTGGTGGACATGGCCCACGTCTCCGGCCTGGTCGCCGCTGGCGTTTACCCAAGCCCGCTGCCCCACGCCCACGTGGTCACCTCCACCACGCACAAAACCCTGCGCGGCCCGCGTAGCGGCGTGATTCTCTCCGCCGAAAATAACGCGGATATCGAGAAAAAGCTGCAATCCGCTGTCTTCCCCGGCGGCCAGGGCGGCCCGCTGATGCACGTCATCGCCGCCAAGGCGATCTGCTTCAAGGAAGCCATGGCGCCGGAGTTCAAGACCTACCAGCAGCAGGTGGTAAAGAACGCCCAGGCGATGGCGGGTGTGTTTATCGAACGCGGCTACGATATTGTCTCCGGCGGCACCGAAGATCACCTCTTCCTGCTGTCGCTGATCAAGCAGGGCGTGACCGGTAAAGACGCCGACGCCGCCCTCGGCCGTGCGCACATCACCGTCAACAAGAACGCCGTGCCCAATGACCCGCAAAGCCCGTTCGTCACCTCCGGCCTGCGCATCGGCACCCCCGCCGTCACGACCCGCGGCTTCGGTGAAAAAGAGTGCAGCGACCTGGCCAGCTGGATCTGCGACATCCTCGACGTCCTCGCCAGCGGCGACGACACTGCCGCCATCGAAGCCGAGGTGCTGGATAAGGCCGCCGCGGTATGCAACAAGTTCCCCGTGTATAAGTAATTAAACGAAGTGGCTTGACCGATCCTGATCGCCCGACTTGTCGGGCGATCAGGTTGCCTGTAGGTATAATGCACGGCGGTACTTTCGTGCTAGCCTAAAGGAGTATTCTTGTGGGGGCTGTTGGATGCATTGTCATCGATTTGACATGGATGTTCATGTAACTCGACATGCACGAGAGCGTATGACGCAGCGCGCTATTAGTGAAGAACAATTGAGAGCGCTACTCGAAACAGGGCAGATTCGATATAAAGATGATAGCCGTTTCTGGATAGCTAAAATGTTCTCGTCACGGAATGACAACTTGGTATGCGCTGCCGTTGTGCTAGAAGATAAGCTCATAGTTAAAACCGTTATGCACCATTTTCAGTGGGAGGGTTAAACATGCGAACCACCTATGACGAAACGGATGACATTTTAGTCGTGCATCTCTCCGACAAGCCAATCTCGAAAGAGGTGTCGCAAGATTGGAATACGCATATTAGTTACGCAGAAGATGGCACCATTGTTGAAGTTGTGATTTTAGAAGCATCCAAACAAGGCGCCTGGCCGTTGTTGCGCAGCCACGCCGCGTAATCTCCAGCCCCTGTGGGAACTCAACTTTGTCGAGCGATCAGCCCATCTACCAGCGATCACCCAAGGCGCCTTGATCCTTCCTGATCGCCCAACGGATAACGCGCCAACCCCCCCTCACTGCTTCAACAAATGCGCGATGGTGACTTCCACTTGCGGTTTTGACTATTCATCAACTAGCCCGCAATTTTGTAAGATATTTCTTAAAGCTTTGTAAGACATTAGCTCTTCGTGCCGTAAAGGGGTTGTTCCGCCCGCAAGTCTCGCTACCCTGATCGTTTCTCATTAGCAGATAACGATCCAGGGAGCGGCATGATGTCGGAAAGGATGGGGGCGGAGGCAGGTCTGCAGTTCACACTAACGTTACCCGGCATTAACGATATCGCGGTGATCGACTTCACCCACCGCGAGGCGCTCTCCCAGCCTTTCGAACTGGCGCTCAACCTGGCCAGCCGCGATGGCAGCCTGGACGCCGCCGACCTCCTGGATCGCGAAGCCACCCTGACCATCTGGCAGGACGGCAAACCGCTGCGCCGGGTGCATGGGATTGTCGCTGAATTTGGCCGCGGCGACCGCGGCCACCGACGTACCTTCTACTCCCTGGTACTGCGCCCGGCGCTCTGGCGGCTCTCGCTGCGCCAGAACTCGCGCATCTTTCAGAAGGTCGACCCGCTCACCATCATCAATACCTTCTGCGACGAGCGCGGCATCCGCGACGTGGCCTTTGCGGTCACCCGCGAGCTTCCCGAGCGCGAGTACTGCGTGCAGTACCGCGAGACGGATCTCGCCTTTATCGAGCGCCTGGCCTCGGAAGAGGGACTTTTCTATTTCCATGAATTTGATGAGGATAGTCATCGGCTGATCTTCGCCGACGACCCACAGGTGCTGGCAAGCCTCGGCGAGCGCACGTACCACAGCCGTGCCGGGGGCACTGCGCCCACGCGCCATGTACGCAAGCTTAGCCACACCGC
>NZ_JAXOVU010000029.1:0-2361 GCF_036663435.1 Halomonas sp. 5021
ATTTCACTGAGTCTCGGGTGGAGACAGCGTGGCCATCATTACGCCATTCGTGCAGGTCGGAACTTACCCGACAAGGAATTTCGCTACCTTAGGACCGTTATAGTTACGGCCGCCGTTTACCGGGGCTTCGATCAAGAGCTTCGCCTTACGGCTAACACCATCACTTAACCTTCCGGCACCGGGCAGGCGTCACACCCTATACGTCCGCTTACGCGTTAGCAGAGTGCTGTGTTTTTACTAAACAGTTGCAGCCACCTGGTATCTTCGACCGGTTCTCGCTGAAGCCGCGAGGGCTCTCACAATACGCCGGCGTGCCTTCTCCCGAAGTTACGGCACCATTTTGCCTAGTTCCTTCACCCGAGTTCTCTCAAGCGCCTTGGGATTCTCACCCTGACCACCTGTGTCGGTTTGGGGTACGGTCGCACATGATCTGAAGCTTAGAGGCTTTTCCTGGAAGCGTGGCATCGATGACTTCAACACCGTGGTGTCTTCGTCTCGTCTCTCGGCCTTGAGCGCCCGGATTTACCTGAGCCCTCAGCCTACCGACTTTCACCAGGACTACCAACGCCTGGCTCACCTAGCCTTCTTCGTCCCCCCATCGCAATCATGTCCGGTACGGGAATATTGACCCGTTTCCCATCGACTACGCCTTTCGGCCTCGCCTTAGGGGCCGACTCACTCTGCTCCGATTAGCGTCGAACAGAAACCCTTGGTCTTCCGGCGAGGGAGTTTTTCACTCCCTTTATCGTTACTCATGTCAGCATTCGCACTCGTGATACCTCCAGCGAACTTCTCAATTCACCTTCATCGGCGTACACGACGCTCCTCTACCGCTCACACCTAAGTGTGAACCCGTAGCTTCGGTACCTGGTTTAGCCCCGTTACATCTTCCGCGCAGGCCGACTCGACTAGTGAGCTATTACGCTTTCTTTAAAGGATGGCTGCTTCTAAGCCAACCTCCTAGCTGTCTGAGCCTTCCCACATCGTTTCCCACTTAACCAGGATTTCGGGACCTTAGCTGACGGTCTGGGTTGTTTCCCTTTTCACAACGGACGTTAGCACCCGCTGTGTGTCTCCCACGCTCGCACTCACCGGTATTCGGAGTTTGCCTCGGGTTGGTAAGTCGGGATGACCCCCTAGCCGAAACAGTGCTCTACCCCCGGCGGTGATACGTGAGGCGCTACCTAAATAGCTTTCGAGGAGAACCAGCTATCTCCGAGCTTGATTAGCCTTTCACTCCGATCCACAAGTCATCCAAATCTTTTTCAACAGATCCTGGTTCGGTCCTCCAATTGATGTTACTCAATCTTCAACCTGCTCATGGATAGATCGCTCGGTTTCGGGTCTATATCCAGCGACTGTGTCGCCCAGTTAAGACTCGGTTTCCCTACGGCTCCCCTATACGGTTAACCTCGCCACTGAATATAAGTCGCTGACCCATTATACAAAAGGTACGCAGTCACAGAACAAGTCTGCTCCTACTGCTTGTACGCACACGGTTTCAGGATCTATTTCACTCCCCTCTCCGGGGTTCTTTTCGCCTTTCCCTCACGGTACTGGTTCACTATCGGTCAGCCAGGAGTATTTAGCCTTGGAGGATGGTCCCCCCGTCTTCAGTCAAGGTTTCTCGTGCCCCGACCTACTCGATTTCACATGATCAGACTTTCGACTACGGGGCTATCACCCGCTACGGCCACGCTTCCCAACGTGTTCGGCTAGTCAGTCTCATGCTTAAGGGCTGGTCCCCGTTCGCTCGCCGCTACTGGGGGAATCTCGGTTGATTTCTTTTCCTCAGGGTACTTAGATGTTTCAGTTCCCCTGGTTCGCCTCCCCCACCTATATATTCAGTGGGGGATACTCATCTGATGATGAGTGGGTTTCCCCATTCAGAAATGCCCGGGTCACAGGTTGTTTGCCACCTCGCCGAGCCTTATCGCAGGCTTCCACGTCTTTCATCGCCTCTGGCTGCCTAGGCATCCACCGTGTGCGCTTCATTGCTTGACCCTATAACCCGAAGGGGTCTGGTGTCTCGCAATGATAACGATTGCCGGATACGCTTGAGACGTATCACAAAACAATTACGTATGAACGTCTTAAAAAACGTTCATGTCAGCATGATATACATTGTTAAAGAGCGACTGCTATGCGCAGTGATAAGCGGATGCTTTGTTCACATTAAAAGGAAAAAAGGTCTTTTCTCTTTTTTAACGTGAAGAAAACGCTTATCACTGCGTATCAACAGCTATCTGATCAGGTAATTCATTGTGAGCGCTTACCGCGAGGATGATGCATCGTTTAAGGAGGTGATCCAGCCGCAGGTTCCCCTACGGCTACCTTGTTACGACTTCACCCCAGTCATGA
>NZ_JAXOVU010000030.1:0-1940 GCF_036663435.1 Halomonas sp. 5021
CCGTTTTGAGCTGGCCAATGCCATTCGCGCCCTTTCCATGGATGCCGTCCAGAAGGCCAAGTCCGGCCATCCGGGCGCGCCCATGGGGATGGCGGATATTGCCGAAGTGCTGTGGAATGACCACCTCAAGCACAACCCCGAAGACCCGAAATGGGCCGATCGTGATCGGTTCGTGCTGTCCAACGGACACGGCTCCATGCTGCTCTATTCGCTGCTGCACCTGACCGGTTATGAGCTCAGCCTGGAACAACTGCAGAATTTCCGCCAGTTGCACTCGCCGACCGCCGGGCACCCGGAATACGGCTACGCACCGGGCATTGAAACCACCACCGGCCCGTTGGGGCAGGGCTTTGCCAACGCCGTGGGCTTTGCCATCGCCGAAAAAACCCTGGCGGCGCAGTTCAACCGCCCTGGCCACACCATCGTCGACCACCACACCTGGTGCTTCCTGGGTGACGGCTGCCTGATGGAGGGCATTTCCCACGAAGCGGCGTCGCTGGCGGGCACCCAGCAGCTCGGCAAACTGATTGCGGTGTATGACGATAACGGCATCTCCATCGACGGCGAAGTGAAAGGCTGGTTTACCGACGATACGGCGAAACGTTTTGAGGCGTACGGCTGGCACGTGGTGCCGACGGTTGACGGCCACAACCCGGACGAGGTCAACGCGGCCATTGAACTGGCCAAAAGCCACGATGACAAACCCAGCCTGATTATCTGCAAAACCATCATCGGCTTTGGTGCCCCTAACAAGCAGGGCAAGGAAGAAGCCCATGGGGCGGCATTGGGGGATGACGAAGTGGCGGCCGCCCGCGAGCAACTGGGCTGGCCCCATGCACCCTTCCATGTTCCAGAGCCAATCTATTCAGCCTGGGATGCCCGCGAAGCCGGCCGCGCGCACCAGCAGGCATGGAATGCCCGGTTTGACCGCTATGCGGAGGCGTTCCCCGCCGAAGCACGCGAGTTCCAGCGCCGTATGAAGGCGCAGCTGCCTGCGGAGCTGCCCACCGAAGCGCTGCTTGAGCAAGCCCAGGAAAAGGGCGACAGCATTGCCTCACGCAAGGCCTCCTTTGAAACGTTGAACGTGATTGGCCCGCAGATGCCGGAGCTATTGGGCGGCAGTGCCGACCTGGCCCCATCGAACCTGACGTTCTGGAACGGCGCCAAAGCGATCACGCCGGAAGACGCCAGTGGCAACTACCTGCACTATGGCGTGCGCGAGTTTGGCATGGGCGCGGTCATGAACGGGATTGGCCTGCACGGCGGCTTTGTGCCGTTCGGGGCGACCTTCCTGATTTTCATGGAGTACATGCGTAATTCAGTGCGCATGGCATCGCTGATGGGGCAACAGGCGATTTACGTCTTCACCCATGACTCCATCGGCCTTGGCGAAGATGGCCCGACCCACCAACCAATCGAGCAGCTGACCAGCCTGCGCACCACGCCGAACCTGAATACCTGGCGCCCCTGCGATGCGGTGGAAACCGTGGCGGCCTGGGACGCCGCCCTCAAACGCCACTCCGGCCCCACCGCGCTGGTTCTCTCGCGTCAGGGCCTGCCCCATCAGCAGCGCACCAAGGCACAGCTGGCGTCGATTCAAAACGGGGCGTACGTGCTTAAAGACCCTGTTCTCAAGGACAGTGAAGGCACGCCCGAGCTGATTCTGATTGCCACCGGCTCAGAAGTGTCGTTGGCGATGGACGCCGCCGCCGAGCTCGAGCAGCAGGGCAAGGCCGTACGCGTGGTGTCCATGCCCTCGGCCTACCGTTTTAACGGCCAGGATGCCGAATACCGTGAAAGCGTACTGCCCAAGGCGGTCACCAAGCGTATCGCCATCGAAGCCGGGCATGCGGACTACTGGTACAAGTACGTGGGCCTGGATGGCCGGGTGATCGGCATGACCACCTACGGCGAATCGGCCCCGGCGGGCGACCTGTTCA
>NZ_JAXOVU010000031.1:0-1628 GCF_036663435.1 Halomonas sp. 5021
CTTGAGAGAACGTTTGAAAACCTTGAGCCAAGTTTGATCCGCTTTTGTTACTTTCGAGTGACAAGTAAGGATCACAATGATTGTAAACTGAAGAGTTTGATCATGGCTCAGATTGAACGCTGGCGGCAGGCCTAACACATGCAAGTCGAGCGGTAACAGGTCCAGCTTGCTGGATGCTGACGAGCGGCGGACGGGTGAGTAACGCATAGGAATCTACCCGGTAGTGGGGGATAACCTGGGGAAACCCAGGCTAATACCGCATACGTCCTACGGGAGAAAGGGGGCTTTGGCTCCCGCTATTGGATGAGCCTATGCCGGATTAGCTGGTTGGTGAGGTAATGGCTCACCAAGGCGACGATCCGTAGCTGGTCTGAGAGGATGATCAGCCACATCGGGACTGAGACACGGCCCGAACTCCTACGGGAGGCAGCAGTGGGGAATATTGGACAATGGGGGCAACCCTGATCCAGCCATGCCGCGTGTGTGAAGAAGGCCCTCGGGTTGTAAAGCACTTTCAGCGAGGAAGAACGCCTGTCGGTTAATACCCGGCAGGAAAGACATCACTCGCAGAAGAAGCACCGGCTAACTCCGTGCCAGCAGCCGCGGTAATACGGAGGGTGCAAGCGTTAATCGGAATTACTGGGCGTAAAGCGCGCGTAGGTGGCTTGATAAGCCGGTTGTGAAAGCCCCGGGCTCAACCTGGGAACGGCATCCGGAACTATTAGGCTAGAGTGCAGGAGAGGAAGGTAGAATTCCCGGTGTAGCGGTGAAATGCGTAGAGATCGGGAGGAATACCAGTGGCGAAGGCGGCCTTCTGGACTGACACTGACACTGAGGTGCGAAAGCGTGGGTAGCAAACAGGATTAGATACCCTGGTAGTCCACGCCGTAAACGATGTCGACCAGCCGTTGGGTGCCTAGCGCACTTTGTGGCGAAGTTAACGCGATAAGTCGACCGCCTGGGGAGTACGGCCGCAAGGTTAAAACTCAAATGAATTGACGGGGGCCCGCACAAGCGGTGGAGCATGTGGTTTAATTCGATGCAACGCGAAGAACCTTACCTACCCTTGACATCCTGCGAACTTGTGAGAGATCACTTGGTGCCTTCGGGAGCGCAGAGACAGGTGCTGCATGGCTGTCGTCAGCTCGTGTTGTGAAATGTTGGGTTAAGTCCCGTAACGAGCGCAACCCTTGTCCCTATTTGCCAGCGATTCGGTCGGGAACTCTAGGGAGACTGCCGGTGACAAACCGGAGGAAGGTGGGGACGACGTCAAGTCATCATGGCCCTTACGGGTAGGGCTACACACGTGCTACAATGGCCGGTACAAAGGGCTGCGAGCTCGCGAGAGTCAGCGAATCCCTTAAAGCCGGTCTCAGTCCGGATCGGAGTCTGCAACTCGACTCCGTGAAGTCGGAATCGCTAGTAATCGTGCATCAGAATGGCACGGTGAATACGTTCCCGGGCCTTGTACACACCGCCCGTCACACCATGGGAGTGGACTGCACCAGAAGTGGTTAGCCTAACTTTGGAGGGCGATCACCACGGTGTGGTTCATGACTGGGGTGAAGTCGTAACAAGGTAGCCGTAGGGGAACCTGCGGCTGGATCACCTCCTTAAACGATGCATCA
>NZ_JAXOVU010000032.1:0-1360 GCF_036663435.1 Halomonas sp. 5021
CCATACCTACCGCTGTTGTGGAGTCCCTATTCTGGCCCAGCTCAGGAGACAAATTCCACACCCAACGTCGAAGAGCCAAATAATGTTTCTTAAATCAGAAATATCCTGTCACCGCTAATTTCAACCATAAAAACAATAGCTTATTGAATTTTTATTCAAACAAAAAGACTCCATCCGCAAAATACTGACCCTCTATCCATAGTGAAGCTAAAACTTTTACGATTACTTTTTAGCCTCCACTAGGCCTAGGCTGGAGGTCTGATGTATGTTGTCAAGAAGCATGCGGATGCCGTTTTATGTCTTATAAGCGGCTGCTATCAAAGCAATTGACCCCTTGACCTATAGGTTTAGAGTATGCCTTACAGAGATAGCTTGCAGCCCCAAACACCTGTTCAAAAGTGAATTGATCTTGCCTGTGAAAAAACCATGTAGCCAGTTCGTTAGTAACGGGCTTCCGCGGTACTTGCACAAGACCTTCCATACACTCCTGTGGGTGATTGATAGCCCGAGCCCATGATCTGACGATACGATGGAAAAGGTTTTCATATCCGTAATCACTGCTTTGAGTTCTACCTATGTAACCTAGGCCGTTGTAGGCATCACCGTTTAGTAACAGCAAAAGGTGGTAATGAGGGTTGATGCTGGTATCTTGCTCACAACACCACACACAGCGAAATTTGTGTGGATACTTGGTACCTGCTCGGTCCAGCTCACGTTGGAAAAAAGTTTGAAAGGCACTCAAAGCAGAATTTTTATAATCGAGTAGGCCTGCATACATACCGTTTGGAAAGCGTAGGTCAATGCGAATAGCGAGGATCCGATTGCAGTCCTGACGAGATCTATTCATTACATCGAACAATTTCGCTAGGTAATTTTCGATCAGCGGTCCTTTCTGCGTTTGTACCCACATACTTTGATAGTACCCTTCCCACCACAGTTTCAGGCAGGGATTGTCAGGATGGCATTTACGCAAATGTTGGCCAACGTGGTACATAGAGATATTCACGATATAACTCCTAATTGCACGCCCACGAGAATGCCCATGGCTTGAATGCCATGCTTATGCCCGCAGCTTGAACGTAGTGATGATAAGAGAATCAGATAACGTCGATTTATTGCCCGTCACTTAGCGCGACCTACCTTACTCACAAGGAGTGGCCTAACGGACAGAGCGCATGTATGATTTAGTTTAATGGCAAAACACGTTGTACTACTGACGCTTCTTCTATTGGTAAGGTATCAAGTTAACAGCTTTCAGGGCTCCCCCAACCGATATCATTTTTGGTTCTTCGTCACTTCATGTGGATTTGGCCTGATCGAACAGGCGGCCCACCGGGCTGCCAATCAGGTAGATCATGGC
>NZ_JAXOVU010000033.1:0-1349 GCF_036663435.1 Halomonas sp. 5021
GGCTCTTCGACGTTGGGTGTGGAATTTGTCTCCTGAGCTGGGCCAGAATAGGGACTCCACAACAGCGGTAGGTATGGCATGGACGGCACCCAGATTCTAACTCTCGGCCTGGGCCTGGAAGCGCCCTGGATTCTCAAGGACCAGCACCTGGATACCTCCGTGTCGCCCCACCGTCTGGATCTCTATGTCGAGGCGGAGCGAGGCAGTCTGTATCCCTGTCCGGCGTGCGGTAAGACCTGCCAAGCTCACGACTTTGCCGACAAAACCTGGCGACATCTGAACTTCTTCCAGCACCACTGCTACCTGCATGCTCGCGTGCCTCGCACGAAGTGTCCTGAGCATGGTGTCAAACGTATTGAGGTGCCCTGGGCACGGCCGGGCAGCGACTTCACCCTGCTGTTCGAGCAAGCGGCCATGTCGCTGGTCAAGGAGATGCCGGTGCTGGCCGTCTCACGGCAGTTGGAGATGTCCGACAAGCGACTATGGCGCATTGTGCATTACTACGTGGGCCGCATGTTGAGGGAGCTGGATTTGTCCAATGTGGCGACTGTCGGTGTGGACGAAACCGCGTCCCGGCGCGGTCATCGCTACGTCACGGTGTTCCTCGACATGCAGCGCAAGCAGGAACCAGTGGTCTTCGCCGTCCCAGGCTGCGGCAAGGACGCCATCAAGGCTTTCAGCGCCTTCCTGGCGACCCATGGCGGCGATACGACCAATGTGGTCGAGGTCGTCTGCGACATGTCGCCAGCCTTCCTCAGCGGGGTGACCGAGTACCTTCCCAAGGCCGAGGTCACGGTCGACTGGTTCCATATCGTGCAGACCTTCACCAAGCGGCTGGAGGAGGTACGCAAGAAAGAGCGCCGCGAGCAGGAACACCCCAAGTCGCTGCGCTGGGCACTACTGAAAAACCTGGAAAACGAGAACCTGACACCCAAACAGCTGGCGGCGCTCCAGGCGTTGGTAGCCGATCAGAGCGCCACTGCCGATGCCTGGATAATCAAGGAAAAGCTACGCTGGATCCAGAAGGCCCCGACGCCCAGAGCGGCTCGATGGCGCATCACAAATTACCTGAAGGTCATGCAGGCGGCGGTGTCTAAAAAACCGCTACTGAAGCCGATGGGGAAGGCCCTGGCAACGCTTGAGCGGCACGTGGAAGCAGTGGTCAGGCGCTGGCACTCGGGACTGACGAACGCAAGACTGGAAGGGATGAACGGCCTGTTTCAGGCGGCTCGGTCACGTGCACGTGGCTACCGGAACGAGGCCAACTTCATCGCCATGATCTACCTGATTGGCAGCCCGGTGGGCCGCCTGTTCGATCAGGCCAAATCCACATGAAGTGACGAAGAACC
>NZ_JAXOVU010000034.1:0-1156 GCF_036663435.1 Halomonas sp. 5021
GGAAGGTCTGAATAACTGCCGATTATCGCCAATCGCGGTTTGAGTCGACAAAAAATCAAAGATTCAGACACGCTTCTCCCGTTATGTGTGTGTTTTTTGCCCGTTTCCCGCCTTTTAGGCGGAAAACGGGCGCACTGGCCCTACGCCAGTTGGTATTTATCACCGATCAGCAGGTTGCTGAACGCCGCCAGCAAGTACAGACGGTGTGTGTTCTTGGCGAGGCCGCGATAGCGGACCTTGCTGTAGCCAAAGACTTGTTTGATGTACCGGAAAGGGTGCTCCACCTTGGCACGGATACTGGCTTTAATTTTTTCGACTTTCTGCTGGTGGGCATCCAATTGCTTACGGGTGCCCGGCCGTTTGGCTATATACCAAGAGACGCTGTTGCGGTGCTTGTGCTCATTCCGCTTTTGAATACCAAGGTAACCGGCATCACCAAAGACCCGTTGCTCTTCACCATGGAGTAGCTTATCGGCAGGCACAATGTCGTGAACATTGGCAGCCGTGGTATCGATGCTGTGAATCAATCCGAGTTTATCGTCGACACCAATGTGCATTTTCATGCCGAAGTGCCAAGCGTTGCCTTTTTTGGTCTGGCGCATGTCTGGGTCGCGCTGGCCGCTTTCGTTCTTGGTGGAACTTGGCGCTGAAATAATGGTGGCATCCACAATACTGCCTTCGCGCAGCATCAGGCCCTGTTGCTCTAGATGCTTATTTACCTCCTTAAAAAGTGCCTCGCCAAGGCCGTGGCGTTCAAGGAAATGGCGGAACTTGAGAATGGTGGTTTCGTCCGGCAAGCGGTCCAGCTTCAAACCAGCAAAATGCCGCATGGATTCAATTTCGTACAACGCATCCTCCATGGCCGGATCGCTCAGGTTATAGAACAACTGCATGAAGTGAACGCGTAGCATCGTGGGCAACGGATACGGCGGCCGTCCCGTCTGGCCTTTGGGGTAATAGCGGGCGACTTTTTTCTCCAACCGCTTCCAGGGAATCAAGTTGTCCATGCGTTCCAGAAAGAGCTCTCGGCGGGTCTTTCGCTTCTTGTTCTGGTACTCGGCTTCGGAGAAAGTGATCTGATCCATGCGGTAATGAATCCTAGGCAGTTGACGATGGCCGTATTATCGCTGATTTCGGAGACTTATTCAGAGTCTCC
>NZ_JAXOVU010000035.1:0-1076 GCF_036663435.1 Halomonas sp. 5021
AGAAGCGTGTCTGAATCTTTGATTTTTTGTCGACTCAAACCGCGATTGGCGATAATCGGCAGTTATTCAGACCTTCCTTAGTTTCTTCACATTTGCTAGCCGCTCTAGCGAGAAGCTTTCCGAGCTCTCTTTCATGTAAAGACCAGTTATGAATTCGCCGTTTATAGTCTTCAATATCTTTCTGATGTTTATCCAAAAGTTCACGTTCAATTTTTTTAATTTCAAGGAAAAACGCATTCTCGACAGCAGTTTTACGTTCACCGCTTAGAGCAATTATCAGGATATAAAGTGATAAGGGAACACGATATCCTGTCGGTAACTCTACATTGGCAATACCTTGGCAGGCGGATGACATGGCAGATAAGGCTGTCAATAAAGCCATTTCATACGAAATTTCAAGAGACCGTGATATCTCTACCACAGCGCCTTCAAATACTGAATTTTCATCGAGAATTGGCCATTCATGGTTCCGAAGGCCGGAGTCTCTTGTGTACGAGCATCCTGAGCTAAGCTTGTCATTTTCCACCTTTATACCTCCATCATCTCTGCTAATGTTGCTAACGCTAGCAAGATTAGCAGCATGATAGAGTGAATCAAGCGTATTTTTTAAATTAAACTTCTTTGTACTTAGTTGGACAAAAAATATTAATCCATGGTGCTAACTCTCTGATATAAAGCGATTTCCCATCACCATGCAGTCAGAAGTGCCTTGGTGACAGCAACGGCACCCATTGCATTTGAAGGCTGAAGGGCTGGTGACGAATAGCGGTTAAAAATTACTGACTATATATAACTATATGAGAATATGACGAGCCCATGTGGCTCTTGATGAGCTTATTGAAAAATTAGGTTTATTTTTCAGGTGACATTGATAGTTGAATGTATTTTATTTTCTTTTAAAACGCGATGGTTATGATATTCATTGCCATATGCTAGTTGGCTCTAACGATATTTAAATGACGGTAATATTAGTATGCTTTCACTTAACAATAAAAATGAGGCTCTTCGACGTTGGGTGTGGAATTTGTCTCCTGAGCTGGGCCAGAATAGGGACTCCACAACAGCGGTAGGTATGG
>NZ_JAXOVU010000036.1:0-1000 GCF_036663435.1 Halomonas sp. 5021
TCGTTATCATCACGACCAGACCCCTTGGGTGTTATAGGGTCAAGCCTCACGGGCCATTAGTACACGTTAGCTCAACGCCTTGCAGCGCGTCCACACCGTGCCTATCAACCAGCTGGTCTCGCTGGGCCCTTCAGGAGGCTCTAGGCCTCAGGGATGTCTCATCTTGAAGGGGGCTTCCCGCTTAGATGCTTTCAGCGGTTATCCCGTCCGCACATAGCTACCCGGCAATGCCACTGGCGTGACAACCGGAACACCAGAGGTGCGTCCACTCCGGTCCTCTCGTACTAGGAGCAGCCCTTCTCAAACATCCAACGCCCACGGCAGATAGGGACCGAACTGTCTCACGACGTTCTAAACCCAGCTCGCGTACCACTTTAAATGGCGAACAGCCATACCCTTGGGACCGACTTCAGCCCCAGGATGTGATGAGCCGACATCGAGGTGCCAAACACCGCCGTCGATGTGAACTCTTGGGCGGTATCAGCCTGTTATCCCCGGAGTACCTTTTATCCGTTGAGCGATGGCCCTTCCATACAGAACCACCGGATCACTAGAACCTGCTTTCGCACCTGCTCGACGTGTCTGTCTCGCAGTCAAGCACCCTTATGCTCTTGCACTCATTGCACGATGTCCGACCGTGCTGAGGGTACCTTCGTGCTCCTCCGTTACGCTTTGGGAGGAGACCGCCCCAGTCAAACTACCCACCACACACTGTCCTCGATCCGGATAACGGACCTGAGTGAGAACGCCAATGATGCCAGGCTGGTATTTCAAGGCTGGCTCCACCCGAACTGGCGTCCGGGTTTCTAAGCCTCCCAGCTATCCTACACAGGCAACATCAGCGTCCAGTGTGAAGCTATAGTAAAGGTTCACGGGGTCTTTCCGTCTAGCCGCGGGTACACCGCATCTTCACGGCGATTTCAATTTCACTGAGTCTCGGGTGGAGACAGCGTGGCCATCATTACGCCATTCGTGCAGGTCGGAACTTACCCGACAAGGA
>NZ_JAXOVU010000037.1:0-952 GCF_036663435.1 Halomonas sp. 5021
ATCAGGAGCCCAACGGGTTACCCTTCTGGCCAGAGAGAATGGTAGCTAATCATTCCCTCTTGAGAGACACAAGGAGCTCAATTCATTGAGCGATCAGCAATGATACCCCCACAAAGACTCTTGAATTATCTTGCGTCTAAGTAGTCCAAAAACTACAGTAAAGCGATGCTTGATATTAAACAAACGGATACTTACCGAAAGTGGGAGCGGAAACTCCGCGATCAACGTGCTAAAGCATTGATTGCGGCACGTGTCTTTCGGTTGGCAAATGGTTTACCGGGCGATGTGAAACCCGTTGGGCATGGAATCAGCGAGCTACGTATCCACCATGGTCCCGGATATCGTATTTACTTCAAGCAACGGGGCAACGAAGTCATCATTCTATTATCTGGTGGCGATAAGAGTACCCAGCAAAGCGATATCGAAACTGCGTACCGGTTAGCATTAGAGTGGGAGGCGTCATGACCGACAAAATCTATGAGTACGACCCAGCAGCGGCCTTGGAGAGTGAGGAAGCGATTGCCGTGTTTCTCGCGGATGCCCTAGAAACCGGCGATTCAGCTTACATCGCAAAAGCGATGGGGGTGATTGCACGCGCCAAGGGCATGACAGAACTAGCCCGTGAAACAGGTCTCTCACGTGAGCAGCTTTACCGCTCATTCAGCGAGCAAGGTAATCCCACACTTAAAACCATGCTCGCCGTAACGCGTGCACTGGGTGTCGATCTCACAGCACGCCCACACGAAAAACCAGCGGCATAACCCCCGGCCGGATAATGAGGTTCGAAGCCCAGTTCATTGAGCGATCAGCAATGATCAAGCCATCGAAGGCTATCGCCCGACAAGTCTGGTTCCTACGGGGGCACGCAGCAGGTTTTCGTAGATACCGTCTCTCGATACCAGCTGCAAGGAGGATTTATACCCCTTGCGGCCGATATTCACTTTGTGACTTC
>NZ_JAXOVU010000038.1:0-806 GCF_036663435.1 Halomonas sp. 5021
AATTCCCCTTCTACTGAAGGGACAGGTGTTCTCCCGTATTGTTGACATGCCAGCGGGTCGGGGAAACGTGATCCTGACGTTCACGCTTACGTCCACACGGCATTCGGCAGATATTCCGCCGTATACGTTTGCCAGCGATGTGCAGGTTATGGTGATTAAGAAACAGGCGCTGGGCATCAGCGTGGTCTGAGTGTGTTACAGAGGTTCGTCCGGGAACGGGCGTTTTATTATAAAACAGTGAGAGGTGAACGATGCGTAATGTGTGTATTGCCGTTGCTGTCTTTGCCGCACTTGCGGTGACAGTCACTCCGGCCCGTGCGGAAGGTGGACATGGTACGTTTACGGTGGGCTATTTTCAAGTGAAACCGGGTACATTGCCGTCGTTGTCGGGCGGGGATACCGGTGTGAGTCATCTGAAAGGGATTAACGTGAAGTACCGTTATGAGCTGACGGACAGTGTGGGGGTGATGGCTTCCCTGGGGTTCGCCGCGTCGAAAAAGAGCAGCACAGTGATGACCGGGGAGGATACGTTTCACTATGAGAGCCTGCGTGGACGTTATGTGAGCGTGATGGCCGGACCGGTTTTACAAATCAGTAAGCAGGTCAGTGCGTACGCCATGGCCGGAGTGGCTCACAGTCGGTGGTCCGGCAGTACAATGGATTACCGTAAGACGGAAATCACTCCCGGGTATATGAAAGAGACGACCACTGCCAGGGACGAAAGTGCAATGCGGCATACCTCAGTGGCGTGGAGTGCAGGTATACAGATTAATCCGGCAGCGTCCCCCTTCTGATCAAGGGGAATT
>NZ_JAXOVU010000039.1:0-768 GCF_036663435.1 Halomonas sp. 5021
CTATAGGCGAGTGCTCATGCGCAATCTCTCTTGGGTCACGACGAGGCCAAGCAAGCATCGCAAGCCCTGTCGCGGTTAAAGCCAATGTCCCGAGCAAAACGAACGTTTCCGTCAGTCCCAGGTTCACCCCCAGCCAGCCAACGGATAAGTGAGCAGCCAACAGCTGTGTGACAACGAAAACTGGGCAGCAAACAGCGCAGGACGATCTTCCGGCTGGCATGAGCGCTTAAGCAAGCGACCGGTGGGCGTCATGATTAATGAAGCCCCTGCGCCCATCAGTAACCATAGCCCGACAAGCCCCGCAAACGATGGTCCCAGCCAGCCCAGGTAGAGACTGAGTGCCATCATAACGCCACCTAGCAGCATGACTGGTCTTTCTGTCACTCGGTCCAGTATCTTGGGTAGCAGTAAGGCCACCAGCATGGAGCCCCCGCCTGCGGCAGAAAAGGCCAAAGCTACTTCTTTCTCGCCAAGTCCCAACATAGAGCGCACAAGCACGACCGTATTGACGATCTGCATCGCTCCGGCGGCTGAGACCGCCAAGTTCAATGCCAACAGCCCCCTCAGACGAGGTGTTTTTAGATAAATCCGTAAGCCGTGAGAAACGCGACGCCAAACGCCGGGAATTTCTTCTAGTGGTTGTGACTCAGGCAACATCACAGATATAGCCAAGGAAGCTGAGATCACGAACGCCAGGGCGTTGAGTACAAACAGGACATCAAAACTCATCACCATCAGCAATGCGGCTGCCACCATCGGGCTAAGCAG
>NZ_JAXOVU010000040.1:0-630 GCF_036663435.1 Halomonas sp. 5021
GCTCCTTGTGTCTCTCAAGAGGGAATGATTAGCTACCATTCTCTCTGGCCAGAAGGGTAACCCGTTGGGCTCCTGATGGGCATTGACCCTGCTTCGTAGATGGGCCCTTTCTGGTTTCTTATCTCGTAAATTTGGACGGTATCCAAAGCCCTTCGCACGACGAAAGAGGCTGTACGAACAAGGCGAGACAACGAGATGGCATATATCGGCATTGATGTTAGCAAACAGAAACTTGATTGCCTGTGGGTGCGGGATCTGAGTAAGAGCAAGGTGAAAACGAAAGTATTCCCCAACCGCCATCAGGACTACCCAGGTTTGCTCGACTGGCTTGTCAGGCAGACCGGCGAAGATATCAGCAACCTGCATGTCTTTCTGGAAGCCACCAGTATCTATCATGAACCCTTAGCATACTGGCTGCATGACATGGGCGTCACCGTGTACGTACTGAATCCTGCCCAGGTGCGCCATCACGCCAAGGGAATGGGCGTTCGCAGTAAGACAGACCGTAAAGACAGCATGATGCTCGCCCGCTATGGGATCGAACGCAACCCTAAACCGTGGCAGCCAGAACCAACTGAGGTGAGAGAGCTCAAGCGCCTTATCAACCGGTTAGAGGCCGTAGAAGACGAC
>NZ_JAXOVU010000041.1:0-578 GCF_036663435.1 Halomonas sp. 5021
AAAGGCAGTGCGCAAACCACGGCTGCACGCAGCAAGTCGAGGCTAACCAACAACATGCGTCGTGGCAGGCGTGAGGCGTAAGCACCCACCAGTGGCGCAATGCCCACGTAGGCGACCATCTTAATTGCCAGCGCTGTGCCTAATACGACACCCGCCTGCCCTCCAGCAAGATCATGAGCCAGTAACGCTAGGGCAACGGTGCTCAGACCGGTGCCAATCAGTGCAATGACCTGAGCGAAAAAGAGATGGCGATAGACGCGATGGGCGAGTACACCGATCATAGATCGCTCCTCAATGAGAGGGCTTAGATGCATTCACAGGTAGCGGGCGATGGCCTTAAAATCCCTGACGTGCTCACGCTGAGTCGCCGTTAAGGGACCTATCGCCTCCTCCATGCAGTGGTCGATATGGTCTTGCACCAAGGTTTTTTTGGCCTGTTGAATGGCCTTTTCGACGGCGTGCAGCTGCTGAGCAATGTCCAGGCAGGCGCGGCTGTCCTCTATCATCTGAGTCACGCTTTGCAGATGTCCGCGTGCGCGGTTCAGGCGCTTGATGATATCTGGGTGCGTCTGGTGCGT